>JASJCR010000050.1 GCA_030065875.1 Ardenticatenaceae bacterium | reverse complement strand
TTGGATCACTTTGTTAACCGGTATGAATGCCAGCACTGCGGGGAGCGGTGGGAAGAAGAGGTTAATAGCTAATTACTAATCGCCAATAGCTAATTGCCAGAGAGATCACTTAGCTATTAGCTGTTGAGTGCAATAAGAAACGTTACAGAAAAAGTGCAAGAACAAACGTTACACTTCTAAAGAAGAGAAGTGCAACATAAACGTTACACTTTTGACTACGCTATCCGCAAGGAGGCGTAGTCATGGATGCCATCGAAGAAAGAAAGCAAGCGATCCAAATGTATTATCAAGGACATTCCAAAGCGGCCATTTGCCGACACCTAGGCCGATCGAGGCCCTGGTTGTATCGGTGGCTGTCGCGCTATAACGGCGACGAAGTCGAGAGCAGTTTGCAAGATCGCCGCCGTCGTGAGCCGGGCCAGACGCGAGTCTGGAGTGCCGCGATCCAGGCGCAGGTGGTGTCGATGCGCCGGGAGCGAACAGACCCGGAGGGTGATCCATACCAGCTGTATGGCGCGGCCGCGATTCATTATGAGCTGGCCGCTGTGGGCAATGCCGAAGTGCCGCCCATCCGGACGATTCACTATTGGCTCAAAGCGGCCGGATTGGTCCCGAAGCGCAGCAGGGATAAGCCAAAGCGGCCGCCATTGCCGATCCCGATTCCACAAGCCAAGCAGGCCAACGACGTCCATCAGCTGGATCTCAAAGGTCCGATCCGACTGAAAGGGTCCTCGGCCAAGCACTATTTGGTCGTCCTGCGAGACCGCTTCACTCGTCGCTGCGCCCTCGAGGTAGTCGAGAGCAAAGCCGCCGAGGGGATTGTCAACCAGGCGGTGGCCGCCTGGCAGCACGTTCTGGGCGTCCCGGCCACACTCCAGTTGGACAATGCCCTGGAATTCCGTGGCTCGAATAAATATCCACGCTCCTTTGGCCACCTTATCCGACTGGCTTTGGATCTGGGCATTGAACCGGTTTTCAATCCGGTCGGTGAACCCTGGCGCAACGGCTGTGTCGAGCGGTTCAACGGCTTTCTGACCGAGCGCTTGCTCACCATTCGCTTTGACAACCTTGACCAACTCCGGGCCGCAGTCGCTCGCTGTCAAACCGTCTGCAACCGCGACCATCGTCTCACCTGCCTCGACGGCCGCTCGCCCGCTGAAGCCGCTGCCGAAGCGGACATCACCTATCTCGATCCGGCTTACCGCCGCCATCTCGATGCAAAATCACTGCCTCAAGACCAGGGCTTTGTCTCCTTCATCCGTCTCGTCCGACGCAGCGGTCGCATCACCCTCGGCGCCAAAGACCGCTTCATGGTCGATCCAGAGCTTGCTTATTCCTACGTCTTGGCCCGTGTCGATGTCGCCAAGCAACTCGTCACCATCTTTCAAGATGACCGACCACTAGTAACTTATGATTTTTCTAAAAGTACAATCGGTGCCTGGGCACATGGCCTTGAGGCACTACTTCCTGATGAACAAATGTAACGACTATGTTGCACTTCAGGGCTTTAAAAAAATGTGTAACGTTTCTTATTGCATCTGACAATTAGCAATTGGCAATTAGCCGTTAGCAACTACGGAAGGTCTGTTTCCCCCATCAAATACCGATCCACCTCTCGAGCAGCCCCACGCCCTTCACGTATCGCCCACACAACCAGGCTTTGACCGCGGCGCATGTCTCCGGCCGTAAAAACCCCGTCTATATTGGTCACGTATTCATCAAACTCAGCCTTGGCGTTTGAGCGGGCATCCCGCTCAACGTTAAGGGCGTCGAGCAGCGGGTTTTCCGGACCGCGGAAACCGATCGCCAGCAGCACGAGCTGCGCCGGCCACTCCCGCTCTGAACCGGGAATTTTGTCAAAGCGATGGCCGCCGTGAGGATCATCACGCCACACCACATCGACCGTTTTGATGGCCGCAAGCTGCCCGTTTTCATCCCCCACAAATTCGGTGGTTAATATCGAAAATTGGCGCGGGTCTTCTCCATAAAGCGCTTTAGCCTCTTTTTGCCCATAATCGAGCTTGAGGATCCGCGGCCACTCCGGCCACGGGTTGTCGGCCGGCCGCTCGCTCGCCGGCTGCTCGACAATCTCAAATTGGGTCACGCTGCGACAGCCGTGGCGTACGGCCGTGCCCACACAGTCGGTGCCGGTATCCCCTCCACCAATGACAATCACATCCTTGCCCTTGGCGGATAAATAATTATTGTTGGCCAGGTTTGATTGGATCAGGCTTTCTGTTGTTTGGCTCAGATAATCGACGGCAAAGTAGATCCCACCAAGGTCGCGGCCGGGAAGCGGCAAATTATTGGCGTTGGTCGCCCCACCGCATAAAACAACGGCGTCAAAATCCCGCTGCAGGGTTTCCACCTCGATATCTACCCCCACATTGGTATTGCACAGGAATTCAATCCCGGACTCCTCCATCAGCCGAATGCGGCGGAAAACCGTCTCTTTTTCGATTTTCATGTTGGGGATGCCGTAGGTCATCAAACCACCGGGACGGGGGGCCCGCTCAAATACGGTAACCTTGTGCCCAACCTTGTTGAGCTGATCGGCACAGGCCAGCCCGGCCGGTCCCGACCCAATCACGGCCACTTTATTGCCGGTTTGCTTCTTGGGTACAAATGGCTGAACCCACCCTTCTTCAAAGGCCCGGTCGATAATCGCATTTTCGATGCTCTTAATGGTCACCGGATCGGCGTTGATGCCCAACACGCACGCCGATTCACACGGGGCGGGGCACACCCGGCCGGTAAACTCGGGAAAGTTGTTGGTTTTATCAAGCCGTTCGTAAGCCTCTTTCCACAATCCGCGGTAAATCAAATCATTCCACTCGGGAATGAGGTTGTTCAACGGGCAGCCCGAGGTCATGTTGTTCAGGGTTTCACCGGTATGGCAAAACGGTATCCCACAATCCATGCACCGCTGGCCCTGCTGCTGCAGTTCCGCCATCGGCAGGGGAATATACATCTCCTTCCAATCTTTGATGCGTTCCTGCGGCGGCCGCTCCGGCAAATTTTGCCGGTTAAATGTCAAGAATCCTGTTGCTTTTTCGTTACTCATGTTCAGACTACAGACGTCAGACTACAGACCACAGACCTCTTCTGATGTCTGAAGTCTGTGGTCTGATGTCTATCTTAATTGCCGCTTACCCGCGCCTTGTCGCTCTTATTGGCCTCAAAAGCAGCCATAATCGCCTCATCACCGCTGAGCCCGTCGGCTTCCATCGCGGCAAATGCTTCGATCATGCGCTTGTAATCGTGCGGTAAAACTTTGACAAATTTTGGCAGCGAGGTTTCCCACTGGTTGAGGAGCCGCCACGCCAGCTGACTGCCGGTATTGACCGCATGGGTTTGTATCATGGCGTACAGCTCCTGCTCTTCGCTTTCGTCAGCAACGGCATAGAGGCCAACCATTTGCTGGTTGCAGCGCTCCTTAAAGGTGCCGTCTCCGTCAAAGACATAGGCTACTCCACCGGACATCCCGGCCGCGAAATTACGGCCGGTTCGACCGAGAACCACGACCTTGCCACCGGTCATGTACTCACAACCGTGATCACCAACGCCTTCCACAACGGCCGTGGCCCCGCTGTTGCGCACGGCAAACCGCTCCCCGGCCACACCCCGGAAATACGCTTCACCGGCCGTCGCCCCATAAAGCGCCACGTTGCCGATGATAATATTGTCTTCCGGCAGAAAAGTTGACCCTTCCGGCGGATAAACAATGATTTTTCCACCCGATAACCCTTTGCCGATATAGTCGTTGGCGTCACCGGCCAGCTCCAAGGTCATTCCTTTGGGAACAAACGCTCCGAAACTTTGTCCCGCTGAGCCGTTGAAGTGCAAATGAATACTCCCTTCGGGCAGCCCTTCGCTGCCGTAGCGGCGGGAAATCTCACTGCCTACGATGGTTCCAACCGCGCGATCGGTGTTGCGGATCGGCAGTTCGGCAGTCACGATGTGCTGATTATCCAAGGCCGGAGCACACAAATCGAGCAGGGTATGCTGATCGAGACGCTGAGCCAGGCTGTGATCCTGGCTGATGGTTTGTCGCGTTTTGACGTGATCAGGCACCTCTGGCCGATACAAAATCGGAGATAAATCGAGCCCTTTTGCTTTCCAGTGGTTGGTTTCTCGCTGAACCAGCAAATCGGTCCGGCCGATCATCTCATCAACAGAGCGCAGACCCAGCTGCGCCATAATCTCACGCAGCTCCTGGGCGATAAAGCGCATAAAGTTGACGACATGCGCCGGATCTCCATTAAATTTAGCCCGCAGCTCCGGATTTTGGGTGGCCACACCTACCGGGCAGGTATTGAGCTGGCAGACGCGCATCATAATGCACCCCAGCACAACCAGTGGCGCGGTGGCGAAGCCAAACTCTTCCGCTCCCAATATCGCGGCGACGGCCACATCGCGGCCGGTTTTCATTTGACCATCTGTTTCCAAAACCACCCGGCTGCGCAAATCGTTTAATACCAGCGTTTGATGGGTTTCGGAAAGACCCAACTCCCACGGCAAACCGGCATGCTTGATGCTGGTCTGGGCGGAGGCACCGGTCCCCCCATCCGAGCCGGAAATGAGGATCACATCCGCGTGGGCTTTGGCCACGCCGGCCGCAATGGTGCCGACGCCAACTTCACTAACCAGCTTAACGTTGATGCGGGCCCGTGGATTGGCGCTCTTTAGGTCAAAGATCAGCTGCGCTAAATCTTCGATGGAATAAATGTCGTGGTGAGGAGGCGGTGAAATTAATCCCACACCTGGGGTTGAATAGCGCACCTTGGCGATCCATGGATACACTTTATGGCCGGGAAGCTGCCCCCCTTCACCCGGCTTCGCCCCCTGAGCCATCTTGATTTGGATTTCGTCTGCGTTGACCAGGTATTCGCTGGTTACGCCAAAACGGCCGCTGGCCACCTGCTTGATGGCGCTGCGGCGGTCATCCTCAAACCGTTCCGGGTTTTCCCCCCCTTCTCCGGTATTGCTCTTGCCGCCAACCTCGTTCATCGCCACGGCCAGGGCCTCGTGGGCCTCGGCGCTGATCGAGCCGTAAGACATCGCCCCGGTTTTAAAGCGGCGGCAAATTTCATCAACCGATTCAACCTCTTCAATCGGAACCGGGGTTGTATCCTGACGGAATTCAAGCAGCCCCCGCAGGGTCGACAGCTGGCTGCGGTGGTTATTGACGTCAGCTGAATACCGCTTAAAGGCGTCATAATCCCCCTGGCGGCAGGCGATTTGCAAGGCGTGCACGGTTGAGGGATTAAACAGATGAAATTCCCCATCGTTACGCCACTGATAGCGGCCGCCAACCGGCAGCTGATGGCCGTTAGCCGGCCGGTCGGGGAACGCCGCCTTGTGACGCTGTCGAACCTCTTCAGCCAGGGCGTAGATATCAATACCCTCCAGCCGTGAAGGGGTGCCGTCAAAATATTTGTTGACGACAGTGGAAGCCAGACCCAGGGCTTCAAAAATTTGGGCGCCACGATAGCTTTGAATCGTGGAAATGCCCATTTTTGATAACACCTTGACGATGCCTTTCACAATCGCCTTGATATATTTCTTCTTCGCTTCGGCAAACGGCACGCCGACTAAAATTTGTCGTTCAATCATCTTTTGCAGCGTTTCAAATGCCAGATAAGGATTGATGGCATCCACCCCATATCCGATCAGCACCGCGTAATGATGAACTTCACGCGGTTCACCTGATTCGATGATGATGCTGCAGCGAGTGCGTTTTCCTTCGCGGATGAGGTGATGGTGCAAACCGGCCGCAGCCAGCAGGGAAGGAATCGCTCCTTTTTTCCAGCTAACCTGGCGATCTGACAAAACGAGTAGAGATGCGCCACCATCAATCTCTTTGCTGGCTTTTTTGAAAAGCCGATTGAGGGCATTTTCCAGCGCAGCCCCTCCACCGCGGACGTCGTACAGCAGGGAAACCGTGGCCGTTTTGAACTCCGCGTGTGGGTTGTGGCGCAAGCGGGCCAAATCTTCATTGGTCAAAATCGGATGGGGCAGCTTTATGCGCCGTACATCTGTTGGCTTGGCCTCCAGCAAGTTCCCTTCACCACCTAATAAAGTCTCTGTTCCGGTAACCAGCTCCTCCCGAATGGCGTCAATCGGTGGATTGGTCACCTGGGCGAACAGCTGTTTGAAGTAGTTAAACAGCGGCTGGGCATAATCTGAAAGGGCGGCCGGTGGCGTATCATCACCCATCGAGCCCAGCGCCTCTACCCCATTTTGCGCCATCGGCTGCAGCAGAATGCGCATATCTTCAAAGGTGTAGCCAAAGAAGTGCTGTCGCTCGGTGACGGCCGCCTGGCTGGGCGGAACGATCGGATCGGCGACCGGCAGATTTTTTAAGGAGATCATGTGCTCAGCAAGCCATTCGCCGTACGGATAAGCGGCAGCCAGCCCTTCTTTGATCTCTTCATCAGCGATAATGCGCCCCTGATTGGTATCAACCAGCAGCATCCGGCCGGGCTCCAGCCGCCCTTTGTAGGCGATTTGTTCTGGCGGCAGCTCCAGCACGCCAACTTCTGAAGCCAGAATGACTCGATCATCTTTGGTTACGTAATAGCGAGACGGCCGCAGCCCGTTGCGGTCCAGCACGGCGCCTACAACCGATCCATCGGTGAAACCGATTGAGGCCGGGCCATCCCACGGCTCGATGAGGGAGCTGTGGAATTCATAAAACGCCTGTTTCGATTCGCTCATGGTCGTGTGCTTCTGCCACGGCTCCGGCACCGTCATCATCACCGCGTGGGGTAAGGAGTAGCCGGATAGATAGAGAAACTCCAGGGCATTGTCATACATGCCCGAATCGCTGGTGTCGCGGTCGATGATCGGCCGCACCTTGTCGAGATCATCCCCAAAAACGGCCGATTCAAACAGCGCCTGCCGGGTATCCATCCAGTTGGCGTTCCCCTTGACCGTATTGATCTCTCCGTTGTGAATCAAATAGCGGTATGGGTGCGCCCGATGCCAGCTGGGGAATGTATTGGTGGAGAAGCGAGAGTGAACGACCGCAACGGCACTTTCTAGTACAGGATCGGCCAAATCAGGGTAAAACGGCCGGACCTGAGTCGACTGCAGCATCCCTTTGTAGATGATGGTGCGGGAAGAGAGGCTGGAAATATAAAAATCGCTGCCCTTGTTGGGCATCCGATTCATGATCTCTTTCTGAGCCAACTTGCGAATCACGTACAGTTTGCGCTCAAATGCGAGATCGTCTTCCGAAGATAATTCACCCTGCTGTATAAAAATTTGCTCGATGACCGGTTGTGCTGTTTTTGAAGTCTCCCCTAAAAGCTGATTGTCGGTTGGACAGGCTCGCCACCCCAACATCTGCTGCCCCTCACGCTGAATAATCTCTTGCAACTGCTGTCGGCACTGCTGTCGCAGGGCGTCGTCTTGCGGGAGAAAGACCATGCCAACGCCGTACTGGCCGGCTTCAGGAAGCTCAAACCCCGCTTCGGCCGTCACCTTCTGAAAAAATCTTTGCGGAATCTGCAGCAAAATACCGGCCCCATCGCCCGTGTTGGCCTCAGACCCTACGGCCCCGCGATGCTCCATGTTTTCCAAAACCTCTAACGCCTGTTCCACAATGTCGTGAGATTTTTCTCCCTTCATGTGAACGACAAAACCCATCCCGCAAGCATCATGCTCGTACTGGGGATGGTAAAGTCCTTGAGGGCCGGGTGGGGCGGTGGTGTGAATCTTCTTCTTCATCTCTCTCTCCTAACCAAATGTATCAACACCAATCTATTCAGCTGTTTTAATGTACGGATCTAAATATTAGAAATAAAAAAAGCCGATCCCAAGGTTTGTCACTTTCCTCAACCTGGCTGAATCGACTTTCGGCTTACGCTTTACTTTTTAATATAAATGGTATGCGCTGTGGTAATGCTAGACACTTTGTCTTAGATGTCTATGTTGATTACAGCTCATTTATGAGGTTTCTGCGATGATCCACCCTAGTACCTTGGACCTAGGGTCCTCTATTATAAGATTATGAGAAATTATGGCGCATCGGTTAGATTGCACAATATTTCACAATCATTTTTCGGGCAATTGTACAGGTTGACACAATTGAAGGGGATTCGGTATAGTTGAAAACGAATTCCAAAAAAATATTTTGGGCCAAGAAGCCCACCTCAACCGCAAAATCCCTTTTGCGGTTGAGGTGGGCTTTTTTGTTTTGGTTCAAAAGCAAAGCAAACAGGTTTTTATTTGTAGGAGAGAGATTCAATGAAGAAAGTGTTATCAACTGTCCGGGTGCATCGCATTTTGTGGAACGTGGTTTTGATTGGCGTCATGATGAGCCTGGTCGGCACAGCTTTTGCCCAGGAAGGTGGATTTACCAACGATGAGATCGCCTTCGCTATTGACAACATGATGATGTTTATCGCGGCCGTGCTGGTCTTATTCATGCAGGCCGGATTTTCAATGGTTGAGGCCGGTTTTAACGGCGGCAAGAACACCATCAACATTCTGTTCAAAAATTTGATGGACCTGAGTATTGGCGGCGTGCTTTACTTTTTGATTGGCTACCAGATCATGTATCCGGGTGACTTTAACGGCATTCTCGGCTTTGGTGGCATCGGTATCCCAGGGCAGGATGCGCTGGATCCGGGTTACTACCCGCATTACCAAACAGATTTCTTATTCCAGGTTGCCTTTGCCGCCACGGCCGCTACGATCGTTTCCGGTGCGGTAGCCGGCCGGATGCAGTTCCGCTCTTATCTAGTCTACAGCGCCGTGCTCACCGGTTTGATTTACCCGATTGCCGGTTCGTGGCAGTGGGGCGGTGGCTGGTTAAGCGAGTTGGGCTTCCATGATTTTGCCGGTTCCCTGATCGTCCACGGCGTCGGTGGGTTTGCCGGTCTGGCCGGTGCGATCGTCCTGGGTCCCCGTATCGGCAAATTTAACAAAGACGGCACCGCCAATCCGATGCCGGGTCACAACATTACGGCCGCTACCTTGGGGGTCTTCATCTTGCTGATCGGCTGGTTCGGGTTTAATCCTGGGTCTGTTTTGGCCATGACCGGTGAAGCCAATACGATCGCCGTTGTCGTGGTGGCCGTCAACACCTTTTTGGCCGCCTGTACCGGCGCCATCGGGGCCATGATGATTAGCTACTTCCTCAACAAGGGCAAGCCGGATTTGGGTATGGCCTTAAACGGTATGCTGGCCGGACTTGTGGGTATCACCGCCAATGCCGACGTAGTCACCAATATCGAATCCCTGTTAATCGGTTTAATCGCCGGTTTCCTGGTCGTTGGCGGCATGGTTTTGCTCGAAAGCTTAAGAATTGACGATCCGGTTGGTGCCTGGCCGGTTCATGGTTTGTGCGGCATCTGGGGTGGCATCGCCACCGCTTTGTTTGGTGGTGCCAACCTGGGAATCCAGCTGCTCGGCTCAGCGGCTTACTCGATCTGGGCGTTTGTTCTGATGTTCGGTGTCTTTTACGCTCTGAAAACAATCGGTTTTCTGCGAGTCAACGAAAAAGAGGAGCTCGAAGGGTTGGACATCAGCGAACATGGCGCAGTCAACTACCCAGAATTTGGGGCGGTCATCGCCGATTAATGGTGATGGGTTGTAAATAAAACAGGAAAGAGATACACCTGTATAAAGTGTTGAAGATGGACGTTTGGCCATCTTCAACACTTTTTTTATAAGGTATACTCGATATTAAATTATGAAATTATCCGTCGAGCGCAACACCAACCCGGAAAATAACGAGCGAATTCCCTATCATATCGTGCTGGAAATTGTAAACACGACCGCCGAAATCGGGAAAATTTATCACATACCGGTCTACATCACCTACGTTGGCGTCAGTAAACACTTTCACGTCGAGATTTGCGGCGTGCGGCTCAACGCGCTTGGAAAACCCTATAATTTATTGGAGTCGGCCGAACTTTTGTGTCGCAGCTTGATAAACGTCTCTCGCTTCCCCAGCTATGTGTTTATCGCCCGCCGCGCCAAACACGTATATCCGGCTTACACCATCGACGATGAAGTGTTTATTACCACGCAGGGCGGCGGCCCGGTATTTCGCCACGTAGAGCTGGCCAAGGTTCGTGAACGATTAACCGAATATCTGCACCGCATCAAGGTGTTAGGGGCGGATGGCAAGAGCGATAAACTGCACGTGCGGGGCATCAATCCGCATACGCTGGGCTTGCGCCGGCCGGTGATGTACCTGAAGAAGCGGGTGATTGGGGAAGAAGATTTTTGGGCTCCCGTGTTCGTCTCTGGCGATGGGCAGGCGATCTATACCTATGCGGCCAGCAATCGGCGCGAGACCCCCATCGACAGCGGCCGGGAAGTGTTTCGCCTGCGCGATTTGGTTGCCGCCGCGCTGCAGGTCGATCACCGGCTGCGCGATCTGTTTGATCTGCGGGCGGATCGTCTCATGCCGGAAACCTGGTCGGCCGTGCAAACTCTTCTGACCCCGGAGGATCAGGTGATGGTCAGCGGCCGGAAATATCCGATATTCAGTGCGGAGCACAATCGCCTCTGGCTGGCCATCGAAGGACGGCCGGAAGAAGATCGGTACGGCCTGTACATGGGCAGCACGCCGGAAGATGTGGTGGCTCGCATGACGCGCGATTTTGCCCGTCGCAGCGTTAAATACGAATACGAGTTTTAAGCAACCCCCTCACGAGCGATGGGTTCGCCCGCCAAAAAGCAATCGCACCCGCTCATATAAACGCCCATAGTTGTACACCCATTCAATGGCCACGAGCTGGATTCTCTCCCACAGCGACACCTGCTTAAGACCGAGAAGCGCCTTGCTTTTGGTGTACGGTGGGAAAAGATCAACCCAAAAACTGTGGCGCAAATAAAAAACAGGGGGAGAGGTTCGCCGAAACATATCGTGCAGGCCGCCGGCTACCCGTCGCGCTTTGCCCCATATTTGAGCCACAGAATGACGAGCGGGATGATCAACAACCGCTTCAGGGGCATAGACAACGCGATACCCGGCCGCGTGGACGCGCTGGCACCATTCTGAATCCCCGCCGGATTTTAAAGAGGGGTCAAACGGTCCCACCTCATCGATGATCTCCCGTCGGGTAAAGATATTGGCCGTGATGCCAAAATGCCAGCGCTCAACGTACTCTGCAACCGGAAACCCGCGTATCATGTCATATCGCTCCACAACGGTCGGATTTTGTCGATCGCGGGGCAGAACATTGACCCGGCCGGCCGCCAAACCGACATCCTGCCCGGCCGTGAGAGAGGCAATCCCCTGGGAAACCCAGTCCGGAGCCGGCAAACAATCGGCGTCGGTAAAGGCGATCAATTCCCCGCGGGCGGCCGCAATTCCGGTATTGCGAGCGCCATAAGAACCGGGCGTTGGCTGTTGCAAAAGAAAGGTGTGCGGCCGTTTATGAACAGTAGTGGGGGGTGGTGAGGTTGATCCATTGTCGACCACAATCACCTCCATCAACTCGGCCGGAAAATTTTGCCGGTCGAGCCGCTCAAGGCATAATAAAAGAAGATCCCAATCGTTATAGACGGGAATAATGATTGAAAGTTGATAGCTCACGGGCTGCAATTTTATCTGATTATTTAAGAAAACAGCCACAGATTATCACTGATTTCTCTCTAGCTCCTGCGGAGCTCTGCATAATCTGCGGACAGTAAATTTTTGAAAAGTATCTGTAGATCACTTAAATACTCTGCAACTTAAGCTTTCTTAATTACTTTTACCGATGAATATTGAAGATTTACAAATGAATGTGGATATGAACCGACTTTCAAAACAGACTCGTCATCCCCGCGCAGGCGGGGATCCATCGGTGACCATCCAGTGGATTCCCGCTTTCGCGGGAATGACGTTACGCTATTGGGGTTTGATTGTTAAAAGTACTGGGGAATAATTTTTTCATGTTGGGTACCAAAACCATGATCGGGCTGCGCCACATCACCCGGGCCCTGGCCGCAGTTGAAGATCTAGATGAAACGCTGGCCTTGATCGTACAGCAGACGAGCGATTTGATGAAAATCGACTCCTGTTCGCTGTACTTGCTCGACCCGGATGAAGAGACGCTCCGTCTGAGGGCCACCACCGGGTTGGCGCCGGAGGCTTTGGGGCGTGGCACCCTGCAAATTGGGGAAGGGATGACCGGTCAGGCGGTTCTTCAGGGCCGGCCGGTTTTTGCAACCCGGGCCAAAGAAAATCCCTTTTTTAAGCGGGTCACCGGGGCCAAAGAGATGGGGTTTGAATCGCTGCTGGCCGCGCCGCTCATTGTTGAAAAAAAGGTCATTGGGGCCATCAATGTCCAAACGGTGCTGCCCCATGAGTTTGACGAGGATGAGGTGGCATTGCTGTCGCTGATCGCCGATCTCACCGCCGGTGCCCTGTATAAAACTCAGCTTTACGAGCGCCAGAAAGAACAGCTTGAAGAGCTCAAAACGCTGGCTCGCCTGAGCGAAGCGGTCACCGCTCCCCAATATTTAGAAGATATGCTGGACGTCGTTACCGGGATGGCGGCTCAAACGATGAACGCCTCCGTTTGTTCGGTCTTTATGCTTGACGAAAGCGGACAATACCTCGAACTTCGGTCCGCCAAGCGCAATGACGCCTCTTACCGGCACCGGCCGCCGCTGCCGCTGGGTTTAGGGGCGATCGGCCGGGTAGCCCTTACCGGCCAGCCCATCACCATTAAAAATGTCCAGGATGATAAGCGCTATTTAGGGCAGGAGCTGGCCCGCAAAGAGGGGTTGGTGTCGCTGTTGGCCGTGCCGCTGATCGTTCGCGAACGGGTGATCGGCGTGATGACCTGCTACACCAGCACCCCGGTTCAATTCAGCCAGAAACAGCGCTCCCTTTTTACCACTCTGGCCAATCAAACGGCGCTGGCGATCGAAAATGCGCAGCTGATTACCAATGCGGCCGTCATCAAAGAGATGCACCACCGCATAAAAAATAATTTGCAGACGGTGGCCATGTTGATGCGTCTTCAAATAGGGGATGCGGACCGGATGAATACCCGCGAGGTGCTCGAAGTCAGCATCGGCCGGGTTCAAAGTATCGCCGCCGTTCACGAAGTGCTTTCCGAGCGGGGATTTCGCCTGGTCGACGTCAAAGATGTAATTGAACGAATTGTCCAGGCGGTGATGATCGCTCCTCAGAAGCAAATTGAGATCCACGTCCGCGGCGAAGAGCTGTCTCTGCCCAGCCGGGTGGCCACGGCGCTGACGCTGGCGGTCAATGAACTGGTGCAAAATTCCATCGAACATGGATTTAAGGGTCGGGAACGGGGAACCGTTACGATTACCCTGGCCCGCACGGCAGAGAAGTATCTGGTCACCGTTCGCGATGATGGCCAGGGGCTGCCGGCTGAACTCGAGCGTAATCTCGGGCTGGAGCTAATCGAAAACCTGGTCCAAGGTGATTTAAAGGGGCAGGTATCTTTTCAAAATGGAAACCCCGGCGCGGAGGTGGTGATTGAATTTCCAAGACACGAGATATGATTTACGAAATACGAGATACGAAATATGATTTACGATTGAACTTTGATGAAGATGGTTCAATAAACTAATATACCAATAACCAATTACTCTAGCTTTTTTACGCAAATTTTGCCGCCTCCAATGGATTGCTTAGCAAAAAACTGTTAAGCTCCACTATTCACAATATCGTATGGCAACGTTCACAGGAGATCATAATGCGTATTCTCATTGCAGACGACGAATCCATTATACGCATGGGCTTAAAAGCGATACTGCGCGACATGGGGCATTCAGTGATTGATGCCACAAACGGCCGTGAAGCCCTACAAATGGCTCGAAAACACCACCCCGACATGGCGATTCTCGATATTAATATGCCCTACACGGACGGGATTAAAACCGCCAGGGCTTTGTGTAAATCCACCCCGATGCCAATTATTATGTTAACTGCTTATGCGGATGGGGACCTCATCGAGCAGGCTACCGATTTGCCGATTCAGGGGTACCTGATTAAACCGGTAGACCCCAAATCATTACAGGCGGCCGTCGCCGTGGCCGTCAAACGGTTCGACCAGGTACAAGCCCTCGAAGCCGATAAAGAGAAGTTGGGGAAGGCTCTGGAAACGCGCAAGGTGATCGATAAAGCCAAGGGGAAGTTAATGGCTGAAAAAGGGCTCAGTGAAGAGGATGCCTATCGCCTGCTGCAGCTGCGAGCCCGTGAATCACGTCATTCGATCCTTGAGGTTGCCAGGGCAGTCCTAAAATAACGATTGACACGACGGCCGGTTTATCATAAATTGGGCGGGGGAAGGAGTTCGGCAGCTTGTTGTAGTTTGATTTTCCCTTACTGTGTTTAACCTGTGTTGACAATTGGGAAATTTCTTCCCCCCGCATTGTTGAGTTTTGACAAATAAATACCGATATCGCTTTGTCATTCCCGCGAAAGCGGGAATCCATTGGATTGTCACCGGTGGATCCCCGCCGTAGTTTACCCCCGTGAAGACGGGGGCCAGGATGACAGGCTTGTTTGGGAGGTATCCGCATTTATTTGTAAATCTTCAAAAATGCGGGGCTAAAGGATTTAACCGGTTTGCAATCCAACCCTTAGCCGGCGGTTTTAAACACTATCTCAACATTCACATAACAAGAAGCTTAAATAAATACACCATTTATAAAGATGGGGTAAGGTTGTCGCCGTCAACTATAAATTGTGCTCTATCCCCAGAAAGGGTGAGCCATCAGCAATTTTGCAGAGATACACAGTAATTATGGAAGTACAGAACGCTCAATATAAAGACAGCTGGCTGCTGGGCAGCGCAGCAGAGTTTCAGGCCGATCCACTGGCCTTTCTCGTGCGCTTGGCCCATGAAGATGCACCAATTACCCGCTTCAGATTAGGCCCCAAAGTCTTTTTCTTTGTCAAAGATTTAGACCTCATGCAAGAGGTGAAAATAAAGCGCAAAGATGTTTTCCAGCGTGGTGGAGACACCCAGCGAATCCTGCGGCGCACGATGGGTGACGGCATCCTCGTCTCAGATGGGCAGCCGTGGCTCGTCCAAAGGCGAATGATTCAACCGGCTTTTCACGCCCGACAAATCGCCCAATATGCCGATCTCATGGTGCGCCATGCCGAAGCGCTTTTGGATGAGGTTAAACCCGGTGAAGTTTACGATCTGCGACAGAACATGAACCGCCTGACGTTGGGCATTGTGACCGAAGCGATGTTTTCGGCCGATGGAGCATCTAAAGCCGACCTGGTTGGGCAAACAATCGACGCCCTCCAGGAAGGAGCGATCAGCGAACTGCGCTCTCCCATCCCTCTGCCGGAATGGCTTCCCCTGCCGTCGCGCAGGCGGAATCAGCAGCGCAGCCAAACGCTCCGCCAAATCATCATGGAAATTATCAATAAGCGGCGGGAGTCAGGGGAAAGTACCGGCGATCTGCTGGATATGCTGCTCAATGCCCGTGATGAAGAAACCGGCCGCGGTATGACCGACGAGCAAATTTGTGATGAAGTGATCACTATTTTTCTCGCCGGTTACGATACGACCTCTCTTTCTTTGTCGTGGACGTTTAACCACCTGCGACAAAATCCCGATGTGGAGCGCAAGCTGCACGAAGAGGTGGATACCGTCCTCAACGGCCGTCGCCCCACGCTTGAGGATATCCGTCAACTGCCCTACACCGAGATGATCGTCAAAGAAACGCTCCGCGAAAAACCGGCCGCGTATTTTCAAACCCGATATGCATACGCGGATGCCGAGCTGGGAGGTGTTCACATCCCCAAAGGCAGCAACATCATGCTCAGCTCCTATGCCACCCATCATCGGGAAGACCTGTGGGATAAGCCATACGCCTATCGGCCGGAACGGTTTGCCAACAATGCGGAAGCGGGATGGCACAAATTTAAATACTTCCCCTTTGGCCGCGGATCACACATTTGTATCGGCAACCGCTTTGCCATGATGGAAGAGGTGTTGGTGCTGGCCACCCTTGCCCAGCGAGTAAAAATCCGGCTGGCCGATCCCCATCACGTCGTCAAGCCGGAACCGCGCATCACCCTGCAAATGAATAGATTTCCGGTGCACTTTGTGCCGCGAAAATAACGACCTTAGGCTCAGACCACAAAAGTTTTGAAAACTTTTGTGGTCTGCCAACCAACCCCCGTAATCTGCGGTCTTTTTGATTTAAAACACCACTCTCCCGAGTTATTGACGATTCTCCATCGAGGGTCATAAAATACCGCATGGCTGTAAAAATTATTCCGCTGACGATGTCCGATACGGAACTCATCGAGCAGGCGGCCACGCTGCTGGTCAACGGCTTTGCCGAAAACTGGCCCAATGCCTGGCCCACTCTTGATGACGGCCGCCAAGAACTGCAGGAGTGTATCGATCCGGAAAATATCGTGTTGGGAGCCCTGACTGAAGATAACCGGCTGTTGGGCTGGATTGGGGGGCAGCCCGAATACTACGGCACGACCTGGGAACTCCACCCGCTGGTGGTTGACCCGGCCGCTCAGGGGCAGGGTGTCGGCCGGCTGCTCGTCGAGGCGCTCGAACGTGAGGCGGCCTCTCGCGGTGGTCTGACCATCATGCTTGGCAGCGATGATGAAAACGAGATGACCTCCCTGGCCGGTGTCGACCTCTACCCCGACGTGTGGACCCACATCGCTCAAATCAAAAATTTTAAAAACCACCCGTACTCTTTTTACGAGAAAATGGGTTATGCCATTGTCGGCGTTATTCCAGACGCCAACGGCCCGGGCAGACCGGATATTTTGATGGCCAAAAGGATAAAAAAATCATGACTTATCAACCCCAAATTCCCCCTCAGGCCGTGCCAGAAAATGACGCCGGCTACTTTGAAAAAATCACCCAGGCGGTTTTTCAGTCTGGCTTTAGCTGGGAAGTCATCCGCAATAAATGGCCCAATTTCAAAAAGGCGTTTGCCGATTTTGACATCGAGAAAGTGGCCGCCTTTGACGATCACGATATCGAGCGGCTGGTTCAAGATAAAAGCATCGTGCGCAACGGCCGCAAAATCGAGGCCACCATCAAAAACGCGCGGCTCTGTCGCGATCTGATTGCCGAACACGGCTCATTTCCCGCCTACTTGCGCTCGATGGATGCCCTTGACTACTACGCCCGCGAGAAAAAATTCTGCAAACAATTTAAATTTATGGGGCCGATGGGCGCTTTTTTCTTCTTTTATTCAGTCGGTGAAAACGTGCCCGCTTACGATGAGTGGCGCGCCGTTCAGGATTCAAAAAAGAAATAGCGATCGGGGCAAAGCACAAAATGGGGTGGGAGCCATGGCCAAAATAAAAACAGCGGCCGGTTGAGAGGTTAATCTCAACCGGCCGCTGTTTCTTCAGAACGGTGTGGAGTTAGGCGGGAACCGATTCCGCTTCCGCATCCACTTTCATTTTGGAAAAGGTGAGCATTTTATCCTCGACATCGACGAGAACGCGGTCACCCCTTTCAAATTCGCCCTTCAACATGCTGACGGACATCGGGCTTTCAACATATCGCTGCAGGGCTCGCTTGAGCGGCCGTGCGCCAAAATCATCATCAAAACCCTGATCGGCCAGCCATTCTTTAGCAGCCTGGGTTAATTCGATAGAGATGCCGCCGTACTCGTTCAGCCGCTCGGTAATCCCTTTCATCTGTAAATCGACAATTTCAACCACTTCTTCAACCGACAGCGATTCAAAGATGATAATCTCATCGATTCGGTTGATAAACTCCGGCCGGAACGTCTTTTTGAGCGCATCCTCAATTTGCTTGTGACGCGTCTCCTCCTCCGGATCACGCATCCCCGCAAATCCCAGAGCGCCAGAGCTCTTGACAAACGAGGTTCCAACATTGCTGGTCATGATGATGACGGTGTTGCGGAAATTCACCACCCGTCCCTGGCCATCTGTCAAACGGCCGTCATCGAGAACCTGAAGCAGGGAATTCCATACTTCTGGATGAGCTTTTTCAATTTCATCAAACAACACCACGCTGTACGGCTTACGACGCACCTGCTCGGTCAACTGGCCACCTTCTTCGTACCCTACATAACCGGGAGGGGCACCAAACAGGCGGCTGACCGTGTGCTGTTCGCGATACTCGCTCATGTCTACCCGAATCAGCGCATCTTCATCGCCAAACATAAATTCAGCCAGCGCTTTGGCCAATTCGGTCTTGCCCACACCGGAGCTGCCGAGGAAGATAAACGAACCGATCGGTTTTAGGGGGTCAGCCAGGCCAGAGCGGCTGCGGCGAATGGCGTCGGCCAGGGCATGAATCGCCTTCTTCTGACCGACAATCCGGTCAGCCAAACGCTCTTCCATGCTGAGCAGCCGAGCCGCTTCGGTTTCCAACATCTGATTAACCGGGATTCCGGTCCACTGTTCGATCACTTCCGCAATTTCTTCAGCGTCAACAATTTCATCAATGGCGTTTTCAGCCAGCCACTGCTCGCGCTTCTCGTTGTATTCCGTTTCATAGCGGAGGCGCTCGGCGCGGGTGTTGGCCGCTCGCTCATAATCGCGGACGTTGTGCGCTTCTTCTTCTTCAGCCGCCAGCTTGTCAAACCGATGTTTGAGTTCCTTGATTTCCGGCGGCAGGGTATACAGCTGGACGCGCAGCTTGGCGGCCGCTTCATCAATCAGGTCAATCGCTTTGTCAGGCAAACGGCGGGCGGTCACATACCGATCAGACAACCGGGCTGCGGCTTCCAACGCTTCATCAGAATAAACCACTTTGTGATGGGCCTGATAGCGATCGCGGATCCCCTGCAGCATCAAAATTGTGTCGTCCACAGTTGGTTCATCGACAAATACAGGGGCGAATCGGCGCTCCAACGCGCTGTCTTTTTCGATGTACTGCCGATATTCATCCAGCGTCGTAGCCCCGACACACTGCAGTTCACCTCGAGCCAAGGCCGGTTTAAGCATATTGCTGGCGTCCATCGCGCCCTGAGCTGCCCCAGCACCCACGACGGTATGCAGTTCATCAATGAAGAGGATAATTTCCCCGTTCGAGTTTTTAACTTCTTCTACGGCCGCTTTAAGCCGCTCTTCAAATTCACCGCGGAAGCGGCTGCCGGCAATCATCGACCCCAAATCAAGCGAGATCACCAGCCGATTGAGCAGGTTGGCCGGTACGTCGCTGTTGACAATTTTTTGGGCCAGCCCTTCAACAATAGCGGTTTTCCCAACGCCCGCCTCCCCGATCAAAACCGGGTTGTTTTTTGTGCGACGGCTCAACACCTGAATCAGGCGCAAGATTTCATCATCCCGGCCGATAACCGGATCCAGCCGCCCCTCTTTGGCCAGCTGCGTCAAATCACGGCTGTATTTGGCGAGCGCTTTGTAGCGTGATTCCGCCTGAGCATCGGTAACCCGTTTGCCGCCGCGAATCTCCTCAATCGCTTCCATCACCCGCTCACGCGAAATGCTGTATTCCTGCATAATTTGCGAGGTTTGGGTGTTGCGTTCGCTCAAAATCGCCAAAAAGATGTGCTCGGTGGAAATAAACTCATCTTTTAACTGGTTGGCTTCGCTTTGCGCCAGCTCTAAAATGGTGCGAATGCGGGGCGTGTAAAAAATTTGACCCACACCGCCGCCATACACATTGACCTTGGGTGCATTGCGCAATACATCATCAACGCGCTGCATCATCGCCTGCACGTCAACTTTTAAATGGTCGAGGATATGAGCCACCGCTCCGTCATTTTGCTCAAGCAAAGCGAGAAAAAGATGCTCGGTATCCACCTGGCTGTGGCGGTAGCGCTGCACAATTTGATAGGCACGCGCGGCGGCATCCTGGGCCCGCTCAGTAAAACGATCAAATCTCATGGACATGATTTGTAGATTTGCCTCCTGCAAAAAAAAGACTACAGACATCAGAGTTCAGACCACAGAAAGATAGTTGTGTTTGAAGTCTGTGGTCTGTGGTCTGTCGTCTATGATAATTGTGCCAGAAAACACACAAAAAAATCTACCCCTAAAGGTTGAATGATTAGTAGTTTAGATGGTTTAAGTTTGAAGGATGTAAGATGTAGCACTCTCACTGACGGAGTGCTAACATTCATAAATGAGGTGTTTTTTCATTGACAAGCTGCACCCTGACTGCGGAAGGAACACCGATTTCCCGGGCCAATTCTTCCAGCACCGGCCGGCCAGAAGCAGCCGTGGTCCAAAAGAGCGATGAAGGATCTCCAAGAAGAGCGTCCGGATAAGGGTAAACGCGGACAGCCTGGCGGGCCACGGCCGGAGCCGGGTCGATAATCTGCACCGCCGGACCGGCGATTTCTTCAATGAGCGGCCGCGCAAATGGATAATGGGTGCATCCCAATATCAACGTATCAATCCCCTCATCCACCATCGGCGTTAAAAATTGCTGGAGCAACTGTCTGGTTTTATCTGCTCCGGACGCTCCCCTCTCGATTTGCTCCACCAGGCCAGGACAAGGGTTTTCCAAAACAACGAGTTCCCTGGCAAAACGGCTGAGCAGCGCGCTGTACCGCTGGCTCTGAAACGTCCCTGCCGTGGCCAACACCCCAATTTTCCCGTTTTGGGTGGCGGCCGCGGCCGGTTTTACGGCCGGCTCCATCCCCACAATCGGCGTATCGGGAAATGTTCGACGCAGATAATCGACGGCGGCCGCCGTGGCCGTGTTGCAGGCCACAACCACAACCGCTGCTCCCTGAGCGATTAAAAATCGGGTGATTCGTTCGGAAAACCGGGTGATTTCTGCAGCTGAGCGCCGGCCGTACGGCACGTGTGCCTGATCAGCCACATAAAAAAGCGGCACCTTCGGCATCTGCTCCCGGACGTGCCGCCACACCGTCAATCCCCCTACTCCCGAATCAAAAATGCCTATGCCGTGCCGATGGATCACGTATTCTTCCCTCAGATTAAGATTGATAATTGCTCAATATTTTAACCCAAGTTTCGGGCTTAAGGGCGGACAGTTAGCTTGATATTTGAGAAAATACGCTCTTGGTATGTTAAACACAGGCCTGCTTACAATGAGCCCACAATCTTCAGTGCGATGATTAATTGTGCGTATCCGTCAGGAGTCAGTTTTTTGGCAACTTCACTTTCAATTTCATGCTTGACCTGCAATGCGCGCTGCATGATGTCCCATCCTTTGTGCGAAAACCGTACTAATGTCGCCCGGCCATCAGATGGATCTGGAATTCGCTTGACATAGCCTATTGTCTCCAATTCGCTAACAAACTGTGATACGGATTGCCTGGTCATATTACTTGCCTTGGCAATGTCAGCTAGACGAATCCCCTCTGCAGGAATATGAGTCATGATGTTTGTGAGCGACGCGTTTATGCGGTCGTCAGCACCCTGTTGACGTATTTTCTCCAGGAAAACGGACATGTGCGCCCGATGTGCGTTAAGCAAAAGACGGCCTAAACTGTCTTGTCGGGCTGCTTCGATTTGCTCGCTAGAACGGGTCATCTTCACACTCTCTAAGTAAATTTCTTGACAAAATGGACAGGTAACCTTACTATTATTGTCAGGCAACCTTATTATATCATACATCAGGCGTTATGGTTAGTGAATAAAGAAAGAATGTTGAATCTCGGCGCACGCTGCTCATTGCCGCAAAGGCAATAGAATCGCAACTCTGTCCAAAATCCAAAGCTAATGTCCAACATGCACAGATTCGTTTAGCAGCTAACTTTTAGACGCAAAGGTAGGTAAGTCATGACCAAAGAAGAGATGAAAAGGCTTGTCGAAGAGCATTATGATTCAGCAATCAACGATCAGAATCTCTTGATACTCGATAGCCAACTAAACGCTAGCTTTATTGACCATGGTATGCCGCCTGGTACACCGCCCGGCCCAAATCCAGCGAAAAAATGGCTAGCACAGTTGAAGACCTCGTTCCCCGACCTGCGTGTGAACCTGCACCATTTGGTTGCAGAGGAAGATATCGTCGCCGTTCGGGCAACTTGGCGTGGCACGCATTCTGCAACCTTCATGGGCGTACCCCCTACCGGCCGGATAATCGAGTTTACTGGAGCGGTATTCTGGCGCGTAGACGCGGGGCAATTGGCAGAGCGGTGGCCTTTTATCGACCGGGCGGCCATTCTTGAGCAACTGAAGGCTCCCACAGACCAATGATAGCGATTTCAATCCGGCCACCACACTACATTCTTCCGCAAGTGGTAGTTCCTAGCAAGAATGTTAAACACAGCCCAAAGAGGAAACAAGACCATGGCAGAAAAAGATTCGAATCCAAGTAGCTGGGTATACTGGACTGCTGCAGCGTTAACGTTGAGTCTGGCTCATGTAATTATTGACTTCCATATCGGACTATATGGTGAAACCTCGCCGGAAATGACGTTCCTCCAAGCCAGCAATCTTTTCGTCACAAGCTTGGTCTATGGTTGGTGGGTTGTCATCATTGTCCTAGGCTTCCAAGGTAATAAGTCCGCGATCCTCAGTGCCTTGATCATGATCATCGCGTGGGCAGTTCTGTGGAATGGTTTGATCGGCATATTTGTGGCTCCGCCACCCAGTGCAGCATATCCATATCAGGATATTGCGCATTTTGGCACAGTGATACTGGGGGGCATAGGCAGCTACCGTACAAGAAGCGCACTCCAAGATGTAAAAATATCGGCGAGTTGGTATTTACCACTGGCAACGACTGTTCTCTTGGTTGGCACCTTTGTCGTTCAGTCTGTGCTTGGATTGATGAATTTATAGCGTGATTTGCAAATGAGAAAGTGGTCACCGTTAAACATGGCATGACCGCACAAGATTAGGAGGCATTACTGGCTGGTATTCGTGGCCTCGATGCCAAATAAATAGGAGAACATTATGGATATCGTACTTTGGATTTTACAGGCTTTATTGGCGGTCATGTTTTTGATGGCTGGTTTGATGAAAGCGACACGCTCAAAAGAGCAGATTAAAGAATCGGGTGGCGAGCGCATGGCGTGGGTAGATTCGCTCTCAGAAGGGCAAGTCACCACAATCGGTGTGTTGGAAGTGCTGGCTGGAATCGGTCTGATATTGCCCCAGTTGACGGGCATTTTGCCTATCTTAACCCCGTTGGCGGCTGTTGGGCTGGTGTTGACGATGATCGGTGCGGCGTTGTTACATATACAAAGAGGAGATGGCGCACAGTCAATTATGACCAATATCATTATTCTGCTGCTGGCAGCGTTTGTCGCTTACGGTCGCTTTGCCCTTGTTCCCGTTTGAGTTTAGAGTCCGACACGAGCAACAATGTAATAGAGCATCTGACTCTGCTGAAACGGCCGTTAGTCGCAATCTACGTGGTGCATAGCAGATCAGCAAATTGCCGCGAAAGACGGTTAAGATGGCCATTATGGACCATCGGGGGCGAATGAACAAAAAGGAGCGTTGATGTATTCACCGACTACACGCCTATTGGCTGTTCTGGCACTTCTGCAAACTCACCAGCAAATGTCCGGGGCAGAGATCGCGTGCCGTTTGGAAGTGGATGTTCGCACAGTACGCCGCTATATCACGTCTCTATAGGATATGGGGGTACCCGTAGAAGGGGCGCGGGGATCACATGGGGCCTATTATCTGGGACGTGGGTCACACATTTGGGGCATCATGCTGACTAAAAAGTGGGCCAACAATGTCGTGGAGATGCGGGAAAAAAGGCGAGAATAGGTTTCTCGCCTCCACCTTTGTTTATAAAATTGATCGACAGAGCAGGAGCCCTCTAAAATTCAAGCAGCTCTTTTACTTTGCTCTGAATGCCTGCCACGGTGGGCACGACCCCGGTCATCAGCGTGGGGCTGTAAGGCACCGGCACCGCGGGCGCCGTGACGCGCATCACCGGCCCATCCAGGGCCATAAACGCCTCTTCGGTGATGACGGCCGCAATTTCGGCGCCAAACCCGCCGCGGCCGATATCTTCATGAACGATCAGACATTTGCCGGTTTTGTGAATCGATTCGAGCACCAAATCCTTGTCCCAAGGCACCAGCGTGCGCAAGTCGATAATTTCGATCTCGCCCGGATATGCTTCGGAAGCTTGCTCGCAAAGTTCGACCATCGCTCCCCAGGTGACAATCGTAAGAGAGTCACCGGTTTGGACCCGCTTCCCTTTCCCAAAGGGGATCGTAAAATCGTCGCCCGGATACGGCCGGCGAGCCCAGGCAGCATCCAGCATCGCCCGATGCTCAAAGAAAATCACCGGATCGTGACCGCGCAGAGCGGTTCGCAGCAAACCAACGGCGTCTTCTGCATTAGAGGGGACAACAACCTGCCATCCGGGGGCATGGGCAAAGGTGACCTCGCTGGTTACGCTGTGCCACGGATCACCGATTTTGCGATATCCACCCGGGATGCGCACCACAATCGGAGCGGCAAAGCGATTGGCCGTCCGCCAGCGCAGCGTCCCGCAGTTGTTGAGCTGTTCCGCCGCGGGATCGGCGTATTTGCGAAATTGGATTTCAGGTACCGGTTTAAGACCGGCCAGAGCCATGCCGACCGCCCGGCCGATAATCCCTTCTTCTGAAAGGCTGGTATCAAAAACGCGATCTGAGCCGTGTTTGGTTTGCAAACCAAGTGTCGCGGCATGGACACCGCCTTTGTGACCCACATCTTCACCAAACAGCAGCACCCGATCGTTGAGCATCATTTCTGAGTCGAGCGTTTGCCGGATCGCATCAAGCATGTTGATCCGGGCCGAGTGAGCGCCGTGCGGCTGATTTGTCCCGGCCGGGAGTTCGAGGTCTTCCGCCTCTAACCCGCCAACAAGGGCCGGATCGGACGGATCGTGCCACACTTGATGGGTAATATGTGTGACGTTCGGCTCAGCCTTGGCCAGGGCCTCATCACGCGCCTTGAAAACCGCGAGCTCAGCTTTTGCGGACAGAGCGTCCCATTCCACCTGACTCATCAAATCAGGCACCACATATCGTTCCAGAGCCGGTAAGGGGTCCCGGGCGCGATCAGCTGCGCGTTCTTCCTCCGTTTTGTATGCCTGATTGTCGTGACCGGCATGCCCGGCCATGCGCTGCACCCGTAGTCGCAGCAAACCTGGGCCGCGGCCGCTGCGCACAAACTCAACCGCCTGATCTACCAGAGCGGCCGTTTCCGGCGGATTACCGCCATCCCCATCCCAAATTTGCAGATTTTTGAATGAGGCCAGGTTGGCGGCAATATTTTGGCCGGGGGTTTGGAGGTCGCTGCGCACAGAAATGGCAAACCCATTGTCTTCAATCACAAAAAGAACCGGCAGCTTGAGGGTGGTGGCCATCGTCAGGGCGGACCAGAAGCCATTGGTTGCCACCGACCCATCCCCCCCGAGGACAACGGCAATGCTGCCGTCAATGGCCTCTTCACCCAACGCTTCTGCACGGTACCGAATCGCCTGAGCCCATCCCACAGCCGGGGTATATTGGGAACCGACGTCACCAGCCATCGGGATGATGGTTGCTCCGGTGCGGCGGGGTAGATTAAAGACAACTCCCACATCACGGCCGTCGGAAATACCACCCGCCTTGGCCATCCCCGCCTCAAATCCCTCGGTGATGGTTAAGCCGGAACCAAGGGCAAACGGCCGAGAACGATAGTAAACAGAAGCCCCGTCAAAAGGAAATGTGAGCTTTTGACTGAGCAGAAGCTGCCCCAATTCATGCCCCCGCGCCGAAAATTGATATTTTACAAATCCCTCTTTTTCTTCCAATTCATCCATCTTGCGCGAAACAAGCGCCAGATAGGCGATGTGCTCCCAGTCAAAGCCGCCGTTATCGTCGGCTTCAGACCATTCATCAAAATCAATTGGATCGGTAAAAATCGCCATTTGATTGTTCTCCAACTACTCGTCAAAATTTGACGTGCGATAAGCCTTTCAACAAACGCTCAAGAGTCTGGAATTTTGTGGCGATTTTTCAACGCTGCTTATTTGGCGATTGCGGCGATGATGGGCACCGCCGTGGTCTCTTTTATTTCGCGCAGAGCGACGCTGGTTTTAAGCTTATCTACAGCCGGGAGCGGCATCAGGACATCCATTAAGAAGCTGTCTAGATGCTCCCGATCGCGCACGATGATCTTGAGCAGGTAATCCGCCCCGCCGGTCAGGCGATGACATTCAAGCACTTCGGAAAAATTTTGAATCGCCGCGTCAAAGTCGACGACATCCTGACGGATATGGGTTGCCAAACTAACTTCCACAAAACAAAGCAAGCTTAAACCCAGCTGGCTTCGATTTAAGATGGTGACATACTGAACGATTACGCCGCTCTCTTCAAGCTTGCGCAGCCGCTTCTGCACCCCTGAAACCGACAAGTTAACCTGTTCCGCCAGTTCACTAATTGTTAACCGAGCGTTTTCCTGAAGGGCATCCAGGAGGATGCAATCTTTTGCATCGAGTTCCATACAGTGGCATTCCTTTTTGGGATGGATTGTTTGCTAGATGTTTACCAACCCTATTGTCCGTGATGAGGTTAAGAATGTCACCAAAATTGATGATTTGCCCACAAACTGGAAAACTTTTAGACCAATATATAGAAAATTGTATAATATTAACACTAAATGTCAATAATTAGGAAAAATTTCTTACTTCGGCATGACACGCCAAAATGATACGCTAGAAACAACTCATTCTGCGGCAAGCTTGTGACCGGTTTGCCAAAACAAATTCCTTTTTTGACCAATTTGAGGGGCTAATGGTTTATAATTAAACGGCGAAGGCACATGATCATGACCAAAATAAATGAAATGACAATGAACGATGAAAAGCAGACAGCTGAATTTGAAGCCCGGATTGCCCGCGGCGAAAAAATTGAGGCGGGCGACTGGATGCCGGAAGCGTATCGCAAGCAATTGATTCGCATGATATCGCAGCACGCTCACAGCGAGTACATCGGGATGCTGCCGGAAGGAAAATGGATCCCCCACGCTCCCAGCCTGCGCCGCAAAATGATCTTAATCGCCAAGGTTCAGGATGAAGCCGGTCATGGGCAATACCTTTATCACGCGGCCGAGACCCTTGGGGCCACCCGAGAAGAAATGATGGACGCCTTCCTGACCGGCAAAGCCAAATACTCGAGTATTTTTAACTACCCATCTGATACCTGGGCCGATGTGGGCATGATCGGCTGGCTGGTTGATGGGGCAGCGATCCGCAATCAAACGATGCTGGCTCAATGTTCATACGGCCCGTACTCCCGGGCGATGGTGCGCATTTGTGCCGAAGAAACCTTTCATCACAAACAGGGCAAGGAGATGGTGCTCCTATATGCTCACGGCACCCCGAAGCAGCGCGAGATGGTGCAGGACGCCCTCAACCGCTACTGGTGGCCTTCCTTAATGATGCTGGGTCCGCACGATGCTGATTCGCCCAATACCCCACAGCTGGTGCGCTGGGGGATCAAGACAAAAACCAATGACGAGGTGCGGCAGGAATTTATCGCCGAAACCGCACCGGAACTGCTGGCGGCCGGGTTGACGATCCCCGATCCGGAGCTTCATTTTGATGAGGAGAGCGGTCAGTGGATTCACGGCCCCATTGACTGGGATGAATTTTGGCAGGTGGTGCGGGGCAACGGCCCCTGCAACGCCGAACGGCTCGGCGCTCGGCGACAGGCCCATGAAGATGGGGCGTGGGTGAGAGAAGCGTTAAACGGCTACGCTCAAAAAGCACTCAGCACCTAGCACTCAGGACTTAGCACTCAGGACTCAGGACTTTTACCCATGGACACGCAATGGCCTCGCTGGGAAGTTTTTAAAAAAGACACCGCCAAAAAACCATATCAGGCGGTGGGTTCGGTTCATGCAGCCGATGCCGATCACGCCTTGCTCAACGCTCGCAACGTGTTTGTTCGCCGGCCGCAGGCGGTCAGTTTGTGGGTGGCCCCCGCGGCCGTCATCTTCTCCCGCACGGCCGAGCAGCTAGAGCAAGGAAATCCGCTGCCGGATGTTGATCAATCCGTGCAGCAGACATACCAAATTTTCCGCAAGGCCACTCATCGCCGCTCGATGACCTTTATGGATCACATCGGGCAAGTTGAAGCCCCTTCACCCGCTCACGCCTTACAGGCAGCCATCGCACAATTTCCCGACCCGCCAGCGCTGGCGTGGTGGATCATCCCGGCCGATCAAATCATCAGCAGTGGCGAAGACCGCGAAATGGCTGCCGCCTGGTTTGACCCGGCCAAAACAAAAACATACAAGCACCAGTCGGCTTACGGCTTTGTCAGCGCCCGTCCTCAGGGGCGCCGTCGCTCGGGAGCGAAAGATGAATGAAGCAGTGACAGGAGCATTGACCAGCCGCCTGACCGCCCTGGCTGATGATGAGCTGATTTTAGCCCAGCGCAACAGTGAATGGACCGGTCATGCTCCGATCCTCGAAGAAGATATCGCCCTGGCCAATATCGCTCAGGATGAGTTGGGACACGCCACCGTATGGCTGGGGCTTCTCGAACCGTTTAGCGGCCGCTCACCCGATGAGATGGCCTTTTTCCGCGATGCGGAAGATTTTTTAAACGTGCAGATGGTCGAGCTGCCCAAGGGGGATTGGGCCTTTACCATGCTGCGACAATATCTGTTTGATGCCTATGAGCATATCTTAATCGAGGCATTGTTGGCCTCAACCTATCAACCGCTGGCTGATGCGGCCGCTAAATTTCGCGGCGAAGAAATGTATCATTTGCGCCACACTCATCTGTGGGTTGAGCGATTGGGGTTGGGGACCGATGAGTCAAACCGGCGCATGCAGGACGCTTTGGATATTCTGTGGCCGGCCGCCGGGCAGTTGTTTGTTCCCCTACCCGATGATCATCTGCTGGTGCATGAAGGTATTTTTCCCGACCTGGCTATCCTTCAGGATCAGTGGGTGGCCATTGTCCGGCCGCATTTGACCGCCGCCGGGCTGACGTTTCCGGCCGAAATCGCCAATACCGCCGCTCGTGGTTTCCATACCGAGCATATGGCCACCCTGCTGGCCGATATGCAGCTCGTTGCCCGCTGGGAACCCGATGGAGAATGGTAGTTAGCACGCATGAGTGATCAGGATATTTGGAACGCCCTCACTGAGGTGATGGATCCGGAAATACCGGTAGTTTCCCTGGTTGATATGGGCATTATTCGGGCCGTCAAACAGGATGGGGATCATGTCGTCGTCACGATGACCCCCACGTTCTCCGGCTGCCCGGCCCTGGTGGAAATGGAAACGCTGATTCGGGAGCGAATTTTGCAGCTGGGGTATTCTGAAGTCACCGTAGATAAAGTGCTCAATCCTCCCTGGACGAGCGACTGGATTACCGATCACGGCCGTGCTCAGCTCAAAGCATTTGGTCTGCAGCCCCCTGCACGCCACGGCGGCAATCTACTCGTCACCTTTTTTGACGTGGTGACCTGCCCGCGCTGCGACTCGGCAAAAACCACGTTGAAGAACAGCTTTGGGTCGACACTCTGTCGGGCGATCTGGCAGTGCAACGACTGCCAGGAGACATTTGAGCAGTTCAAGCCCCTCTAAGAAACCTTACTAGACAGCCGAATAATAAAAGTTAAGAGGATCATAGCTTCCAAAGCTGATGTGATCCGCTCGTTGCGACACACCGGTCATTCAGAACGGAGCGCAGCGGAGTGAAGAATCTCCTCAGAATTCATTTTATAATCGTTGATTTGAAGAGGGGAAAGCCCATTTTTGGCCACCTTCACCTTTCTGTAAGTTGACGGGGTTCTTCGCGAAGCCTGTCCTGAGCGAAGTCGAAGGGCTCAGAATGACAGGTTTTCCGAGAGTGATAGAGGCGAGAAGGTGTAGCCGACGTCCTCACCGAGCCACCAGCCGGCACGGTCAGAGATCGGACGGAGCACCAAAAAAATTATTTTCATTTTTTTCGGGAACCAATCCCGCCCCCCTGACGTTATAACCTCACAGTACTAATCTTATGGAGGTGAATGATGTTAGGTTATATGATTTTTTGGTCGATTTTTATGATGATTGCCATCGGGGCAACCCGTCTGCGAAATATTCGTCAATTCGCCACCATGGGTGCGGTAAGCGGTTTAATAGTTTTTATCGCCTACACGTTGGCAAATCACACCGCCCAACAGGTTGGGCTGGACATGCTGTTTTTTAACCCGCTGGCTCATCCCGACATTTATATGCGGCACGGCCTTTTGGGCTGGCTGGTTTTGATCATTATCCCCTGTGGCTGGCTGGCTCCGGTGATTGGTTTAAATGCCGCCCAACGGTGGGATAGACTTGGTTATTGATTAATGGTTATTGACCATTGATTATTAATTCGTCTTTCCAACACTCTCGACACAATAAACCAAACTACTAATTTCTTCTCCAGGCATAAGAAATTTGTACTAATCGCACATCTTGCCTCTGTGGTAAGGTGTGTTTTTTGCTTTTGGGGGTACTAAAATGCTATTTGGTTTCAGCCGGAAGTCAGCATACTTGATGGTGTGGGCCTGTGTATGTGTAAAGCATCAAAGCCACATCACCTATAGGGTGATATCGATCAGGAGAATCACAAATGAAGTATCGCTTGGGAATCGGTTTTATTGGGGCTTTAGCTCTTTCGTTATTGATGGGGTTAACCGCTGTTTGGGCCACTGGAAATGAGTCAAGCATGACGGCAACCGGCGTGTTTTCCAGCAACGTGCAGGAAATGGTGTCGGTAAAAAGCGTCAAAATCGCCTTGACAAGCAGCATGACCGAAGCACCCCTGTCGGCCAATGATTTTGACCTCCCCCTTTTCTTTTTGCTGTCGATTGGGCTGATGATTGTGACCACGACAGCCATCGTTGTTTCAAAAGATCTGTTTCCTTCTCACTGATAAATTTAGTCGACAAACAGATCGATTTAGCGTTTTCTGACCCGGCTTTGGCCGGGTTTTTTTATTACCGAAGATAGTCGGCGTAGGCTTCTCCGGCCGGTGTCAGTTCATCCAGATCGGGATCATATAGATTGCCGGCCGGGAACCACTCCGGTGTATCATACACCGTGTACCAAAACCACCACTGCACCAGGCGAAAATCATCTTGGGGAAAACCGATAGTTTCATCTTGCGCGGTCACAAAAAATTCAAGCGTATTTTGCAAGAAAAGGGCGGTGCGCTGGGCGTCAAAACCGTAATCTGGCGGCATTAAAATGCCGTACTCGCTGATCACCAGCGGCCGGTCCTGGTAACCCCATTCAACCATCCAGCGCCGAAATTCAACGATCTGGCGGGTAAATCGCTCCATATCGTCGTGTTCCTGTAAATCAAGACGCTCTCCCTCGTCGACGTTAATCCCTGGAGGAATACCTGCCCCCCAACCATTGCGCTCTTCGTTTAGGATAAAAGCATGCACGTTCCACACGTCAACCGGCATAGGTTCACCATACAGCTCTTGATAATGCACCAGAATCCGCTCAAGATAAATTTGCCGCAGGGGTGAAGGTTGGGTGACTCCTCCGATTACGATTTGCGCCTGTGGGTCACGGGTTTTGATAAACGTATACGCTTCGTGATAAATTTCAGCATATCGTTCGGGGGTTACATTGTCTTGAACGGTTACATCCGGCTCATTCCCGATCACCCAAAATGCACCTGGGTTGGCGGCAATCGCCTGCTCGATTTCTTGCCAATTTTGTTGAACCCCTGCTTCAGAAAGCCGCAACATTTGCCAGTAGTTTGGTCGAGGAGCGGTGCTTATTTGCCAATTCAGAACACTCCCATAACGCAGACCGGCCGCTTCAGCCTCACGCAAATATCCGTTTGCCACGGTCACCCCAAACCGTTCTTCGAAGGGAATCGCGGGAACCGCGGTTATCGTCGGGGTTGCCCGGGTTGGCTGCGGCGTTCTCGTGGCTGGAGGCGGTGGGGTTTCGGTTGGTGAAGCTGTTGCCGGATCGGCCGTAGGTAAGGGTAGCTGGATGGTGACCTGCGCAGCCACTTTGGGAGGTGCTGGTTGAGTTGGAGAGATGTCAATACGGCTCAAGTTCTGCCGGTAAAAACCAAAACCCAGCAGCAGCAGGCCCCCTCCCAGGGCAATTAAAAGATAAGGCAAACGGCGCATTAAGCGTTGATTTGCATCTCACCGCGCCGTGCCCAGGCTGAAAAAACCAGAAGCAGCAGTCGATCGATTAAATTGGGTTTTGGCTTAGCTCGAAGTCCTCTTGTGTACAGCTGAATCCACTCCATAATTCGCCCTTGTTTCAGGCGCATCATCCCATAGACGCGAATCGTTTGGGCCAGCTTATCAAAGTCGTTTGCTTTCTCAAATATATCAATTGCTTCGAGATAATAGCCAGCTGACTGCTCTTTCTTTCCCTCAGCTTCAAGCAAATCACCCAGGTTGCCATATACTTGTCCTTCGCGATGGCGGTCACCAATTTGCTGAAAGATTTGCAGCGCTTCATCAAACGATTCGTGTGAGGCGTCGTAACGGCGCAAATAGCGATTAACAACTCCGAGGTTATTTAACATCTCCCCTTCGCTGACGATGTCACCGCGCAGGTTAAAACTCCGGCGGGCATCGGCAAACACCTTGAGAGATTCAGTGTAATTGCCCTGTTTAAAAAGGTGTAATCCTTCTTGTTTAAGCTCTTCTGACATAATTATGTTGATCTTGAATAACTAATCCAATAAAACCCGAGTCGCAGAACTCAGGTACTCCATCCCCTAGCACAAATTAATTTGGTGGACCAAAAGCGGCCATTCTTTAAAAAGTAATATTGAGAATATTTTCAGCAACGGTCCGCAGTGAATTAACGTCCATTTTGCTCAATCGAAGAGCAATTTCGAGATAGCTTTCGTTAATCGGTTCCGTGACAAACGCCTTCATTTCGTCCGGCATTTGTTCAAAACGATCACGCTGTTTTTGCGTTTGTTCGTGTTCGGTCAGCAGCGGATGATCCGGGTCGTTAAAATCTGAAACCGATCCATTTAAAGCCTGGGCAATTCTTTCCAGCTGAAAATATGAAGGAACGAGTGAGCCCGCTTCAAAACCGGTTAACTTTTCGGCATCAATACCGGTAGCGGTTGCCAGTTCAGCAATTGAGCGACCGGCCGTTGATCGCATGGCGATTACTTCTTCGCGAATTTTTTCAGCCCGGTCGATGATAAAATCGCCGTAGCGGGTTAACGGATAATTCGAGAAGGTTTTATTGCCCATAAAATGAGAAAGTGAAACGCCCAAATAAACCGCCAGCGCTTCCAGTTCCGGGAGAGAAATCTGACCTTCCCCCTGCTCGTACTGCGAGAATTGATCGAGTTCAATATTGAGTGCTTGGGCACAGTCCGCTTCTGAGCGAGCCGCATAAAGCCGCGCATCCCGAATTAATACCCCTAAAATTTTGGCACGTGTTCGTTCTCTCTCATTCATATTGCAAATTTACTTATTAACACATGATGTATCGTGGCGAAATGTTATCATATAAAAATCGGTTTCTCAACCGGCTAATGGTCCCAGTAGAGAAGACCAGAGACGCGAGATAAGAGACAGGAGGGCATTTCTCTGGTCTCTAGTCTCTGGTCTCTCGTCTTTTCACTCTTGTTTTTTTCCTCTAGATCGCTATAATTCTCATTCCTTCGGGGTGTAGCTCAGCTTGGTAGAGTGCACCGTTCGGGTCGGTGAGGTCGTCGGTTCGAATCCGGCCACCCCGACAAAAAGACCACTGTATCAAGTGGTCTTTTTTGTTTATAAATCAATGACGTACTTTAATTCAATTGTGTGTTGTAGTGTTGAGAAACCACACAACAAGTTGTTTTGTCTCTACGTTAGTTTATGAGTTAGTAGACTATTTGAATCGAGGGAATATGCGGCACTTAACTTTAATTTCTGGGATTCTATTATTTGCCCTTCTGATAGGTTGCGGTGGTAGTGATAATAATCCGTCAGATACTATTTCGGCTCAGCAGGCTTCAGCCCTAGGAGATTCTGATTTTAGTTACATTATATCCGAAGAAGGTTCCAAACAACCAATCGTAACTGGAAACAACATTATTGAGGTCAGTAATAATTGTGGGTCTCAGGCGAATTCAACAAAAGTCTTTAGTAGAATGAAAACTTTTGAAATTGTTCTAGACGCCGATATCACTGAATCATTAGGTGGAATGGTTGGTGGTGATATAGTAGTTGCAGAAGCAGAAATTCAAGCAGCTATTGAAGCTCATTTTGGTGTTCAAATCGGAGTTGCTGAAACGGTAGGTGTCGAGTTAATTATTGAGACACCCAAAGAGAGCATTTCTGAAACAACATTATATTGGGAAGAATTATGGGATATCGGTAAAGTTCAAGTTCAAGCAAGTGATGGAAATGAGATTAGTGAAATACCCTTTCGCTTATTAACTTCATTGAACCTTGTTCAAAAAGAAAAAATTGATACACCTTGCGGTATTGTTAATGAAGAAGATTCATTGGCTGATGTAAACGAGGTAGAAACTTTGACAGAGATTCCTACATCTGCTGACATAACCCTACCAACTAGCACATCCACGCCTTCTCCGTCACCTTCAAATACGTCAACTCCAACAATTAATCCCACACCAGAACCTACATTGACTCCCTCAAACACCTCGACTCCCACAATTACTCCAGAGCCGATTATTCTTCCAATTGATGGTTTACAAGCTTCACACATTGGCCACAATGGACCTGATGTTGTTCGTGATGGAGACGTTGGCGGAAGCTATTGGGCACCACCATTTGTTCCAGGAGAAACATCAATTACATTATTGTTTTCCGAGCCGCGAATTGTAGAAAAAATTAGAATTCATGAAGGGGATGGTTGGTCACAACCAAAAGATATAATTATTGAATTTCAAGATGGATCTATCCAATCCGCAAGCTTTCGTGGTTTAGATGGATGGGAAGATGCTGATTTGGCCCCTGTAATGACTAACGAGGTAACAATAATTATCAATGATATCTTTACTGGTTCAAAGACTAGTCGACTTGCGATAAGCGAAATACAAATCTTAGGTCGTAGATAATTGGGATCGTTTTTCAAAATTGCTTTTTTTGATTCCCGACAACAAACTGGCTAAATCGTTTATTGTAGATTCCTATCGTTCAAAATTAGACTTTCTGTTATTAGAAGACCATGTATTTTTATATGGTCTTTTTGTTTATTTCAAATTGCTGCAAAATTCGCATTTTAGTAGTGAAATTTGGCATATAGTTCTTGAAATACCTATTTGCTAAACAACAATATGTACTAATCAAGCCGCTCGATAACACTGACTTGATTGGTTGAGGATAGCAACAGTAACTCATTTTCAGATTGAACTCAGATTAACCCTGAAACAGGCCTGCCCCCCAAAAATCGGAGAATATTGTGGAAATCGGATAAATAGAACATCAATGTGCCAGAGAGCGAATCTAGATAATCTACTTGATCATCCAAATCAGTTGGATTTCTCCTTTTTGCAGCAATAATGCCTAACACAGATCTACGGACTTTTCTGATTTGTTTTTCTATCTCATCAATTTTGTGACTTAGATTGAGGGCTTGGGGGTGATCGGGATAAACATTCAATAAAGAAGTAAGTGATTTGCAGATCGAGCTGAATTCAAGTTGCACCCAGTAAATTTCATCCCTCAAATATTTTGATGTTGCGATACTAGTTATTTTGTCAGAGCTTATTTCTGTACACATCGAATCAACAACCTTAAGCAAGACAAATAAATTATCACCAATGGTCTTGATTTGATTGTCTTCTGATTCACCCCAAGTTGAATGATTATTATGCATAAAAACCTGCAAAACAGAACTAATGATCTATTACAATTTTAACGGCAATTTGATTTTTTTCAAGCATGAAGATTAACTAAATCTATTTTCATCCAATGCGTCTTCAATTGATTCTGCCGCTTTTCGAAGATCCTGAGCAACTTCAATGGATCGGTTCTTGTTTTTTGAATTGCTTGCAGCAGTTGATGCACGATCATATGCATTGGCCAGATGTTGGACAATCGTTGAATTATTGATCGTACGCCTTGCCCTTCGATAAATTATAAGCAGTCCATGTTCAATCGTCTGAATTGTTTTTGTGTCGAGTCTACTGGCAGGGGTGTATAGCAGATTGAGGTACTGCTCCAATTGCGTTACGTCAGCTGTCTCTAATTGTTGTGAGGGAGGATGATCTCGCCACATTTCTTGACCCCAGCTAACGGAGGATTTTAAACAAAGTGAATTCTTTGCATAAGCAATTAGAGTATAGCATTAATG
>JASJCR010000052.1 GCA_030065875.1 Ardenticatenaceae bacterium | reverse complement strand
TGGGTGTTGGGTGTTGGGTGTTGGGTGTTGGGTGTTGGGTGTTGGGTGTTGGGTGTTGGGTGTTGGGTGTTGGGTGTTGGGTGTTGGGTGTTGGGTGTTGGGTGTTGGGTGTTGGCCAGGATAAATCACACTTCACTTTATGTCAACCCCTCCATCACCTATCACCCATCACCTATCACCCATCACCTATCACCCATCACCTATCACCCAATTAGCTATCGAAAAACCACCGCCGCAAAAGCAGCGGCTTGCAGGGCAATCGCTTGATCTGTTGTGGCATCGACCGCACTGGTTGCTGTATTGCCAACTTGATCGGTAGCGATGTAGCGAAATTCATATGACTTGCTCGGATTGGGTGCGTTGAAGGCAAAAGCGGTTGAATTTCCATTTGTTCCGGCAGAAATCCAGACGCTGTTCCCCACTTCGCGGTAATTTAATTCAATGGTGTCGATACCGCTCAGGGCATCTGAAATGTCGGCATTATCGATCAGATAGTAACCGCCGGGCATCTCATAAACGCTTGAAGCCCCAATTGTAGGCGCTGTGGCATCGATCAATATTTGGCGAACGGGAGAGTAAATTTCCGGGTTTCCCGTGACAATTACGCGCCAGTAAAGGGCCTGATAATCTTCACCAAAAGTATGCGTCAAAGAAGTGGTCCCGCCGTCTAGCGTTTGTGAATAAACGATGTTATTCATTCCCTGGTCGGTGGCGGCTTCAAAACGCAAACCGGTGCTGTTGGAGACCGCTTCGGTTTCCCAGGTGAAGGTAACTTCTCGATTATTGCTGTTTGTGCTGTTGCCTGGGGCTACCAGGGTAATATTCCCGGTGGTTACCGTCACCGGCCGCAGCCGAATATCGTCAAACCACACCCCGTTACCATCATCATTGGTAATGTCATCTAAATAGAGGCGATGATTGCTGTTAACGCTCAGTTCAAATTGGCCTAAAGAGGTCCACAATCCAACTCGGGCTTCCTGGTTGACCGTGAAGGTGTCTGAACCGTTGGCGTGATAAACGGTATAGTTGGCGCTGTTTGTTTCGTCTTGGCCGGTATTACAATAAGGAACAAAAACCTGCAGTTCATAAACCCCATTGGAGGGCACATCAAAGCGATATTCATGCCAGTAAGGAGAGGCGTTTTGGTCGGAAGTTGACCAGGTATAGGTGGAGTGTGCGTTGTAGCCACATTGATAGGTAGGGGTGCGCCAGTTGCTGTTGCTGCGCGTGACCCGGCTGTCCAATTCATCGATGTAATACCAGCTTGTATCGAGCCAGCTTAAGCGCTGGGCAACCTGATCGCGAATTTCCGGCAGCATGGCGTGCGCCTGTCCACCGGGGCAGGTGGTTGTGCCGTAGACATCGCGATGCCCCATCAATCTGGTTCGGCCGCCATACAGTTCCGGTAAATATCCGGCCCCATACACGTCGATATTTTTCTGATCCGCCTTCCAGGCCAACAGATCAACCAGTGAATTGCGCATCGACTGCGGTGGGGCGATGCCTACGGAATACTCTTCCGGCCAGGTAAAGGTCCCAATGAGAGAAACCCCCATACTGCCTTTATTGGCCCCGGCCGCATGGGTTCCCACCACGTCATCACCACCGCGATGCCCTTCATAAATAACCCCATTCATGTCAATCAGGTAGTTGTAGCCGATATCTCCCCAGCAGCGGCCGCCGCTCAGGGCGTGGAAACGCCAGATCGCCCGCATCACGGCCGCCCAATCAGCACTGCTGTTAGATGAAACAGTGTGATGCACAACCAGATGCGAAACCGATTGATAAACAAGCGGATCGCTGTCCAAACAGCTGTTTCCACATCCCCCTGGGGGGCATGCACAGCCGGAATCGGTGCACCAAACCTCGCGGCTAATCACGGTCGGTTTGGGATTGGCGCTGGTGGCTTGCGTGTCGTATCCCTGCTGCGCGTCGAGCAGAGCCTGTGTGGCAACCATTTCTTCAACCGTTGGTCCTTCAGAGGTGTCGATATAAGTTAAACGCAGTTCAGCAAGCGCCAACGACGTGTAGGCGCGCAGCTGCACCTGATTGTGCGTGCGGTCAACGGCCGGAACCACGAGCATATCGCCAATATCGTGTACATCACCTTCCTGCAGCAAATCGTGGCTGTGCAAGACCGGGGTCCAGGCTTCCCAAACGCCATTTTTTCCGGTGCGCATTTCGAAGGAGATTTCTTCGTTCACAACGGCCGTTCGCCATTCTGGAACCACGGCATTAAAGGAGATTGGGGCGTCAATGGGGTCGGAAATATAGGTCCACCCATCTGACTGCAGCGTCAGATTGTGATAAACAACTGTTTCCATCCCGCCGCTGTTAAAGGCGCTCGCGGCCGCTTCTGAAGTAGCCAATAGTTGTGGTCTAGAAACAACCAGCGCGGCCAGTAAAATCAGGGCAGCTAAAAGCCCAAAATCAATCCAGGTTCTTCTTTTCATTGGTACTGCTCCAAAAATAATTGCTTTTCCGGTGGAAATGTTGGAAGGATGCGAAATTCAATAATGGCGCTAGTATAAAACCGAAGGGCGTGAACTGTCCGTACACCTCACGCATCTTTCACCATAAATCCACGCAACCCTCACAAATTAAAGGGAGCGGCATTATGCAACCATTAATGAGCGTAAATGGAAAAGCGATATTGGTACTGTACTCAGCGTGTGGCAAAAAGGAAATAGCCCTTAATTCCCCCTGATTCCCAGAACCAGATCGTAGTTGCTTTGCCAATTGATGATGGCGACCGCTTCGATGCCCAGATCGCCGAGCAAAGTGGTCAGCTGTGCCCTGGAATATGAGCGGCCGATGAACGTGCGCGCCTCCCAACCGGTGCGGCGCGTGATAATCAAGGGGCCGCCGGGTTTTAAAACCCGAATCATTTCCTGTAGAGCCATGGACGGCGACGGAAAAAATTCGAGCGCTTCGAGGCAGGTAACGCAGTCAAATAATTGATTGGGGAATGGAAGAGGAACGGCCGTTTGCTGCACCCAATCAACCCGGGAGGCATGGTTTGCCGTATTGACAAGGCCATAAGCCATCATTTTTTGGCTGGGCTCAAGGGCCACGATGCGGCCGTTAAACCGGCCGTCAGCCAAAAGAAACTGGGGCACCCGGCCGGTGCCGCTGGCCACGTCGAGTAAAAAGGGAGCGTTTACACCCCGCAGTTCCCCTAAAATCGGCTCGACAACCAGGATTTGCTCATCAGCCGGGTTGTACTCCTTTATTTTGTCATACTCAAAGGCGGTTAAATCATACAGCCAGACAACCAGACGTCGGCCGAGATAAACCCCTTCGGTAATGACCAGCAGCCAATAAAGGACCCCCCAAACGCCCGCAGCCCCGGCCACAATCAAAAGTAACTTTAGCCAAATCATCAGGCGATAAGTTTGGAGGGGTTGGGGTGAACTGTCAAGGTAATCCCGGTGCCCTATGCACAAAACCAATTTATTCCCTTTATCGTCCGATTAAAATGACCGCGAACAAAATTAACCGATTCATTATGATATAATGCCCGCGTTTATGCTTACGATTGCATCCAACATCTATAAACAGATGATTGATCATTTATGGGCGGTCTATCCAGCGGAAGGATGCGGCTTTTTAAGCGGTCAAAACAACATTGCTACGGAAATTCACTTAATTACCAACCAACATCACAGCCCAACTTCATTTTATATGGATCCTAAAGAACAGCTGGAAGCGCTGCTTGATATGGAGGCCCGCCAATTGACGCTTTACGCTGTGTTTCATTCACATCCGGACCATCCCCCTTACCTATCGCCGGCGGATTGGCAGGCGGCCGTTGATTGGCCGGTCGTCCATCTTGTTGTGGGGCTAAATAATCCAGCTTCACCCCAGCCGAAACACGTCGAAACAAAGGGATTTATCTTTCACGATCAAGAGATTCATGAATGCCCGTATAAAATTGTGTAACCTATCACCCCAAATAGGGTTGTAGAAGGTGCACGATTTATCATCTGACCATCAAAATAGGGATAAACACCCCAATTAATAAGTAAATCACAGGATTATGATGCAGATGTCCATAAATTATTACGAATCATCTGGGCCACTCTGTATAATTCGCGGCAATAAAAGGTGATTTGATTTACTTAGGTGGCGGTTAATTTTGAGGAGAAGCATTCTATGACGATTTTGGCCTTGATTCTTGCAGCAATTATCGGCTACTTTTTTGGCTCAATTCCTTTTGGCAAGATTTATGTAAAATTATTTACCGGTCAAGACCTCCAGCAAATTGGAAGCGGCCGGACCGGGGGCACCAATTCAATGCGGGCGGCCGGTTTTGGGGTGGGGTTTTTAACCGCCATGAGCGATGTCGTTAAAGGGGTTATGGGGCTGCTGGCGGCACGCTGGATTTTGGGAGGGCTGGTTGCTCCGGAAATGCTTCCCTGGCTTGAAGTTTCTGCCGGTATTCTGGCCGTTGTTGGACACAACTGGTCAATTTTTATCGGGTTTAAAGGGGGTGCGGGAACGGGCCCCAACGTCGGTTGGGCTACTGCAATTTGGTGGCCGATGTTTCCGCTGGCCTTTGCCTTGATGTTCGCCATGATTTTTTTGCTGGGTTACGCTTCGGTTGGTTCCATGACGATGGGATTGATTATTCCAGCCACGTTTATCTGGCTCTATATCAATGGCACCATTAGCGGGACAGCGGCGTACATTGTCGGGGGCATTATCACCGCCCTACTTGTGGCCTTTTCTCTGCGCAGCAACTTTGCGGCCCTGATGCGCGGTGAAGAGCGCCTCGTGGGTTTGCGGGCGCACCTGCAAAAACAACCCCGAAAGAGCAAGGAATCAAACAGCAAAAGCAAGTTCAATTTTAAGTGGTTTACAAAAACTCTTCAAAAATAATTTGTCCGCAGATTACAGAAAGAAATCTGTGAAAATTCGTGTTAATCCGTGGCTTTTTTTAGCAATTCTTTTTGTAAACTACTTAATATTGACGAAGCAGCCGGCTAGGTCACGGGGAGCTTACCTATACTACTGACCCAGCGGCCGCTCCTCTTGATCTCGCTTAGGAGCTTATGGGCGATTGGTTCATGACCAATGTAATAAAAATCACATTAATTTTACAAGCATTTTACATTTTCAAAACCGGTTCTTCATTATTATCATTTACGGTTCCCTAAGGCTGGCGAATTGCAAACAATTTCATCTTTGGTAATTCCAAATCATATGACCAACAAAATATCTCAAAAAATCTCCAACGAGTTTTTTTCGATCAGCTATCGCCTGCTGCTGCTCAAAATTCTTTTAGCTCCTATTCCACATGAGTTTGGGGTGCGTATCCGTACCCTGTTGATGCGGCTTTTAGGATTCCGAATCGGCCGGGGCACGGTTTTTATCGGCTTGCCAACCTTTCTTGGCGGCCGTCAGGTTATTCGCAACTTTAAAATCGGGTCACTGGGGTTGATCAACGTACAATGTTTGATTGATTGCAGCGGGCCGGTCATTTTAGGGGACAATGTTTATATTGGTCCACGGGTTCAATTAATCACCGGTGATCATGAGATTGGCACAAAAGGGCGACGTGCTTCTCACTTGCGACCCAAACCGATTCGCATTCATTCCGGCACCTGGGTCGGCAGCGGGGCGATTATTTTGCCCGGCGTGACGATTCGGGAAGGGTGTATTATTGCGGCCGGTGCGGTCGTCACTAAAGATTTCCCCCCAAATCAACTGATAGCGGGGATTCCGGCTAAATCGATTCGAGAACTCTCAGATGAATAAATCTAAGCAGTATCAAGAATTTGCGGAGGCGATATTTCAAACTCCCCCTGATCTTTCGTATTGTGCACTGCTTTTTGCCCGCATACTTAGCTATCCGGATTTAGACATCCACGCTTACATCAAACAGCTTGATGATCTGGCTGCTGGGGCCGCGCAGCTCCTGACGGCCGATATGTCCCCCCTGGAAAAGGGGGAAATGATCGCCAACTTTCTCTTCACCCTGGAAGGATTTAAAGGAAATCCGGCCCATTACAGCGACCCGCGCAACAGCTTCCTCAATGAGCTTCTCGATCGGCGGTTAGGTATTCCCATCTCACTTTCCCTGCTCTATATGGCCGTTGCTCAGCGACTCGAATTAACCGTTTATGGGATCGGTTTGCCGGGGCATTTCATCGTGGCCGTACAGGGTGAAAAACGCTCACAGCTGCTGCTGCTCGATCCATTCCACGCCGGTATGCGGCTCACTCAAGAAGATTGTACGCGACTGGTTGCGCAAACAACCGGCTATCAGGGGCAATTTCTATCCCAATGGCTTGATCCAACCCCGCCCCTATTGATGATCACGCGAATGCTCAATAATTTACGCCTCAGCTATCTCAGTGATGAGAAATGGTTTCAGGCCGGCGCTGTTGTTCGACTGCTGCGCATTGCCCAACCGTCGGTACCGGAACACATTCGCGATGAAGGGTTAATCGCTTTTCAGGAAAAACGATACCTGCACGCAGCCCAACTTCTTGAACAATATTTAGCGCAAATGCCTCACGCCAGCGATAAGGAAGCGATTCAGCAAGGGGTCTCGCAAGCTCTCGGCCGCTGGGCCAGACAAAATTAAGAGGGAAGAAGAGAGAAGAGAGATAAGAGAAGAGAGGATGCGCGGCTCATGTTTCTCTGGCCAATCTAGCCAAAAACCGTTTGTCCGCCTCCTCCAACTCGGCCGTTAGCAGCAGTTCCGGCCGGCGCTGCCAGGTGCGCCTCAGGGCGCTTTCTCGCCGCCAGCGGTCGATGTGGGCGGCGTGTCCGGATCTAAGGACTTCGGGCACGCTCCACCCGCGAAAAGTTTCCGGCCGCGTGTAGTGGGCTCCTTCCAGTAACCCGGTGGCGTGGCTGTCGCTCTCGGCCGCGCCGGCTGCCCCGAGCACCTCAGGAAGCAGGCGGGTAACCGCATCGAGCACAATAAGAGCCGGTAGCTCACCGCCGGTCAACACATAATCCCCCACCGAAATTTCATCGGTGACCAGATATTCCCGCACCCGTTCATCCACCCCTTCATAGCGGCCGCAAATTAAAATCAGATGATCCACCTGCGTCAGTTCACGAGCGACTGTCTGTGTAAACGGCCGTCCCTGAGGCGTCATTAAAATAACCGCTGTTTGACCCTCCCTCTGAGCAGCTAATATATCCTCTACAGCAGAAAAAATCGGTTCGGGTTTGAGAACCATGCCGCCCCCACCGCCGTACGGAGGCTCGTCAGTGACGCGATGTTTGTCGACCGCCCAATCTCTAATATTATGTAAACCAATGTCGATTTGACCGGCATCCCGCGCACGGCGAATAATACTCAGGTTTACATAACTGTTGATCATCTCGGGAAATAAGGTTAAAATATCAAAGCGCATCACGCCAAATTCTAGCCTGAACGATCAATCCCGTCACGGACAACACCTCTGAATATAATAATCATGAGCAAAGCCGTAACCCGACACCGCCTCGCGTGTTTTTTGAAATGGATATGACCAACTTTTACCAAAATTAAAGCTCACAATGAATGTATCAGTCATTGTTACTGTAAAAAACGAAGGCAAAAACAACGGACTTGCCCTGCGCGGCCTGCTGGATTCACTTATTGATCAAACCCAACCGCCGGATGAGGTTGTGGTGGTTGATGGTGGATCAACCGATAATACCTTGGATATCATCGCCGAATACCGGAAATGGCTTCCGCTGAAAGTCATCGCCGCCCCGGGCAGCAACATTAGCCAGGGCCGCAATGTGGCGGTGGGAGCGGCCAAAGGGCCTCTGATTGCCGCCACAGACGCCGGCGTCATCCTTTCCCCGGTATGGGTGGAAGAAATTAGCCGTCCACTAAGAGAAGAAGCTTCCAACGTGGTGAGCGGCTGGTTTGAAGCTGATCCCTATACCGATTTTGAAGTGGTGATGGGAGCCACGGTCCTGCCCGATCTCGACGATATCGATCCAGAAACCTTCCTTCCCTCAAGCCGTTCGGTGGCCTTCCGAAAAGAGACCTGGGCCGCGGCTGGTGGCTATCCGGAATGGCTGGACTACAGCGAAGATCTGGTTTTTGATCTGAATCTCAAACCCCACACTCCTCCATTTATTTTTGCCCCATACGCGGTCGCTTACTTCCGGCCGCGGGCTTCTTTGACCGCCTTCTTTCGCCAATATTACTTCTATGCTCGGGGAGATGGAAAAGCCAACCTCTGGCCCAGACGCCATCTTATTCGCTACTTGACTTATCTCGTGGCCCTACCGCTTATCGGCCGCCTAATTTGGCGAGCCAAGTGGTATGGCTGGCTGTTTCTTGCGGTGGGCGTTGGCCTCTACTGTCGCCGACCGGCGGAGCGTCTGTGGCCGCAAACCCATCGCTGGCGCCCCCCCAGCCGCGTGCGTGCCTTCGCCTTGATACCCATCATTCGCCTTATCGGAGACGTGGCCAAAATGATCGGTTATCCCATCGGCTTATGGTGGCGCTGGCAAAACCGGCCGCCCCAATAAAGTGCTAAGTGCAAAGTGCTAAGTCCTGAGTCCTAAGTCCTAAGTCCTAAGTCGTTAGCTAAAGTATAGAAGCACCCTACCCTACCCCCCTAAACCTTATACCCTTCACCCTCCACCTTATACCCTTCACCCTCCACCTTATACCCTCCACCTTCCACCCTCTACCCCATCCCCCCTATGACTTTAGTACCAATTTTCTCCTATGTTCCAAATTAATAATTTCCGTAAGAAGCGTTGTAAGGTTCGCCAACTAATATACCGGTATAGCTTTTCCTCCTTGGTGTGGCGCTGACTGGTAACTATGGCCCCCCCTCGCCAGTCAGCGTTTTTTCTTTTCTACTACTCAACCTCTTCCGATCGTCACCTGTCCATGCGTTTCTCCTTAATTTGTTCGCCTGGATATCCTCCCTTTGCTACGCTTATATCATGAATCTGGCGTCGCCCGCGGCAAATTATTCAACTCGTCTGTGGCAAACCGGTCTGTTTCTGCTTGGTCTTCTGCTGGCAATTACGACCGCCGCTTTTTTGGGCTGGCCAAACCCGGTCGTCGACAAAGATGTCCAGCAGGTGCGTGTAAACGTCGTGGTTTCTCCCCCACAACAAGATGAACAAATTGCCCAAACCTTTTTCCCGGAGCACAACGGCCTGTCAGAAGTGTCGGTGCGCATCGCGGCCGTTGATTCACAGCTGAACCCAAATTTGGGGGGCACGCTCACACTCGTTGATGATGAGAGAGAAGTGATCGCTGAGCGGGTGTTAAGAAACAGCCAATTTTCAACCTCCCAAACCGTTACGCTTGCTTTTGCCCCGGAAACCCGATCAAAGGGACGCCCTTATCAAATTGTGCTCCGCGGGGATCAAAACAATCAAACCGCCTTTCAAGGATATACGCTAAATACCCTGCCCAACGGCACTTTAACCGGACCAAATCTCAACGGGGCCCAAACGCTTTACCTCAAGAGCCGCTACACTTTGCAGTGGTCGGAAGCGCTGACCGGCAGCATTCAAAGAACCCGGGCCTGGTTATCGATTTTTCTCACGGCCGTTCTCCTAATTCCGCTGCCGGGTGCCCTGCTGCTCACGTGGCGACCGCCAACATGGCCGGTGACCGTTCGCTGGGGGGTCAGTTGGGCGGCCGGTATTGCCTTGTGGCCCCTGATATGGGGAGGCGTAACTTTGGTAGGCGGCCGCTGGACCACAACGACACTGTGGGTCGTGATTTTGATAGGGTGGGTTTTCTGTTTATTCATGAACTATCGGAATGGGTTTTCCTGGCCGCGGCGCGTGCCCCAAGAACCGCTGGCCCTGACGCTGTTCCTGAGCATTATTTTTTGCCTGCGGCTGATCGCCATCCGTGATGTCAGCACCCTTCCCTGGGTTGATGCCAGTCGTCACGCCTTAATTACGACGATTATGAGCAGCAGTGGGCAAATGTTAACCAGCTATCGCCCGCTGTTGGCGGTTGATTTTGCTCCGTATCATTATGGCCTCCATACGCTAACGGCCGGAGTCGCGATTATGCTGCCGGCGGCCGCGCTGACCGATATCCTTCCGGCCGTGATGCAGCTTCTCAGCACGATTATCTGCCTGGCTGTTTTTAGCGGAAGCTGGCTGTTAACCGGCCGTCGCCCGATTGGCTGGCTGGCCGCGTTTTTAATTGGCGTGCCGTTTTTCTTCCCCGCTTACTACACCACCTGGGGGCGTCTGACGCAGCTGGCCGGGCTGATTATTTTAGCCGTCTTGCTGGGAATCACCTGGCGACTGCGCAGCCGGGTTCACCTCTTTCCGCGCCAGGTGCTGTTTATCGCCTTAACGGCCGGTCTTTTTTTTGTCCACGCCCGCGTGTTTATGGTTTTTGTGCCGTTTTGGGGCTTGGTAATGGCTCATAGTCTCCGCTTATGGCAGCGGCCGCACGCGTGGAAACGAATGATCGCTCAGTGGGGGTGGCCGCTGGCAGCGATAACCATCCTTTGTGGCCCACGCCTGTGGACTTTAACTCGTTCTTTCCCGCAGCTGGTTAGGATCCAGACAACCAATTCTACGGCCCAGGCTTTCCCAACCGGCTATTTAACCACCGGTTGGGAGACGGGTTTTTGGATAGCCGCCGCAACCTTTACGACCGTCATGCTGATTGTTTGGCTGCGCTGGCGGCCGGTTGACCGGGCCGTTCACGTCACTCTGCTGCTGGCCCTGTGGATCAGCGTTTTGGCCTTGTTGATGGGCGGCAGCTACATCCATCCACGCTGGCCGATCTGGCTGCCACAGGTCTCCCTCAACAGCGCCTACATCTCCCTTTTTACCGCTGAGGCAATTTTATTGGCCAGCGGCGGATGGTGGCTTCACAAGCAAATAGCGCTCCGCTTCCCGCTGGTTCACAAAGGGCTATATATCCCTTTGGGCGCTGGATTTCTGCTGACCGCTTTATTTGGCGTGCATTATCAAGCCGGCATCTTAAATGACAACACCCTGCTGGTGCAGCCATCCGATCTACACGGATTGACCTGGATAAACGACCATGCCCCACCCGATGCTCGAATCGCCCACAACAGCTGGCTGTGGCTGGATAACATCTGGGCCGGCAGCGATGGTGGGGCGTGGATTTTACCGCTGACCGGCCGCTTTTCGATCACACCACCCATCGATCACGTTTACAATCGCGATGGCTTTGCCCGCACAACCGCCTACAATACGGCCGCTAAAGAAATCGACGATTGGGGATCTCCTGAAGCAAACATTCTCCTTGAAAATTTTGGCATCACTCATATTTTTGTAGGTGTACGCAGTGGCGGGCTTGATCCGGCCGAACTGGACAAAAACCCGAACTGGAAATTGGTGTATCAAAACGGTGGAACCTTTGTTTTTGAGAAAATAATCAATAATCAACAGTCAAGGGTCAATACCCAATTGTCAATTGACCATTGACAATTTTGACACCCTGCGTCATATTGCTTCAAAAGAGAGAGATGGTTATAATGTTTGCAGCAAATGAATCAACTTATCGTTTGATTAATTGTGCAACTTTCACAAACGTTCATAATTTCAACCACCTGTCTAAACTCAAATTATCATCGCCCCGGTAGAGCTTTCTACCTGGCCCTTTGGAGGATATTTATGAAGGTCGTGGTTTGTGTAAAACAAACGCCCAGTACCACCGCCACCATCTCGGTGAACGACAACGTCGTCACCTGGGAAGACACCGGCAGTGGGAAACCCAATGTCGTCAATCCTTGGGATGAATACACCATCGAAGAAGGGATTCGTCTCAAAGAAAATCACGGTGCCACTGAAACAATCGCCCTGACATTCGGATCAGCCGACAGCGTTGACGTGCTGCGGACCGGTCTGGCTATGGGGTGTACCTCAGCCGTGCATATTTCAAATGAAGGGGCGGAGGAGGTCGATGCGCTCGACACGGCCGCAGTTTTGGCCGCCGCCATTGAAAAAGTTGAAGACGTCAAAGTCGCTATGTGCGGCAAGCAGGCCATAGACGGTGACAGCGGCGTCATGCCGATGTTGGTCGCCCGCAAGCTAGGCTGGACCCCGCTTACCTTTGTGGCTGCCATCAATGAAATTACTGAAGATTCCATTACGGTGGAGCGTCTGCTGGAAAACGGCCGGCAGGTGATCACCGCCAAACTGCCGGTTGTTATGAGCGTGGTCAAAGAAATTAACGAACCGCGCTATCCCTCATTTATGGGAATTCGCAAAGCGAACCGGGCCACCGTTCCAACCTGGTCTCTGGATGATTTGGGCGTCAGCGTATCAGCTCCTCGTGTAAATTGGCAAAAAATCTACTCGCTACCGGCCCGTGAAGGGAGCGTCGAAATGATTGATGGCGACAGCATGAATGACAAAGCCAAGAAGCTGGTCGACAAATTGTTTGAGGAGAAAGTGATATGAGCGGCGTAGGCGTATACATCGAAAATTACGAAGGCAAAATGATGACTGTCAGCCAGGAGGCCCTGGGGGCAGCCCGGCAAACAGCCAATGACTTAGGGAAATCCTTAACGGCCGTGGTGATCGGTCAAAACGTGGCCGATGTGGCTGCGGCCGCCTTTGATCTTGGGGCCGACAGCGTGATCGGCAGCGACCACGCCGCCCTGGCTGAATATCGAGCGGAAGCATTTGGCCCTCTCTTAACCCAGCTGGTTCAGGAGGCCGGTTTAGATGTCTTGATCGCCGGTGCCACCACCCAGGGGCGAGACATGACCGCCTGGCTGGCGGCCGACCTGAATGCCGGTCTCATTGCCGATGCCACAGCTCTAAAGGTTGACGGGGACCGCGTTGTGGCCACCCGGCCGGTTTACGCCGGCAAACTGCTGAGCGACACGGTAATTCCCGAAGGAATGCAAATTATTAGCCTCCGCAGCCGGGCCTTTGCGCCGGCTGAATCAACCGGCGGCAGCGGCTCAGCTCAGTGGGTTGATGCCAATGTAGGGGATATTTCCACCGAAGTTACAGGCTTTAAAGCCAAAGAAGGCGGGGTCAGCCTGACCGATGCCAAAATCATCGTCAGCGGCGGCCGCGGCGTCGGTGGCCCCGAAGGGTTTGACCCGGTTCGTGCCCTGGCGGATACGCTGGGAGGGGCGCTTGGAGCATCTCGGGCCACAGTAGATGCCGGCTGGATCCCGTACGATCATCAGGTGGGTCAAACCGGGAAAACCGTCAGTCCAGATCTCTACATCGCCTGCGGTATTAGTGGTGCGATTCAACATCAGGCGGGCATGCGCACATCGAAAATTATCGTAGCCATCAACAAAGATAGTGAGGCACCTATTTTCGGGTTGGCCCACTACGGTGTGGTTGGCGATTTGTTTGATGTCGTGCCGGCCGTTGAAGCGGAGTTCAAAAAGCGGTTGGGCTAAAACCCTCACCCAATCAACATCAAAAGGGATACCGTTCTGGTATCCCTTTTTTAATTTCATATTGATTTTTCCCACTCTATCATTTATATATAGAATAAGGTACTAAAGTACTATTCACCGACTACAATTCAAATTAATTCGGTGAGGTTCCGTACTGAATTCCGGTCTATCTTAAGCTATAATTTTATGTCGTGTGTCTTTTCGGTCTGTCGGCTTTGATGGCGCTATCCTTCACTTTAATTTATGGATAAACAATCTTTTGATGGAACAGTGGTCCAATCGATTAGCGGTTTTTACACTGTTTTGCTCGACCAAGGTGGGGAAATTGTGTGCAAATTACCCGGCCGCCTCAAACAAACCCGTAAACAAACGGACCTTGTTGCGGTTGGTGAGCGAGTCACGATTGAACCCATTGACGAAGAAAGCGGGCTGATTACCCATATTTTTGCCCGGAGAAATGCCCTAGCACGCACCCGGCCGAGCGGCCATTCCCGCCAATGGCAGACGGAAAAAGAGCAGGTTTTAGTGGCCAATGTTGACCAAATCGTTTTGATCAACTCGCTGCACAAACCGGTTACCAATTTACGCAAGCTGGATCGCATGTTGGTCGTGACTGAGGTGCAGCAAATTCCGGCCGTGATCTGCATTAACAAAGTTGACCTGGGTAGCGAAGTCGAAGCCCGCAAAATCTTCTCCGTCTATGAGAAAATCGGCTACCCCGTTTTTTACGTTAGCGCCAAAACAGGGCTCAATATCGACTCCTTTAAATCCCAGCTGCTCGGACGGATTTCCGTCTTTACTGGATCGTCCGGTGTCGGGAAATCAAGTTTGCTCAACGCTATCCAGCCGGGATTATCTTTAAAGGTCAGCGCGGTCAGTGAAGCCACCGATAAAGGAATGCACACCACCAGGTATGCACACCTTATTCCTCTCAAGGAAGGTGGGTTTGTGGCTGACACCCCCGGAATTCGGGGGTGGGCACTTTATAATCTGGAACCGGAAGAGCTGGATGGCTACTTCCGAGAAATGGCACCGCTGGTTGCCAATTGTCAATTTAGCGACTGTACCCACCGTCACGAACCCGGTTGTGCGATCCGCGCGGCGGTCACGGCCGGTGAAATTGAGGGCAGTCGGTATGATTCTTATCTTCGCCTGCGTGAAGAACATGAAGCATTGTTACAGGCGGCCTACGGCCGCTAAACGATCCGGGCGACGTTTGCCGTATCTTAAATGATCGCCACCTTCAGGCTAAATGGAATGGCCCTAGCAAAACAACGTGTAACAGCAACTTCCTTAATGCGTGCGCTGGGTTCACCTCTTCAATCGAAAATTCTGCGTGAATCCTTGGCCAATCGCTTAAGGTAATTTGTTACACTATCCTAAATTGCGGTTTCCGCTTATGAACCCAACAATCAAACCACTCACCCCACGGACCATATGGTTTGTGCCCTTTCTAATCATTTTAGCCTGGTGCACGATCGGGTGCCGTTCAGCCAGTTCCACAGATCCGTCAGCTGAAGTTTTCTGTGCTGAATACTGCGTCAGCCCTACATTTCAGGAATTTTATAATGACCATGGGGGAGCAGCCGTTTTTGGCGCACCGATTTCAGGTGAGCTTGCCCTCACGCTCGAAGAGGAATACGTCAGTCAATATTTTGAAAGCATGCGGATCGATTACTATCCACAAAGCGGCCAATTTGACATTCCAAATCTGGGTGAATGGGCGTTTGAAGGGCTCAGCTCTGATGAACAGGAAACAATGCGGCTCTCAACACACGATGTGGCCGCGCCATTTGTCGATTTTTACATCATTTATGATGGACGAGAAATTTTTGGCGATCCACTGACCCCACTCCTGCAGGACGGCAGTTTGCGGGTGCAATATTTTGAAAATATTCGTCTAGAATGGCAGCCCGGATTAACGACAACCAGCGGCCTCTCAAGCGGGTCCCTGGGACGGGCTCATTTTGATCAAACCGCCTACAATTATGAAATTATCGCTCAACCGATTCAAGACCGACTGGAGCAGGTCAATCTCTCTGCCGTCGTATCCGCCCCGATCTTGTTTGATGGAGAATCTCAAACATTTTTTATTCAGGCGTTCTCTCCTTCACAAGAACCGGTTGACGGCATCGACATTCAAATTATGCTTGGCAGCTCAGATAACCCGCTGACGGTCGAAGCGACAACCGATTCTCAAGGGAAAGCCGCAGTGACCCTTGATCCTGCCACACTAAACCTCACCCCTGGCAAAAGGGTTCAGGCGACTATCGGAGCATACAATCTGGAGCGGAATTTATTAGGAGAAACATCCGTTACGTTCGAAACCTGGTGGTAGTTGAACGCTTGTCAACGTCAAAAATGTAGGCTGCACAAAAGACAAAATGGATCGTTCAGTTTGGATATTATTGGTTGAAGGTCGTCGCTCCGTACACCGGAAAATTTCCCAACAGCTTGAAGGGATCAAGTTCGAATTGGTGACGGTTGCCGGTTGGCGATCTGCTGTTGAACGGATTAGCCGACAGCGGTTTGATCTAATCTTGATGGGGCCTGAAATTGAGCACGCCAATCGCCTCAGCTTAATTTCTACGGTGATGGCTTCTTATCCAATGCCCGCCGTATTGGTGTTTATTCAACCCGGCCAGGAACATTTTGCCGTCGAAGCATTGCGGTTGGGGGCCAGCGATTACATTATTCAAGATCGAGAAGAGCGCTACCTCCATCTACTGCCCATGGTAATCACAAATATCCTGCGCCGTCGCCAGCTCGAGCAGGAAAAAATTGCCATGCTCAATACCCTCAAACAGCGCAACCTGGTTTTGACCTCTCTCAACCGGATTGGGGGAGAGTTGACTTCAATATTGGAGCCGGATCGCTTGATTAATCGCCTCATGCGGGCCGCCATCGATATCCTCAACGCGGAAGGGGGTTCGCTGTGGTTGTGGTCGGATGCTCGGAAAAACACCCTGGTGTGCCGGGCGGTACTGCATCGTACGGGCACGCCGCCGCTGTTGGGGGTCGAACGGCATGCGTCAGAAGGGATCGTTGGTTGGGTATCGATGAATAATCAAAGCACCATCCTCGATCGAGTGGACAGAGACGAGCGTTTTTCGCGAGAGGTTGACCAGCAAATTAATTTTGAGACCCGCATGTTAATGGCGGTGCCCTTGCGAATTCGCGATCGAGCCATCGGGGTGCTGGAATTTGTGAACAAGCTCAACGGCCGTTTTGACGAAGACGATCTCGTCGTGGCTGAGACCCTGGCCGCCACGGCCGCCACCGCCCTCGAAAACGCCCGCCTGGTCGACCAGTTGCGTCTCCATACCAACGATCTTGAAGAGCGGAACGAAGAGCTTGATGCCTTTGGCTACACCCTGGCCCATGATCTGCAAAATATTCTGGCACGCATTGCCGGTTTTGCCGAGTTAATTGAGAGTGAGTTTCAGAGTGATGAAATTACCATGTCGGCCGATCAGCTTAGACGATCAGCGACGCTTATCTCGCGCAACAGTCGCAAAATGAGCACGATCATCGATGCCCTGCTCCTCTTTTCGTCTGTTCGCGATGCGGAAGTCACTTTCTCCCCCATTCAGATGGAAACGATTATCAGTGAGGTGATGGAACGCCTTAAAGAGAGAATTGAAGAGGTAGATTCACTTATTACCCTGCCCGACCAATGGCCTGCAGCTTTGGGCTATGCACCTTGGGTTGAAGAAATTTGGTACAACTACCTCAGCAATGCCCTTAAATATGGGGGACCTACCCCTGAAATCGAGTTAAACGCCAGCCTCAAATCGGATTCCAACTATATTTGTTTCTGGGTCAGCGACAAAGGTCCAGGCGTCAACCAGGAGTTTATTCACAATTTATTCCGGCCGTACAAGCAGCTCAATCCGGCCAATCGAGATGGCTACGGATTAGGGCTTTCTATTGTGGCTCGAATTGTGAAACGCATGGGCGGTAATGTGGGGTATAAAACTCGGCCGGAAGGGGGAAGCTGCTTTTACTTTACGCTTTCGGTCGCCTAAGCGCCCTGATTTTGCAAGATTTCGGGCATTTATTTTAAGTGGTTTACAAAAAATGTTATGAGAAAAATTGTTCGCAGATTACGCAGATTTTCACAGATTTTTCTCTCTAATCTGCGAACCTACGGTTCTGCGCTGCGCGCTCTGTGGACAATAAAATTTTGAAAAATTCTAGCAATTACTTAAAAGAAAGAGGGCAGGAACAGGTTCGCCAAAAATAGCAGAACAAACATCACGATCGCCAGTATAAAAATGCGGCGCAGGTCTTTGATGACGTAAGCATACTGCTCTTTTAATTCTTCAATAGGCACCTGCCGGATGCGCCCTCGACGGGAGCGCCGCGAAGGAGTTTTGCCAACCCCACCAATCTGTCTGCGATTGGGCGTTGCTGAAGTGGCCTCACTCTTTTTCCGTTGCTCACCAGAGGAGCGCTTGACGCGTCTTACTTTCTTACTCATAAAAATTTCTCAATCCCACCGGCACCGCAGTTTGGCTTTTATAAAAACTCCCGCGGTGTATACACTCTATCCGTTCAGCCCAACACTGCTTTCTTCTACCAAATCGGCAAAGACCACAATGCGCTTGTTGTTAATCAAATATGGATAACAGGAAATCAAGGTCAGGCTGGCGTGATCGGTGGGATCCATAACCTCCACATCCGTCGGGGCAACCACCCTGATTTCATTAACCACATAAGTGTAACGCTGTCGGGCGGTGGAGACAACGATCTCATCACCAGGGGAAAGCTTATCGAGATGGCGAAAAATCTCACCGTAGATGTCATTGTGGGCCGACAAAACCATATTGCCGCTCTGCCCGGGCATCGCCGTACCAATTGAATGTCCCACACCCTTCTTGAGCTGTTCCGGTTCATGACCCTGGACCACCGTAGCCGTCACGTCAATCGACTCAATTTCAACCCGCCGCGGTTGCTCAACACTGGGGGCCGGTATCGGTGGCGGCACATAGGCGGCTACCTGAGGGAGTAAATGCCCGGGAATCTCACCGGCTTCTTCATAAACGATGGGCTGCCCATCAACCGGCGGTTTATGCCCGGTTGGCAGCACCACCAAATCGATCACCGGATCAGCGGCGGTTGTCGGTTGGGCGGCAGCAACCTCGCCTACGGCCTGCTGCTGCAGAGCCGCGGTGTCGCGGTTTAATTCCATGACCGAGAATCCCATCGAAACGAGAACCCCCACAAAACCCAGCACGGCCGCCACCTCCACCACCAGCAGCGCTCGATTGGCGATCAAGCGCCACCCGGTCGGTGCGGTTTCTGGTTCTGAGCCAGACCAATCCGCCCATCGCTCTCGATCAGCGGCCGGACGAACCCCTCCACCGGCCGGGGCATCACGGGCCACATCCAGCACCCGCCCTTCTTCTCGCAAACGCCCCAATCGCGCCTGTCGCTGTCGGTAGCGCTTGCGAATCAAGGCCTCTTCGAGTTCTTCTTCGGAGAATTTGTCTAAACCACGCATAGAGCAATCCTAAATCAAAGTCGCAAAGTTTTTAGTTCAAAGATGTGCAGCACCAGGTTCGTGAGCCTCATTCTAACGTCCAACACCACGCTCGTAAATGGGAAAGTCGGTTTTTTCATCCAAACTTTATGTTAAACCGTACGCTTACTCGCTAACCTGAAGAGCCGGCAGCATCATAAAATCTTCCCCGGCCGCGGTCATTAAGCGCTGCTCGCTGCCGCGCTCGTACATTCCCAGACGCCCCCGATAATCCCCAGGCGTTGTTTCGGGCGGCAAATACAGCTGATGGATTTGAACCAGCAAATCTCCGCTCCGCCACGTTGAAAAAGGCGCATCCAGACGATCTTCCTGCGTAAAAATTTCTCCATCGTCTGCTAAAACATGCACAAAAATAGCCAGGTCCGGGGCTCGATCAGCTGCCGCGGGCCAGACGGCCGGGCTTTCAATTTGCCACACCGTCATCATTTCGGCAACGCCCCCAGGCGGAACGTTATCAGCCAGCCATTCGGCCGACAGCAGCGTGATCGCCCCCTCAAACTCGGCCAGTGCGTTAACGTTATCCAGAGGCGGGGGAGCGATCTGATAATGGGTTATCAGCGGGTCCAATTCACCTGCAGGCAGGTTTGTTTGGCTTTTTACCGTGCTCCACGAGGCGAACAGCGGATGTAAATCGGCCGCAGAGGGCACAAACGCCTCTACGGCGTTCCCGGCCGGGAAAAGAAGCGCTCGCCGGGCATCCACCCAGCGCAGCGGCCGGTCACCAGCCCCCAAAACGAGGTCACCAATTAATGGGTCGTGGGCGGGGCCGGGGTAAACGGACGAAATCATCAGCGGCTGGTCAGGCGGAATCGTTTGTTCAATTTCATCCAGCGCAGCGATGATGGTCGATTGATAAGCGGCCCGCACATCAGGTGATGTTTGCCATACGGCAAAATAATCCCGGCTGCTCTGCCCTGCGGCTGCGGTGATCAGAATCACCCCGACAGCCGGCCGCCACCATCCGCGAGGCAAACGCTGTATCAAAACCCAGCCGCCAATCCCCACTAGGGCATACAGCGGCGGCAGCGCCCCGATATTTCGCGTCGTGTTGGCTGTGGGTCCGGTAATCAACGAGGGGGCAAGCCCCACCCCCAACCACAGCAGCAGATAAAGATACGGCGGTTGACGCCAGCGCCACAGGACGACTCCCAAACCCAAAACGGCCAGCAGCGCGGATGTGATCTCTAATGTCGGCCGGCCGGGAATATTGTACGCCAGAAAATAATCACCGGCTCCGGGCCACGCGAGCGCCTTGAGAGACGCCCAGCTGTTGTTAACCAATGGCCATACATCCCCGTCCAGCAGCGCAGTTAGCGGCCGGCTCAGCATATCGAGACGGCTCTCCAGCCCCGGGTTGAGCTGCAAAAATATCATCAGGGGGGCACCCAGCACGAGACCCCCGAGCGTACCCAGTAAAAGCGGCCGGGCTGATATCCGGGCGCGATCTCGATCCACAATCCACAGCGCCAGCCAAAACAGCAGCGGCAATATCCACAACACGCGGGCAGCGATGTAGGTGTGGAGCATCAAGCCGCCGGTCAGAGCAAGGATGGCGCTAATTTGCCAGGAGGGTGTTTTTCGTTTGGCGGCCGGTTTGAGGGCCAGCGTGACGCCAATGGCCATCAAAACCAGCAGCAGCGGCAGCAGACCGGATCGCAGCGCCTGCCGGCTGACGGCGATGGGCCAGAATCCAACCGCCCAAAAGGCGCTCGTTAGCAAGGCGGCCGGCCGGCCAAATTCTCGACGACTCCAGCTGTAGCCGCCGGCCAGAGCATAGATCATCGCCCAGGGGATCACCAGCCGCAGGGTAAAGGGGCTGACCCCGATCAACTTCATCGTGCCGGCCAGCAAATAAGCGTAAAGTGGCTCCCGGCCGTATCCCAGGGGGAAGTAGTAGCGGAACTCCCCTCCCAACACCTGCAGCGCTTCCCAACCGTGAGCCGCCTCATCATGGGTTAACCCAGGAGGCATATCGCTTAGACCCACAACGGACAGGCCATAAGCCAGAAGCAAAATCGTTAAAATGGGCCAGCGCCGCATCACTTATGCTTTTCGGGCAACAGCAAATACTTCGCGCTCAAAAAACCAGCGAAAGGGGGCGACGTCAAAGGCAACCTTGCGCAGCATGGCCATCAAACCGCTTTCCTGTCGGTTTTGAGGAGGAGAGTCGAGCCACACCTTGCCGCGAAAACCGGCCGATCGAAGCGCCTTGTGCATACTGCGCAGATCCTGTTCATTGACGTGCACGTCCTGATTAACCGGGGTAATCGCTCGCGGGTCTTTGGGGTATTTATCACCCTGACCCATCAATGTGCGCACCATGCGCACCAGCGGATAAGCGTAGGCATCATACCAGCGATTGGGTGCGGTATGAATAATAAACATGCCGTCATCGCGCATCACTCGCCGAATTTCGACCATCGATTCCTGCAGTTCCCAGGGATGCAAATGCTCAACGACGTCAAACATCAAAACCCGATCAAAATATCGATCGGGAAAGGGCAATTTTTTGGCATCAGAGAGGCAAACTCCAGCTTTGATCGACTGTTCTTCATTAGCCAGCTCTTTTTGAGTTGCTTCAATGACTTCTCGACTCATGCGCACCGCCACTTCAGCATAATCGATGCCAAACACTTCAACCCCCCGGGCCATGCAGTGGCGCAAAATCTCTCCCCGGCCGCACCCAACGTCGAGTACCCGCATGCCGGGCTTGACCTCCGCGACGACAAAAGCATCATTTAAGCGGCGCGAGAGATGCTGCCCTTCTGAGGCGATAAATTCTTCGTATCCTTCACACGCGGTTAAAAAATATTCTTCCGTATACAGCGTTGAAGGGAGTGGTTTAGGATCGCTTTCTTTTTGTGACATATAGGCGGAAATTATAACAGACTACAGACTGGAGACCAGAGACAGGAGACGAGAGACAAGAGACCGGAGACGGGAGAGATTAGGATTTGGGTGGGGTTTATTTTTCTCTAATCGAACTCGTCTACGCTAACCAGTACAGTAATCAATCACATCTCGTATCTCGTATTTCGTATCTCGTAATTCACATCATGTCTAGCAAAGCATTCTTCGAAGGTCTCATATTTGATGAAAAAGATCAACCGGTTGCGGTTGGTTTTGTCGGTACAGCTGCCCAATATATCGTGGATGACAACGGTTTTCATCGCCACATCGATGCGGAAGTGGTCGACCGGCAGGTGTTAACCGTATTTATAGAGCAGCTGCAGCAGAATAAAGATATCGCCGTTTCCCAGGCGCTCAATTTTATGGGTACAGACGATCTTTTTACCAAAGCGGCCGTTGATGCCTCAATTGACCAAATCGATATCGATCAAATCATAAAGCAGGGCATGCCATTGCAGGCCCGTCAAATGATGGGCATGATGGGGTTCAAAATTGTCATTAACGTTCATGGGGAAATTGTGGAGCTCAAGCAGCCGGAAGTGCCGGATGAAGATTAATGGCTAATTGCTAACGGCTAATAACTAATAGCTAGAAGATTTAGCACTTAGCTATTGAAAATTAAAAATTAGCTATTAATATGCGCCTCTCCCAAACAACGCATACGGAATCGTCTGCACAATAATCCGCAAGTCGAGGCTCAGCGACCAATTTTCGATGTAGTAAATATCGAGCAGGCACTGCTCATCAAATGTTAAGTCAGAACGGCCGCTGACCTGCCACAGGCCGGTAATGCCACCCCGAACCGCCAGGCGCTGTTTGTGCCACGATTGATATTGATCCACTTCTTCTTTGAGAGGTGGGCGGGGGCCGACCAAACTCATTTCACCGCGCATCACGTTGATCAACTGCGGCAGTTCGTCCAGGCTCAAGCGGCGAATCAAACGACCCACGCGAGTCAGCCGGGGATCATCTCTGATCTTAAAAATCGGGCCTTCTGCCTCATTGAGCTGCGCCAGCGCGCTTTTCTGGCTGTCCGCATCGACTACCATCGAACGAAATTTATACATCCGAAACGGCTTGCCGTTGCGGCCGATCCGCTCAGCCACATAAAATACCGGACCTGATGAGTCGAGTTTAATGGCCAGGGCAATCAAAGCCCCTACAGTTAATGCCGGAACCGCCCCAATGATCACCAGCACCGCGTCCAGCAAACGTTTCAACAGCCGGTTGAGCGCCCCAAAACGGACTTCGCGCATCCCTAACACCGGAATCCCGGCCATATTGGTAAATTCAACCCGGCTCAAGCTGAGCTGAAACATATCTGGCGCAACCTGAACCGCCACATTATGCTGTCGACAAATGCGAATAAGCCGAGTTGTCTGCTGGTGCATCGCGGCTGGAAGGGCGATAAAAACGGAGTGTAAATTTGCTTCAGTTTGCAGCACGCGGGGCAAGTCATCAAAGCGCCCTAAATCGGGAATGCGCTTCCCCAAACCGGGCATATCATACTGTTGCCCATCATGCATAAAACCGATCGGTCGAAATCCCAAATCAGGGCGAGCCAGAATGGTGCGCAGCACCCCCCGGCCGGTTTCCCCCGCGCCGACGATGAGCACCGGATCGGTCCACCACCCCCGCAGGTACAAAATATTTAAAAACCAGCGCCGGCCGGCACGGGCAACAGCCAGCAGTACGACGATAAAAATCGGCACCAGCGCCCAAAAATAACGAGAAAAAGCGGTTGGAAAAGCGACAAAGACATAAATGATCATCAAGGCGATACCGACAGCGGTAGCCGCAACCAAGCGCCCTACCTCATCGATCCAAAATTCACCCCGGCGGCGGCGCCATACTTTTAGCTGCCAAAAAGCGGCCAGCATGAAGAAATTCAGCAAAATCTGCTGCGATTGATAAGCGCCAAAAGGATGATATGTTTGAATGGATGCCGGAAACTGAAAATCATAGCGGACCATGTGCGCCAGATAAAAGGCCAAATTGATCAGCAGGATGTCAGTTAAAAAAGTTAAAATGCGTATGGGACGCGTATTGAGACGCATAGTATCGCTTCACTATCATTGATTTAGCGCCTGGAGGTAGCTTGCTCCGGTCGCCTGCCCGGCCGCCGCCCAGGTAAACTTTGCCGCCTGGCGCAAACCGGCAGCGCGCATTGTAGCCGCTTGTGCCCGGTTATTCAATACGGACACCATACCTTCTGCAAACGCTTCCACGTCGAACGGATCAACCAGCACGGCCGCTTCTCCTGCAGCTTCCGGCATCGCGGAAGCATTTGAAGCCACAACCGGCGTGCCGCAGGCCATCGCCTGAATGATCGGCATGCCAAAGCCCTCATAAATTGATGGGAAAGCCAACAGCTCAGCGGCCCCATACCAGCAGGGCAAATCCTCATCCGGCACATACCCCTGGAAATGGACCCGATGACTTAAACCCAGCCGGTTAACCTGGGCAAACAGCTCATCATACAGCCACCCCTTGCCCCCCACCAAAACCACATGCAAATCCGGATCATCGAGTAAATCAACCGCCTGCAACAGGGTACTCAGGTTTTTGCGCGGCTGGAGCGTGCCCACATGCAAAATAAATCGCTCCGGCGGCCGGTAACGCTCTTTGAAAGCGGCCAGGCTGGCCTCAGCAGGCGGCTGGAACCGTGTACCTAACCCAGGATAAATGACGTCAATACGCTCCAAAGGCACCCCAAATTCGCGGTGGATATCCTCCCGTCCTGATTGTGAGATAGCCAAAACACGCGCGGCCGTTTGGCATGAACGGCGGGTTTGCGTGGCCAGATAGCGCTGCTGCAGGCGAGGGAACGCCTGCGGATAGCGCAAAAAACTCAAATCATAAACGGTCACTATTGTCGGAATCGAAGTGAAAACAGGGGAAACAAAGGCCATGCTGTGCAGCAGATCGATTTGACGACGGCTGGCCAATGCCGGCCACACCAGCTGTTCCCACAAAATCCGTGTGGCCGGGTGACGCGTCGCCCAGGAGCGGCCGGTCACTTCAAATGGAAGCTGATTTAGAAATTCAGGAGGATCCCCCGAGAAAACCGTTATTTGGCCAAGGTCATCAGGTAAATGACGAAGGGTTTCCGCGATAAACGTGTGAATTCCTGCCCGCCGGTAATTTGCCGCGCGGGTCAGCAGCTGTGCGTTAATCCCGATATGAACCATATGATGCGATTGTAACAAATTTAGGGGGATCGGCATGTGCCGAAATCGGGGGATAACAGCGCCCCAGCACGGCGCTGCGCGCCTTTCAGCGCCTCAGAATAAGGCAGGGATGGTGATACACCATATCGATGGGCGTGCTTGCAGAGCGGTGCTAAGCACCGTCTCGTGGGCTATTGAGCAGGAATGTGGGGAGGTGAATTACAAGGTGCTTATAGTTTGGGATGTGGGCAAGGATGAAGCACTTTGTTCACTGGCAAGATGACTGATTTGCTAAAAGGCGCGCAGCGCCGTGCTAAATTGCTGTTAACTTTCGTCTGACGTGATCGGATCTACCTGCGGCCGGGGTCGAAAAAGTGCGAACCCCAACAGGAGTAACCCGGTGGCCACCACGCCAATCATGACCCAGGTTTCAAAAGGAATCTCAGCTTCCTGGGTTAGAGGGGCCAACCGTTCGGCTGCCGCCGCCGGTTGAACCATCCCAACCCATAAAGCGAACCAAAAAAGGCGGATGGCCGACCGCCTTACACTTTGGTATGTGACTCTCTTTTTAAGACTAACCGGACTCACAAAAATGCTTCCTCTAAGGTGTGACGCACCGCAAAATACCGTGTCGCCTCTCACGCGGTTTTTTTAACCGCCTTGCAGTTTTGTTACTGCAGCTAAGATGAGTCAAGTGTAAACGGTTTAACAGGAAGCGTATAGAGGAAGAAGGTACTACTGTGGAAAAAAGGGGTAGGAGTTTGGTGGGAGAAGACGATTTACGATTCTTTAAAAAGTTTAATTTCTTCTCATCTTTATGTCAAGCCCTCTCTCGTCTCTCGTCTCTCGTCTCTCGTCTCTCGTCTCTCGTCTCTCGTCTCTCGTCTCTCGTCTCTCGTCTCTCGTCTGAAGTCTGTAGTCTCCTACCCATAGGCCAAGCTCTCCCGCACGCTAATCCGGGTCGCGCTCAGAGCAGGCAGCACCGAAGCCAGCGTGGAAATCACCACAACCAGCAGCAGCCAGTACCCCACGGCTGCAAAGTCAAAGGAAAAATCAAGACCGGTCTGCAGCATAATTTCACCCAGCGCCAGGGCCATCGGCCGAGCCACGATAAAGGCGATTGGCACCGCCAAAATCCAGCTCATGACCCCCTGCAAGACCCCTTCCATCATAAACATCCCCATAATTGAGGCGGATTCGGCTCCAATAGCGCGCAAAACCCCGATTTCGCGGGTCCGCTCGACCACGCTGATCGACAGCGCCCCAGCCAGCCCCACACCCCCGACCAAAGCCATGACAATTGATAGACCCAACAGCAGCTGCGTCACGATGCTGAACTGCTCATATGCGTACGCTCGCTCCTCATGTATCGTGCGGGTTTGAAACATGCTCACCGGAATATTCAGCATTTCAAAATCACTCACAAGCTCCCGCTTAAGCTCACCGGTCACGGCCGCGGTTGGTGGGTCAATCGTCAAATAAAGCTGACGGGCCCGATTGGCTTTTTTGGTCACGGCCGTCACGGCCGCTTCCGGCGCATAAATCGGATCGGTCGAAAACGGCTCCGAAGCGATCGCCTGATAAATTCCGATAATTTCCCAAACCCCTTCCCCTAATTCACCCAGATCGATGGTTAATCTGTCTCCTAGGGTCAAGCCATTAAATTCAGCCGTGTCTTTGCTGATGATCACCACGTTCCCCCGATCGCTTTCGGTCAGCCACCGGCCGGCTACAATATTTGGCGTGTACATGCGGCTGCCGGAAGGTACCGCAAACAGCTCAGACCCCAAACCGGCCGTATCCTTGACCGCTTCTCCTTCGCGGGTAACGGTTCCGGTGACGGTATACCACGCCTCGGCGGCCACGATTTCCGGATATCGCAGGGCCAGCTCAGTCACCCGGCTCTCTCGCTCCAACCCCCCAAGGACAAAGCGGATCTCATAGCCGCGGCGTGCCAGCTCATTCTCCAGGGTGAAATTGACCGAATTGGAGAGGGTCAAGACCATCATAAACATCGTGCCGGCGATAATTAGCACCCCCTGCGTTAATAAAAGTCGCCCTTTGCGACGAAACATATTCCCCAGGGCAATGGCGTATGGAGAAGATAAAAAGCGCTGCGCAACTCCCTCAATCAACCGGTCAAAGCGGCTAAAGCCAAAATCCCCCCCCAGGCCATAAGAAGCGATCGCTTCGCGCACGGAAATGGCCGCTCCCTGCATTACCGGCCACAGTGCGGCCAGCAGCGGGGCGATCAGAGCCGCCAGCAGCTGGAAAACAACCGCCCGCGTTGAAAATTGAAAGATTTCATAGTCGATATTAAAAATGTTGAGCATCCACCGGCTGGCCGCGTAAGCCATCAACATGCCCAGCGGCAGGGCAATAACGGCCGCCAGCACCCCATAGATCAGAACGCCCGCCAGATAGACACGCGTCAGCAGGTCGGTTGTGCCGCCCAGAGCCTTGATTACCCCAATTTGATCGATTTGCTGGGTAATCACCGCCGTCATGGTGTTTATCACCAAAATCACGCTGGCAAACAAGGAGACAATGGCCAGCACCTGCAGCACCAGGTTTACCCCTTCCAGAAACGGCTGACCCCAATGCTCCTCCGGCTCTTGGTAGACGGTAAAGACAATTCCCAACCCCTGCTTCGCCAGCTGATCTTTGACAACCGCCATCCGATCGCGCGCATATGCTTCGCTGTAAGGTTCAACCTGTACGAGCAGCTGATTATAAAGCCCCTGCGGAATACCCATGCGTGCCACAACCTCTTCGCTGAGCAGTATATGAGCATCTCCCCCAAAATCTGGTGGAGGGACAAAGGGATGGCGGATCATGCCGGTTACCGGAAAGGCTCGATCGGTCCCGTCGAGCTCTAAAATCAAACTGTCGCCTATATCGATATCAAAGGCATTGTGCGACAGCCGTTCAACGGCGATATTTCCTCGGTTAGGCCAATCCCCCTCCAGAAGGGTTAGCTGGTCAAATTGCTGATTATCAAACTCGTTGCGCATGACAAACGTGGCTGATTCCCACCGGCCGTCAGGATCGGTTTTGTAGCGGCCGGCTAAAATATTGAGCGGCTCAACCCCCACAATCCCCTCAATCCGTTCCAGACCGCGAACGGTTTCCAGATCGATGCGCTGGCGCAATATCACGTTAACGTGTGAGGGGTTGGTCGCCTGGTGAGAGGCGTTCATCGTACTCAGCAGTTGATCGACCATGCCAAAGATGGTGCCGATGGCAAAAACACCGGCCGCAATGCTAAAGACGGCCAGGGCTGTGCGCACCTTGCGCTGCCAGATATCGTTCCAAACTTTGTACCAGATAACGCTCATGAGTTGAGGGATTTGGAATGGGGAATGGGGATCAGAGGTTGAGAAATGCCGTTCGAGGTATCAGTTACCCCGGTCACATCATTGCTTGTATCCCGACCGATTACCCCATCGCGAATCTCAATTTGACGTGGAATCCGGGCCGCTAGCGAGCGGCTGTGAGTGACCATGATCATCGTTTTGCCATCGGCCACGAGGCGCTCAAACAAAGAGAATACGATCTCTTCCGTTTTGGAATCGAGGTTGCCCGTTGGCTCATCGGCCACAATCAGAGGCGGATCGTTGGCCAACGCCCGCGCGATCGCGGCCCGCTGCTGCTGTCCGCCGGAAACCATGCTGGGCAGCTTGAGCGCCTGGTCGGCTAACCCAACCATATCCAGCAAATGCAGCGCCCGCTCCCGTCGTTCTTTAGGGGACAGCTGCTTGACAAAATCCATGGGCAAAATAACGTTTTGCAGCAAATTTAGAGCCGGCAGCATTTGAAAAAACTGAAAAATAATGCCCACGTGGGCCCCGCGCCAGCGGGCCAGGTCGTTTTCGCCCATCTGGTGCACCGGCCGGCCGGTGACAATGACTTCCCCCTCAGTGGGATGATCGATGCCGGTAATCATGTTAAGCAGAGTTGACTTGCCGTTTCCTGAGGGGCCAACGATACACACAAACTCTCCTCGTTGTACATCAAACGAGATGCCACGCAAAATTGTAATTTCACGGTCGCCAACCGGAAATCGTTTTACCACTTGCTTGATTTGCACAACGGCCGATTGTTTGGACATAAAGGGGTTCATGAGCAGATTTCTATCATAAAAACTGCGCCAAAATATAGAAAGAAGCTTAACTACCTACTTGATTAACAAATAATGGGCTCTTTGAGGCCACACCATACTGTAGCCTGATAAATTACTTTTGATTGTGAAATTTGTCTCAATCTAAACGTTTTGTGCTAGAAGTACATAGATTTTTGCCAAACATTTTAAGGTCTGAAACAAAATAAGCTGGATTTTATCGAAAAGGGTTTTGAAATCAGAAAAAAGGCAAAAATCTCTGGAAATTATGTGTGGCAAGCGGTATCCGAAAACAAAAATGCCAGTGTCGGCGCTTGTCCCCCCTCGCTAACAAGGGCCGGAGACTTGCGATCGGCAGCTGGCACTTAACCCGGGCTCACCCCTTGGTGGTGGTTCATCAGCTTATGGTGGTTGCTGATCAATTGCCAGTGTAAACTGCAGGGGGCGAGGTTTCAATAGGAAAAAGGGGTGAGAGATACCGTAGGCGCGATAACCCAATCGCGTTCTTCGCTAATTATCTGTGCGTGGATAGACGACATTACGATCAACGATCGCTTCTCCACATTTATTGACGCTTGTTCTCAAAGTAACCTGTGAATCTTCAACAATAAAATTATGTGACCACCACTCGTAACAATTACTGCGATCCGGCGTAGTCATAATAATTTGCAAATTTATCCCATCATAGACACCACTCAATATTTCCCAATCTGCACTTCCCTGTGCGTACCCACTCACGACCTCTTCATCCACAATCCTAACATAATAGGATTCTGAATCTCCAAAGATGAGCGTTTCTTCAGCAGGAATCATTGTAGGCGCGACAGAGTTAGGAGCAAATACGCTAGGTATATACTTCATCTGTATGGGCCTTACCAGCCCGGTTCGTGGGTAGACGACATCTTGCTCAACTATTGCTTCCCCGCATTTATTGACGCTAGTTCGGAGAGTAACCTGTGACGACTCTACAAAAAAATTATGGGACCACCATTCGTTGCAATTGTCTTGATCGTCTGTAACCATAATCAACTGAAGATTTTGACCATCAAAGACGCCTCCCAAAATTTCCCAATAGGCACTTCCCTGAGCATGGCCACCAATAACCTCTCCATCCTTGATCCACACAGAATAAAAATCTAAATTCCCAAATTCAATTACTATTCCACCATCTGAACCAGACCGAAAAGATCCAGTTTCAGGTGCCGCTCCTTCTGCAAGGCGAAATAAGCCCGTTCCCCCCTGAAAATAACGCCCTTCAAACAATACTTTGCTTGAAAATAAACCCAGAGCAATAAGTGCCAAGGCAAAGATCATGGTGCCCCAGCCTGGTTTTTGATTCACTTTATTTTTGTATTTCTTCGACACAGCTACCTCAGTTGCTCCCAACACCGCTTACTCATAGTGAAGGCCTTCTTGAAATGAATATCGAAGTTTACCAGCTGGATTTTAAGGAAACAAATCAAACTCTCCACTGAACTAAGTGGTCCGTTTAGCGCTAAGATAGCAATACCAAGATAATTCCAATCGCGGCCGGGAGCGCCTGAATATAAAGAATGCGGCGGCTGGCGGTAGCGCCTCCATATAGACCAGCGATCAGAACACAACCGAGAAAAAACAGTTTAACACCGGTGCCGGCCGCATCCAGGAACAAACTCCAGAACAAACCGGCCGCCAGAAAACCGTTGTAAAGTCCCTGATTGGCCGCTAGAACCTTGGATGCGGCTGCACTTTCTTTGGTCTGATTAAAGGCGCGCAGCCCTATCGGTTTCTCCCACAAAAACATTTCCAGCACCATGATGTACACGTGCAGCAGCCCGATCAAACCCACCACGATATTGGCAGCGATGGCCATAAACTTACTCCTTTTCCAGCCAGATAAGGTTTAAATGAACCTAATATTATCAGCAACAGGGGAACAAGCTAAATTCTAAAACAGGATTCCACAAAATACACGAATTTTGTAGGACTACCATGGCAAAAATCCTTTTAATTGGTGAAATCCTGTTTGTTGTGGATTATTCTGTCGTCTGTTATTCGTTACCCGGAGGGAAAGGTATCAACTCGATTAAAAATCACCTGCCTATACGAGGTAAATAAATTAGCCATACCGGCTGCACATCAACGGCCGTATCCGCCTGAGCCAGAACAATGTCTGAATCCGGCCATCCTCTACTATCCAATAGCGGCTGAAACGCTCGCCGGAAACGCAGCTCGGCCGTCAGGGCAGCCGTGCCGCTGTCCGGCATCGCAAAGGTATAAACGGATGTATCTCCGGTTAAAGCAGGCAGACGGTTATCGCTGGCAATATAGGTTTGTTTCCAATAGCTGACGACCGGCGCTTCACCGGTCACCGCGTCGGCCAAAATTTTGGCGTAAACCGTACCCGGCCGCCCGGCCTGAGCTCCACCCCAGTCGGGCACGGTCGACCCGGCCTGCTGCGCCAGAGGTGCCCCCCCACCATCGGCAGCCGTCACCGTTAAAATCAGATGCCGACCGGGATGATCGGTTGGATAATGATGGCCGCCACCGGTATTCGTCACGCTGACGGTGGCCTCAATTACCCGGCCAACCTGCCGGGCCGACAGGGTCATGGTGATCGCCTCCCGCAAAAAATCCGCATCCGCCGCACCCAGCTGCAGATGTGAAGGGATCACTTCCGGCGGGTGCGGCAGCCCTCCCTGCTCCGGTAGAGCAAAGTAAATGTCACCGCTGGGCGGCATGTGACAATCCTGGCAGGTTACCCCGGCCGCCACATAGGGACTGGCCAGCCATTCCCCGTAAGATTCGTAAATTGGCGTGCCCCAGAAGCTAAATTGATGGCAGGTAGCGCAGTACCCACTCTGCTGGTAAACGGGGGCAAAGGTATCGGGGTCGGGAATATCGTCATACGGCCCTAAAAAAATATCGTCCCCGGCTGGCGGACGGAGCATTTTCTGACCGGCCACGCCCGGCACGTTGGGATAAACCGCACCATCGGCCGGATTTAGATAGACATCTCCCACCTTATGACAGTAGTCGCAGTGAATGCCGGCGGTGATGACGTCGCGCGCTGTATTCATATCGGTCGTCAGATACCCATCGATCCCCCAGCCCGGCGCGTGGCAGCTGGCGCAGTTCCCGGCCGTGAGCGGGAAATCATCCACATACCCCGGCGCAATTTTGGCCGTGCCGCTGAGGTTGGTGCCGTTGTAAAGGCTAAAAAAGCGCCGATTGCTGACGGCCGTGCCGTGGGCATTGTTTTCCCACTGGGACACAATCATGGGATGGCAGTTTCCGCACGCCTTGGCCGACGTGCTGCTGATCGGTGAGGTCCACACGTACTCGGGGTGATCCACGGTGTGATGCGGTCGCAAGGTTAGCGTCACCCCGCTCACGGTCGGCGTGACGTGAAGAGAGGCGATATAGGTGCCGCTGCGCCAGGCGGTGACCTCAATTTCTGTCCCTTCGGTCAGGCCACCTAAGGTAAAACGGCCGTTGGCATCAGTATGCGCCGCATGTTCGGTGGCCCGCACGCGCACGGTGGCCCCGGCGGCCGAATCGCCTCTCTCGTCAACCACAATGCCGGACACCGTGCCGGCCCCGGCCGCAATGAGATCCCGGCCGGCAAGCAGCAGCGCCACACCGGCTGTCGCGGCCATCAACACACACACGATTAACAGCAAGCGGTGGTTATTTTTGCTAAACATTTTTTCTCCAAAATGGTTCTGGAGCAGTCAGGTAATTCAAATTGCCGATGTTGCTCTTCTTCAGTCCATCAAATTCCCCCTCCCGAATCGGGAGGGGGTTAGGGGGTGGGTCTTTCCGTCAGCTCACCCCTCCCCCAGCCCCTCCCCGATGCGGGGAAGGGAGCTTATTGAGCTGTTTGGAATCGGAAATTTTACCTATCCGCTTCTGAACCCGAATCGGGCAGGGGTGCTTGGTAGACCAAACTGAATAAACCTCTTACCCATCCGCCCAATATCACCGCACAACAACCGGTAAAAACAAAGTGCGGGCACTCTGCCCCACAAACACCTCTTCTCCGATCAACGTGACGGTAGTAGCTCGCGATGGGCCGCTGCCCACAGCTAAAAAGTGAATAGCTACTTCGTCGGCCAATCCCGCCCAGCGCCCCTCACGATCGGTTAGACTGAGCATGGGGAAATCATCGTGCAGTAGGGTGGCGTCATAGATCATCGTGAAACGGCCGCCCGCATCGGGCACCAGAGTTCCCTGACCCATCACCACCCCCTTGTCGTGAATGGTGTAGTGCACAGCGGTTGTACCCGGCGGGGCAAATCCATGAATCTCGATCGGCTCAATCACATCCTCCGGCCAGGGGAGATAACCCGGGAGAGGAGTGGTAATCATCATCTGCGGGGTATCCGGCGCCACGACGTAAAATTCATAGCGGCCGCCGGTGCCCAGCACGGTGCCGGTATTGTGGCTCTGAGGAATAACCCCGTTGCCCACGTACGGCCGGTCGTGCTCGACAAACACATCCACCGTCCATCGCCCCGCCTCATTGGCCGGGAAATCAAATGTCGGATCGTAAACCCAGCCGATTTTGTTGGCCCGCCAGATGCGGCCGAACTGCACGCCGGTAGGCGAGGTAATCGTCACGTCGACCAGGCTGTCCAGCGGTGGACCAACGTGGCCGGAAAACGAAATCGTATCGCCAACCTCCAGCACGTCACCAGGTCTGACCCCCTTGGGCAGGAAGAGCATGTCGATCTCTTCCCCCAACAGCTCCATGATCGGGCCGCCGTTGATGCTGGCTCCGGTGGCATCCTGAAACGGCGGGGTGATGCGCGCACCAACCGGGTCGTTATGCGGCAGCAGCACCCACAGCGAGCTGTAGATGGCGTATTCGTTGATGGCCTGGTCCGGCACCCGGAACACCGCGCCGCCGAACTCCCACTTGAGGTCGCCGGGCTGATCCCCATCGGCCGGCTCCCCAATTTGATAACCGTACGTGTCGTTAAAGCGCCAGTAGGCGGTGCCCATCCCGTCTTCGGCAATAATCTCGCGCACCCGCACGTCCGGCCGCTGCGATGAGCCATAGTAATACCCCCACAAATCAATATCGGCTGGCTCGACGGCCGGATCGATCCCGCTCTGGGTGGTGATAAACAGCGGCGCTTCACCGATATCGAGCCGTTTCTCCAGACCAACCGCGCTGGTGTCGATGGGCGGCCAGCGGAACACGTTACGCGCCCGCGGGAAATGGGTGCGCATCACGTTGTAAATCGTTTCGCTGACCCCGGTCAGGTCTTTGAGCGTAATGACCGTATGAATTGAATCACCGGGGTCGTTGCTGTCGGGCGTCTCATTTCCCCAATGAATGTCGCCGCTAAAGTACGGATAGTAGGTATCGACGTCGACCTTGTCCGGCGGCAGCTGCTGATGGATAAACCAGGCGGGCATGTCGTCAATCGTGTTGCTTTTATAGCTCATCCCGCGGCGGCCGTGGGCCTCAATTAGCGCCCCAGGGCCTTCGACAACACTTCCCCAGGTCATATAGCCGGCCCACAGCTCCCCTTCCGGAGTCTCAAACTCGGCGCTAATATCGACCCGAAATTCACCCGGCGAAGCAAATCGAATCTCGGTTCCGGGCGGCGGCTGGAAATACCCAAAGCGGTTGGCCTGACCGGTGACGGTTTGGGTGATGGCCAGCGTCGGATCGGAAAACGGCATGTGCACCAGATTCACCGTCACATCGGCCGGAACGGGTGGGAACAGACGCAGGCCGGGCGCAAACGCATCCCCCATCATATATGGGGTGGTCGGAAGCTGGGCCGGGTCGAGATCGAGCACGCGAGCCACCATCACGTCATAGGCATTGTTTAACCCATACACGTTGCCGTAAATGTCTTCCACTTCCCCAAAGACAAAAATCGTGTGGGGGCCGTCCATCTCAAAAGAGTAATCAAACAACGGATTCATCGTCGTCAGGTGAAAAAGGTCTCCAATATGGCCGGACGCCTCGCCAATCGGAGCCCCACCCGGCGTGGTCGGCGTGCGTATCGATGGCTGCAGGATAACGGCCGGGCCAAGCTGATCGACCTTGCCGTCCGGCTTGAGAATTTCGACGATTAGCTCCCCCGAGGGGAGCGCCAGCGGGATATGGGTTGGCGGCGGCTGGCGACGCTCCGTTCCGGACAGCCAGTTTGAACCCGGTTCCAGCCGGTAGGGGATGGGCAAACCGCTGCGAGCATCCAGCCGCGGCACCACAACCTGATGCGGCGGGAAAACCACTCGCGTCGTCATCAGGAACGATCCGGCGTCTTCACGCGCCTGCAGCCCGCGATGGCCGTTGAGCAGCTCGTCCCCCATCAGGGTCCACGGAATGCGCGGCGGTGCCGGATCGCCAACGCGCAAAAGCGGCAGCAGGCCAACTTCCCCGGTGCGATACCAGACTACAGCCTGCGGAACGGTTGATCCAAGCGGCACATCGCTAAACAGCTCAATTTCCGGCCGGTAAATCCCCTCCGGGAAATCTCCCGGTATGTTAAAGGTGACCACCAAATCGCTGGCAACCGTTTGTGAGCTCTGACAGACAAATGACGTAACCGGTGTTCCCACCACGTGTCGCTTTTCACCATGCGCTTCGTGCTCAATCGGCAAACCGGTGGGGGTAAATAGATGGGCGTTAAACCAGATATCCCACGGTTCTGCCCGACCTTCATCATCAAACATATAGCGCAGGCCGATGTTGGCCGCGGCCGTGTAAGTCGGCGAGCCCGTGCAGTTGATGGCCGGGGAAGTCAGGAACACCTTGGCGGTTATCGTCACCGGCTCTCCCGGCTCGGCGGCCAATCCGGGCGGCACGCCAGGTGGTGCCTGCACCGTGCCGCTCACGTGCCAACCGGCCCACCCTTTGGGTGATTCGCTCCACCAGTTGCCGACGGCGTGAAACGGCTGTGACGTGCCGTCTCCCGGGGGTGGGGCCGCCACGTAAATCATCGTTCCAGGTAGCGGATTGAGATTTTCGGTGGAGGCGTCGGAAATTTTTATGACGGCGTCATTCCAGAATCTTTCAATTGCATTGTCCGGCCCGATTTCATATTTGATGAGCAGCGAGGAACCGGGGGGCGCATACAGTTCGGCCGTAAACGCCCCGTTGGCGTCGGCGGTATCGGTCATCACTGTGTGGGCATTGAGGTTAATCACCACCACCTCAGCAGCGGCCGGTACAGCCCCGTTTCCCCCCGTCACGGTTGCGTATCCATCAGCATCAGGGTCACCCACGGTAATTTTGCTGGCGTCCGGCGGCGTGGTGGGGTAGGTGACTTGAGGTGAAGCAAGGGAATGTATAACCACAAGCTCTTCAAAAGCGTTGGTTGACTGGAAAAACGGCCGGTCGGCCAAAAAAACCAGCAGGGTTAGAAGCGCGGCCAGGGCCAGCGGCAGCAATAGTTTTATCGAAGAAGGGTCTTTTTTGTTCATGAGGATCTCCGTTACTCATTCATGAGGCAGCGCCCGTAAAAATGCGGCCAGGTCGGCCAATTCCACTTCCGTGAGATGGGAAGTCACCCCGTGCTCGTCCTGGGGATTGGCGACCGTCAATACATCATGCAGCGTGGCTGCGCTGCCGTCGTGCAAATAGGGAGCGCTGTCATACAAGAAGCGCAGCGTAGGGGTGTCGATCAGCGGGCCAAACCATTCACCCGGACCATCGGCCGTGCCCACGTCGTATTGGCTCAGGTTGGTGTAAAGCGGTGGGGGATGACAGACGGCGCAGCCGGTTTGAGCCGATTCAAACAGTACTTTGCCCCGCAGCTCGGCTGCAGTCAGCGTGTGGCTGCGCTGCGGGACAGCCAAGCTGTCGATATACGCGGCCAGGCTGTCTAATTCGAGGGAGCGCCCCTGGTTGGGCAAACCAAGGGTCGGGTGCATCTCGCCGTTGATAAGACCGTCGCCAAACTGCTCAAAGCGAATGCTAAACTCGCTGTCGGCCGATTCATCCCATTCGGCCGACCAGCGCAGGGGATAAGTTTCAATCATGCCCAGCAGGCTAGTGGTATTGCGCCTGATTGTGGGAATGCCGGCCACAGCTGACGGGCTGCCGGTGAACTGCAGCTGCCACGTCCGGCCGTCGTGCTCCCCTTCGACATGGCAGGTATTGCAGGCAACCCAGCGCGCCTGGGCCAGTTCGGGGGTGGCGCTGCTGTGGAACAGCCGCTTGCCGGTCAGCAGCAGCGGCGGCAGAGGGATCGTCGTCACGGGAATTTCGGTTGTGACCGTGTACGTGCTGGTGTCGATCACGCTGACAATCCCGGCCAGCACGTTGTTGATGTAGGCGGTCTGACCGTCCGGGCTGAAAGCGATCCCCCGTGGATTATCTCTGGCCTGAATATGAGCGGTTCGGACCGGCTGAGCCGGATTGGAAAGATTGATAATCGAAACGTCATTGCTGGCGGCATTGACCACCCATAATTCGGCGTCATTTTTAGTCAAAGCCACATCCCACGGCAGACCAACCGGCTGATCGGTTTCCGGCAGGGGGATGTGCTCGCTTGTCTCATGGGTGCCGGTCTGCAAATTGAGCACCGACACTTTGGGGAAGACGGTGGTGTCAAACTGGACGTTGAGCCCCAGCCCGTTGGCCATCGTTTGGGGCAGGTAGGCGCGGGTGCCGGCCGCGTTGATAACGACGGCCGGGGCGGGAGCGACGTTAGGCCAGGTGGCAATCGTTTGCCGGTCGCTTTGTGCTGCACCTGAAGACTGATTTAAGGGTTTCGCCGTGCTGAAAACAGCTCCCTGTTGGCCAACAAGCGGCAGAAATTGAGCATAAGGGCGGGCCGGCAAAACGGTCACGCTTCCGCTGAGCAAATGGGTCACAAGCAGCGAGCGACCGTCCGGGGTGAAGCTCAGGCCGTGCGGCCGGTCGGGCACGGTCTGAACGGACAGGGTGGCCAGAGTAGACGTATCAAGAAAGCGTACGGTGTCGTCACCCAGTTCCGCTACGGCCAGGTAGCGGCCGTCCGGAGTGAGGGTCACGTTGACCGGCCGGTCCCCCACAGGCACAGTCGCCAGCAGTTGTCTGTTCTCCACATCGATGACCGAAATGTCGTCCGACCCCTGATTGGCAGCGTAAGCGGTTGCGCCATCACGGGTGATGGCTGCGCTGCGCGGGTCGACCCCCACGGGAATTTCGGCCAGCAGCTGCCGGGCGGCCGGATCTACAATGGAAAGGGTGTTGGAATCGGGATTGACGACGACCAGATAGCGGCCGTCATCACTCAAGACGATCATACCGCTGCGGTTATCGAGCGCCGCGCCCTCAAATGGCGTGGCGTGGATCGCCCGTGACGCCCTCCCCATCATTTGTGGCAGCAGCAGGGTCACCAGCAGCGCCGCACAAAAAGCCACAATCCCAATCGTGATCGCCGACGGTTGTCGATCAATCTGCGGCCGGTAAGATTTTGTTAATGACATCAGTTTGCCTGCAACGCCTTATTTTTAAATGATTCAAAACAAGAGGCTCATGGCTTCGACAAGCTCAGCCACCGCCAATACTGGAGCCTGAGCCTATCGAAGGCGAATGTGTCACTTCCGGACCATCGGCAGGTGCAGCTGGTTGGGTTGGATTAACCGGCCGCGAATTTCATAGTCAATCGGTCCGGCCGGTGAATAGTTGTCCTCTTCAACTAGGAGGCAGAACCCGAGAGGCGAGCAGGCCAGGACCGGTGATTTTTGCTGATCAGATCCGATGTCGATGGGAAATTCAACGTCCGCGGGTAGGTTGTGACCGGCCTTAATCTGGCGGCCGAACACGTCCCAATCCCCCATGGCTGAAATGTGCCGCCAGCTGATCATGTAGCCGTAAACGTCGCTGTAGGCGACAGCCGGTTCCACACATGATTCTCCTGTATGAGCGGCGATCTGAATATACGACTGCAATACGCCGGTGGCGGTCAGGCGGCGGCCGTAAATAGTTCTGTCGGAGAGCATCGGCCCATCTTCCCAGATCGCCAGGTATTCATTAGGGCCGGCCGTCAGGGCAACATCATCCTGATGATTGGTGTTGTTTACGATGTCGATTTCGGCACCGAGCAGACCCAGGTTGAACGACGTGATTTTGCCGCGAATGTCGCCATTGGTGGGGAAATCATATGTGTATGCAATCAGATACTCGTTGCGAACCTCGTTGTATGCCGCGTCCGGCAGGCGGCGCGTCGTTCCTGGCCCGGTAGCGATGTTGCGCCAGCTGAGTAAACTGCCGTTACCGGCCACCCGCTGGGCGGCAATATCGCGCAAACCGCCCGCCCAGTAATTCTCATAAACCACGAGGTATTCGTTATCCCGGCTGTTGTAGGCTACGGCCGGATACCATTGTTTAGCAGGATCCTGGTTGATCGGAATTTCGGGACTCATCCAGCTCCCGTCCCATTTGACCCGTCGGGCCCAGATATCATAATCGCTTGCCGTGACCTGGTAAGTGTAAACAACCAGATACTCGTCCTGGATGGGATTGTAAGAAACGTCTGGCAGGTAATTCCAGCGACCGGCATTTGAAACAATGGTAAACCAGCTTAAGATATCCCCACTGCTGGCCACACGTCGAGCGTAAATGTCACGCGTAGCCCCGCGGTCGTTTTCCCATACCACCAGAAATTCATCGTGCCGGCTGTTGTAGGCCACGGCCGAGGCCAGGTTGTCCACCCCATCACCAACCCAAATATCCAAAAAATTGTCCATGGGCGGGGCCAGCGGAACATTGAGTTGTGCAATATCACCCTTCTCGGAGGGAGCGACGGCCTTGACAGTTGGAGAGAGCCCCAAGCTGCTAATCCACATCACGAGCGCGAGGAGCAAAAAGGCGGAAAATATTCTGTTTTTTGACATCGGGACTCCTTTTCAGATTGTGAAATCTGAGCAGGTTGTCATGGGGTTTCCTGGCTCTCCCAGATGAACGGTGCGCGGCCGGTCCTCTTTGCTTAAAAGCAGCTGCCTCAATTCTCTATTTGACCCGGTTGGAATTTCTTGATCTTGCCAAATTCACTGCAAAGCTAAACAAAATCGCTGAGAAAAAGCAGAGTAATCACAGCGTTATTAGCACCGTAATTGATTTAACGCCAGCTGAATCGATATTCCGGCAAACAAGCAGCGACAATTAATTCTTTACGGCTAAATCGTCAAACCTCGTTTGTTGAAATATGTCATCCACACGGCAATTTCTACGCCAAAAAAAGTTACCGTGGTGATCTTATAGGATAACATAAAACAGGTGGAAATTGGGGGGAATTCCTCCCAGAAGGGGGCCAAGGGCCGACAGATTAAAATTCTGTTCTTAAACGGTCAAAGTACTCATAGATTGGACCAATCTTGGAGATTGGTCCAATCTGAATTTATGTCACACAGCATGCTCCGGCCTGACGGCGCAAGGATGATCCACCACTCTCTGCTTGATCAGAAACTCAAACCTTTCCACCCTTGAATCGAGCTTAACTATAACGATTCGCGATTTAGAACACCCCCGGCAAAGGTCTATCGATATGCGATCGGATAAACTCACAAATTTCAGCCATCGCTTCTTTGGCCTCGACAAAAAAGGGAGAAAGGGCCGGATAGCAGTGGACCATCCCTTCACCCACCTGCAAAGTGACCTCAACACCGGCTTCCCGCGCCTTCTCGGCAAAGCGGGTCGAGTCATCAAGCATGTTTTCATTTTGACCTGCGGAGATAAAAAGAGGGGGCAGCCCGGCCAGGTCGCCGTACAGGGGGGAGATTAGCGGGTGGGTTTTATCCTGGTCTCCAGCGTAATAATGACTGTACACCTGCCACGATCCCTCCGGGACCAATGGATCTATCAGCCGGTAGGAATCTCCGGTGCAGGCCAGATCGGTCCACGGCGAGAGGGCGACAGCCGCGGCCGGCTGCGGCAGGTTTTGCTCCTTGATGGCCAGCAGCGCGGCCAGACACAGTCCGCCGCCGGCCGAATCTCCGGCAAAGATGATCCGATAAGGATCTAGCCCCTGGCCGAGAAGCCAGCGATAAACGCGGGTGGCGTCGTCAAGCGCGGCCGGGAACGGGTGTTCCGGAGCTAGACGATAATCAAATGTCAGGGCGTTGATCCGGCTTCCCTGGACAAATTTTGACACAATGCTTCGATGGGCACGGCCGGAACCCATCACATATCCTCCGCCGTGGAAATACAGAATAAGTCCGTCCTGATTCCGATCGTTGATTTTCACAAACTCAGCGGTTGGATTGTCAATAGGGGCCGGATGGATTTCGATCTCAGACGGCAGGCGGCCGAACATACCGGAGGATTTTTCAACTCGCTCGCGCAGCGCCTCGATTGAGGTGTCCCAATCGATTTTTTCTCGCTGCCACTGCAGACGAAACCAGTGGCGGTGAGAGAGCAAAAAGATAAACAATCGGCTTCTGAAACTCTGCATGTCTTTCCCTATTTTCGGCCGCAGCGTGCGGCGGACCTACAGCGTATCAGGCTTTGTTAAATCATCAAGTAGAACACAAAACAGTGCTCAGTAAAAAGTACAAAGTTTAAAGGAAGAGGAAGGGCGTCCCCTACTGAAGAGCCATACTTTTTACTTTTAACTTTCTACTTTTTAACTTTTCTGCCCTACCCCCCTTGGGTTACCCATAACCAGATTTTAAGGATTAGCGTGATGGGCATCCATATCAGTAGAGGAAGAAGCCACAGCGCGGCCGATTTTGAATGGCGATAATATACAAAAGCAAGGGTATATGAAAAAAGCAGGCCGGTCCCATCAATCACCGTAGTCATCCGCACTGTATCAGACAGCCAAAATGTAAAACCCTGAATAAGCGACACCCCAAAGAGCAGGAGGGGCAGGGTGACATCTTCAACATGCCGCCGCTTCCAGATCAGATAAGTGGCCACCCCAAGGCTGGGATAAATCACAATCCAGACGGCCCAAAATATCCAGCCAAAGGACGCGAACTCGGGCACATTTTGCGGGGTGAATACATCTATAGGTAAAAAGGTCATGGCCAGGAATGACACCCCCATGCCGATGGCCAGCATGCCAGCGGCAAACCCTGCGGCCGTTGTAACTTTGTTTTGTGGAACCGGTTGATTGATCATTATTTTTTATTACCTTTATAAATTCAGTGGTTTACAAAATCTTTTCAAAATAATTGTCCACAGATGGCCGCAGATTTTCCCTGTAATCTGCGGCCATCTGCGTAATCTGCGGATATTTTTTATAAAATTTATTGTGATCCACTTTATTGCATTGCCCCAGAATTAATGTTTACCGAATGGCTTTGACAAGCTCAGCCACCGCTGCGATCGAGGCTTGCGTCTGTCGAAGGCCGGACAATGAATTCACGTGAAGCGGTTGCTGGATGCCAAACGCACCAGGATCTGGTGCAGGGTTGCCCGTTCATCCTGGGATAAATCGGCAAAAAACTGCTCATTGACCAGATCATTGACCTTCGCCGCTTCCCTCAGGCGATCGCGCCCAGAATCAAGCAAATGCACGAGGTAAGAGCGCTTATCATGAGGATTGGGCCTACGTGCTACCAAACCCTGGGATTCCAGGTCATTTAGCAAACTGACCATCTTGGCCTTGTCCGCCGAAAGATAATCGCTTAAGCGAGCCTGCACCATGGGTCCTTCACTTTCAAGAAGCTGCAAAACGCCAACCTGCTGCGGCAATAAACGGATGGAAGCCATCGCCTGGGCATACATTTGGCCGGCCAGCTCGGTGACGTGGAAAAGCATAAAGCCTGTCCACTTGTTAAGCGCTTCATGTAGAGGGTGCCACTCAAGCTCGAAGGCCACCTCATCAGGGTTGGCTTTAACTATCTCCGGCTGATTGGCGGGTTGTTTTGTGGGTTCGGATCTTCTCATTAAAACATTTTAGCAAAAAACGTTTTAATTGTAAACGTTTTTATCAAAAACGTTCTGGATTGACCCAATAAATTTACTAAATTAACCTAAGTTGCTACCTTAACCTTCCCGATGAATAAATTCATCGGCCAAAGGGACCGAAACGCGATAAATCGCGTTAATTAACCAGATAAATCCGGTTTCGGTTTCCATAGCGACTATTCGGTCGCGTCAGAAGGTCGCAACTTGGGTTAAATAATGAAGGTGGGTGATAAATATGAAGTCGATTTAGTTTAGTTAGAGAATCTGAAAATCGTCGGCCAAGGGACACACGCTATCAGCCGGCGGAGGAAAACCGTTCCCGATGGCCGTGCCCAGAGTGAGAACCACGCGGCCAACCTCTCCTGCGTGTGCCGTGGCTGCGGCCGTGCCGTCGTGAACGAGGTGAATTTTTACCCTGTACGGCAGACGACGATCCAGTTCTTCCTGAATAAAGGCATCCAGGTTGGGAGCCAACACCTGCAGTCCGCCATAACATCCGTGATCGCGAGGTGAGGGATGCCCATCAAAGAGATAGCACGACAGGCTAATCCGGATGTCGGAAATTTTTTCTCGCCCTGCAGCCGCTTCGCGCCAGGTCTGTTCAATTACGGCGCGCATCTGCCGCCACTGCCGCCTCACGTCATCGACCGGCCGCTTTTTGAAGCTCAAGTCACGGCAGACGGTTGGCAGCGTCGTAAGCAGCTGAAGGGCAGCCACTTCCCCATCTCGATAACGGGCGATGGCTCGCTTGATAGCCGTCTGACCAAAATCAAACACGATCATCGCCTTAGTACAGCATGGAGCCTTGCGAGCCAGCCCAACAAGTGGCAAATGTGCTGCATGTGGAGAGCGGGTGACTTTGAAATCAGGAAAAGCGTGCCGGCTCAGCGTCTCCTGCGCTACTGGAGCGGCAAGCTGACCCAGCCGGCCGGCCATCATGCCACCCCCGATGATGACGCCTGTGACCTGCTGCCAAAACCGCCAGTGTTCCAGACCCCACTGCGGCCGAGATTGGCGATTTACCAGATCCCCACGCTTGAGCATGAGCAGCAGCGCCCCGAGTTTGCGGCCGTAAATTTGCGCGATTTGAAGGGCTCTCTTCTCCTTCATCTGGAGACAGTGGTCAAACTGACGCAGCAGATGGGGAGCATCTGCCTGAAGATTAAGCTCGGCCGCAAAATGAGTAATTTCCTGTTGCAGCGCCTCGGCCGATAAAAGATCATAGCCGGTTTTGCCAATGATCTCGGGATCGGCGGCCGCTTCCGGCAGGGTCATAATGCGCGCCTGGTTGAGCGAGCGAATGCTGCTGTCGCCGTCTAGAAAGGGGTTGTTGGAGGGAATAATTCTAGGCATCTGAAGGACTGGGCTGCCAGCCGGTTTCCTGGGTCCATTTACTGGCTTCGACCATGATCTCCCAGATAACCGGTCCCTTGCCGTCGACGTAGCCCGGCCGGTTGTGGCGAAACTTCCGGGCCAGGTCATATTTCGCCTGAACGTATTTTTGGACTTCTTCCGGATGGGTGCGCAGGTAATCTCGAAAAAGGAGGGCAAACTGTTCCGGCCAGCTGCCCCAGCGGCGCACGTGGATATGGGTGCGGCGACGGCCGGGAATTTCGCGGAAGTAGCGCTTGGTTAAATCCGGGTTGTCGTGGCGAAAGAAAAATCCCAGGCTCTTGATCGCTGCTTGATAGCGATCCACAGGCTCAAGCTCGGCCACGGAAATTTGTACATCGATAATCGGTTTGGCGTCACAGCCGGGGATGGCGGTCGAGCCGATGTGATCGATCCGCAGCGCGGTCTCGCCCAGAACCTGGCGCAGGCCCGCGGCCAATTCCCGAAAAAGGTCCGGCCATTGGGCATCGTAGGGCACAATGATGATCGGATCAGGCATCTCTCTGGCGGTTGAGGCCGCTGCGCAGTCTCTCAATTTCTTCTTTGAGATTTTGATTTTCGGCATGCAGGCTGTCGATGATCTGCTCTTTTGATGATTTTGTGCGGCTTTCAAATCCGGTCGAATTGACTTGAGAATTTTCAGGAGGTGCAGGCTGCTGCCCGCTCATGAGTTCAGCGGGGTTTTTTAGCCAGTAAAGCCTTTTTGGCGTATCCACAATGCACTCCGTATTGTATTTCTGGCCAAACTGGTCTGCAAAGACGACCTTATAATATATAATTCCTTCGGAAAACCCTCGCTTTTCAGAGACTTCTATAGGGATTCCACCCAGGCGCTCGATTTCTTCTTGAATGATTTTTTTTACGTCCTGACGAAATAAATGACCGTATCCAACGAGCAGCAAAAAAACAGCGATAAATATAAGAGAAACCCATATATTCATAGTAATTATCCAGACTCAGAGAATTATTTTATATATTCTGATTTAATTGAGGGGTGTGCAAACCCCATTAAAGGTTGGCGCAATTTCCCAATTGCGTCAAAGGTCGGCGTGATTAGGAGATCACGCCAACTTGGATCGATTAAGTGAATTACAAGAACTATTCAAAAATAAATTATCCGCAGATTACGCAGATTTTCGCAGATTACAGGACAAAAATCAGAGTCGATCTGTGAAATCCGTGGCTGGTTTTAAATAAAACATATTGTGATTCACTTAAAAGCTTAAAAATAAAACCTTATTAATATTTACGAAGGATATTGAAGGCAAGTTTCAAATTTCGCCGGTACCATTAAATGGTTATCATCAGCTTTCACTTTACTAGGTTCTGTTGACATTTGATTCAATGTGCTGATCCATCGTCGATTTTACGATATTTTCTATACCCGTCGATTAAAACCGATACCCGTCGATTAAAACCGACGGCTAAAGGGTTGGTCACCAATCAGGTCAGGCACTTTAGCCCTGCATTTTAATGCGGGGGTGAAGAAATATCCCATTTTAAACACACTCTAAGCTGTTAACCTATCCCATACACGATGGTTTTACCGCTTGACACCAGGGTCCAACTATGGCATATTAGTTGTTGCAACAACTAATTAGTCACATTTATCCGTTCCAATCCATATGAAACACTTTGTCTTTGACGAATCTTTGGGGTTTATCATTAATCGCACGGCCATGCGGCTCAAACGCGAACTCCAGCACGCCTTTAAGGCCCACGGGCATCAAATCACCCCTGAACAGTGGGCTCTGTTGAACCGGCTGTGGGAACGAGAAGGATTATCTCAGGTTGAGCTGGCCGAGCTCACCTTCAAAGACAAGCCAAACGTCACCCGCATGTTAGAAGTCCTTGAAAGGCGGGGATTGGTGATTCGGGAGCGGGATGAGCACGATCGCCGAGTTTACAAGGTATTTTTAACGGCCGAAGGCCGGGCTTTAAAGCAGCAGCTTATTCCCCTGGCGGCTGAGGTTTTGGACCAAGCGTATCAGGGATTAACGGCCGCTGATATCGAGCAAATTGGAAAGGTACTCAATATCGTTCACGATAATTTGGGTTAATTTTTTTGCACTATAGTTGTTACAACAACCATATATCATCTACTTGGAGGAATCATGTCTTTAAGAAATTCAACGGTCACCTACAGTCAAATAACCCAGCGCCTTCATTGGCTAAGCGCAGGCGCCATCTTGCTGATGTTTCCTCTGGGGTTTGCGATGGCCCGGATCACAAATGAAGCGATAAAACTCACGCTTTATCGGCTCCACATCGTTCTGGGGGTGGTCATTTTGTTGATGACGCTCTTCCGCATCGGGTGGCGCTGGACGGAAAACGGTCCCGAACCCCCTTCAGGGATGTCCCTCCTCCAGAAAATCGCCTTCAAAACGGTGCATTTTCTGCTTTATGCGGTGCTGCTCCTGCTGTCGTTTAGCGGGATCGGCTTGATGGTTCTCGGTGAAATGGGATCCATTTTTTCCGGTTCAACGGCCGCCTTACCGACCGATTTGACCGATCTGACGCCGCATTTCGTTCACGGGCTGGCCGCCAGATCTTATATTGCACTGCTGATCGCCCACATTGGCGGCGTGATTCTCCATCAAGTTACCGAGGAGGACGTGCTGGTTCGCATGGGTGCAGCAATCAATAGACGTGCTGCAAAAAGAACTTCTTAGTCAAGGTCCAGACAGCTGCTACTCGACTGCACATTGAGGCCGCAACTTGAGTTTCTTTTCAGTTATGCAAACGCAATTTTTAAACGTTTCCCAATCGCTCGAGCCAAACGGTCCAAAGAATCCAGGGTGATCGAAGAATGGACTACTTTTTTGGGTAGATTTGGAAACAGCTTTGGAAATAGCGATGTTGTATCCTGTTGAGAATTGTGCTAACCAAGTCAATCGGTACGGGAGTTAACGATGACATACAAATGGATTGCAGTTTTAACGATTGCCATTTCTCTGGTGCTGCTCTTTCAGCCCGACAGCCAGGCGGCCTCGACGGTTTACTATGTTTGTGACTGTCAAAATGGGGCTGATGGAGAGTGTACGCCAGGGAACAACGGCAGCAGCGGCACCGATCCGGCCGCGCCCTGGCAAACCTATGACCAAGCCCGGAACCACTTCAACAGCAGCATTCAGGCGGGAGATGAAATCCGCTTTTGTCGGGGCGGATCGTTTGATTTGGGAAGCGGCAGCGGCCGCTGGTCGACCTTTAGCTGTACAGCAGCCCAACCCTGCCTGATCGCGGATTACACCCCGCCGTGGGCCTCGGGGGATGAAAATCGGCCGATTCTAAACCGCACGGCCGATGACCACGCCTTTGAGCTGTCAAATGGAGGAGATGCGGTGGCTAACGGCGGTTACGCCTTTCGCAATCTCGATTTGCGCTGCCCGGCATGCACCTCCGGCGGCGGCTGGGGATTCTTCTTATTTAATGACGTCAACGACGTGGTGATCGACACCGTCAGTATGGACGGATTCGCCATCGGCATTCACCTGGCCGGGGCCAATCCCTGCGCGGCCGGTGACCCGTTATGCAATGGTCAAAACGATCGCATCACCGTAAGCAATGTCGACGTCACCAACAGCTTCTCCCAGGGATTTCTGGGATCAGGCAACGATTTGCTGATCGAAGACAGCATCTTTGACCGCAACGGCAGCGGCACGGTATTTGACCACAACATTTACGTCAGCGGGGGCAGCCGCATCACCATTCGCAACAATGAGCTGTACCGATCCTCACTGGACGGGTCCGGCCGCTGCGGCGGCACCTCTTTGGTCGGCCACGGGTACCTCACCGACCTGCTCATCGAGGGCAATTATGTGCATGAAGACGTGGGGCAGGCGAACCAAACGTGCTGGGGGATCTCCATTACAACCGGTTATAGCACCCCGGAAGCGTTTACCAACGTCACCATTCGCGGCAATCGGGTGGAAAACGTGGGTAACGTGGCCATTGGCACCTCATCCTGCATTAGCTGTACCATCGAAAACAACGTGGTGGTGCATCAGCAGGCGTTTGGCGTGGCCGGGATCGCCGTTCCGGACAAGACACCGGGTGCCGGTGACGCCGTTTCAACCGACGTCACCATTCGCAACAACAGCCTGGCCCTGAGCAGCGGCCGGGGGATCGTGCTCAATGCCGGCAGCGGACATACGATTGTCAGCAATGCCCTGCGGCTGACCGGCAGCGACTCGGGGTGGCACTGCCTCGACGCGACGGCCGGGAGCTACGACGTCATTGATTACAATATCTGCCAATTCAGCAGCGGCGTCTGGGCCGCCGGGGCGAACAATCTGGCAGCGTGGCAGGGTCAGGGATGGGGAAGCCACTCACAGGCGGCCGATCCGGGATTTTTGAGCGATACCGATTTACGACCGGGGTCGGAAACGGCCGCCCTGGTCAATGCCGGACACCCAACTCAGAGCAGTCCGTTTAACTATGACGGCCGCAGCCGATTTCCCCCACCCGACGCCGGGGCCTACGAGTGGCTCACTTTGGAAAAAGTGTGGATACCAATGATCAAACGATGATCCTGGGCCAGCTCAACAGCTGGGTTTTCACCCCGCCTTTGGGCCGCAGGGTGCTCGAAAGCTGCGGCCGGGCCGGGTCACCCTGGGGCAGCAGCCGCCAGCGCTGCAGCAGTCGGGCCAGGATGAGCTGCCCTTCCATATAAGCAAAATCGCGGCCGATGCACTGCCGCTGACCGGCCCCAAACGGCACGTAAGCAAATGGATGACGGGTTTTGGCCACCTCGGGCAAAAAGCGGTCTGGGTCAAAGCGATGCGGCTCAGCCCACTGATCCGGATGATGATGAATGTGGCTGATGAGCAGGGCCACCTGCGTACCGGCCGGCAGCGGCAGACCGTCGATTTCGTCATCTTCAACCGTCAGGCGCGGCAGGAACCAGGCGCTCGGCCGGATGCGCAGCGCCTCCTGAAAAGTGCGTTTCACCAGGTCGAGGGATCGCAGGGAGTTTAGATCAGGGGCTTCCCGGCCGATGGTGGTATCGATTTCCCGCACCAGCCGTCCCTGTAATTCCGGATCGCGCGCCAAGTAGTCGGCCGCCCACGCCAGGGCGATGGCCGTGGTCTCGTAGCCGGCCACAAATATGGTCGCCACCTCATCCCGCACCTGCTGATCGGTCATCTGCTCGCCGGTTTCAGCATCGACGGTGTTGAGCAGCATACCCAACAGGCTGGTGTCGTTGGACGCTTTGCGGCTGCGGCCGATCACGTCGTATACGATGTCATCGAACGTTTGGCGCGAGGCCAGATAGCGCTGCTTGCCCGGCATCGGGGCCCAGGACGGCAGGGACTCACCCACCACGCCAAGCAGGAGATAATCCAGGGCGTGGGTGATCGCCTCGCTGAGCTGATTCAGTTCCTGATCACCCAGCTGTGTCCCAAACATGGTGCGCACAATGACCCGCATGGTGATCTGGTTAAACGCCTCACTGATGTTGAACGATTCGGCCGCCGCAGGCCACGTTTCCAGCTGCTCGTCGATGGCCGAAAGCATCAGGTCAAACAGCCCGACCAGATAGCGGCGGTGAAAATGAGGCTGCATCATGCGCCGCTGCCGCAGCCAGAAATCGCCTTCGCTGACGACCAGGCCGTTGCCAAACAGCGAGCGGATGGAGGTCCACATATTGCCTCCCTTGCGGAAGTTGCGGACATTGTCGCGCAGGATGTACTGTACGTGGCGCGGATGATTGAGCATCACCGCATCGGTCACGCCCAGATCGAGGCGAAAGATATCGCCATGCTGCTGATGGGCTTGCCGGAGGTAGTCAAACGGCCGGCGCACTAGATAGGGTAGACTGCCGACTAGCGGCATGCGGGCTGCGGTTGGCATACGGTGCATGACCAGGTCAGATGTGATTGGAGGATTCATGATTTTTCCTTTTCCAGAAGTTTCTGTTTAGTACTGGGCTGGTTCACTAAAAAAACATATCTCACCGCGGAGAACCGGAGACCGCAGAGATGATTGATTTAGAGAAAACTCAATAATTTCACCAGAGAATTGCGTCTTGAAATCAGGAGATTTGTCCCGCGTTATAAACACGCGGCGGAGGTAAATTCCGTAAGTTTTAACTACTTGAGCAGCAGTATAGGCTTCCTCCGTAGCCAAACCGTTCCCAAAATTGCGGGGTGATCTGATGGGCTTCTTGCTATCCTGAATGGGATCACAAAAAGGGTGGAAATCTGTGCCAAATCATGGCAAAATATTAGAATGTTCTTCGTTTATCTTTAGGCTTAGGGGGTCATAATGAAGATTTTGCGGGGTGTCCTTTTCGCATTTGGGATTGTTCTACTGTATCTCATCGTGATTATCTTTTTTCCCGTCCTGAAGGTTCCTAAACAGCCGTTCAAACGGGTCGATCACAAAAAACGCAAACCAGATTGCCGTCGAGACGTACAATTTTTTGTGGGTGATATTCCAATCCGCGGCTGGCTTTACCTGCCGGAAGCTGCTTCTCACCCGGTGCCGTGCGTCATCATCAGCACCGGCTTTGGCGGAACCAAAGATGGGGTTATCGAATCATATGCGCTGCGCTTTGTCGCCGCGGGGATGGCCGCACTAACCTATGACTACCGGCATTTTGGTGAAAGCGGCGGGGAGCCACGTCAGGTTTTCGACGTTTTGGCGCAGCATGATGATTTGCGGGCGGCGGTTGCTTATGCCCGCGGCCGGCAGGAAATTGATGGAGAAAAAATCGCCCTGTGGGGCACGTCTGCGGCCGGGGGGTACGGGCTGATTATCGCCGCTGAAGACCCGCAGATCGGAGCGGTTATCTCCCAATGTGGGGCAATTGATCACCAGGCGGACACCGAGCTGTTCATGAAACGGGACGGGATCGGTTACATTCTCCGCCTGCTTCCCCACGCCCAGCGAGACAAAGGACGATCCCGCCTGGGTCTCTCACCCCATACGTTTCCCATCGTCGGCAAACCGGGAACCGTGGCCATGTTAACTGCTCCCGGTGCTTTCGAGGGGTATTCGCGGGTCGTGCAGCATTCAGAAACCTTCAAAAATGAAGTGTGTGCCCGCCTGCTCCTCAGGCAGCATGGGCCCGACGCCGTAGAAGCGGCCAAAAAGGTACAGTGCCCGGTCCTTTTTTTGGCGTGTGAAAATGACAATCTCGCGGCTCCAGATTCGCACAAGCGAGCGGCCGAGGCTTTGGGCGCTAAAGCGAAGGTCATAACGTACCCGATTGGTCATTTTGACATCTACGAAGGAGATTATTTTGAGAAAGCGGTCGGGGAGATGACCGCATTTCTGCAGGAGCATCTGCAGCCGAAGGCCGTCTTAATTTAAACAGTTGATGGATCGTCAATCTAAATAAAATCACCGCGGAGGCCGCTGAGATCGCGGAGTTTTCTCCAAATCCTCAGGATTGCAGCATACACAACGCCTGGCGAATCTCGCCCAGATGATAGGCGGTGTGGGCCAAAATCGCCATCGCCCCGCCAATTTCATCGTCGCTGGGCCAGGCCGGGGTGGTTTTGATCAGGGTTTGAATGCTTGTGTAACTGGCGCGCAGCTCGTCCTGAAGCGCCTGCCATTCTTTGGGTGTCACACTGCTAACCGTGCGCCAAATTTCACCCCAGTCTGCCTGGGGGAAGTTGGGGTCCCGCACGCTTTTTTCAACCACATCTAAATAAAAAGCGATGTGCTTGACCTGGGCGGCCAACGTCGCGCACCGGCCGCCGACCGGGATCGACGCCTCCTCGGCCGTTATCCCGGCCAGTGTTTCAAACAGGGAAGTATTCCGGTCGAGATAAAAGCCGTGAACCTGATCAAAGGTCTCATCGAGCAGCATCAGCAGCGCTTTGGTGAAGTGTTCCGCTTGAATTTCAGACATTATTCAGCTTCCTTCTTTAAGTGAATCGCTATTCACAATCAGCCATGCCGCAGCGTCATCCCCGCGTAGGCGGGGATCCATCGGTGGCAATCCAATAGATTCCCGCGAAAGCGGGAATGACGGGTTTGTTGTTATAGATGGTTCGTATCCATATTGATTTGTAAACCTTCAATAGAAAAAGAGACCGTTTTCGCATTAATTTGGGGATGAATCGAACTTTCCAGCCAATCAAGGCCTTTTTCGCTACTTTTAAACAACCCGCCTTTTGATAGACATCAGAAGCCAGCCGTCAGTCCAGGTCCATTTGGTTGTTGAGTATGTCATGTCGTTGGTCGCGTCAGAGAGCAATCGCTCAGCTCACTCAGGACCTCTTCAGTACAAAGAAAAGAAAGGCCGGCCGAGTGGACAACCTGGCGTGCGTGCGGGGGTCAATGCTTTCCAAATCCTTTATCGGGCCTGGCTCATTTACCGATACGAGAGTCATCTTTGAGTCGATCATTGGTTGGATGTACTCGTTGAGCGGTCTCACCCAATACTTGACTTTAATGGGGGGATCAAACCCTTGCCACTCGTCTTCGACAAGTCGCTTTGAGTGATACGAATCACGGTTAAAGTGGGTGAAGTCGATTATTGGATGGTGAGTTGATATCAGACACTTGCCCCCCAACTTTAGAGTTCTGTAAAACTCGCTCAACGTTTGAGTCCAATCGGCGATGTAGTGAAGGACAAGAGAACATATGATTACGTCAATTGAGCCAGATTTTACGAAGTCAAAAGGTTTCGCGATATCATGGACATAGCCCGCATTCTTCCCGTTACAAAGCTCGACCGTGTGCTCGACCATCTTTGTGCTCGCATCGACCGAAATGACTGTGGCTCCATTTTCAAGGCAATATTTGCTGTAAAATCCGGTTCCACAACCGACGTCCAGAATTGACTTCCCGGCCAATGGTGGCAAATTGTCAATGATGAACGGCCTCTCGTAGTATTTCGTAAATGGTTTTTCGTTGGTGGCTAATAAATACGCCTCAGCTACCTCATCATAGTTAGTTTGCTCTGCTGACATCTCAGTTCCTCAATATTTTTTCACGGAGAGATTTTTCCGGCTGCCCCTGTCTTCGAAGATGTCTCCTGGAACAAGCTCCTTTTTTCAACCAGGCATCTGCCACTTTAACAATTATCGTACATGCGGATGATCTCACCCGTTCCTTTTCCTACAACACTTTTCACATACCCGTTGACTACTTTCTTCATGGGGATTGGGTTATGCCCGGGAAAATAAGACGCATATTTTTCTACTGAATTTTCTACCAAGCCCGATGACACCACATTGATTCTCTTCCCCTCCTGCAGTTCAAGGGCAACCGCCTTGACAAAACTGTGAATCCCGCCGTTTACCATGGCGGCACTTGTGGTCATTTCCACCGGGTGATCGGCCAAGATCCCGGTTGTTAAGGTAAAAGAGCCCCCATCATTTAAATATTCGAGGCCGACTCTGACGAGGTTAACCTGCCCCATCAGCTTGCTGCGTAAACCGATATAAAAATCTTCTTCACTCAACGATTCAAACGCTGCCCATTTTGCTTCTCCGGCAATGCATATGATGGCATCAATTTTGCCTGTCTCATCAAACATCTTTTTGATCGACTGGGTATCGGCGATGTCAACAATAACATCGCCTGACTTTCTGCCACCGATAATGACTTCATGATTTTTTGAAAAATGTTCGCTTACTTTTTTCCCGATTGTCCCACTGCCACCAATAATTAGTATTTTCATGACGACTCTCTGTTTTTCTACGATTTCTTACTGCCAAACGGCCGGTTTAGCTGCGTTTTTCGTCGGCCCAAGCACATTAGGTGGTGCGTTTGTGAAGGAACCCTATCAAAGCAGCAGCCTATGTGCAATATCAAGCCGTATTCCTTTCATTCCACAGACACTTGAATCTGATTTTGCTCAGCCCAAGACAGAAGTCGGGTTTTGGTGATTTTGGCCTCAAAAGTATGCCAATTATCGAGTTGGCCAATGGCCACCAGGTAGTTGCGAAACCGCCGGTATGCGCCTTTGCGGCGGAAGATGAAGCGGATCTCGTCATATTGGTCGGAGGGCAGCGTTTCGGCAAACTCAAAAACGAGGTTTGAGCCGAGATCAAGGAGATTTTTGTGGGGCACTTTGACCCAGTTACCGGAATGAAGATCGACCGGTTCTCCCTGCTCCGGGATGGAATCATCGCCGACATAGTAGATCTGTCCGGTGACCCTGTTGATCCACGCCTCCGTGTCCACAAAATCGACCGAAGCCCACAAAAATGCATCTTCAAGATCGTTGAAGGAAATGGTCATAATTAGCTGACTAAAGGAAAGGTAAGGACGTCAAATTGATGGCTCGGCTGCTATTTTACGATACCACCTGAGTTAATTGATAGTGCTGCATTTCTTCAATATCGTTGATATACGGCCGAATATGGGGCAGAAAAGCCCGAAACTCCGGGCTTGATCTAAATTTGCCCAAATGATCTTCGGTTGAGGTCCACTCAATTCGCAAAATAAAGCGATCCGGTTCTTCCTCACAATGGGAAAGCTCATACCCCAAACAATACTCTGAATCGTCAAGGGCACTCGCAGCTTTGCTATAGGCTTCAAGAAAGCTATTTTGTTTCTCGCTTGAAATACGATAACGAATATATTCCACAACCATGTTTTCTCTCCATTTTCTATACTTTTTGTCTAACCAAGTGAATACCAATCATCTGCAAAGCCACGACTTGCTTTAAGATTGCCCAAACGATGTGCCGTTAGTCATTTAAGTTACGTTTCTCAGGGCGACAAAGGAGCGAGTAAGATTGTCTGGAAACATTCGCTAGCTGATTTGATTTAAATATTGCTCTATTTTTTCAACTCTATCAAGCCTTTTTCGTTTTCTGTTGGCGTTGAGTGATAGCTGCAAGGGGGGAACTCTAATTATTAATCCCTCCCAAATAACTTCTTCCAAATTGGCTAATGCGTAAGGACCGCAGTCAATAGGCCTTGGATCGTCTAAAATTGCCTGTGGATCTGAAGCGATGTCAATTCTAGCGTGCTTGAAGATAACCCCAAAATCCTTTGTCAACCATCCGTTGGTGTCAACAATTGGCTCAATGAGATAATCGGAAAAAATATCGCTAATTTTGTTCACATCCGAGGAATCAATCATTATGTCAACATCATGAGGTTGGAGAGGAATACCTCTAATGCAAACCGCACAACTGCCGGTTAACCACCAAAAAATATCTTTATCCTCTACTTCCTTCGCAAACTCAAACAAAGCTTTTTTCCACGGAATTGGAGCAAAATAGCCAAGCTGATCAAACATCTCTTGCGCGTGATCAAAGTAATATTTCGTAATTTTTTCCAAATACTTTGTATTTTTGGGATATCGCTTGGTATAACTCGCGCCTTCCTGAGAGTAAAAGCATTGTTTCAAGACAGATTCGTATTTGTGGTCGAATTCAGACACACGGAATACGATAACGTCATTCTCTTCGTCAAATGAAATTTTCATTTTGGGTTAAAAATTTTAATAAAATCCAGCACGCCGCATCGGACGTAAGCGTGGTCAGGCGAATATGAGGCCATCAAAGCTTGGCCTGGATCAGACCCTTTTTCCTCAACAATTCATCCAGTCCATCCAACAGTTCATTCACCTGTTTCAACAGGTTTATATCTCCAGTGGCGGCCGACTGGAAGATGTTCGTGATCTGTCGTTCAAAATCGGCTGGAAAATGAGAACATTCTGTTTTTACAAACCAGATCATCTTCTTCTCGCCAGGGTTCAGAACCCCATTTAGAGCAAACAACACATCAAAATAACTTGCAAGCAGCGAGGCAATCCGATGGTTGACGCTTACCAAATCCTGTCGCCCCAGTGCTTTCTTGATTTGATTGTGATACGAAGGAATTACCGTTCTCAAAACGGGGTGATTTTTGGCGATGATCGCTCGCTTTAATTGGGCAGGATAAGGTTGATTGGCTTTTACCTGCAATCCCCTAAACCAGCCGTCACGATCATACAATATTTTTGAATGCTTCACTGTCCGCCAAAAACACGTCGTGTATCCCATGCTTGCCTGGTGATTTACAAGCACCCGATCTAGCTGTTCCTCAATCCAGGCCGGGCTCCAATAGATTATATCTACTTCAATGCCTGTGTCTCGATCAAACCATTCATCCCCCGTATCCCAAAATGTGAGATTCATATCCGCCCTGCTCGCTCCTAGTTTTTCTACTATCTTCTGGCGGTTCTCTAAGGGCACAACTTCTTTTGAATAAACGTAAAGATCAATATCCGAATCTTGATCGAGTACACCACTACTTTGTGACCCCCCAAGGGCGACTGCTTCTACATCCGGAATGTTCCAAAATTCATCTGCTATTTTTTGGGCTAAAATCATACCGTTCATGAGTTATCTCCAACCCGAACTGCTTTCATAGTCGCTATCTATTTTATATGCAGATGTGTATTTGACATACGCCCCCGATTGCCTTCCCGATGAATAGGCCAAAGGGACCAAAACGCAATAAATCACTTTTAGTTAACTATCCGGTTTATTGTCCACCAGGCCATCCAGGAAGCTAGAACCAAGACCGTGAGGAATCCGGCCCAAACCAGCGGGTTAGCCAATAGATAAACTTTTAGTAACCCTGCACTAACGATGGCATCATAGGCAAAATGGGCGAAGATCGCCCACTCAATTCCCAGTTTCCAGAACAGCCAACCAAATGCTATACCCAAGAGGGTGCTCAGAACCATGATGCCGTGCTCATTCTGATTGCCGTTTGAGCGTTAAAAACGACCTTTAATATGCCCTCGGTTACGAATCCACCAGTATAGTGTCTCGAACAGCAGTCGGATATCGTACGTCAATGAGCTATTCTCTGCGTATTTTATATCCGGTTGTATGCGCTCCTTCACTGTTGTTTGATTATATCGCTCCCTCAATGTAAGAAGTGCAGGACCGGAGAGACCGGGTTTCACCGAAAGCACTTTTTGCCAATCCGGATCTGTTAAATCCACCTTTTCAACCAACTCGGGTCGAGGACCAATTAAACTCATATCGCCACGCAGAACATTCCACAGCGTTGGAATATCATCCAGCGATAAATTTCCTATCAATCGGCCGAAACGCGTCCTTCTTAATGGCTCGCCTCCCATTGTACGAAAACGAAAATAACTAAAGGGTTTACCATGCCGACCCATTCGCTTTGACCCTACAAAGATCACTCCTGGCGAATCAAATTTAATCCCGATTGCAATGATCACCATCATCGGTAACGAGGCAACCAATAAAACAGTTGAGATGATTATGTCAAATACTCTTTTCATGAATTACTGTTCATTTGAAGTATTCCATGACACATTCCTTTTTTCAACCGACTTCACCTCCATTTTTTTATTGTTCAGTTGAGACGGTGCGCTTAATGATGTCGGGCAAAGTGTAGGAGACGCCAATTAAATCACGTCATATCCGGTATCATCTGATGGAGTTTCACCAATGACACTCATCCATTCGGGGGGTGATAAATGACACTATGAAAACCGATGGGATTGTAAATACACTTATTTATAGTGCGAACGAGCGCGAGCGTACACGTTGCCTGATTTTACTGAGTCTAATCATTCCAAGGCCAGGTGAAATGTGACCACATTTAAGAGCCACCCGCAAAAACTTGTAGGTAAGCAAACAGAGTCCACTAGAGAAGTGGGCAGCAATCGCTGGACAGTCATCGTTGGGGCGTTGATTGTTCAGATTATCTTGGGGACGGTATATGCATTCAGCGTCTTTGTCAGACCACTCGAGCTGGAATTCGGCTGGAGCCGGGCCACGACCCAATGGGCCTTCTCCTTTGCCTTAGCAGCATTTGCCATTAGCATGATTCCAGCTGGGCGACTGCAAGACAAGATTGGGCCACGAAAAGTCGCGGCCATTGGAGGGATACTTCTGGGGCTGTCGTTTCTATTGGGAGCGTTGTTGGTGAACGAAAACCGCCCCTGGGCGCTATATTTGACATACGGTCTTATCGGCGGAGCGGGCATTGGTTTTGCCTATGTCTGCCCTATCGCCGCGGCCGTCAAATGGTATCCCGATAAAAAAGGGTTAATCACCGGGTTGGCGGTAGCCGGATTTGGAGCGGGGGCCCTCTTTTTTGCAGGCCCGGCATCCATCTTGCTTCTTCCGCCCGGCCAGGGCGCGGAGGCCATGGGCCTTTCCCAAATCCTAATGGTCGGGTTAGGAATCAGGGAGGGTACCGGCTTTGGGATCGGCTGGCAGTCGTTTTTTGTCTTACACGGCATTGTCGCTGCTGTAGCCGTGATCATGGGGGCCATGTTATTGCGCAATCCACCTGAAGGCTGGGCTCCTCCAGGTTGGGAGGGAACCCAGACACAAGCGAAAGTCCAAGCCGACTTAGAATGGCAACAGATGCTGAACACCCCCCTGGCCTGTATGATGTGGTTGACCTTTATTTTTGGAGCCACATCAGGCTTAATGGCGATTGGCCAATGGAAGCCGCTGATGGCCTCCATATTACAGGGCCAAACCTTTGCTCCAGAATGGATGGGGACTTTCGGACGCTTTGTCGAACCGGTTGGCATTCTGGCGATTTTTAATGCCCTGGGGCGCATTTTCTGGGGTCGCGTTAGTGATATCATTGACCGGCCGCGAGCGATGATGATGATGTTTCTCGCGCAGGGAATGGCCTTTATGATCTTGGTCAGTGTCGAATCGCACCTGGCGGTATTTCTCGCTTCAGCGTGGGTTGGTTTGAACTTTGGCGGCAACTTTGCTCTCTTCCCCTCGGCAACGGCCGATTACTTTGGCACCAAAAACATAGGCATGAATTACGGCTGGATCTTTACAGCATATGGCGTCGCCGGTATTTTGGGGCCAGTTGTAGGAGGTGTCCTGTTTGATATAACACAGCAATATGTGTTGGCGTTCCTCTTTGCCGGGGTGCTGTGTTTTATCGCCGCTGGAAGTGCCGTTGTTGTCTGGGGGCTGTCGCGCACGCAGCCGCTTTCTGCTGATCCTGTGTAACGATTCAAGTTTTTCAGAGGATCGCTTCTCTTTTGTTTTCTTTCATTCAATTTTCGCAGGCCAACCGCCTGCGTGAGCCGCACTTCACGTTGACTGCCAGCTTTGTTGGGGTTCGATAATCGAGCCCCTGGGCTATTTTCCATGTGTAAGGGAGTGCAGTTAATTTAGTGTTGACTTAATTAAGCGCGTGCTTTATAATAGCTGCGTGGTAGTTAAGGTGAATTAGAACCCATTACGGATTGTAGGCAGGGCATTTTAGAATGCATTGACATTGTGAAATCCTAATAGGGGGAACTTCACCAAAACCAGACTGCCCGTTAGGTTAACTATGAACGCATTTTCTGCCCTTGCTGTACCGGCAAGGCTCACCATTGTGGAAACGTTGGCTAGAAATGGCCGTTTGACCGCGACAGAGATTAGCAGGCATTTTACGATTACGGCTTCTGCTATTTCCCAACATCTAAAAGTGCTTCTGGATGCAAATCTGGTGCTGGTCGAAAGGCGGGGCCAGCAGCGCATTTATCAGATTAATCCTGAGGGCATTGCTGAGGTTGAGGTGTGGGCAACCCAAATTATTCAACTTTGGGAACAACGACTTGATTCCCTAGATTCATTTTTAAGTTCAGCTGATGATTGAGGTATTTACTATGAGTAAGAAAAGGGTAGCAAGTAAGGCAAACGACGAGGAAGCCGTCCTCGCAAAGATCGCCGAAATGCCAGAGCCGTATCGCACCATGGGTATGCGTCTTCATGAAGTCATCACAAAGAGCGTGCCAGCGCTCAAACCCAGATTGTGGTATGGCATGCCTGGGTACGCCTTGTCGAAGAGCCGGCCGGTCCTCTGCTATTTTCGCAAAGATGACTATATGACGTTTGGTCTTTCCGAAAAGGCGAACTTCACCCTTGAAGAAGAGGCGACTGATCAACTGATGCCACATGCATGGTTTTTTACAGACCTCGACAAAGCAACCGAAGAAAAAATCGCTGAAATAGTGAGTAAGGCGGTTATCAACAACTAGTTTTCTCAAGACAAGCATCATGTTTTTGAACCTGTTTCGCAAGAAAAAAGAGGTGCGTTTCGAGCGCACTTATGACGCACCAATCGATAGAGTTTGGAACGCATGGACGGATCCTACACTCGTGAAGCAGTGGTGGGGAGCAAAAGATACCATTGTTTCAGAATGTGAGATTGACCTACGTGTGGGCGGAAGAATCTACATCGTTGTTGAGGCTGGAGATGCGATGGGCAAATACAAGGGGACGCGCTGGCCGATGGAGGGCACCTTCACCGTGATTGAAGCGCCATCAAAATTAACATACAACGCTCAGGCATGGACTGAGGGTGAAAAAGATACTTCTACTATTGATCAGATTAACGAACTGACATTGACAGGCGAAAATGGAAAAACGACCTTGAATCTAAGGGTTACGATCATCAAAACTGGGCTCGGTGCGCAAATGGCAGCCTTTGGCATGCGGTGGGGCTACAAGCAGCAGCTAGATAAGCTGGGTGAGTTTTTGGCGGCGTAAGTCTACTTCCCTGTTGCCAGCCAGCTACATCACACGGAGAGAAACATGAACAAACAAAGATGGAATCACATAATCTATTGGGTTGCCACACTGCTAATGGTCTTTGGTCAATTTGGAAGTGGTGCAGCAGCCTTACTCCAATTACAAGGGATGGTTGACTTAATCATCCCGCTAGGCTACCCACAATACTTCTTGTACATCATAGGCATGTGGAAGATTCTTGGTGTTATCGTGATCTTGATTCCTGGTTATAAACTGGTGAAAGAGTGGGCATATGCTGGATTGTTTTTCGCTATGACAGGGGCTGTTTTTTCACATTTGGCGAGTGGTCAGATCGTTGAGGCTTCTGCTCCGCTTATGCAAACTATTTTTATTGTCGTATCGTGGTACTTCAGAAAACCAGAAATGAAACTGTCTCCTAGCAACAATTTCTGACCAGCGTAGATACGGTAACCTTCTTCTCTCATTTTGCATGATTTGAATTGTCCGCCGTTGATCTGCTTAATTTGCAGGTTTTCAATAATTTAACATGGTGAGTTAAACCACTGAACGGCCGCTTCAACCGCGCTTCGCGTCGGCTGGAAGCCATGAGGCGGCCTGATTGCGCTGAGAGGGGCTCAATCCCTGAGGGTTGACATTGAGTACGATCAAAGATAGTATATCTGTAATTACATATTTTGTAATTACAGCATTTTGCCCCATAATCAGATCACTTATGAGCATAGAACACGAAATTCTGTTAGCAAAGCCTTTCAAAGACGAACAAGAACGAGCGATTGTCAATTTGCTTCATACCCACAACGTGTTGTTCAGCATCATGCAGCACACGCTAAAACCGTTCAACATTAACGACCAACATTACAATATTTTGAAAGTTATTGAGATTCATCATCCTAATCCAATGCAGGTGGGTGTGATTAAAGAGCTGCTGCTCAATAAACGGGGTGATATGACCCGCCTCCTCGACAAGCTGTACAAGCTGGGGCTGATTGAAAGGCAAACAAACTCCGATAATCGCCGCATGGTTGATATTACTTTGAGTGCAAAGGGGCTCAGAACGCTTAGGCTAATGGATGAGAAGTTAGAAAGTTATACCCGCCTCAGAAAAAACTTAACAGCAAATGAAGCCAAACAGTTAAATTACCTGCTGGACAAATTACGTGGTTCAAAACCGGCTCTCTCATAACAGAACAAAATACAATTATCGGTCATAAGGAAAATAAGTGGATGAAACAAGATAAAAAAGCTGTCAAAATAGGCATTGTTGGAGCAGGCCCGGCCGGTCTGACCACTGCATTGGCCCTTGAAGCTTATGCACCAAATGTTGATTTCGACATTATCCTGTTTGATAAAAACGAGACACCTTATGATTACCCTGGCGTGGAGTATGGTATTCAAGAAAGAGCCTGTCGTGCCTTAGAACGAATAGGCATTAAGGAGCGAGCGCTACATAGAGGCGTTCGCGCCCATACAATTGAGTTCTACAACAGCAGACTAAATCGCCGGTTCCAACCAATCAATAGCAATCCGGAATATACTCGCTGCGTGGTCAGACAAGAGTTTTTAAGCGATCTTTCAGATTTAATATCTACAACGACAGTCAAGATGCAACATAAAGTCGTCGACATTGCGGCCTTAGCAGATGGTTCCGTTCAAGTCGAGACAATTGATCACGTAAACAAGCGTGATCAATTTATCTTCGATATCTTTATTGCCTGTGATGGCTCATTTTCCACCGCTCGTCGTTTGTTTTACCCAGAATCTGCTGAAAAAATTGATCAGGGCTTCTCTTGCATGTATATGCTGGTCGAGCCCAAAAATCCTCTGGATGCCTCTGAACGTTTTCTGAATTTATCCAATGGTGGAACCAGCCAGCTTATCATGGGGACCAAATCCACTTTAACGCTCTTTCCATTGGGTAAAAATCGTTTAGCTTATGGTATTGGCTTTGACCATCACACAAAACAAGCGCTTTGGGCCCAAAACAACCTTCAGAATGATGAAAAATGGGCTGAAATACCGGCCTTCACAAAACGTAACATTGCGGCTTCGCTGGTTGAAGACGCTTGCCCTCATGATTCCACATACCTAGAAGCATTAGACCATGTAGATGATTGGGATAGTTACAAGATTTACTTGTGGCGAATGAAAGATACAGATCCTTTATTGAACCCCTCCCCTGAGAATTGTAACCTTCTTCTAATAGGAGATGCTGCACATGCGATTCTGCCGACGATTGGGATGGGTGCAAGCTTAGCCATTGAAGATGCTGAATTGGTGGGTAAACAGATTGCAAACGCGCTTGAAAAATATCCAAACCCAGACGATATCCGAACCCACTTTAAAGAAATCATCGCCAAACCATATGCTAAAAGCCGTGTACCGATATGGAAAGACCTTGTAGGACGCGCCCGCCTTGCCGCACGAGAAAACTTTATTGACCAAGCAAATAAAAAACGCTTTGCAATTGGTCCCGCAATTCCAAATTCACAATTATCAAAAGTGGTTAGTGGCGTAGAAAGTGTGATGCGAAAGCTAACTTGGTATTAACTCGCAGAGAAGGACCGATCATTCGGGGTCACAGATCCGGGGTAACTACGAAGTGATGTGTCCACTTTAACCACGTGCTCTGTATAATGCAATGCTTGTGCCTTAGGCTAGAAGCGATTCAGAACATTCGAATAATTAATGAATATCAATCGGTGGCCGTGCGTCTGTAATGGGTGGAATATACTCGTGTTGTAGGCTTAACGCCTGCTTTAGCCGCGCTTCGCGCCGGTTGGAAGCGATGTTATGCAGCTAGAGGGGTATTGGATGAATTTGAGAATGATTCCATCGTCTTTAGTTCCCACTCCTCAGATTTCTAAGCATGATAAAGATCCCAGCGAAGTTGGATATTCATCCAAAATCCGGCCATGCGTAAATCAGGTTGATGCTGGGTTAGGCCGCTCTTTCTCTGCAGTGAAGGAGGTGTTGCCATCATGACGCCACAAGAATCCTAGCCCTTGTTCATTTCCATAACTTGCTTCCGGAGCTGAAGCATCGTCAATTGCGGAGACAGGCGGTCGATCCACCAGAGTAGCTTCCACCAAGACGGTTCTACGATAATGGCTTTGTTTTTCGCGATCGCGTCCAGTGCTTTTCCTGCAAAAGTGTCGGGAGGCATAGGTTTGAGCTTCTCAAAGCTATCGCGAAGTTCCCGTTCTTGTTCAGGAGATAGATCCATAAGGGTTTTACCGTATTTTCCTCCTTCTAGCATAGGAGTACGAACAAAACCCGGACAGAGAACACTGACCCGGATGCCTTCCGCTGCTGCTTCAGCACGGAGAACCCGTGAAAGACCAATTACAGCATACTTAGTCGTCGTGTACGAGGGGCTTATTACATTAGGCACAAGTCCACCCGTAGAGGCTGTATTCACAATGTGCCCGAACCCCTGGTCCAACATAATCTGGTATGCCGCTTGAACTCCGTTTACCACGCCTCGGAGATTGACATCGATGATCCGATTCCAATCCTCAATAGCATGAAGACGGATAGGGCCAGCAATGGTGATTCCTGCATTGTTGAACATAAAGTCCAAGCCACCAGTACGCTCAACTACTTCTCGAAGCAAGCTCTCCACGGCAGAGAAATCGGTCACATCTAGTTTCAGTGCCGTTGCCTTACCGCCAGCATCACGGATTCCTGAGGCCACTTCTTCAGCCAGTTCGATCTGAAGATCGGCCAGCACAACCTCGCTGCCACGCTTGGCCAATTCTCCACCAAGCGCTCGGCCAATTCCAGATGCACCACCGGTGATAATCGCCGTGGCTCCATCAAAAACGCGAAGTTCTCTATCTGACATAGTGTATCCTCCTTGATTGACAGAATCTCTAGAATCCAGCTTGAAAACCCACCACTTTTTCAAACAGCTGCCTAACCCCTGCTTCAGCCGCGCCCTTCGTCGGTTGGAAGCATTGTTGGGCGGCACGGTGCATGATGTCCGAGTTGACAACACTATTCGCCCACTTGCCCGTCAATGCGCTCTCGAAGAAGGTCAGCATGTCCGTTATGTCGCACATACTCCTGAATAAGTTTCATAAGATTCCATCGAAGCAAATGTCCATTTCCTGTCCCCCGTTGTTCAAGAGACTCATAGCCTAAACTCAAACTATTTACGGCCTGTTGCTCTTTTGCCTAGGCTGTCATTGACTCGGATACCATGGAAGCATCAGCTTCGAAATCCCAATCTGGACCGCATATTCTCCCCAAACCCACTCAAGAGGTTCGCCAGAACCAAGCACCCAAACCAGATACGCTCGCTCCATCTCGGTTAAGTGTCGAATCAACCCAGGCAAAGACAACGTTGACGGTGGCATCGCTCTTGTGACAAGCTGCTCTGAGCTAAGTCCAATACACTTAGCTTCCAATGCATTTCGATGAAATGCCAACTAGCCAGGCAGCAAATTGCGTTCGTCCTGGTCTCCTGGTTGGTCAACACGCACAAATTCATTCATCGATATCTCCTTCCGGTGAACACGTATCATACTTTCGTCTATCTATTGGATGATAAATAGCGTTATTCTCCATTGTGGTTTCCGTTAAAACAATCGTACAAACGTCTCTACCCAACTCTATCACATCTCAGCTTGCTTACTTGCATAAGCCGCAAAATCTGCGAGCAGTTTTGTTGGCTTGATGCTTTGTTGGGCGGCGATTGACACCTGATTATCTCAGTATCACACGACGCATAATAACACGGCTACCAGATGGTCTGCTAATCGGGGCAAACCCACATGCAACGAAAGTTGATTCAAAGCCAACATGGATTTGACTGCTTGAGCGGCGTTTCCCAGAAGCAAAAGGAAAACCGTCGATAGCCTCAGCCTTGTGCTCTTGTGCCAATTGAACTGCTGCCTCAAGCAGAAGCCTGCTTAAGCCCATCCCCCTTTTGTCAGAACGAGAAAGAAAGCACGGTACGAGCCACACGTTTTGATACGATTCTTTAAAATCAATTTTGTAGGATGGTGTCGTAAGTGCTCGTTTATACCGTTCACGAGGGCCAACAGCACACCAACCAATTGGCTCGCCATCTTGGTATGCTAAAATGCCAACTGGCAAATCTTCTGTTTGTGCAATTTCTGCCAATTTTGCCCGGTTTCCAGCAGAGCCACCCGCATGAAACGCTTTGACTGAAATAATATGCCACATGCACCAGCATTTTTCGGTGTAACGATTTGTGCAAAACAAATCGGCTAAATCATCTAAGCGTTCTGTAGTGACGTGCCGTGTCTCAATCATGTTGTGTTGCTTGTCTTGCCATTAGTGAAAGGTGTTGTCAACGACTATATTGGCCATAACCAGCCATATTACCCACAAATTGCGGCATATTTTTGTGCTGCATCCCTGAGCGTAATGCTCGCATTTCTCCCAGGTGATACCAATAGTGCCACGTGTGGCGCAGGATAGTCGTGCCAATGTCGTCCCGAAACTTTGCGCCGTTTGGGAGCACCAGATGGGTTGACATATCTGCAGTTGTCAATGTTTCAAGATATTGATCGGCAACGGGCATTACTTTGTGCCACATTTCTAGCACCTCATTTAATGCAGGTGTTGTTGCAGGCTGACCAAAGTCGTAAACACGGAGTTCTTCAACAACCGTAATGCCCTGTGCCAATTGGCACCAGGTAAATTGTTCAAAACAAGCAAGATGGCCGACCATCCAACTGACACTGTTGGCGTCACCGATGCGCTTGACTGCATCTTCGGCCGAAATGTCTGCGTAACCACTCAACCATTTTTCACGTGTGAACCAAAGATTTTCAACAATTCTATGCGCCATTTTTCGCCCCATATCATTCCTGATTAGCTTGATTGCTACAGTGAAAATGATAAACTACGCTGTAGCGAGCAATCAACTAATTTCCCAATCACTCAATCAAATGGCAATCAAACTCAACTTAGCTCAGCTCCCAGAGGAAAACATCGGCTTTGGCTACTCGATTATCAGAGAGTTGTTACTGAGCTTGAACGTGCTGAGCAATCATAAAAACCATCCGCTTCACATCTCATGGGCATTATCGACAAGACAGAAGATTTCGGCCGAACTCCGCTCTGAATTGCGTACATTGCGACCAGTTATTGCAACTGCCGCCAGATTTCTCGTTGCATCTGAACAAGTAGAAGAGCCAGCGTTTGAACGAGAAATTTCTGCTCTTGAATCAATGCATTCAGAACATTTTGCGGAGGTTCTTGTCAACGATTGCCTGATCAATGCCCCTCCTAATGGGCAACGTCCTTTGAAACAGCTAGTCAGCCTCACCGAATTTCGAGAGTCTGATTCGATCCAGCAAAAGGTCTCGGGCTATCTAAAAATGTGGTATGGTGATGATGATACGCTTTTACCTTTGCTCGCATACGAACCGGAGCAACTCCAGCAACGTTTTCTACAGTTGCTTAGAAGGTATTGGAGCACTTTTTTCGAGTATGAATGGCAAGGGATTGAATCAATCATATTGGAGGAAATTAGGGTGCGAGGTCATGAGCTCCAGCGTTCGGGGAGTGTACCAATGCTGGCAGGTTTGAGTGAGCGATTTTCGGTCGATATTGCTCAACAAATAGCCACCTACTTCAAACCGAATGTTATAGAAGAATGCACGTTTAGGCAGATTGATAATCTCAATCTTTATCCTTCCTACTACACGTATCCTTCGCTCATCTTTTTCATCAAAAATCGGTCGCCAGCCGAACCTCTTACCCTTTCCATCACATATCCGATGCCACAACACCGGCTGGCAGGCAAGCCGCCCGTTCCCTCAGATCAGCTACTCAATATCCTTCGTGGTGTAGCAGACCCTACTCGACTTCAAATTTTGGAATTGGTCGCGCAAAAGCCGTGCTCCACGATGGAATTAGCGCGGATTATTGGTCTAAGTGAAAGTGCAATCTCAAAGCAATTGAAACTGATGCAACGCGTAGGCTGGATAGGCGCAGAACGTGACAGCTACTATGTTCTTTACAGGGCGTCCAGCGAGCCTCTCCAACACCTTACCAATGCCCTATCCCTTATACTCAATTCAGCATCTGCAACATAAGCAAAAACAAATGTGATCCGCGAAGTGTTTTCTCTATGTGTGATCGTTTAGTTGCATAAGCCGCAAAATCTGTGTGCAGTTTTTGTCGGCTTGATGCTGCGTTGGGGTCGGCGCTTTGGGCGTTAGGGTTGATGGAATGCTGGATAAGCCGCCCCAACGCCCGCTTCACCTGCCATAGGTCAGATGCAAGCTTGTTAGGGCAGAGTTTTGGTTTGTAGAACTATCTTCAATTACAAAGATTTTTCATGTTCGGCAAAACGCAACTTTGCATAAGCCGTCCTAACGTTAAAATTCAGGTGCCGTATGGCGGTGCAGACGCCATGTGGTCGCCTGCAATTTTTTGTTACGCTCGTCATCGATTAGTTCAATTTGCTAATCGACTGGCTCTAAAATTCCTTTTTCACTCCTCACAATTGGCAAACCAGATCCGTACTCGGTCAACTCTGCCTCAAACTGGTCATTTTCTATCCGAACTAGGAATCGACCGCCTGCAAACAGTCCGGTAGAGAGTTGATACCTAATCAAATTGTCTTCTTCTGTCTCGAGGTCGCCAATTATCGGCTCTGAACCAATTACAACACGATTCCGATCTTCTGAAAATTCGATTTCATATTCGGTACCTGCGATGGACTCAACATATTCGGATTCTGGAACGGGTTCGCCTGGGCCCTGCACATCAATATTGGGAGATTCGGCAATTTGATCGACAACCAAAATAAACTTATTGGAATTGAGGTGGCTGAAATCCACAGAAGATTGGGTTTCTGAATCATCTGTTCCGTCAATGGTATCGGTTTCATTTGTCTCGGAACCACCACCGCACGAAATCAGGCAGAACGAGAATAGTAAGCAAGTAATTATGTAGTATTTCATGCTGCGTTCTTTTCCTTTGTAACGAAAAAGGATTCTTGCGTTGCTGTGTCGACGCAAAATCCATGTTGAACAAAGTCAAGCCACACCAGGAGAAAAGATATGGGTTTTAAGCCACATTGATAATGATGTAGGGTGGAACCCAATGCAAGTCCATTACGGACATTATATGGGAAATGCGACCCTGGTCCAGAGTCATTCAGCCCTAGCTTCCTCAAAAAAAGACCCACTCACGACCTTCAGCGGCCCCTAACAATGGTGTCCCTCAGTCAAGGAGCAAGTTCGAAAAAGACCGGCCCGGCTACTCCACCCCCAAAATGTAGAAATAATGCGCCTGACCACCCGGCTGGACCTCCACCTCAAGCTCCTCATACCACTCTTCAATCGTCTCGGCCGTTTTTTGCGCCTCGTCCGCAGTGGTGTCCTCCCCGTAAAATAGCGACACGATCTCCCGCTCGTCAATATCCTCAACGGCCGCCATCGCCTCTTTTAAAACCGCCACGATATTCTGCCCGGACGCCACAATCTCCCCATCTACCAGACCGATAATATCCCCTTCAGCCACCGCTACCCCGTTGAGCTGCACCGAACGGGTGGCCACGGTCACCTGCACCGTCACCACATCGGCCGCCATGGCCATCATCGCCTCACCCACCGCCTCGATCTCGCCGGCCGGGTCCAAGGCCAGCATCGCCGCGATCCCCTGTGGGACGGTGCGCGTGGGCACCACCACGACCTGCTTTTTATCAGCCAAATCGCGGGCCGCCTCGCTGGCCAAAATGATATTTTTGTTGTTGGGCAGCAAAATCACCTTGTCGGTGTCTACCGCCTCGATCGCCGCAAACAGCTCTTCGGTGCTGGGATTGTTAGTCTGCCCACCCGGCACGATCCCTGAGGCCCCCAAATCCTGAAACAGCGTCTCAAACCCGGACCCCGGCGCTACCGTGACAACGGCGATTTGCCCGGGCTCGATCTGGATCTTCTGGGCCAGCTCCTGAGCCGATGGCGCGGCCGGCGGAGCACCGGCCGTTACGATCTCCTCCATCTGCATCTGCATATTCTCAACCACCACGTCGGTGATCTCCCCCAGGCTGATCCCATATGAAAGCGGCTCACCTGGATTGTCGACGTGGACGTGCACCTTGATCGTCGTTTCATCCCCCACGACCACCGTTGAATCCCCCATGGCGTCTATCGTATTGCGCACCACTTCGACATTTAAATTTTCGCCCATCAAAATGAACTGCACGTCGTAATGATTTTCAAGGACGCCACCCTCCGGCACCGCGTGCGCCTGGGCCGGTAAAGAAGCAACCTGCGCCTCGAAGGTCGACCCGGCCGCTTCGTCGATTCCTTCCAGTTCGCCGGTGGCCAGCTTGTACATCCCTTCCAAAATAAAAACCAAACCCATCCCGCCGGAATCAACCACGCCGGCCTGTTTGAGGATCGGCAGCAGCTCGGGGGTGCGCTCCAACGACTGGCGTGAACGAGTTAGCGTGCGCCGCAGCACAAAGCGGATGTCGTCACTCTTGTCGGCCGCATCAACCGCCTCAGCCGCCCCCTCGCGAATGACGGTCAAAATGGTCCCTTCAACCGGCTTCATCACCCCCCCGTAAGCGGTTTCGACGGCCGCCTGCAGGGCATCCGCCAAATCATCCGCTTCAAACGCCTCTTTTTCAGCCAGTGAACGGCCGATTCCCCGCCAAATCTGGCTCAAAATCACCCCGGAATTCCCCCTGGCACCCATTAGCGCCCCCCGCGAAAATGCCTGTGCCACCGCCCCTACGTGGGATTCGTCCGCATCCTTGATCGCCCGCCACGCGGAGCGCATCGTCAACAGCATGTTGGTGCCGGTATCGCCATCCGGAACGGGAAAGACGTTCAGGGCGTTGACGGTGTGGTGGTTTTGCTCGAGCACATATAAACCAGCCTGCACCAGCTTCTTATACGTGAGGCCATTACAAGTGTGCCATGGGGCGCCGGATATTTTAGTCAAATGGATAACCTCTTCATGGGTGTTGGGCCATTGATAATTGATAATTGGCCATTGATTATTGAGTATTGGTTATTAGTTATTGATCCCAATCTTTCGCCCAACACAAATCTTAGCGTGTCAAATTATTGGTCCGGAGTATGGAGCAGACCCTGGACAAACACATTGACCGCCTTAACCGGCCGGCCGGTGGCCTGGACCACGTGAAATTGAACCGTATTCTGGATACTCTCCGCCACCGCACGAATGCGAATGCCATACTCGACAATCACATAGACGTCAACCTGGATCCCATCATCATGCATTTGGACATCAATGCCCCGATGGGGATCGCGGGTCAAAAGTTGGGCGATGCCGTCCACAAAACCTTTGCTGGCCATCCCCACAACGCCGTAACATTGGTCAACCGCCTGGCTGGCGACCGAGGCCACCGCTGTTGATGAGATTTCGATCTCTCCATATCGGTTTTCTTCTTCAGGCATGCACATCTCCTTCATTCAATCTGCTTGCCGCTGGAGCACGATTATAGCAGATAGCCCAGATGGATTGAAATATCACCAACCAAAAGTTATTTTTTTTAGCTCAACAAATTCCCCACCCGTGTCAGGAGGCAGTTAGACATTGGTAGGGGCTTGGCTAGCCAAGCCCTTACAACAAGGCTCTGGTTTCACCCTAGCCACTTCTACGCTTTGTCCACAGCTTGAACGCGGCAAGGACAGTTGCCATTGAAGACCTGTACCCCCCTGAACCACCTTACATCCGATCGATCCCCACACGCCGCCAGATCGCGCGGCAATCCTCGTCGGGCTCGACAGCCACACTCACCTGTTTCTCTTCGTGTGGATGGGGAAAAGACAGATAATGGGCGATCAAAAACATGCGATAGCTGTCAAATTCCCGGCGAAACAGGCGGTTGTGAGCGCTGTCCCCGTAGCGGGTATCCCCTACAATCGGATGAGAAATCGAAGCCAGATGACGCCGGATTTGATGGGTCCGGCCGGTCAACGGCGCCACTTCAATTAAAGAATAGCGGGCGGTCGGATACGGCCCGGCCGGGATCGGCAGTTCAACCGTTTCCAGCCGCCTATAGCGGGTCACGGCCGGTTTGGCCACGGCCGCCGCCTTCTGCGCCCCGCTTAAAAACGCCTTTTTGAGCGGCCGGTCAATTTCCCCCTCTTCAGGCGCGTGCCCGCGCACCAGAGCCAAATACTTCTTTTTGACCCGCTGCTCGTCAAACAGCGGCTTGAGCCGGCTCATCGTCTCGCTGTCGAGCGCAAACAGCAAAATACCGGCCGTTTTGCGATCGAGGCGATGGGCCGGATACACCGGCTGCCCCAGCTGATCGCGTACCATCTGCAGGGCAAAACGCTCATCCTGCCCCCTGGCAATATCGGTGCGGTGAACCAGCAAACCGGCCGGTTTGTAGACGGCCGCCAGATGCTCATCCAAATAAAGAATCTTTAAAGAAGTTGATGGTTCAACTTTGTGCATTTTTTCACGAGCCCGTTTATTTTGTGTATAATGTTCGCGATGTGTCCGGCAAACGGTCGCGAAACGATTGCGTTCGGCTCAATCATACCACGTTCCCTCTCTCACCAAGACCGTCAACCTGACACTTTTCACCCAGGGGTGGAAGGCTATCAACGATAATTTGTTCAGCATTTTTGTATCGGTAGGAGAATACGATGTTCCAAAATCGCGATCACAAATGGGTTTACTTATTTCAGGATGGCCACGCCACAATGAAAAATCTCCTGGGTGGAAAAGGAGCCAACGTGGCCGAGATGCGGCACGCTGGTCTGCCGGTTCCGCCGGGATTCACCATCACCACCGAGGCGTGTCTGGGGTATTTGGAATATGATGGGCAATTCCCGGAAGGGATGTGGAGCCAGACGCAGGCGGCCCTAAAAGAAGTGGAAAAAGCGGCCGGCAAAACCTTTGGCAACGTCGATGATCCCCTGCTGGTTTCGGTTCGCTCCGGCGCGGCGATTTCGATGCCGGGCATGATGGACACGGTGCTCAATTTGGGCCTCAACGACGAAACGGTTGAAGGGCTGGCCAAAATCAGCGGCAGCCGCCGCTTCGCCCTCGACGCCTACCGCCGCTTTATCGCCATGTTTGGTCACATCGTGATGGGAGTCGATACCGAGAAATTTGACCGCGTCCTCAATCGCTTTAAAGCGCAAACCGAAAACGGCCGCGATACCGATTTGTCAGAAGCCCAGCTGAGCGAAATTATCGAGGCGTTTAAACTCATCGTTTTCTCCGACCGCAAAGGGGATGATTTTCCCCAGGACGTCTTTGATCAGCTGCGCATGGCGATTTCGGCCGTGTTCGCCTCCTGGAACACCCGGCGCGCAGTTGATTACCGCCGCCTACACCGCATTCCCGATGACTTGGGCACGGCCGTCAACGTGCAGGCGATGGTTTTTGGCAACCTCGGCTGGGACAGCGGCACCGGGGTGTGCTTTACGCGCAACCCGTCAACCGGTGAAAAAGTGCTGTTTGGAGAGTATCTGCTCAACGCCCAGGGAGAAGATGTGGTGGCCGGCATTCGCACCCCGCAGCCAATCGCCGAATTGGTTCATGATTTACCGGAAGTGTATCAACAGCTCACCGAGGTAACCAAAAAGCTGGAGCGCCATTATGGCGACATGCAGGACATCGAATTTACCATCGAGCGGGGCGTGCTCTATTTACTGCAAACCCGCACCGGCAAGCGCACCGGTCCAGCGGCCGTGCGCATCGCCGTGGAGCTGGTCGACGAGGGGGTCTTAAACCCGCAGTCGGCCGTCATGAAGGTCGATCCGGTACAGCTCGATCAGCTGCTGCACCCGATGGTTGATCCCGATGCCGACGTCACGATTTTAACCACCGGCTTGCCCGCCAGCCCCGGTGCGGCCACCGGTCAGGTGGTTTTTGATCCGGATGAAGCGGAAAAACTCAGCGCGGAACACCACATTATCCTGGTCCGGCACGAAACCAGCCCGGATGATTTTCACGGCATGGCGGCCGCGCGGGCCATTTTGACCGCTCGCGGAGGGATGACCTCCCATGCGGCCGTTGTGGCCCGCGGCATGGGCACCCCCTGTGTGGTCGGGGCGGGTGACCTGCACATCGATTACGAAAAAGGTACCCTGGCCGTCAACGATTATGAAATCAAGCGGGGGGATTGGATCACCGTTGATGGCTCAACCGGCAACATTCTGCTCGACAAAGTGCCCACTCGCCAGCCGGAGCTGGGAGGGTACTTTGACACCCTGATGAATTGGGCGGACTCCTTTCGCCGTTTGGGGGTGCGGGCCAATGCCGACAACGGCCATGATGCCACCGTCGCCCGACAGTTTGGGGCGCAGGGGATCGGTCTGTGTCGCACCGAGCACATGTTTTTTGGGGATGAGCGGCTGGCTCTCATGCGCCAAATGATTTTGGCGGACGACCTGGCCGGTCGTAAACAGGCGCTTGATCGGCTGCTGCCCATTCAGCGTCACGATTTTATCGAGATCTTCCGGGTGATGGACGGCCTCCCGGTCACGATTCGCCTGCTTGACCCACCTCTGCACGAGTTTTTGCCCAATTTTGATGAGCTGCAGATGGAGCTGGCTCAGCTGAAGCTGTCGATGCAGCAGTCCAACCAATTTACCGAGATCGATCAGATATTGCGCGAAATTTGGGAGAAAGAGCAGCTGCTTCGTCGGGTAGAAATGCTGCGCGAAGCAAATCCGATGCTCGGCCACCGCGGCTGTCGTCTAGGGCTGGTTTTTCCGGAAGTCACGCGCATGCAGGCCACCGCCATTTTTGAAGCCGCCTGTGAAGCGGCCAGCACCGGGATCACCGTGCTGCCGGAAATTATGATCCCCTTGGTCAGCACGGCCGCTGAATTAGAGAACCAGCGCCAAATAGTCAAAGAAATCGCTCAGGAGGTGCTGGGGGCGCACGGGATGGTGCTCAAATACATGATCGGCACAATGATCGAGCTGCCTCGCGCGGCGTTGACGGCCGATCAAATTGCCACCCATGCCGATTTCTTCTCCTTTGGCACCAACGATTTGACCCAAACCACGTTTGGCCTGAGTCGCGACGACAGCGGCCGCTTCCTGCCCCACTACATTAGCAACAAAATTCTGCCGGAAGATCCTTTTCAGGTTCTCGATCAGAGCGGGGTGGGCGAGCTGGTCGAAATCGGGGTCACCAAAGGGCGCAAATCAAACCCGGGGATTAAAATCGGTATTTGCGGTGAACACGGCGGCGAACCCAAAAGCGTGGCCTTTTGCGACCGTATCGGTCTCAACTACGTTAGCTGCTCCCCCTTCCGCGTGCCCATCGCCCGCCTGGCGGCCGCCCAGGCCGCGCTCATGCATTCACAGGATTATATGAAGCAGTTTGAAGGGCTGGAGAAGCAGCGGCTTTAAAGCCATTCGCTTAATTGACTTCCGCACAAAAAAACGGTAAAATAGTCTGACTAGTCAGACTATTTT
>JASJCR010000045.1 GCA_030065875.1 Ardenticatenaceae bacterium | reverse complement strand
CGCAAACTGCCGGCCATCAACCCGATTAATGAGGCCACAGTGACATCGTGATAATTTTTAAACAGCCAACCCAGCAGCTGAGCGATGGAGACGATGCCGATAGCCGCTCCCAGGGCCACCAGTCCCAGGGTGATGACGTCGCGGTTGTTGACCGCACTTAAAACGTATTGATATTTACCGAGCAGCACCAGGATAAACGAGCCGGAAATGCCGGGCAGAATCATGGCGCAGATGGCGATCGCCCCGCTGAGGATCAAAAACCACCACTCATTTGGAGTTTGGGCCGGGACCAGACCCACCAAAAAATAGGCGGCGACGGCCGTGACGGCGGCCGCACCAACCGTTTTTGCCGACCAGCCGTTCAGCCGCTGACTGACCATCAAAACTGAAGCGATTACCAGCCCAAAAAAGAAGCTCCATAAGAAGACCGGCTGATTTTCCAACAGGGATTCTAAAATGGAAGCAAGACTAAATATCGCCAGCAGGACGCCCGTGGCAATCGCCAGCAAAAATTTCCAGTTTAGCAGTTGGAAAATGCGCTGCAGGTCAAATTTAAATACCGCCTGCAGGAATTCCGGCTGGCCAGCTACGCGAATGGAATCGATTAACTCTTCGTAGATTCCCAAAATAAAGGCCATTGTGCCGCCGGAAACGCCGGGGACGATGTCCGATGCTCCCATGGCCACCCCGCGCAAGGCCAACCCGATATAATCTTTTACGGAGCGGACCGGCCGCTCTTCTTTAATTTCTTCAATTGCTTCGCTCATGCGATCTCCTAACCTCAAACATAATAGAACCCCTAGGGCATCCACCCTAAGGGTTTTTCAAGAAGAAGGGTACTCGATTCGCATCAGAAGATCAACTTCTTTGAGAAGTTAATCTTCTTTTGATTAACCAAACAGTTCGCGCACGATAATATTGCGCTGAATCTGGCTGGTGCCCTCGTAGATTTGGTAGATTTTGACGTCGCGCATCAATTTTTCAACCGGGTACTCGGACATGTAGCCGTAGCCGCCAAAGACCTGAACCGCATCGGTACATACCTTCATCGCCATATCGGCAGCGTAAGCTTTGGCATAGGCCGCCGCGGTGGTGTTTTTGGCCCCGGCGTCAACCGACCAGGCCGCTTTCCAGGTCAACATGCGGGCCGCTTCAACCTGCATGGCCATATCGGCGACCATGTGCCCAATCGCCTGATGCATGAAGATCGGCCGACCCATGGTGGTGCGCTCTTTGGCGTATTTGATGGCTTCATCAAGGGCACGCTGGGCGACACCGACGGCGCCGGCGGCCACGCTTGGGCGGCTGAAGTCAAATACTTTCATGGCGGTCATAAAGCCGGATCCTTCAGCGCTGAGGCGGTGAGATTCCGGCACGCGCACGTTGTCGAAGCGCACTTCGGCGGTATCGGAGGCGTGCTGACCCATTTTATGGAACGGGTTGCCCACGCTGACTCCTTCCCAATCACGCTCGACGACAAAAAAGCTCATGCCTTTGTAGCGGGCTTTGCGATCGGTGCGCAGGTCGGGGCTGGTATACGCCAATACGGTATAGAAATTGGCGTGGGTAGCTCCGGTGATAAAGGTCTTGCCCCCGTTGAGAACGTAATGATCACCGTCGCGTACGGCCGTGGTGTGAATACCGGCCACATCAGACCCTGCTTCCGGCTCGGTGACGCAGTAAGCGCACAGCTCACCATCGGCGATCCGGCCGCCGTACTCGCTTTTTTGCTCGTCACTGCCGGCGATTAAAACCGGCAGCATGCCCAACCCGTTGACGCCCAGGGCCGTGCTGATTCCTGAACAGCCCCAGGCCAGCTCTTCGCTGACCAGACACTCTTCAAAAAGGCTTAAACCCAGACCGCCAAACTGCTCAGGGATACCCATCGTGGTTAACCCCAATTCCTGGGCTTTTTTAACGACCGGCCAAGGGTATTCGTGACTTAAATCATATTTTTCGGCGACGGGGGCGATTTCGTTGCGGGCGAAATCCCGGGCCAGCTGGCGAATCATTTTTTGCTCTTCGGTAAGCTTAAAACCAACGCCGGACATTACATCTTGTGGGGCAGCTACTGCCATGAAAAGTACCTCCAAATTTGGGTTTTGGGAGTTAGGTGCTGGGTGTTAGGTGTTGGGTAATAGAGGTTGGGTTTTCGGATACAGAGCAGTGATTGCACACAACAATCTTGACCACTCATTGCCCATCACCTAACACCCATTACCTATCACCTAATACCTAACACCCAGCACCCAACTAACTAATTGATTAGTAAAATAAATACCGACAAAAAAGACAAGGCATTTCGCCCTGCTATAAACAATCTTTAATTATTTTCTTCAGCTTCCCGATCTTCACCAGCGGGCTGACTTTCCTGCGGCAGCCCAAGTTGTTCGGCCAGATTTAGATCAATGGTCATCACCCCATCTTCATTTCCGTTATCCAGCACCGCCTGCCGGTCAATCGCCCGATTGTCGGCAATAGGACCATCTACAGATACCTTAGCCAGGGAAAATCCGGTGATTTGACCGGTTACGTCGAGCAGCACATCACCAACTGTGGCCAACTTTGTCCCGCCGGGGGTGTCGATACTGCGGCCGGCTAACTCCTCCAGCTTGATCCACTGCTCCACATCAACTTCATGACTGTCAGTCATGGCCGAGGCGGTTTCCACCAAGATCGCATCCACCCCATACACGACCACGCTGTCGCGCGGGATTAAATTGTCTTTTCGACGAAGCAGCCCCTCACGACCCAGGTAAATCCCGGTCATCTCGGTCAGATCACGATCGAGATAGAGATCTTTAACCTTGCCGATGTGTCGCCCTTCATCGATGGTGACAATAGGTTTACCAATTAGGTCTTTGCCAAGACGCATAAAATTCTCCATGGTGCGGGTTATGATGCGATGCGTTAAGTATAAATCAAAACAGAGTAAGAAAAAAGTCAATTAGTACGGGGCTGACTAGCCCGGCTGTTCAGGCCTTTTAGCTGTCAGCACGGCCCTGCGGGCCTTTCAGCCTTCAGCCGAGATGCTGAGAGGGGCAAAGCCCCGAGCTAATTGCTAAAAGGGGCGCAGCCCCGTGCTAACAGGCCGGAACGGCCGAGCTGACTAATTATTGGATTTCTCCCTCATAAACGATATAGTCTCCCCTTATGGAAATTGTCGAATTAAAATTAACCGCCATGGCTCACGGTGGGGCTGCCCTCGGCCGCGATCAGAACAATCGGGTCATTTTTGTATCCGGGGCGATCCCCGGCGAGCAGGTGGAGGTCGCCCTGCGGTCGGCCAAATCCCGCTTTGGGCGGGCCAAACTGCAGCGGGTGATTGTCTCCTCTTCCGACCGCATCGAAACACCCTATCCGCCGATTGGCCCGCACGGAGGGTTGACCTATCAACACATGACGTATGAGGCGCAGCTGCGCTACAAGCAAGAGGTCGTGGTGGATCAGCTCAAGCGCATTGGCGGCGTGGACGTCACACCGATCATCCGGCCGATTGTTCCCAGCCCCAAACAGTGGGCTTATGATTACGATGTGCGTCTTAGCCCCACGGCCGAAGGCGGGTTTGGTTTTTGGGATGGGGAAGCGGTAACCGCCCCGGGGAATCAGCTGCCTACGCTCATGCCCGCCCTGGAAAAATTGGTACAGGATTTTGATTTTGAGCTGCCCGGATTGCGCCTGATGACTTTGCGGGCCGGCAGCGACGACAGCCTGCTTATCGCCCTCGAAATAACAGAAGCGGAGCCGCCGCAGCTTGAGGCGGATTTTCCCGTATCTGTGGCCCTGGTGATGCCGGATAAAACGGCCGCCAATCTGCTGGGATTTAACACGATTTATCGTCAGGTAAACGATCAGCTGCTGCGCATATCGGCCGGGAGCGACTTTCACGGCAATTTGAGCATGGTTCCCAATCTGATCGAAGTTGTGGCCGGGTATACCGACCAGGCCGGCCGGATCGCCGAGCTGTATGCCGGTGTAGGCACGTTAACCCGGGCCCTATCTGAAGTGGGGGATGAAGTCCATGCGGTCGAGCGCAGCGGGGACGCCATCGAAGACGCGGCCGAAAACCTGGAGGAGACGGAAAATGTCTCTTTATACAGCGGGTGGGCGGAAGATGTGCTGCCCATGCTCGAATTTCGGCCGGACGTGGTGGTGCTCGATCCCCCGGCCGAGGGGGCCGGCGCGGAAGCGATGGCGGCCGTGGTTGCCAGCGATCCCTCGCGCATCATTTACAGCGGCAGCGATATTGCTACCCTGGCCCGCGATGTCAAAGCCTTGACTGAGGCGGGGTACCGGCCGGTGAGCCTCACCCCGCTCGATATGCTGCCGCAGACGTTTCACGTGCATGCGGTTGTGTTTTTGGAAAAAATATAAGTACCGATCACTATAACGAGATTTTGAAAAGGAAGCACCGAGCTCAGACGAAGTTTGCCAATCATAAAGCCTCTAATTGAAGCAGTCTCACAAAATGTGAGGTGCCGGCCGATATGCCCTTTAAACGAAAAGCAGTCAAATCTATAGCTTAAGTATTGCGCAATTGACAAAATCACGAAAAACGGATTTAAGCCGCGCAATTTGAGCGACAAAAGTGACTACCTTGGAGACGGGAAGCATTGCCGCTTCCCGTCTTCTAATTTACATATTTACCTGGCGACAGTCAGCCCTCATCAATTTGAGACCTCGATGATCAAGCTTGCTAATTCGGTGGGCATGGTTAGAAACGGCGCATGCGAGGTGTTGATGGCGCGTACGGTGTCTACAGGAGTATGGGACATCATATAGGCTTGGATTTGAGGGCTGGCTGCATTGTCTAAGGCGGTCATAATGTAAGCTTTGGGGACGCTGCCAAAGTTCTCAGCCGTAACGGTGGCGGGTTCATTAAGTGGCCCTAATGGTTCATTTTGCATGGAGGCGAGCAACACATCTTGTTGTGTGGCGGTACAGTCGCCACAAAATATTTTGATTTGCGCCTCTTCTGCAACATTAGCGTATGTAAAATCTTCGGATAATAAGAATGTGCCTTCTTCATTGAAGCCGTTGTTTTGGTCTAATTCGGCAATGCCTGCCAAGGTATCTCCCTGTTTGGGAATGTAAGCTGCCACGTAGATGAGTTGCTTCACTTTATCTGGAGTGGCTTCAGCAACCTCAGAGATGGTGATACCACCAAAACTATGCCCTACTAAGATAACCGGTTGATCAAATTGTTCGATAGCGTTGATTACGGTTTCACGGTAGTCGGCCAGAGTGACATCACCTAGCGGGGTGTTGTCATTCCCATGGGCAGGTAAGTTGACGGCAATGGCCGTATCGTTATTGGCTTCTATAAGGGGCAATACCGCATCCCAAGAGGAAGCATCTTGAAACGCTCCATGGACAAAAATATAGACGTCATTACTATCCTCTGCCTCATTGGCAGGGGCACCGTTTGTGCCGCAGCCTACCAATAAAAGAATAAACATCGAAAAGAGTAAAATAGGTGTTAGATTTTTCATTATTTCTTCCTTTGTTTTAAAAGTTGATTTCACTTTAACAAACGCCTTTCCTTTCCCATTTCTCAACACCTTTCCTTTTTACTTTCCCAAGTTGGGTTATGATTGGGTTATGGGTATCAAACTGTATGTAATGGGGACACCTAAACTTTATCGTGATGACGTGCTGTTGCCGTTTTCCCATGCCAAAGCGTTGGCGCTCCTCGCTTATTTGTCTTTGCAATCGACCCCTTCAAGGCGAGAGCGATTACTCACCTTGCTCTGGAGCGAGAGTGATAACAAAGCCGCCCGTAAAAATCTTAGTAATACGTTTTGGCAAATACGTCGCCAGCTAGGCGATGTGATTGTGACAAACGGTACAGAGGTTGCCATCCAGGATGATTTCTGGGTCGATGCACGTCTTTTTAAGCAAACAGGGGCGCTTGATTTATATACGGGGGTGTTGCTTGACGGTCTTCATTTGAAAGAGGCTGCTCCCTTTGAGTTATGGGTAGCCAACATGCGCGAGCAATTGAGCCAACTTTATCGGCAGGGTGTCGAAGAAGCGGCAGTTTCCATTCGTCAGCAGAAGCGATGGGTGGAGTTACTAACCTTGGCTCAAAAAGGTATTGTCGACGATTCAGTAGACGAAACGTTACAGCATTTCATAATTGAAGCATATATTCACATGGGGCAACGAACGCTGGCACTACAACAGTATCAGCGATTACAAGAACAGCTGCAGCGTGAATGGGGAATTGATCCGGCGCCCGAAACAAAACATCTAATGGGGTCGCTAGGACACCGTCCGGTAAGTGGAGTTCATTCTCAATCCTTCACCCCTATTGCCAACGTAAGGGGCAAAGGGATAACCAAACGGCCGTTTGTTGGACGGAAAGAGGAGCTGGATTCTTTGAGCGAGGCTTGGCAGCGCAGTCAAACATCTGGCTTTCAGGTGGTGGCAATAATTGGTGAGTTGGGGATTGGGAAATCAAGTTTGTGGCAACAATGGTCGGCTAACTTGCCCACAGACGTGTCTTTGGTGACGATGCGGGGCGTACAAGAAATACGTGAAACGCCGTTGACGGCTGTTATCGCTGCTTTTCGGCGATTCCGGTGGGAGCAAACGATCTATGACGAAGCAGGGCAGTTTCCACATCATTTGCGTACAGCCATCACCAATCTTGCCCCGAATATGGCGATGCCGGCGATTGAGCACCGTACCCCATTGGCGGCCGAAGCACGCCAAACAGTATTTGATACGGTGCTTGATATGATGCTTTATTTTATCCCACCGCCACTCATTATCTTTTTTGATGATATTCATTGGGCTGATACGACCTCGATTCAATGGTTGCGTTATGTTGCCGAGGTATTGCCAGCGCACCCTATTTTATTGGTTTGTGCCGCCCGGCCAGAAGAGATGGCCTTACCATTGAACACATTATTGGTAAATTGGGAACGCATGGGTATCGCGTGCCGTTTGGAGCTGTCTCAATTTAATGGGGATGAAGCCGCGGAATTGGTGCAGCAGTTAGCAGGAGATATGGGGCGGTTAGAGAAGTGGCTGCAGATCAGTCGTGGCAGCCCGTACTTTCTGAAGGAATTGATACAAGCAAACGAGGCAGGAATCCCAGCAACCTTAGTACAATTATTGCAAACACGTATGCGTCACCTTTCGTCTGCAGCACAGCAGGTCGCGGAAGCGTGTACCGTGTTGGGTGATTTTGCCGATTTTGATACCTTGCAATATGTCACACAACAATCAGAGAACGAGCTATTAAGCGGCATTGAAGCATTGATTCAATATAATGTCCTTGAGGAACGATTTGCCTATTTTGATTTTGTCCATCCGCTTGTTACCGATGTTCTCAAGCAAAGCCTTACAGGTGTTCGACTGCGATTACTGCACCAGAGGGCTGCTCAAGCAATTGAAAGGTATCACGTGGAAACGTTGGCCGTATGGGCGGGTCAGGTAGCCCAACATTATGAGGCTGCGGGTGATAATCATCAGGCAGCCAAGTATGCAGACATTGCCACAGAACATGCGCTGATTATGACAGCTCTCCCCTACGCTTTACGATTTGCCAAATTGGCTGTGATACTCGAACCAACGGCCGCAAGAACGGCCGTTTTGCAAAAGGTAGAAAAGTGGTACAAGCGCGGCGTAGATTCAGGATATGTGTAAATTTGGGTCATCTCCAGAGAGAACTTGCTAATGCATCAAGCTGCTAGACACTTAAAAGGGCTTGTCCAGCTCTATTGAAGAAGTGAAGGATCGTTATGGTACTACTCAGATGGTTAAAGACTCTGAGAGGCTGTACCCGGAGCACCTGAATAGTTTCAAATAAAAAGGACCTCCGAAGAGGTCCTTTACCATTAACAAAAGAAATAAATTATAGAACGGCAGCAAATAAGGGGCCGAGAACGCAGGCGTTGACGATAATAGCAACGAGAAGGCTAATGCCGACAGTTGCGGCCGTCTTACCATTATCCAGATCGAGACCCTGCCGGATACCAATGAAGCCGGTTACAAGCGAATAAATCCACCCGATGAAGCCCAAACAGGGGATGATTCCCAGCACCTGGGGAACCATGGCAAAGCCGATGACCCGCAACATCTCTCCCATCGTCGCTTTACCTGCAAAGAGGCGCGTTCCAATTAAGAAAGTTAAGCCAGACCACAAGACCCAGGAGATATACAAACCGATAAATGATTGAATGGCTGCTCCAATCGGGCTGATTGACGCAGCTGCCTCCAAAAATGCCCCTGCACCTTCAATTTCGGTACCAAATTGTTCAAATACGGCAGCAGCGGAACCGGCCCCAAAATAGCCGCCAATAGCCTGCAAAACCGCAATCACAGTAATGATGATGGCCGCCTGAGTCGTGGCTCCCTCATCATGCTCGATCTCCTCAAATGTGTTGATATCCAATCGAAGGACACCAATGATTCTTTGAAGCATGTCACCTCCTCGCCTTGTGGCAAATACGGACTGTATTAATAAATCATTAGAACATTAACACATTACATAAAGGGAAACAAGAAAGGGGAAGTGAAATACGATTTACGATGGGGTCGATTAGTTCGATTAGTTCGATTAGTTCGATTAGTTCGATTGGCTATTGACCATTAATTATTGACAATTGACCATTTTCTAGCTGTTAGCAACTGGTAACTAGCAATTAGCTATTATTATTCCCCTCGCTTTCGTCATTCCAGTTCAGCCGGCCGGCGCCGAGCATGCCGAAAATAAAGGCGATTCCCAAAACCATCCAAACCGCCTGGGGGGACGCCGGTATAAGCAGCGAAACCCCAGCGTAACCCAATCCAAACGTGACCCCCAAACAGATCGAAGCCACGAGAATGAGGCGGCGCAGAAACGTGCTCAGGTCTTCGGCCGGGGTGCCAAACAAGATCCAGGAGGATACCAATCCCACCAAAGGCGGGATAACAACGAGGAGAATGCTGCCAACCAGGTAAACGGTCAGTTCATCAGCAGAGTAAGCGAGGAGGTCTTCGATCATGAGATTTTTGAGATACGAAATACGAGATACGAGATACGAAATACGAGATACGAGATACGAAATACGAGATACGAGATACGAAATACGAGATGTGAATTTGAAACTTTGCGTGTGTTTGAGAAGGAAGGGGAATGGTATTTTTACAAAATAGAATCCCAAAAATTCAACCCTTCGTATTTCTTATTTCGTATCTCGTACTTCACATTTTGTCACACCTTCAAACCGGCCGCAATACCCTGTTCGGGCTATTTGCGATCGATAAAACATGTTGCCGAGGGGTGCGGCATGTGCTAGCATACTATCTTGCTGTGCGGCGTCGCCAAGTGGTAAGGCAGCGGACTTTGAATCCGCCATTCGTAGGTTCGAATCCTACCGCCGCAGCAAGGCCGAGAGATATCCCTCGGCCTTTTTGTTTTAAGAAAATAACCCAAGTTGCGACCTTTTGACGCGACCGAATAGTGGCTATGGAAACCGAAACCGGATAGTTAATTAACGCGATTTATCGCGTTTCGGTCCCTTTAGCCGATGAATTTATTCATCGGGAAGGTAAGGTAGCAACTTAGGTTAAGAAGATAAGTAATCAGCGGATGAATTATATTTGAAGAGTTTTGTATTCTACTTACCAGCCAAATTGCTAAAATGCTGAAAGGCGCGCAGCGCCGTGCTATTTTGCTAAAACCCTAACAGGCGCAGCGCCGTACCAAATCACTCATGGTTTTTCTCGAACTCATCATCTTCGCCTATACGCTGTGGCTCGGCGTGTACCTGCTGGTGCGAGAACCGCACGATCTGCGCTTGCGCTATGCAGGGTTGGGATTAATCGCTTATGCGCTGATGGTCAGCACGCTGCCGTTTGCCGAGAACCCTTTGGGCAGACAGCTGCAAAACGGCTTGATCTTTGTCCCGGCCGTCTTCTGGTTGGGCGCGATCGTGGCCCTGCTCCCCGAAGAAAATCAGCTGCGTGAATGGCTGCGGCCGTTTTTGCGCTATGGGCTGCCCTGGGCGGCCGCACTCGTCAGCGTATTGGGTCTCATGATCGCCGGCACAGCCGCTTTTTGGCTGCTCGCCAGTCTGGTGATCCTGATTTTATTTTTGAGCGTTGTGGTCGCAGCCGTGGCCCTCGGGCAGGCGGTAAAGCCGGTGACCCAGGCCCGCCGCCTGGTGCTGTTAATTACCTTATTTTTTGCGCTGGGAAGCGGTCTCCTGCTTCTTCCCGTTGATATCCAGTGGCTGCCTCAAGAGTGGATCGTTCTCGCCCTGAGCCTGGACCTAGAGGTGTTGGGGCTCATGATTTTGTGGCTTGACGCTTACGAGCAGGGAGAAGTGTTTAGGCGTGATGTGCTGCGCAGTTTTTTAGGGGCTGGTGTGGCGGCCGTGGTGTTTGGGGGCCAGGTGTTCCTCATGCAGGGTGCAGCCGGCCGGTCCGCTGCTGACAATGTGCTCCTTTTTTCGGTCAGCGGCACCGCTGTTTTGGCGGCCGTCATGCTGCGGCCGATGGCCACCATGCTCGATCGCCTGGTTTATCCCACCCGCATCGTTCAAGCCCGCGACGAGCTGCGCGCGGCCGAAGAGGCGATCTCCCGACGGCCGGAAACCGTTCAGCTGGAGGAGATGAGCGAGGATGAGTTTCGCAAGCTTACCCGCCGGGCGTTGAGTCATTTGCAGGATCCGGCTCGCCTGGCGGCCAGCCCCCTCAATTATCTGCCCCAAATCGACGAACGGTTGGATGGAGATTCGGTTGAAGAAGAGATACTGGGCCGGACAAACGCCCTACGCGAACTTTTAATTGAGCAGATCACGCGGCTCAAGCCGCAGGATGGGCAGTCATTTGCCCCAACCGATGCGTGGCGCTATTACAATGCGCTCTACTTCCCGTATGTGGTCGGTTTAAAGCCCTACAGCCGCCGCGCGTGGCACGAACATCTAAACTCGGCCGAGAGGGAGGCGCTGGAGTGGTTTCGGGCTCAGGTTCCCGAGCGAACGCTTTATAACTGGCAGAATAAGGGGGCGGAGTTAATTGCCCAACAACTGAGAAATGGTCAATGGTCAATAATTAATGGTCAATAGCTAATGGTTAGGGGTGAATTGGTCTACTGGTATACTGGTCGTGCCAGATGTAATCGTCAATCGTAAATCAAAAATCGTAAATCGTATTTAATCCAACCCCGCTTTTATCGCTTCCGCCACATCAACCGGAATCCCCGGCACCGAGGCGATCTCTTCCAGAGTGGCCTGGCGAATATCTTCCAAAGAGCCAAAGCGCTCGAGCAGCCGCTTCCGCCGTTTTGGTCCAATACCCTGGATGCTGTCCAAAATTGAAGCCGTGCCCACTTTTGACCGACGTTTGCGGTGGCCGGTGTTGGCAAAACGATGGGCTTCATCGCGCACTCGCTGTACGAGATAAAGCGCTTCTGAGCGCCGATCGAGCAAAATCGAACCAACCCGGCCGGGTTGAAACAGCTCTTCTTCCCGTTTGGCCAACCCCACAACCGGCACAATATGCCCCAGATCAAATTCTTTAAGGACCTCAACCGCCATCGCCAGCTGACCTTTCCCGCCGTCTACAATTAACAAATCCGGCAAAATGGCGAACGAGCTGTCGATTTTTTTGCCCACCTGAGCCAGCGCTTTCTCGTGGTCTGCCCGAACGCCATCTTTGCTGTCGACATAGCGCTGCAGGCGGCGGGTCAACACCTCTTTCATGGCCCCATAATCATCGTTGGTGACGGTGCGAATGTTGAAGCGACGGTAATCTTTTTTGAGCGGCGCCCCCTGAACAAAAACCACCATTGAACCAACCGGGAGCGAGCCTTGGGTGTGGCTGATGTCGTAACATTCGATGCGGGAGGGAGGTTTGGGCAGTTCCAGCGCTTCCTGGAGCTCGCTCATGGCGTTGACGTGACGCGAGCGATCGGCCGCCCACTGCTGGCGCAATGTTGAAAGGGTATCGGCCGCATTGCGAGCCGCCATGTTGACCAGCTCTTTTTTCTTCCCCCGCTGCGGAACGGTGAGCGTGACTTTCTGCTGTCGTTTGCTCTTTAGCCAGCTTTCGATGATCAACGCCTCATCAAAATCGCGCGGCAGTAAAACCTCCCTGGGGATGTGGGCCGCTTCATCGTAAAATTGAGTCATGAACTCGCGCAAAATATCTTCTTCTTTTTCCCCTTCAGTGCCATCAAGCAAAAAATATTCCCGGCCGATAAGCTTCCCATGGCGGACAAAGAAGACCTGAACACAGGCATCTCCATCTTCCCGGGCAAAGGCGATAATATCTTGATCGGTATTAGCGGCGGCAATCACTTTTTGTTTGGCCACGACTTTTTGGATCGCCTTGAGCTGATCCCGATATTGGGCCGCCAGCTCAAAGTTCAGGTCAGTTGATGCTTTTAACATCTTTTTCTCAATGCTCTTGATAATGGTGTCCGATTTCCCCTCCAGAAAATCCATCAGCTGCTTGATTGTTGCCCGATATTGCGCCTGGTTAACCGCTCCAATGCAGGGACCATTACACAATTTGATATCAAAATAAAGACAGGCGCGGGAATCCTGACCGGTAATTTCCCGGTCGCAGGTCAGGTAAGGGAAAATTTTGCGCAGCAGATCGAGCGTCTGGTGAACCGCCCAGACTGACGTATATGGGCCAAAATAGCGCGAGCCATCGCGGTCCATTCGCCTGGTCACCGTGACTTTTGGAAACGGGTCCTTCCATGAAACTTTGATATACGGATAGCGTTTGTCGTCTTTGAGGCGAATATTGTATTGAGGTTTATGCTTCTTGATCAGCGTATTTTCAAGCAGCAGGGCTTCAAGTTCGCTGTCGGTGGTAATAATGTCGATATCGGTGATTTGGCGGCGAAGGCGGTCGGTTTTAGTGGAATCGACATTGTTTTGGAAGTAGGAGCGTACGCGACTGCGTAAATTGATCGCTTTACCAACATAAATAATTCGGCCGTTTTTATCTTTGTGCAGATAAACACCCGGCACCGTTGGTAAATTTTTGAGAATTTCTTTAATCCGGTCTGAGGGTTGGAAAGCCATGGGGCGATTATATCAGCGAAATGTTATCATTTTAAGTGAGGGCAAAAATCCATATAGAAAATCAGCCGAGGCTGACACCGATTTCTGCCGTAGTTCTTCGCATTTTAGTAAGAAAATCTGGGTTAATCCGTGCAATCCGCGGCTGATTTTTATTTAATATTTTGCCGTCTTTCGGGGAAAACCTTGAAGTTGTGCAGACCAATTATTTATTTGGCGCGGTTTGTAGGAGAGCTACCGGAGCCACGGGGAGCGTAAAGGTAAACGTTGTGCCTTCTGACGAAGAGTGATCGAGCCAAATCATTTCTCCGTGAGCATCGAGGACCGATTTGCAATACGCCAATCCCAATCCAAATCCGTGATCGGGTTGATCCCCGTGAACAAATTTTTCGAAGAGTAAATGGTGTTGATCTTTGGGTATGCCGGGGCCGGAATCTCGAATAGAGATAGCGATCTGGGGATGACCGTTTTCGGACATTTCACTGGCGGTCAGCTCAATGATCCCGCCGTCCGGGGAAAATTTGATGCCGTTGTCAATCAGATTTTGCACCACACGAGCGATCGCCATGCGGTCAATCTCGACTGGGGGTAAATCGGCCTCAATCTGTGCCTCTAGAGAAATTTGTTTTTGCTCGCTGGCCGGCCGCATGATCGCCTTAACCTGACGCCAGATATCCTCGACCGTTACCGTTTCCAAGCTTAACTGCATTTGCCCACTATCAATGCGGTTCATTTCCAGCGCCCGTTCAATGATGCTGATGTTATTCCTCAGGATGTGGTTGGAACGCTGCAAAATATCGACACCCTCTTCCGGGTTGAAAATCCCGTCCTGAATGTCTTCTTCTAACATCTCCAGAAGACCGATGATGCCGCTAATCGGGCTGCGCAAATCGTGCACCACCGAGCGTATGAGATCTTGCTGCGACTGCTCCAGCCGTTTCTGTTTGGTGATGTCGCGCATAAAAATTAGCCGGCCGTAAGGGGTTTGGTCGGGTTCCAGCAATTGGGAAACGTAAATCGCAAAACGCACTTTTTCACGGTTGATGGTGAACGTGTCTTCAAGACGGCCGATAAAATCCGGTTTGTTAAGCTCGATAAGAATTTCCTCGCTAAAACCATCAAGTGAGTCGAGGCTGCTGTTGCGCATTTCCCACGCGGAGCGTTTTAAAATCTGTTTGGCCGTTTGATTGAAGTCAATCACCCGATTGTTGAGGTCGATTGACAAAAAGCCGTCCCCCATCTTTTCCAATATGGCCATGCGCGTGGGCTCAATATCAAACATGCGCAAGCGCAGCAAGGCGAAGGCCATGATCAGAGCCATCGCCCCGACAAAGAGGGGGGCCAGATCCACCTCGACGATGTCCATGATGGTGAAGAAGCTGCTTACCCCCGGCAAAATACTGCAGATCGCCAAAATCACGATTTGGATACGGGTTAACCCATGTTTGACCGTCAAAAAGGTGTGAATCAGAATCCCGGCTCCAGCCAGCAGCAGGGTATAAGTGTTGACGATAAAAACCCAAAACCACCAGCCGTAATTCGCATTGACGTTTGGACCAATTGACGAGTCGACCAGCTGGACATCGGTATACATCAAATCATTGACGTCAAACCAAAGAAAAATAAGCGAGAGGATGGGGATGATCAGAAGGACGTTGCGCGTCGCCGGCCGGAACCAGCGATTTTCGGTGTAGGCCAGGGTAAACATGAAGTATGAAACCGGCATAAACACTTTCGAGATATATTGAGCGTACCCCCAAAACAGCTTGGCCTCCAGCCCGGCGCTGTTTAACTCCAACATGTAGGTTCCCATAAACCAGGCTGCAATCAATCCCAGGTATCCCAAAGGTTTGGCCCACGCCGTGTCCAGGCGACGGCCGATAACCAGAGCAACAATACCAATACTGCTGGCTATACCGGCCAGGAGCAAGATGTTGAAGATAATGAGACCGATTGGGATCATAATAATTAAGTTGTTTAAAAAGGTGTTAAAACTGTCCAGGCGGTGAGAGAAAATCCCTCTGTTTGATCCAAACTTGACCTATTGTACACAAAAAATTGGTTTAGGTGAAGAAAACTACATCACACCATGACCAACAATATGACTCGGTCATGACGTTGTTCACTGCCTAATATGACCCTTAACTGACTAGAATAGCAATGTAATCTTACAAATTTACCTACGAGCTTGCTCTAAAGAAGATGTTGAGGAGAAGAAAATGCAGTTGTTTATTGATTTAATCGATCCTACTTATTACGACAATCTTCATTTGTGGCTGATTTTCGCGCACGTATTGACCGCCGTGATTTCATTGATGACCGGTGTGTGGGCGATGGTTGTGCATAAAGGTGGTAAAACCCATCGACAGGTTGGCAAAGTGTATTTTTGGGGAATGTTTGTCGCCAACTTCACCGCTATTGTCCTCTTGTATTGGCGCTTCAATTTATTTTTATTAGGCGTGACGGTGTTGAGTTTTTATGCGGCCCTGACCGGTTACCGGGTGCTGTATCGCAAGCGGCCGCAAAATGGCCGAAGGGCCACCCTTTTTGACTGGATTTCTGCGGTCGCCGCGCTGTTAACCGGGACAGCCTTAATTGTCAACAGCGGTTTGGGATTGTTTGGTTTTGGCGCCTTTGGCATTCCGCCGGAAGCTTACGGACCATCCGTGGTGGTGATTTTGCCCATTATTTTTGGATCGATGGTAGCAAGCAGCGGCTATACCGATATCAAGCAGTTCTCGCAGCCAATTTCCGATAAAAACTGGTGGTGGTATTATCACATGAACAGGATGCTTAGCTCGTATATCGGATTAACAACGGCGCTGATGGTGCAGCAGGTTGCTCCTCAATTACCGGGTGCGGTTGCTTGGATCGTTTGGATATTGCCGGCCGTAGTGGGCACGGTGGGGATTGTCCGCTGGATCCGCAGCTATCGGCGGCAGTTTGGGGTGCAGCCGGTTTGACGGTTTAACTACGATCCGGGATTCTTAGAGAACCCCGGATCGTAGAGAATCCATCACCTGGCTGCAGCCCCCACCAATCCCTGAAACAGGTTCAGCGTATGAGAATCCTGATGGGTGAACTCCTCGGGATGCCATTGAACCCCCACAGCAAAGCGGTGGCCCGGAATTTCAATTCCCTCAATCAAACCATCAGGGGCATAAGCGACCGGCACAAATGAATCAGCCAGGTCTTTGATGCCCTGATGATGGATGCTGTTGACGTATTTGAGACCGTTAAAGTTGATCGTTTGCGCCAGGCATGATGTGGCTGAGATATCCACCTGGTGAGAAAGCAAATTGCGTTCGTAGCCGCGGAAGTAAGCGTGAATGATGGCGTCAGGCATCAAATCGACAATATCTTCCCACAAAGAACCACCAAGAGCGACATTGAGAACCTGATGACCACGACAGATGCCCAATACCGGCTTGTCGTTCAAAATCGCTTCCCGGGCCAGCCACAGTTCAATGCGATCTCGCTGATCGTCGATGCCGTAAACTTTTCCATTTAGATTCCCGCCGTATCGATGAGGATCAATATCACCCCCTCCGGGCAGCAAAATCCCGTCGAGCTGCTCAAAAAGCTCGCTAATTTGTTCGTTATTGTAAGTTAGGGGGATCATGACCGGCAGCCCGCCGGCCGCCAGAATCGCATCGGTGTAGGTTGGCATGAGGCCATCAACGTGAATGGCCGGTGCATCTGAAACTTTTTTGCGGTAGGTAGTCAAACCAATAAGAGGACGTTTGGTGGTCATGTAAATGTCGTGTCTCCTGAACCCATCGAGCAAATAGGCTGATTGCTATGAATGCAGAATTTTGCCATTCTGTGACCCAAAATGCAAAAAGGCGGCCCGCTCTAGCGGACCGCCTTACGATTTAAAGTGCACTTGTGAATGAGATCATCACTCTGATGCCTCTTTAAGCGTTACCTGATGGAGAAATTCATGAACGCTAAAAGAATAACCCCCGTGGTGATCGATTTTGTCTAATAATCCCGTTTTTCACGCAGACGAGCCGCTTTACCGGTCCGATTGCGCATGTAGTACAGCTTTGAGCGCCGTACGTGTCCGCTGCGGTGAATTTCTATTTTTTCAATGCGAGGCGAGCGCAGCAGGTAGGTTAGTTCAACGCCAATACCGTTTGAAGCAACGCGCCGCACGGTAAAATTGCGGTTGATCCCTTTCCCCTGAATGCGAATCACCAGGCCGCGAATCATCTGGACTCTCTCTCGACGTCCTTCAACTACGCGCACATAAACGGTGACGTTGTCACCGACAGCCAACCGGTCTGGGACATTTTCATTGACTGGCCTATCAAACGTTCTGAGTAATACATCAGACATGGGTCACACTCCACACCAACAAGAGTACAAATACTCTCTGGGATTAATAAATCGATCTTTTTCTTAAAAATTTTCTGTTAAATTTTGCCGCTCATATCTCTTTTATTTCATAATTAATGAAAGAGATTGCTTTGACAAGACAGGGAAACATCATCAAACCAAAGAGAACAATTTGGATCTCTGCTGTAGGTGCTTCCAATTACTGAGTTGAAAAAGCTTAATTGTTTAGGAACTTGCGGGGTATCAATCAAAAAGTTCGGCAAAAAAACAACCCACCTTGTGGGCCGAACAAGTATCATATCATGGAACGAAGCTGCTCGCAAGGATTTTTTGAGATGTTGGTGAAAATTGCCGATCAGGGGAGAATAGACAGGGCATGAAGCTGACTTTTTCCCCCGATCAGATGGCAGAATTACCAAAAACTCCGCCAACTTTGCCCCGCCTCGGCCGGCGGTCGTCTGCTCCTTTCTGGATCACGATTGTCGCCGTGGTTGTTCCCGGTCTGTTTTTGCGTTGGGCTACAACCCCAAAATTGGCGCTGGTGCCCTGGTGGATTGATTTACTGCACGTTCCTGTTGTGCTGGTCGGCGGCCTGTTTATTTCAATTTTGCTGCACGAAATGGGCCATCTCCTTTTTGCTTTGGGGAGCGGTTTGCGCGTTGTTTACATTGTGGTCGGCCCCCTCAAAATTAGCCGCACGGCCCGAGGATGGCGACTGTTATCGAGTGGGTTAACCGGATTTGCCATTCAGGGTCGTGTATTGGCGGTGCCCCCGGAACGATTGTGGGGTGATCGATCCCGCTTGAGGCGGGCGCTTTTTTGGTTTTTTGCCGGCGGACCGGCGATCACATTGTTACAAACGGCCGTGGTTGGAGCACTTCTTTTTTTAACCCCCGACCGCACGTTTAACCACATCAGCCGGGGAAGTTTGAGCGCCTTTTTCCTGCTCAGCACGATGATGTTGGGCTGGGTGATCTATCCGTTAACGATAAACGGAATCCCCAATGACGTCATGCAAATTATCCGTCTACGCCGCAACGATTTAAAAACGCGACGTTTGATTAGTTTGCTCGTGCTGCAGGGGCAGCTGATCGCCGGCGTGCGGCCGAGCGATCTGGACGATGTCGCCCTGGCCCAGGCACTGATGGTTCAAGACGGTACCGCTGATGAGATCACGGCGCGCCTTCTGGCAATCGCCCGCGCCGAGGATGACGGGCAGATTGAACAGGTTGGGGAGCGGCTAAGTGAACTGCTCGAGGAAATGCATGAGGTGCCGCCGCAAAAGCGCTCCGCCCCAATCATGTGGCAGGCCGCTTTTTTTGAGGCGGTTCACGGCCAGGATGTAACCGCTGCCCAGCAGTGGATGACCCAGGCTGCAAAGGCCCAAACCGCCCCGGTTGTTGAATCTTGGCTGCTGCAATTTATGGCTGATTTAGGAATTGCTGTTGCCCGGGAAGAGTGGGATGAAGCGGCCGATCACGCCGCCCAGCTTTCACTGCTCCTCGATTTTACCCACAGCCCCGGCGCATCAATGCCCGTGAGAAGCTGGCTCGATGGGCTGCCGCTGCCCCCACCACGTACCCCGCCGCTAAAACCGTGGCAATTTGCCTGGCGGCCGATCCTATTTTCAATTTTGTTGACTTTTCTCGTTATTGTGGCCGTTACTTTCCTGCTCGTTATCGTGATCATGCGCTGAGAACCGCCTTCCCGGATGACGCAGCTGACCACCGTGATTTTTCAAAATCAATGGAATCTAGGAACGCTTGGGGGGAAGTGCTACAATTTGGAATCGGATTTGTGCATTCCTATATATGTGATACCTCAAACATCCATGAGGTAGGCTATTCATGTCTGACTCCTTACAAGACCGAAATTTGTACGCCTGGCTAAACGGTATCGCCCGCGACGGCGGGTCGATGGGCAGCCTGGCCGAAGCGCTGGCTACTATCGTGCAGCGTTCCGTGGTCATTGAAGATTCCTCGCTGCGAAATTTAGCTTATGTTTTGGTTGAACCGCTCGACGCTTTGCGGAAATCGACGGTTGTCAACTCGCGCGCGGCCCCTTTTGTCTCCAAACGGCTGCTCAACACCGGAATTTACGAGCGGATGAAGCAAGAGCTGCGGCCGGTGATCGTCGAACCGATTCCTAACTTGGGGATGACCCTGGAACGCCTGGTCGCGCCGATTGTGGTTAGTCGCGAAATTTTTGGCTATATCTGGGTCATCACCGGCGGTTTGGAGCCGGAATTGTTAACGCCGGCCGTAGAGCAGGCGGCTCTGGTCGCGGCCGTCATTCTATTTAAAGAGCGGATCGATCAGGAGCAGGCAATGGCCCAGCGACAGATTTTTCTGCAGCAGCTGCTCAAGGAAAAGGAGATCTCACCCGACTTAACGGAACAGGCCCGGCGCATCGGTATCTGGCCCAATCAGCCGTATCAGGTGCTCATTATTCACGGTCCACCCGAATCAGGAGGGAATCCCCGCCCTCTCCTGCGTGAGGTCCAGGAATGGCTGCACCATCAGCGGCGGCGCCCATTTGTGGTTTGGCACGAAGAGCGGGTGGTCATCCTCCATGATGGAGATGAAGGAGATGCACTGGCTCAGGATATGGCCGAGCAGTTGGCCCATCCGGCTCGAAATATTTTAATTGGCGTGAGTCAGGAGAGCACCGATTTAGGCCAGCTTGTCTCCGCATACAAACAAGCGTCTGAAGCGATCCTCATTGCCAAACAGATGGGCCAAATAAACGGCGTGGCCCTTTTTTCGAAGTTGGGTTTGCTCTACTGGCTTTACCAGGTCCCTTCCGACGCCTTGACCGGCAACCCGTATTTAGCTCAGGTTAAACAGCTCTCCCAACACGATGAACGCCGTCGTACCGAATTGGTCAAAACGCTCGAAATCTTTCTCGATCACGGCAATAATTTGGTTGAGACCGCCCAGGTTTTACATATCCATCGCAACACCCTGGTTCATCGTTTGCGCCGCATTGAAGCTTTGTGCGGTATGGATTTGCGCAATCCCCTGGAACGACTCAATTTGCATGCCGCGGTAAAGCAGTTTCGACTGAGATCGTAAAAACCAATAACTAATAACCAATAGTCAATTGTCAATAACTTTCAAGGAGTATCTCGTGACAGACCAATCCCCAAAATTAACCTGGTTTCGCGTAGGCCCGGCCGATATGTTGGTCAAGGGACGAGTAACGACCGTCCAGGCCGGCCATCACACCATTTGCCTCAGCCGCGATGAGCAGGGGTATGGGGCGATCAGCAATCGCTGCCCCCATCAGGGTGGCCCGCTGGGAGATGGATTTTTGGAGAACGGCTTTGTCGTTTGCCCCTGGCACGCTTATGAATACGATCCCAAAACCGGCCGCCCGCCCGGTGGCTATGATGATCACGTGCCCGCCTATGCGGTTGAGATTCGTGAGGATGGGCTTTACGTAGGGGTTGAGGAGCCAGAAACCCATGAACAAACCCGTATGGACCAGATGGTGGACACGATGATCGCCTGGGGAGTCAACACGGTGTTTGGCATGGTTGGCCATTCAAATCTTGGCCTGGCTGATGCGATGTACAGAGCGGAGAAGAGCGGCCGTTTGCGCTACTTTGGCATTCGTCATGAAGGCGCGGCCGCTTTTGCAGCCAGCGGGTATGCCAAATTGACCGGGCAGCCGGCCGCTTGTTTTACGATTGCCGGTCCTGGCGCCACCAATTTGATGACCGGATTGTGGGACGCCAAAGTAGACCGCGCCCCGGTGTTGGCCCTGACCGGCCAGGTCAACACCCAGGTCCTGGGTCCAGGTGCCTTCCAGGAAGTGCCCCTGGCCTCGGCGTTTGAGGCGGTGGCCGCCTGGAGCCAGACGGTTTTGCGGGATAGCAAAGCCACGGAACTAATGGCCCTGGCCCTCAAACACGCCCTCATCAAGCGTGACGTCGGGCATTTAATCTTTCCCGATGAAGTGCAAACGCTTCCGGCTGATCCCGCTGCCCCGCCACACCCGCCGGAGGGTCGTTTGGCCACTCCCAATATCTTGCCCCCTGCGGCCGAGATCGATCGAGCGGTTGAAATGATCAACCGCAGCGAGCGGCCGGCGATTATCATCGGCAACGGCGGCCGGCCGTTTGCCAAACAGCTGATCGCCCTGGCGGAAAAAATTGACGCCCCCTTAATTACCACCTTCAAAGCCAAAGGATCTGTTCCGGATGCTCATCCCCTGGCCTGTGGGGTATTGGGCCGCAGCGGCACCCCGGTAGCCAGCGCCACCATGGTGCGCTCCGATTTGCTGCTCGTATTTGGAGCAAGCTTTAGCAATCACACCAGCATCAGCCAGGCCAAGCCCACCATTCAGGTTGACTTTGACCGCATGATGCTGGGCAAATTTCACGAAGTGGAGCTGCCCCTTTGGGGAGAGATCAGCACGACCGCTGCCGCTTTGCAAGATCGGGTGGAGGGTAGGCAGCATCCGGATCGACGCCAATATGTGGCGGAACGCTGGGCTCAATGGCGCGAGGAAAAAGGGAAGCGGGCCGCCAAAGAAAGCCCCAGCGGCCGGATTCCCAACGCGTTTATCTTCCAAACGTTGAATGATTTGATCCCCCATAACGCGGTTATTACGGTCGATGTTGGCAACAACGCCTACTCGTTTGGCATGTATTTTGAATCACACCATCAGGACGTCTTGATGTCCGGCTATCTGGGGTCGATCGGTTTCGCTTTTCCCGCAGCTATGGGGGCTTGGGCGGCCGCTCCCGAGCGGCCGATCATCGCCATCGCCGGCGACGGCGGATTTGGGCAGTATATGGCTGAATTTACAACGGCGGTTAAATACGGTATGCCGATTAAGCTGATATTGCTCAACAATTCGGAGCTGGCCAAAATTAGCCGGGAGCAGCGCGGCGGCAACTTTCACGTCTGGCAAACAAGTTTACATAATCCGAATTTTGCTCAATTTGCCAACAACTGTGGCGGGTTGGGCATTCGCGTCGAAAACGAGGCGGAACTCGCATCGGCCGTTACCCACGCCCTGATGCACGAAGGGCCGGCGATTGTAGAGATTATCTCAACGGCGGATCAACTGTAACTGTAAAAGAAGTCCTGAGTAAAAAAGTGCTGAGTCCTGAGTTGGGTAATGGGTGATGGGTAATGGAGCTTGACATAAAGTGCAGCTTGATTTATCCTGGCCAACTTAGGACTTAGGAGTTAGGACTTAGGACTTAGGACTTAGGAGTTAGGACTTAGGACTTAGGACGCAGGACTCAGGACTCAGAACTCAACCCCTACCCCCCATTTCCCATCCATGATAGAATCCTCACTCCAAATTTACTTTGAATGGCAATTGACCGCAATTTTTGGCAATTGACCATGGTTCAGGGAAGAAGATATGTTAAAGACACACGGATGTGGCGAACTGCGCCTCGACCACGTTGGCGAAGCAGTTACCCTGGCCGGTTGGGTCAACCGGCGGCGGGATATGGGCGGGGTGATTTTTATCGACCTGCGCGATTTTAGCGGCAAGATCCAGGTTGTGGCCGACAGCGGCCGTACGATTGAAGCGTTTGAAGCTGCAGAGCAAATTCGCTCGGAATACGTTCTTCAAGTTAAGGGAACGGTGCAAAGACGCATGGAAGGGCAGGAAAATCCCAACCTGCCTACCGGTGCTGTTGAAGTTATCGCCGCGGAAGTCATCGTATTAAACCCGTCTAAAGTGACACCCATCGAGATCGCCAAAGACGCAGGGGAAGATGAAAGCCTGCGCCTTAAATATCGCTATCTCGATTTGCGACGCGAGAAAATGCAGCGCAATATCCTGATTCGCCACAAGGCCGTCAAATATATTCGCGACTTCCTCGACGCACGCGGCTTTATCGAAATTGAGACCCCGATATTGTTTAAAAGTACCCCGGAAGGGGCACGCGATTATCTGGTTCCCAGCCGCGTCCATCCCGGAAAGTTTTACGCCCTTCCTCAAAGCCCGCAGCAGCTAAAACAGCTGCTCATGGTGGCCGGGTATGAACGGTATTTCCAAATTGCTCGCTGTTTCCGCGACGAGGATCAGCGGGCCGACCGGCAGCCTGAATTCACCCAGCTCGATATGGAGATTAGCTTTGTCGAGCGGGATGACGTCCTGGATTTAATCGAAGAAATGATGGTTGGCATGGCCAAAACGGTCAGCATCGTTCCGCTGGCCTGGGAAGCGTTTCCGCGCTTGAGTTTCAAAGAAGCGATGGAGCGTTTTGGCACCGACCGACCCGATCTCCGATTTGGTATGGAGCTGGTCGATTTGAGTGACATCATGGCCAACAGCGCCTTTCGCGTATTTGCCGAAAATGTGCGCGATGGCAAGCCGGTCAAAGCGATTTGCGCCAAAGGATGCGGCGGCTACAGCCGTAAACAGACCGGCGAACTGGAAGAAATTGCCAGAACACACGGGGCTAAAGGGTTGGCGTGGCTGGCTATCCATCCGGAGACCGGCGAAATTCGCGGTCCGATCGCCAAATTTTTCACCACCGAACAGCTGGCGGCCATTATGGATCGCATGGAGGCGGAACCGGGTGACCTGGTGTTGATTTCCAGCGATAAGAGAAGCATGGTTTACAATGTGCTGGGTGAAATGCGCATGGAGATGGGTCGTCGCCTGGGTTTAACCGCCAAAAAAGAGCTGGCTTTCTGCTGGGTGATTGACTTCCCCCTATTTGAGGAGGAAGTGGTCGACGGTCATTTTGCTCCCAGCCATCATATGTTTACCGCGCCAAAACAGGAGCACATTCACCTGCTGGACACCGAGCCTGGTCAGGTGTTGAGCGAGCAGTATGACCTGGTTTGCAATGGATTTGAGGTTGCCGGCGGCAGCATCCGGATCCACGATCGGCCGCTGCAGCGCAAGATCATGGAGCTGATCGGTTTCTCAATTGAAGAGGCCAAAGATCAATTCGGGCATATGCTCGAAGCGTTTGAATATGGTGCACCCCCTCACGGCGGTATCGCGCCCGGTATCGATCGTGTTGTGGCCCTGATGGCTGGTGAACCCAATATTCGCGAGGTGATGGCCTTCCCCAAAAATCAAAACGCGACCGATCTGATGGCTGATGCCCCGTCCGTTGTGTCCAAGAAGCAGATGGACGAATTGCATATTCAGCCGGCCGGGAAAGCCGTAGTTAAATAATCAATGGTCAATAATCAATAATCAATGGTCAATTGGCTGTTGATTATTGATTATTCTGTTAGATGGTTCGCGGAGGGAGCCAAACATCTCCGCATAAACCCGACAAAATGCCGCTCCAAAAAACATGATCATGCTGCTGAAGTATACCCAGATGAGCAGGATCACCAGTGAGCCGGCCGCGCCGTAAACAGAAGTCACTGAACTGGTTTGCAGGTACAAACCGATCAGCTGACGGCTCAAAATAAAAGCCCCTCCGGTCAACAGGCCGCCCAGCCAGACGTCGCGCCAGGCGATTTTGCGAGCCGGCAGCAGCTTAAACAGGGCCATAAATAGAAAAGGGATAACGAGCAGGGTGGACCAGCGCTGAATCCAGCTTAACCAGTCAACCACTTCCGGAACCAGATTGGCAAAACGCGTTGATAAAATGGTCACGGTCGCACCCAACACCATAGAAGCGGTTAGGAGCAGCCCGATCAATAAAACCATCAGGAACCCCAGCAGGCGCTGCCTCACCAGATACCCGATACCGCTCCGCTGCTCCAAATTGACGTTCCAAATGACGTTTAAGGTGTCGTAAAGCTGGGCAAAGGCCCCGGAAGCGCCAAAAAACAGCACCACCATGCTAATCGAACCGGCGATGATCCCTCGCTGCACCCGACTGCTGTTGCGCAAAATGGTGCGAAATGTGTCGGCGATTTCGGGGGTCATAATCATGCCGATTTGCTCCAGAAGCTCACTTTGGGCCAGCTGATCCCCAAAAATCAACCCGGCCGTCGTCACCGCAATCACCAGCAGCGGAGACAAAGAAAGCATCGTGTAGTATGAAAGCGCGGCCGCCATCCGGGAAGCCTTGGCCTTTGACCACACGTCAACCGTGGTTTGGATTAACCTGAGAATTTTTTTGCTGAATTGCATCATAAGGTTTACAGCACGGCGCTTTCGCGCCTTCCGGCTTATTAGCTCGGCGCTTACGCGCCTCTTGGCAATTAGCTCAGGGCTTCGCCCTTTTCAGCTCTTTGGCTGAAGGCTGAGAGGCCCGAAGGGCCGAGCTAAAAGGCCGGAACGGCCGTGCTAGAGAGCTAATAGGCGCGTAAGCGCCGGGCTAATCTGCTATCAATATTGACATCTTCCACCCAATCGCGCTACAATACCTCGTCCTGTGGGCGCTTAGCTCAGCTGGTTAGAGCACTTCGCTTACAACGAAGGGGCCGGGGGTTCGAGTCCCTCAGCGCCCACCACATTTCTTTCTCTCTTCTCCCTTTTTCCTTTCCTTGATCCCCTATTTTTATTTGTTATAATCCATTTGTGATAAAATGCACATTTGGTTTGTGATTTTCTTCACAAACTGATATAATCTTCGTGCTTATCAATTGCGTGTACGGTCTGTTTTTACAGATATAATGTCAATTAAACCTACGAAGAAAACAAAGACTTTGAATTGATGTAGGAGATTTGTTGCTATGGCTGCTGCAGAAGCCCCATCGGTTCCCGGCATCTCTCGCCGAGAATTTTTATATTATGTTTGGGCCGCCTCTATCGCCCTCTACACGGGCGAGTTTTTGGCCCTCATTATTTGGTACGCCATCCCCATCATCCGGGAAGGTGAATTTGGGAGCGTGATCCCGGTAAATCCAGATCGATTGCCGCCGGTAAACGACGCCCCCACCAACTTCTCGGAAGGCCGGTTCTGGTTGGTCAATCTCGACACCACCTCCTCTGAAGGTGTGGAGCGTATGTATCGGGCCAGCGATGAGGCATCCCCTATACAGGGAGTGGCCGCCATTTACAAGGTTTGCACCCATCTAGGCTGCATCTACTCCTGGAATGCGGCAACCAATCGCTTTGAATGCCCCTGCCATGGTTCAAAATATCGCCTCGATGGCCGGCGCATCCAGTCACCGGCACCCCGTTCACTCGACCGCTTTGGCGTCACGCTGGTCTATGCCGACGGCTCTGAAACCGCCGCCGAAACAGATGACGGAGGGTTTTTCCTGCCGGTCGTCATTGATGAAAGCAAAACCCTGGCTGAAATTAGGGTAGACACCGGTGACCGCGCTGATGGACCAATTACGACGCTGTTAAGTGAAGTGGTCCCCGCCTAATAGCCCAAACAATTTGCAATTTACTTTGATTGAATTTTTGTAAAGAGAATGGAGTAGTTAAAACATGGCCACCTTTTTTGATGAAGTCAAAGAAATGGGCGTTAAGCAGGCCACCATCGCCAAAGTTGATGATGTTGTCGAGCGGGTAACCGCCGGCATGAACATCAACGATGTTCGGGCGATGCTCCGTGGCGACGAACCCCGTCGCCCCAACCCCCGCCTGCGTCCCCATGCGGACAGCTTCTGGCTGCATATTCGGCCGAGCTTTTATCACACAGAAGTTACCCATATCTATCCCACATTCCGCTTAGGGTGGTTGTCCACCTTTATGTTTGTGTGGGAGACCATTACGGGGATTTTCTTGATGGTGTTTTATACTCCGTCTCCTGAAGTCGCCTATCAAGATATGTGGAATATCATGAGCGGCGTTCCTTTAGGCCAGCTCATGCGGGACATGCACCGCATCGGTGCCGAGGTGATGGTATTGGTGGTGGCGCTGCATATGCTGCGCACATTTGTCACCGGCAGCTACAAAAAACCGCGCCAGTTCACCTGGTTTACCGGCATGATCTTGCTGGTTTTAACCCTGGTACTGAGCTTCTCCGGCTACCTGCTGCCGTGGGACCAGCTGGCTTACTGGGCGGTGACGGTGGCTGTTAGTGCGGCCGAATCCCAACCGGGACCGGAGTTCCTGGGTAGAAATATCAACCTCCTGCTGCGCGGGGCCCCGGTGATTGGCGCCGGTGGTTTACTGCGTTTCTATCTGCTGCACGTGCTGCTTCTGCCGCTGCTGGCCGGCATCTTCATTTTTGTTCACTACTATAAAGTGGTAATCCACGGTCATTCACTGCCCCCCGGCCGCGAAGCGATTGGCGAAGATACCGCCAAACGCGTGCCCAAGGCCGAGCGGGTATACTTCCTGCCCGATATCATGACCAGCGAAGTGATGTGGACCGCCCTCACCACCCTGGGGCTGATTGGCGGGTCCGCCTTCTTCTTTGATGCGGTCATCGAAAGTCATGCCGATCCCCTGATCACGCCGCTGCACGTGGTGGCGCCCTGGTATCTTTCCTGGTCGCAGGGGTGGCTGAAGTGGATCTTCCCCAATCCGTTTACCGGCGGGGAGTTTGATTCCAAGGTGGTCGTGGCCTTCGGCATTATCCCGATTTTGGCCCTGGCCTTTACCATCATGCCGTATGTCGAAGTCGGCCGCAGCCGTCGCTACGCCGACCGCCGCGTGGGCTTAAGCGTTGGCATGTTCTTTATCGCTTTTATGCTCGTCTCCAACTGGATGGGATCTCCGGAATACAAGGTGCAATCATCTGCCGAGCAGGAAGTGGCCCAGCATATTCTGCCGCAGGAAGGACACAGCATCCTGCTTGAGGTACCTTATGAAGAGCTGGCGGCGGGCACCTACCTGCCTAACCAGGTTCTACCCGGCCGAGAACATCTAACCCACGCCCTGGCTGAATTTGAAGTGGCCTTACGCGAGTACAGCTGTACCAATGAAGGCGATGATCGGTTTGAGCCTTGTCAACCGTATCAATCGGATCAGGGCACTCGCTTCAGCAATTCGGCCCATACCGAAGTTTTGCCGGACCCATATGCGGCTCTGGTGATCACCCAGGTCCAGCACAACGTTTACGAACTGGAACTGGTCTTTAAAACAGATGATCCGGAAAACCCGGTTGACTTCCACTTCACCAAGTATCGCCACGAAGACGCAGCGTACGAGGTGTACTAAACATCAAACGGGGGATGGTGCGGCTGAATAATCGGCCGCGCCCCCGATCAGGAGTATGAGATGCAAGTAAAACTCGTCATCACGACCATCGCCTTTATGCTGACGATGATTGTCTTTGGCTATGCGGCTCTGCGCGAACCGGCTCGTATGGAGCTGTTTGAAGGCGCTTATGAGTCCCGCCAGGTGGAATTTGGGGCGTCGATTTACTACAGCAACTGCGCCACCTGTCACGGGCAGGAGGGCAAGGCGGAACTCTGTTACGACGCTGAAGGTGAACAGATTGGCTGCGCCGGCCGTTCGCTGCACAACGCCGAGCTGTTGTGCGGTGAACCATCACCCCGCCTCGTGGCCATGGGATGGGAAAATGGCACCAAAGCCGGTTTCATTAATGCGACGGTCAATGCCGGTCGCGCCCAGAACGGGATGCCGCTGTGGGGTGCTGATTACGGCGGCCCGCTTGAGGATTATGAAGTTGAAAACGTGACTAATTTTGTGTTGAACTGGGAAACGGTTGAATTATGTTCTGAGCCAACTGCGCCTGCCCCAGTTTGGCCTGACGATGTTGCTGACTTACCATCCGGCGATGCCGCCAACGGAGAGCAGCTGTATCAGGTCACGTACGGCTGCGCCGCCTGTCACGGCCAGATCGATCAGGAAGGAACCAACGCCGTGGGTCCATGGGCCGGCGCCTTTAAAAATCGGGCGGATGCTCAACCTGGCTACACGGCCGCTGAGTACCTTTACGAATCAATTCTGCTGCCCAGCGCCTATATCTCTCCCGAGTGTCCAACCGGACCATGTGCCGGGCCACCCAGCGCCATGCCCAACAATTTCCCGCTGCGCATGACGATCCAGGAGATGTCTGACATGATGGCCTACCTTTTGGAAACTTCGGAATTTGAGTCAAACGGCAACGCGATCGTTTATCCGTAGCTGATTGGCACGCTCCATTTAGAAACAGCCCCCGACTTGGCCAGGTCGGGGGTTTTTATTTTAGGGTATTCTGAACTATCTTCTTTCACCACAGAAAACACAAAAGACACAAAAACTCTTCGAGAATAAATTGTCCCAGAGCGCGCAGCGCAGAACATACGGTTGGGGTCTGCAGATATTTTTTTCGTAACACTTTTAGGTGACTACCTAATACACTGTTTCAGAATACACCTAATTGCCACCTTGCCTCGCCGATGAATAAATCCATCGGCAAAAGGACCGAAACCGGATAGTGTTTAACGCGATTTTGAGTTTTAACAAAATAATATCGATACAGTGCTGTCATTCCCGCGAAAGCGGGAATCCATTGGATGACCACCGATGGATCCCCGCCTACGCGGGGATGACAGGCCTGTATTGGAAGACGGTTGATATCCGTATTCATTTGTAAATCTTCAATATCGCGTTTCGGTTTCCGTAGCGGCTATTCGGCTGCAGCGAAAAAGCGTGTCTAAAAAAAAGAAGTTAAGAAAAATTTTGTAACAATTTACTAGTACATTCTCACGAAAGTTATTAAAAATTCAATCGTGATGCACTATTTTAGATAAATTGAGTAATAGCATGATGTGTAATCGACTTCATTCAACAGGCGATTTATTAAAGTATCTGGTTGTTTTTCTTTTTTTGACGCTGGCTTCCCCCGTATTGGCGCAGGAACCGATATTTGAACCCGACGTCATCCCCGTGGTGACGATTGAGCTGTGGCCAGACTACGATCGGCCGGAGACGCTGGTTTTGCTAACGGCCGCCCTGCCGACCAGCACCCCCACACCGATCCAGCTGCGGCTGCCGCTGCCGGCCGAAGGGACACTCAACGCCGTGGCGTTTAGCGAGGAGGGGCAGCTGTTCAACCTGAATGATTATGAACGGATTGGCGATGAACTGCGTCTGGTTTCCCCGACACCGGGTATTCGAATTGAATATTACCTGCCGTATGATGTCGACGGGGCGCTGCGGACGATCAACTTTGATTGGGTCGCCCCGTATGCAATCGATCAGCTCAATATTTCGATGCAGGAGCCGAGCAGCAGCGAAAATTTTGCCCTGGATCAGACGATCGAAGAGCTGGTTGTCACCACAAACGAGCTGCGTTTTCATCGGCTGCCGCCGCGTGTGGTTGCCGCCGGTGAGACGGTGCGCATCAGCGCCTCTTACGAGCTGCCGGGCGGCCGGCTGACCGCACCGGGCGGCAGCGCCAGCGCACCGCTCCCCGCGCCGGAAAGCAATTCATCATTGGTCCAAAATTTGCAGGCCAACTGGCCCTGGGCGGCTGTTGGTCTGGGTTTTCTGGCGATTGCCATATTTTTTGGTTGGCAAACATGGCGAGAGAGGCGCCGGCCGTCAGCCAGCGCCCGCAAGCCATCCCGTCAAACGGCGGTGTTCTGCACCAGCTGCGGCACCAAAAACAGCCGGGGGGACAACTTCTGCCGGAAATGTGGCCAAAAGTTGAAAAAGACTTCAGACAGCAGACGACAGACGTCAGATTAGGCTCTGTTGACATTTGATTTAATTTGATGATGAATCATCAAAATTGCGATATTTTCTACATCCGCCGATTAAAATCGACGGCTAAAGGGTTGGTTTGCAAACTGGTCAGACCCTTTAGCCCCGCATTTATTGAACTTTGCAAATTAAATGAATAATAAATTCATTAACTGTTGCCCTCGTTATCAGACCCCTGTCATCCTGAGCGGAGCGAAGGATCCCGCCAATTTCCAGAGAAAGAACCTTTGCTAGAAGAGAAGTGCTTTCATTTTTGGCCATCTAAACCTAAAGGCAGCTTGAAGAGATTCCTCGCTTCGCTCTGAATGACAGAGGTTTGCTTTATTAACCATTTTATTTCTTAACTTCCATCAATGCAGGTATGGAGAAATTTTCCAATAGTCAACACAGCCTTTAGTCACTGTTGTCTGAGGTCTGGTGTCTGTTGACTTTTTGCCCTGACATAGAGCGGCACGATCGGCGCTAGGAGGGCGGCAACGGCCACAAACGCTGCCCGAACCGACCAGACGGTCGCCACAACCCCCATAAGCGGCCCGCTGATAATTTGGCCAACGGCGTTGGTTTGCCCAAGCATCGACAGCACCGTTGCTTTGACTTCGGACGGCACTTTCTTGTTAACCCAGGCAGCATGGATCGGGCCGATCGTGCCTCGGAAAACCGCCAGGGCCATAAACGCTCCGAGGGCCACTGTGACATTTGACGTCAGGGCAAACAGCATAACCCCGGCAACGGTCAGCGTTATAAAAGCCATCATGGCGTTTAGGGCATTGTTTTCTTGATCGACTTTGAGGCGCCGCTTGACAAACTCTGTCATGATTAAGGTGCCAATCATCGTCACGATGCTGATGATGCCAAACCAGTAGACCGTGTCCCAGCCATCACCAAAAGAGGGTAGGGTAAAGTTGCGCAGCAGATGAGCCTCCCAAAAACGATCTATTCCTTCACTGTGCAACCCAATAAATACCTCAATGGTGAAAATAATCAGCAGGATCGGGGCGCCGCGGACGACATCATACCCATCCTTGAAGGTGCCCCACATTTTGCGCCACGACTCTCGTTCCGCCCGGGCCACCGGCCGAAAGCGGGTTTCAGGCATAAACACAATTAAAAATAGCGACAGCCCGGCCAGGCCGATCCCCCCGATGATCAAGGGGAGGCCGCGGTTAAAGGTGGCGATATAGACGCTTAGCCCGATCGCCACTAAAGATGCGATTTGGCTGATTTGCGTGGCCCGGAGATAGGTGAGGGTGAGATTTTCTTCGCCGATTTCATCAGCCAGCCATGCGTCCTGCGCGCCGCTGGTAAACGTATAGCCTAAACCCCACACAACCTGAGCCAATAAGATGGTGCCAAAAAAGGGAAACGAGCCTTCAAGGATAAAGCCCAATCCCCAGATGGCGTACCCGATAATGATCGACAGCCGGCGGCTGCGAAGATCGGCCACAATGCCGGTTGGAATTTCGAAGATAAACACAGACAGTTCAAGCGCGGTGCCGACCAGCACCAGCTGCATGGGCGTCAAACCAACGCTGACGCGGTAGACGCCGCTTATGGTGCCCATAAAGGTGAAAAAGAAAGCGGTTACGGCCGCAATGATCATATAGACCGCAAGAGCAGAGAATTTTTGAGACATAGAGATTTAGCACGGGCCTTTGGCCCTTTTAGCTGGTTAGCACGGCCCTGCGGGCCTAACAGCAGATTGGCACGGGGCTTCGCCTCTTATAGCTCGGCCTTCGGCCTTTCAGCTCGGTGCTGCGCACCTGTCAGCCGATAGCTAATCGCTGAGAGGCGCATCGCGCCGCGCTGATAGCTAAAAGGGGCGAAGCCCCGTGCTAAAAGGCCCGCAGGGCCGCGCTATTAAATTGGTATCACTAAATATTGAAAAATCACTCAGGCTCGTTGAGGCAACAAAAAAGCCACAAGCATCCGCATACTTGTGGCCCTTACACAGCAGGGAAGAATAGCGCCCGATTAAAGGTGCATGGTATGCAAACAACATGCCTGAGTTACAACAGGAATTTGTTGAATCAGTAACATGATGTCCTCATACCTCCTTTCCTAAGAATTACTACCACTTAGTATAGCAGGAGAAGGGGGTTTCGTCAAAGGAGTAAAAGTGAAAAGTACGATGGGACAACAGACTTCAGACAGCAGACTTAAGAGGTTTGTCTGGCGGCTTCAGGGGCACTTTTAGGGTGGCATTTTTCATTTTGAGCTATCAAATTTGACGATTGCCCCGATCCCTCGCGGTTTTTGATTGGATTGAAGCATTTTTTGCCCTTTTGAGGTGAGCAGGAAGGTCGCGGCCGGGAATTTCTGGTTGGTTGTCAACAGGCGGCGTTCGAGTAGACGCTGCACCTGGTCAAAATCGATCGGGGAAGCGTTTCCCTCGGGATCATAGAGGCGATAGATTTTTTGCCCATCGATGTCGCGATGGGATTTCAGGGTGCTCCCGGCCGCAATGGCCTCCATGAGTGCCCGGTCTGCGGCCGAGAGCCTGCGTTTAAACCACCACATGAAGATAGTTTAAAGTAAAAAGTGCGAAGTTAAAAGTCGGCCACTTTGTGAAATAAACGCTTGCTCAGATCTCCTGATTTTGGCCCGTACGTCATAAAGCCGCAGCATGCTACAGCCTTACAAACATGTTGGTTTACCGCCTGTTGATTTGATTTAAGTTACGTAGGGAAGACCTATGCTTCGTCGGGAAAGAAAATCGCTTCTATCGGCCGATCAAACAACCTGGCCAGCTTGAAGGCCAGAGGAAGACTGGGGTCATATTTGCCGGTTTCGATGGCGTTGACCGTTTGGCGTGAGACCCCCAGCCGTTCCGCCAATTCCGCCTGTGACCATTTGAACTCAGCCCGTAAAACGCGGAGCTTATTATCCATTAGCTGTATCTCCGGCTGAAATACGCCTGCGAAACACCCCACAGGCCGATCATGATGGGGAAGACCCACACCAGAGGGAGCGGAGGGATGTTGGCGTTTTCCAGCATGCCCCAGCTAAAGGTAATAAATCCGGTGGTGATGGCGGCAAAGGTAATTGATTGAAATTGAATGCGCTGCTGCAGTTCATCCATTTTGGTGATAAAGCGCATCACGGCCCGTAAGGCAAAAAACAGGGGGATCACCGGCAGGAGCGCTACCGGAATGCGCCATAATTCATTCCCGGGCGGCTGGAGAAAATAGATGGCGACGAACAAAATAATTGTATAAGCGACCATCGATGATCCCAGTTCGACCACATATTGTTTTGCAGAGTTCTCATTTGTCATGTCAAACCTCTTTGTAAAGTGAACTTGACAGCATTGTAAAGCATACGTTTCTTTTTGTCAAGTAAACTTTACAAAAAGTCGGCTTGGCTTGACACTGGTAAATTTGTTGTGTGATGGGAAAAGAAAAAGGCCGGGCTGTTCTTCTGACAACCCGGCCTGGTGCTGGAGATTTGAAGGTTAATGCATTAACCTAAATTATCGACATATTCGTGGAGGCGGCGCTGCGATATACGCTTGAATTGATCGGTCAATATTTCCGCCATTTCCTCGTCGGTCAGGCGGATACGCAAAATGTCGAGCGCATCTTCCGGTGATTGGCCATAGGCCAACTTCTTTTTGCCATTTTTCATGTCAAAAACATACATGTGGTGTGGATTGCTAAAGCTGCTCATATTAGATCCTTAGCGGGTCTGCGCCCCGAAGAGCTATTAGCTCGGCCCTCCGGGCCTTTTAGCCATCAGCTTTCAGCTGACTGCTGAGAGGCGCAAAGCGCCGAGCTGAAAGCTAACAGGGGCGCAGCCCAGTGCTAACTAATTACGCTTTTGTCAACGCCTCCATACCGGCCGTGGCGGCACCTTTTTCAGAATCGACCAGCCCGCGGTTGATTTCATCGTCGTATTTGCCGGCCAGCAGGTCGCGATAAAATTGATAATCGACCCCAATCACTTTTTCATCATCCGGGTAACGATGATAATTGTCTTTGCTCATCAAGCTTTTGCCTTCGGCAATGAGCTGATAGCCAAGTGCCGAGCCCGGGTACGGAGCATAAAAAGAAATTGATGGATAAACATATCGCATCCGTTTAAGCATGCGCATCGTTTTAAAGGCGTCTTCGGGGGTTTCACCGGGAATGCCCAACATAATATTCGACCAGAAGTAAGGGACGAGTTTGCCTTTGGCTTTTTGCTCATCGGCGAGGCGATTGAGCAAATCAATGGCAAAGAAATTATCTTCTTCGGTGCATTCTTTGTTGAGCAGACGCAAGATGCGGTCGCTGCCGGATTCAAAGCCGATCGATATGGTCGTCCAGTTTGTTTCTTTGACCAGCGCTTCAAACAGCTCCGGCCACTGGCGAACGGTGTCGGCGCGGCCGGCCGCCCAGTATGGCCATACTTTGTTGGCTTTGCGGGGGTATTTTTCGATCCATTCCTCCAGCCAGCTTGGGTTTTGGAAAAACATCGAATCGTGGATGACCACCGAACCCACGCCATATTTGCGGTCAAGAAAATTTAGTTCATCGATAACCGAATCAACCGACGGCCGCCCCATGTTCGGAATATATGAATTTTCGTTGCAGAAAACACACTGCCAGGGACAAACTCGACTGGTCATGATGGTTGCCACCGGAGCAGGGCCCCAGCCACATTCCGGCTCCATGGGCCAGTTAAAGTTTCGTTTTAGCTTGCGGCTGGCCGGCTTGGGCCACAGTTCACGGTCAATTTTGGGCCATTCTTTCATCGATTTGGCGCCAACGCCCATCACCAGGCGCGGAAACGCTTCCGGGTCGCGGACCAGGTCGAGAATGACTTTTTCACCAGGACCCTGACAAATGCGGTCAAATTCTTTGACGGCCATCATTTCATCAGCGGCTACGGTGGCGTGCATGCCACCCGTCAGCACCCAGCCATTGGGATTGAGCTCTTTAAAAATTTGGGCTGATTTCAGAGCAACCGGATAAGTATAGCTGCGGACGTTCATCAGCAGGGTATCGTACCCTTTGAGTTTTTTGGCCAGCTGCTCCCACGAAGTGACCGCCCGGGTAGAGGCGATATCGGTCATAATCCCGTTTTGGTGCATGATTGTGCGCAGCAGCCCCAGGCCGTGATCTTGCCATTGCTCGTGGGGACCGGCCGGGTTAACCAGGTCTCCCAGGTCACCGAGATCGAGCCACAAAATACTGTTTTTTGGTTTGCGGTTAAATGCGGACCACAGATTCATATTTGGTACCTCTTCTTAAAAAAGCCCGCAAACGACACCGATTTATTTTATCGGTTTAGCGGGCGGCGGTTGTCGAAGCCTTCATCAAGTTCGTGATAATGAGCGATAGCTGATTCGTCTACTTTCCAGCAAAGATTAACGATGCGGCCCTCAAGCTCGGCATAAAAGTCGATTAGGCCAAGATGGATATCTTTGATTTGACAGCCATAGTCGCTAATTTGGGTCAAAATCGATTCAATGGAAGCGAAATTGTGGGCTAACTGAGATGCGGCCGAGCTGCCAACGTTGAGTGAGGCGTCCGGTAAATCGGTCAAAGCCTCTTCAATATGATCGTCGACCTGCTGCTGCAGGACGATCAACTGCTGGACCAGCGGCCGTACATGAACCAGGAGTTCATTCGCCTCACGCACGGTGAATAAGCGCATCGACATAACGCGTTTTTTGATTATTAAAGCGAAAGGGGTGACCGCGTCACCCCTTCGCAAGATTTTTAACGGAAGCGTGGGTTAGCCGCAGGAGCTGCAGCCGCCGGCTGGAGCTGCCGGGCCATTTTCGGCTTTAAAGGAGGTACCACAGCCGCAGCTAGAAACCGCGTTGGGGTTGTCAATTTTGAATCCGCCACCGATCATGCTGTCTTGATAGTCAATTGTGGCGTTATTCAAGTACATCATGCTGGTGGGGTCGATAAAAATGCGGAACCCTTCACCGGCGATCACATGATCATACGGCCGGGCTTCAGCTTCTAAAGCCATGCCGTACTGCATCCCGGAGCAACCGCCACCGGAAACGAAGACGCGCAGACCGTAATCCGGTACATTTTTTGAAATCAGAAGGTTGCGAACAACTTCTGCCGCATTTTCGGTGACGTTGATGGCCACACTTTCATCAATAACATTAGGCTGCATGATAACCTCCACTGCCCGAAAGGTGCTCCCACCCCTCTCTGAATTTATTTGGTGGGATATGCACCTGTAAAAGTTTTTTTAAGTGTTTGTGATTTTAGCAATAATCAAATGGGGTGTCAATTTTTATCAATAAATTCATAAAAAGTAAGTTTGAAGCTTTAATCGGCAGCCATGAGCACTTCTAATCACATATGTGTGTGTATAATTACTATCCCACCAAGGATGATTTAATGGCCCAAATTACAATATATCTCGATGACGAGCTGGAGAAGCTGGTCAAGGCGGCGGCCAGAGGTGCAAACAAATCGCAGAGCCGCTGGATCGCTGAAATCCTTCGCTAGAGATTGGTTGCTGAAGGGCCGGCTCAGATGATGGAACTGGCCGGAGCCTGGGAAGATTTCCCAACCTCCGAGCAAATCCGCAAACCGATTGGCAAAGATGTGGAGCGAGAAACAATTTAATGTTTGTGCTCGATACCAATACAATAATAAATAACAGGTAGAATGAGTGTCATGACAACAACAGACCCCTGGCAAAATTTCCCTCCCACATTAACGACTGAATGGCTTGGCCACCACTTTCAATTTTTTGAGGAAATTGATTCCACCAATCGTTATTTACAAAAACATGCCGCTGAGCTGCCCCACGGCAGCGTGGCCCTGACTGATTTCCAGTCGGCCGGCCGCGGGCGGCTTAATCGACGATGGGAGACACCGCCTGGAGAAGCGATCTTGATGTCGATCCTGCTCAAGCCCAGGTGGCCGATTGAACGCACTTCGTGGCTGACGATGATCGCCGGCCTGGCTGCGGTTAACGCCATCCGCGAAGTCAGTGGGCTGAGCATCGGCTTAAAATGGCCCAACGACCTGGTCCTGCTAAAAAGTGATGGCCCTGGCTGGTACAAAATAGCCGGTATCTTGCTCGAGAGCGCGCTGGAAAACGGGTGGGTGATTGGCATGGGGATCAACGTCAATCAAGATTCTTTTCCTCCATCACCGACCCCTCCCGCCAGCCTGTATACGCTGACCGGGCGCACCTTTAACCGGCAATCGATCATTCGCGCCCTGCTTGGGCATCTGGAAGGGTGGTTTGAGCGATGTGATCAAGGGGAGAATCCACTGGCAGCGTGGCGTGCTGAGCTGCTAACCATCGGGCAAATGGTGACCGTCAAACCGATGGGAGATCAACCTTCATGGTCCGGTCAGGCGGTTGATGTTGATGAGAGCGGCCATTTACTGATCAAAGACGCGCAGGGTAAAATTCAATTGGTTACTGCGGGGGATGTCTCCCTTCTTCCCGGTTAGCCGTGGGAGTAATGTCCCAGGCCCTTACCCTTGCTGAAATTCCAGACCTCTCTGTATAATGAGTTACTGTCAAGGGAAAGCGATTGATTGTAAGCTACATGTAAATTTAAAGTGGATTAGTTTATTTGTTTAAAGGTTTATTTCCCTGTTGGTTTATAGATAAATTAATAATCAATAAACCGATATACTAATATGCCAATATGCTAATCCACCGCCTCTCCCCCAGAGACATATTCAAGGAGAATCACCTTATGGCTGTTGAAGACCAATATGACGATGAATTTGAACAACTTCGCCAGAAGAGCATGCGTACCAGCGCCTCTTTTGAAGATGTTGACGATATTTCGGGTGGCTCTGCCGGGATTTTAGGCCGATTTACTCCCACGCAGCGCTTAATTTTAGCCGCCTTACTGTTGGTTGATATTATCGTGATCGGCATCGTGCTGCTGGTGATTACCGGCGTCCTCGACCTGTAAAAGCCTGAATCAGATCAATGAATAACAATCGGATACGTTCCTACACGAGTACGGCGGCCCTTTTGCTGATCATGCTTGTGGCTTCATGGGGGATCGCTGCTGCTGCTCGCAGCGCCGAAGAGCCTCTCTCACCCACTTTGATTGCCGATGATGGTGCATGTGTCGCTCTAGACCCCTCAAATTTATTGCAGAACGGCTCCTTTGAAGGGGAATACACTCAATACGTTCCCAACCCACCTATCGCCCAATGCCCGGCCGGCGTGTGTACATCCGTTCGCACCCCCAACGGGTGGGCACCTTGGTGGACGACCAAGGGAAACGATCCTCTTTTCTATAAAATGCCGGAGTTTACGGCCGCGGCCCACGATTTTTGGTACGGTCCACCTCGAACGCGTTCGGGAGAGAGCGCCCAGCAGCTTTTTACCCTGTTTAGCACGCACGAAGCCGGCGTTTTTCAGCAAATTCAAACCACGCCGGGAGTCACCTACTGTTTTAGCGCCTGGGGGCAAAGCTGGACCGCCCAGGATGATCCCATACCGGAGTTGAATCACAGCAGCTGTCCCAGTTCGCAAGGGGTTGGTGATGCCTGTTCTGGTCCGGAAGACGGTCAGCTCAAGCAAAAAATCGGGATCGACCCCACCGGTGGCACCGATCCTGATAGCGGCAGCATCGTGTGGAGCGAAAGCCGTGAACAGTATGACAGCTACGGGATATTTGTGGTGACGGCTACCGCTCAGGCGGAGACGATCACGGTATTTACCTACGCCAACCCCGATTTTCCGGTTAAGCACAACAACGCATATTGGGACGACGCCGTGGTGAGCGCGCCGCGTATGGCCATAAACGGTTTAACAGATATGGCCGTGATGACGCTGCCCTCTGAGATCAAAACGGTATCAAGAACCGGTACCATCGATCTTCCGGCCGGATTGGCCGACCAGGGGTGGCAGGCCACTGTTGACAACAGCGGCGGTTTGACGCCGAACGTAAGCGTCACGAGCGGCAGCAGTGGAGATTCATTAACAATTGATTTTGATACGACCGGTTTGGCAACAGGGGTCTATAAGGCTACCGTCACGATTCAATCGAATACGCCGACGCTTGACAGCCCGCAGACGCTCAATTTAACGGCGTTTGTGGTGGATCAAATTTACCAGGTTCATTTGCCGTACATCGGCCGGCCGTAGAAAACCACAGACTACAGACGTCAGAAATAAAAAAGGCCGGGGTAACCCGGCTTTTTTACTGCAAGCACATCAAGAAAATTTAGGCGTCTTCTGAGGCCTTTTCCTGTTCTTGTTCGTCCTTTTTGAGGTCTTCCTGGCCTTCCCGCAGCCCTTTGCGGAAAGCGCTGACGCTTTTACCGAGTTCGCTGCCCAACTTGCCGATGCGGCCGACGCCAAACACCAGAAGGACTACAACCAAAATGATGATCCATTCCCAACCTTGAATCATGATAATCTCCTGTTTAATAAACCACCCCGTGACAATTTCACTTTGCAGAGTGTAAAAGCATTATAACATGCGCAAGCGGTTCCGCAATGGCCCTCACCGTTGATTAACCGGCCGTTTCCATGGCCGCGGCCTCAATTTGCCATCTACTGCGCCAGAAGAAAATGAGAAGCAGCGAGATCGCTGTCCCGTAAAGCAAAAACATCGCGGCGAAGAGATAGTTAAACGCTTCCAGACCGAGAGCCGCCTGAATTTCACCAGAAATGCTGGAGCTAATCGCCCACCCGATCCGCCAAAAGGCATTATAGGTGATCATAAAAGCGGCCGCTTCGTCTTCGTGTAGAAGCTGCATGCTGAGCGCCTGATAGATCGGGTTGGCGGCGTTCATCAGCGACTCGCGCACAAAAAGAGCCACGGTGACCAGGGGCAAAAAAGGCACATAGGCCAGAATCAAAATAAACGGCAGCGCCGCTCCCTGCGAAGTGGCTATCGCCCCGACTTTGCCCATCTTTTCAACCAGAAAGGGCTGAATCAAGATGGTGATGCTGGTGGCCAGGGCTGAAATGCCAAACAAAAAGCCGATCCACTCAAAAGAGAGGGAAAATTTTTCGGCCAGATAAAGATTGAGAAAAGGCATGACCAATCCGGCGCCGAGCGAGACGATCGTGTTGGGGATGAGCAGACGGACCCACAGACGAGGGTTATGCATTTTGAATGAGCTGACGCCCTCGCTGCGCTCGCGTTTGAGCCAGCTCAGGGGGATGGTTGAAAGGGCAAAAACGACGGCCATCAGGAAGATCACCCGGTTGAGTCCGCCGAGTAAATCGGGCAAGTAGCCGCCAAAAACGTTGCCGACGAAGCCGGCCGCCGTGCCGAGGGCGCCATAGTAGCTAAAAGCGGTGACGCGTTGGGCAGGCGGGGCAATTTTTTGCAGCAGGGCTGGGGTCGTGGCCATAATGAGCGAGTTGCCCAGCCCGAAGATAAACAGGCCAACGAAGACAACGGCCGTTGAGGGGGCCCAGCCGATCAGGAGCAGCCCTCCGGCGGCCAGCCAGGCGGCGGACCGTAGACTGACCACATAGCCGATGCGGGGAGCCATGATCCCGGCCGGAATGCCTAAAATGATCATGGAGACGGCCGGGACCGCGTTGGCGTAACCGATAAGATCGCGCGTAAAACCGATATCTTCTAAATGAAAATTGAGGAAGAGCCACTGCAGGCGCAGCCCCATTCCGGCAAAAAAGACGGAAATCAAAAGCTGCCAAACCGGCCGTGAAAGTTTTTGGAATGATTGGAGGGGATTAGAGGCCATCGGGTGATTGTAGCAGGAGATGGGTGTTGGGTGTTAGGTGTTGGGTGGTGGGTGTAGGGTGAAGGGTGGAAGGTAGGTGGTGGACATGATGGGGGAGATCGGTTACATTCGACGGAGAGCATAGCATCATCATGACGGCGCAAAACCTTTTTTATCTTCAGATCCTGGTTGCCGGTTACTTTTTGTGGCTGGGGCTTTATTTAATCAGCCGTGCCCTGCTGCTGCCCGACTGGTCGGGTCGGGATGCGCAGCGATTTTGGCCGGAGATCCCGGCCGGGGTGGCCATGGTGCTGACCTTTGTCTTTATGACGGGGATTGCCCTGGAAGGGGTGAGCGAAACCATCGCCGAATATGTTTTCTGGGCGCGTGCCACCTGGTGGTCAATTCCGCTGGTGGCCGGTATCTGGCTGTGGTGGGTGCTGCACCTGGCTGATTTTGAAGGGTCGCAGGCGCTGATTGCCGGCAAAACCAGAGCGATTATCTCCACGGCTATTTTGCTGACCGCAGCCGCGTTTTCGCTGATGGGGCCGTTTACCTCGCTAATTTTTCGCTATGACGAGGCGATTTTCCAGCCCAATTCCTACGGAGCGATCTTCTTGCCCCCAGCCCAGCCGTTTAACGGAGCGTACTCGTTATTTTTTATGGCCGTCATTTTATCCGCCCAGATTATTATCGGTATTCGCTGGCGGATGACGGAACCGGATGCCCCAAACCGGCCCCTGCTGCAGCGCATCTTCTGGGGAAATGTTTTGATGGTTTTGGGAGCCAGCAGCTACCTGATTACCTATCAGATCGTGGACAACCTGGTGCTCCGTTTGGTTGGGGATCTGCTGGCCACGCTGGGGTTGGCTATCGTCGGCCGGATGCTGGTACGCTACGGGGCGTGGCTGCGCCATCGCTTTATCCAGGCGGATATGCGCCGCTCTTTTTTGAGCAATGGGGTTCTGGTCGTGGGCAGCTTAATCGTTTTTGACGTCATCCACCGGCTGACCGGCTCTGACTTTTCGTGGGTTTCGATCCCGATTTTAATCGTCATCGGGGTATTTACAGCCACCATGTCCCCCTTTTTGCAGGTAGGCCTCGATCGCTGGGTGCTTCCATCGTGGGAAGTTGAGCTGCGCCACCGACTTAACCGGGTGGAAAAAGATTTGACCACGGCCGCAGACCCACAGCAGGCGTTTGAGCGGGCGGAAAGCCAGCTCAAAGAGGCCACGGAGGAGGCGCGTCGCTCGCAGCAGCGGGAGATGATTCGCTCGGAAGTCAAGCGGATATTTCGCCACAAAACAATTTACAAGGAGAGGGCGCTGGCGTCATCACCTTTGTTAAATTTGCACATCGGCCGGACACGCCTGGGCCAAATTTCGCGCGATCGCCAGGTGGCCATCGATCATCTCACCGCGGCCGATCGTGCCCAGGCGGTGCGGGAGCTGCTGGATGAAGGGTTGGGACGAGCGGAAGAAAAGATATCTGCCGAAAACAGCGCCAAACAAATTCCGCTAATTGTGCTGCGGCAGGGGTATCTGGAAGACAAGACCCGGCCGCAGGTCGCGGCCGAAATTCAGGAAGCGACCGGCTTGATGGTTTCCACCAACAGCCGGGGCTACACCACCTATCTCAATCACGGCCGCAAACTGCTGGCCGAAACCCTGTGGCAGATGGAAATTGAAACGGCTAACTTTGGCTAACTTTCGGCTGAAAAGAGCACAAAACCCCCTTATTTTTCCCCTAAAAATTCATTAAAGTGCCTTCAAATCGAAATGGAGGTGCAACATGACCAACCAACAACTGTCCAATCAATCGCCGGATGAATCTTCGCCGGGATTTAACTCTAGCGATCAATTTAGCCTGAACCGGCTCGAACAATATTTCACCGCTGACAAAGTTGTGAGCTATATCGGCATTTTGCTGCTCCTAATTGGGGTAGGCTTTCTATTTAATTACGCCATCGAGCAAGGATGGTTGATCCCAACGGTACGAGTCGGATTTGGGCTGCTGCTTGGTGTTGGCCTGATTGGTGTAGGGCTATTGAGCGAAAAGAAACGCTCGGTCCTGGCCGGTATCCTGATGGGTGGCGGGTGCACGGTGCTTTACTTCACTATTTTTGCATCTTACGCGCTTTATAATTTAACGACTAATCCAATCGCCTTTGGCGCGATGGGTGGGGTCACCCTGGCCAGCTATTTCCTGGCGGCCGTGCGGCGTGAGGGGTATCTGCTGATGCTGGTGGGGCTGGCTGGTGGCTTGATCACCCCCTTTCTTCTAGGTGGGGATGCGGCTGATTTGACGCCGCTGGTTGTCTATCTCAGCCTGATTGTCACCGCGGCCGTGGGGATCGCTTACTATCGGGAGTGGCCGTCGCTGACCATGCTCGCCGGGGTCGGCATTTGGATCGCCTGGCTGGGAATTATTCTGCAGACACTCGATCTCTTTTCTTTTTCTCCCCGAAGCGGCGCGGAGTGGATTCAGGAGTGGCTGCTGACCGGTGGCGTGCTGTACAGCTGGCTGTTGTTGACCGCCGGACTGGCCATCACCGTGCGCTATGAAAACCGGCAGCGGCCGGCAATGACCTTTTTTACCTACGCCTTCCTGACGCTGACGGCCGTGGCCACCTTTGTTTTATTGGGCTGTATCTGGCTGTCTGACGGCATGATTTGGGGATCGATCGCCCTGGGAGCCGCATTAATTTATGCGGTTGGGGCGATGAGCTGGCGCGAACATTTTGAAAATGTGGTGGTTGAACGCCTCGGAGGGACCCTGGCCATCATTTTGCTAACCGCAGCCGTTGTGGCCATTTTTGACGGGCCGATCTTGCTGATCCTGCTGGCAGGTGAGGCGCTGCTGCTTCACGGTCTCACCCACCAGTGGGAGCACCCCCTGCCGCTGGTGGGAGCGTGGCTCCTTACATTGATTGTGGGATTTGCTTTTATGGCCCGGCTGCTTATGTTGGAGCGCACGATACCCATTTTTAATTCGGATTCCCTTACCAACCTGACCTTGCTGACCAGCCTGGGTGCCACCGCCTTTATTTGCCTGCCGCAAAAAGCGCGTGGTCCGATGCAGCTAATCGTTTACTGCTTCACTTTGATCTACTTCTGGGCCGAGCTGGCCTGGTCGACCAACGGTCAGGGGATCATATCGCTGATCTGGGGCGGGATGGGGATCGGGTTGCTGGCGGCCGGTTTTTACGCCAATCAACCGAATATGCAGCGCACCGGGCTGGTGACCTTGCTCGTTATTGCCGGCAAGCTGCTGCTCATCGATTTATTGGAAATCGATCCCTTCTGGCGGATCCTGCTATTTATCGGCTTTGGCCTTATCTTTTTGACGATCGGGTATGTTTTGCCGGATATCTGGAAATTTAACGCGAACAACCGGCCGGTTGATTCAGAGGTTGTAACCATTACCCTTGAGCCTGTGGACGAAGAGTAAATTTATGAGGGTGCAGGGGCTTGGCTAGCCAAGCCCCTACAAAGGTGGATTGGTTTAATCGTCCCCGGACCACCTATCAGCCTGAGCGGAGCGAGGGAGCCCGTCAATTTCCGATGAAACGAACCTTTGCCAGAAGTAAAGCCCTTCAAGATTGTCTATTTGTGCATGAATGCAACTTGACGAGATTTCTCGCTTTGCTGCGTATTCTGCGCAATGATGGGGGTTGCTGTAGGGGCTTGGCTTGCCAAGCCCCTACCTAACGCGCCAATGACAGCAGGATGAGTAAATTCCCATCCTGCTGCTTAATTTAGGAGCTATCAGGGGCACTTTTCAATCGTCAGCGCCTGAATATCCTCACGATAGTAGATGTAGTGATAGCCGTTGCGGATGTGCGCCCGAGCCCACACTTTCAGGCCAAAGGCGCAGGACGAAGTCAGCCCGGCGAGCAGCGGCGCACCAGAAACAACGTGGCTGACTGAGCCAGGCGTCCCGGTTGCATGGAAGCCGCTCAGCAGATTGATATTCGCTCCGCCAAACCCCTTGGTGTAGTACAGACCCCACCGCCGGAGACGGTTGTTCTCCTGGGAGGCGGCCATCTGGAAGTTGAGGGTCAGCGTGGGGGTCCACTTGATAACGCCGCAGTTGTTCAGGGTGTCTTCAAAGCCGATTACCGTCAGATTGACGACCGGCCGCTTGTTGTCGATGGTGATTTTTAAATCACAGCGGTTCGACATCGGCGGCAGGACGTTGCCCGGTGAAACCGTGCCGTCCAGGTAGTCGATCTTGGTGGAGTCGAGCTTAGTGCCGGTGCTGTCAAACACCTCGAGACGCAGCGTATACCGATCGGTGTCGTTTTCAAAGAGCGTGTTCCACCGAGCGATCCAGTCCGGGTTGTACCAGTAGTAGCCGCCAAAATCGCGAATCTCATAGAGCGACGGTACGCCATTCACGGTAAATGGTCCTAGCTTGTGCGTTTCGCTGAAGAGCGTGGTTTTGTTGACCCGGGTGTCGGTCAGAACGGCCGTGATGGGGGTGAAGTTGGTGCCGTCATCGCTGTACGACAACTTGTAGTAGTAAGGTGCGGTGGCCCCCGGGATCGCCTGATGCCGGCTCAGCGTGTCGCCAAACTGGGCGTGAACGCGCAGCACGTGCCCGTAAGCAACCTGGCTGCTTACGGTATCGCTGTACAGCCCGGTGGTCTGATTGATGTGGAAAACCTCATCGTTGCCGATGCGAGTGAAGAAGGTGTGGGTTCCTTCCGGCCGATCGTAATCATCCTGGCAGGTGCCGCAGAGGATCCGCTCGTCGTCGAGGAAGAGGTCGATGTGGGCGTGGGTCACGTTCCAGCGGGTGCTGCTGTACGGGTCGAGATAGATGATCGTTTCGACCCCGTCAATGACCTGGGTGACCTTGAGAATAATGTCCGGCCGGTGATCGTAGCGCAGCCGGCCGCGGCGGAAGTGGAACGGCCACCATTTGAAGCAGCAGCGGAAGTAGCCGCATTCGTCGGTGTTCGTCTCACACACTTCGGTTTTGCTATAGAAGCAGAGCGGGTAGTAGATCCACGGTGGAAGCTTGGCCGTTAGGGTAACGTCTTTTAACGCTTCCATGGTTTCCGGCGCGGCTTCTGCCATTTCGCCGACATATCCCACTTTGTTCATGATTCTTGGTGGCTCCGGCTGCGGGCTAATGGCCGCCACAGATGCTGGTCTGCCAATAACCATGTCGGGTGGTTCAGGCTGTGGGCCAAGGGCGGCCGGGTTTTCAAAGCGCGTCAGCGTTTCAGGCCCAACCATCACGTCCCTAAAGCGGGCGCGATAAGGTCCTGGATCGGGCGGACCCGGATCAGGAATTTTTTCTAAACGCGGAAGCGGTTCTTTGAGCAGTTCCGGTATCTCGACGACCTTTCTGGGCCTGATTTTGTCGATTTCCGCAACCAGCAGCGGCCAGAAACACGGCTCCCGGTCAACGTCGAAGATTTCGACCTTGGTAAATGGGACCGGGCAGGTTCCTGCCGCGGTGAGTTTGCGCACGTGACCGGAGATGCAGATGCGTACCGGCCGCCACGGGTGCCAGATGTAGTCAGGAACAAAAATATCTGCTTCAAAGACCCCTTCGGCCAGCTGTTCGGCCGTAATGCGTTCGCTGTGCACGGCCGCTTTGCGAATGGTCTTGGCGTCGGCGGCGGGGGCGATCACCAGATCGATATCGGCCGCTCGGGTCAGCGCCACCTTCAAGTTGTAGTTGCCTTTGGCATTGACCTTGGTTTCTCCCAGCGGCCGGCCGGCCCGATCAAAGGCATAAGCCATCAACTCCAAATCATCCGGGACACCCCGGACTTCGGCCAGGTCGACCTGGCCCTTCACGGTATAAAGTCGCCTTTTGGATGGTGTAGCCATTTTGTGGTCTCCTTGTTCAATGCAGCTCCTCAGTCCACAGACACAGTTGTCTGTAACTCAAATAAACGCGGGAATTTCCGGGTTTTCGGGTATTGGGTGATGGGTGTTGGGTGTTGGGGAAAGTGTATGGTGGTGAACAGGATGGCAAAGGCGCAATCTTCGACCAGCTATACGGTTTTGTGGTAAGATTTGATTGCCAAATCAGAAAGTCAGAAAATCAAATTATCAAACGGTGAGAATTATGAGTGAAGAAAAGCCAATCTATCGGGTTCAACTACGCCAGCGAGGCCAGGTAACGATTCCACGAGCTATTCGGGAACAGCTGGCGATTGACACCGGGGATGTCATCACCATGGCCGAAATTGATGATTTTGTGTTTTTTGCCAAGAGAGAGCTACGGGTTCCGGTTCTGGCTGACCGTTTTGCTGAGTTAATGGCTGATTCAAGCGTGTCCCTGGCGGACTTACTTGAAGGATTATCTGAAGAACGTCTTAAAAGTCAGAAATTACGCAAAGATAGTTAACCGTGTTTCGCATTTTTGTCGATGCCAATGTGTTAATTGCCGGAGCCGCCTCAAAAAAGGGGGCCAGCCGCGCCATTTTAATGCTGGCCGAAATCGGTTTGGTGGAGCTGGTGGTTTCCAGACAAATCTTAGATGAGGTCGAACGCAATTTACGCAAGAAGTTACCCCAAAGTTTGCCTGTTTTTGCTGAGGTCTTAGCTGCAATCCCTTTACAAATTGTCGCAGACCCTCCAGAAAAAGAAGTCCAACCGTGGACTTCTGTAATCGAAGTTAAAGATGCTCCGCTAATTGCCGCAGCAACACGAGAAAAAGTTGAGCGCTTTGTGACTTTGAATACTCGAGATTTCACGCCGGAAGGGGGTAAAAAAAGCGGTCTAAAAATTCAAACACCGGGGGAGTTTATGCAGGATTTAAGGCAGATTCTTCAGGAACGGTTAAGATAAGTTGACAGACAGGAGACCAGAGAATCGTCAATCGAGCTAATCGAACCAATCGTATTTCGTATCTCGTATATCGTATCTCGTATTTCTCTATCTCCCTAACTGCTGCCTGATTTGCTCGTGTTTTTCCCGCGTTAGGGGGTAAAACCAGGCGAAGCCGATGGCAATTGAGAGCAAAACGGCCGGAGCGATGCCCATCGACAGGCGGATCGCCTGTATCGCTTCGGCCGGCTGCACCGGCAGTGGCTGACCGGCCTGAGGGGTGATATAGCCGGAACTCTCTAAAATCAGGCCGATTCCGGCCAGCACCAGACCGGTGCCGATTTTCTGCAAAAAGGAGGCGAAGGCGTAAAAAGACCCCTCACGACGTTCGCCGGTCTGCAGTTCATCCAGCTCGACAATGTCCGGCACCATCGACCACGGAAGCAGATAGGCGGTGGCGATACCGGCTCCGGACAAAGCGGCCAGCACGTAGGCGAGAATGAGCTGCTCAGGGGCGAGGGAAGCCATCACGCCTAAGACGATGACCCAGCTGAGTGAACCCCAGATAAACGCCTGCCGCTTGTCATATCGCTGGGCAACCCAAACCCAGAAAGGCAAAAAGAGGATGGCCATCAGCTGGGCCACCAGCACAAACAGGCTGCCCTGAATGTCGTCCACCCGAAAGTAGTAGCGAGCGAAGTAAAGGAGCATCGAGCTCAGCAGGCTGGCGGTGGTCCAGCTAAACATGTACAGTCCCATCAGCAGCAAAAACGGCCGGTTGCTCAACGTGGTGCGGATGGCGGTCAAGGCGTCCAGCTGCGACGTCTTTTGAGCTTCAGGCTCATCATACCCCTCGGTGACGCGAAAAACGATGAGCATTGGCCCGGCCGTCACCACGCCTAGAAAAATTCCCAGGATCAGATACAGGGTCCGGGGATCTGTTACCAGACCCTGCAGGATCGTCGCAAAAATCACCGCCATCAGCGCCCCACCGATTGAGAAGAACATTCGATAGCCGTTGAGCGTGCTGCGCTCGTCGTAATCGGGGGTTAATTCGGGGGTCAGGGCGTTGTAGCTGACGTGCACGGCCGTGTAGGTCGTGTCAAACAGGACAAACGTCAGGGCATAATAGATCGCCAGCGCCAGGTCTTCAAATGGGGGTACCACCCACATGAGGGCGAAAGCTACTCCCAGCGGAAGCGACAGAAAAAGCAGTACCACCCGCCGCCGTCCCCAGCGGCTGCGGATTTTGTCGGACAGCACCCCCATCAGCGGATCGTTAACAGCATCCCAGATCCGGCCGGCCAGGATCGATCCGCCAGCATAACCCGGGGAAAGCCCGGCCACGTCTGTTAAAAAAATTAGCTGAAAAAAGGAAATAATCGTCCAGGGCATGCTGGTCGAAATATCGCCCAGGCTGTACAACCACTTAATGCGAGTGGGCAGGGAAGCCGGTTGAGACATGGAGGAGATGATACAGGGGAAGGGGGAAATATGAAATACGAGATGGGAAATGCGAAATACGAGATGGGAAATACGAAATACGAAATGGGAAATACGAAATGCGAGATGAGAAATACGAAATGAGATTTGTCAGATTGACGATTATAGATTTACGATTTATGAATCGTCTCTCGTCTGAAGTCTGAAGTCTGAAGTCTGTGGTCTGAAGTCTGTGGTCTTAAAAAGGATCGGGGCCTGGTTTGGGAGCCAGACCCCGATAAGGATAGGGAGGATGAAAGGGAAAGTTAGGAAACGGGCGCCTCGATGAGCTGGACGCCGCGGGAGTGGGCTCTCTCTAAAAGCGTGTTGAGTGTTTTTATAAAGCGATCGCCGTCTTTTTGGGGCGCCATTTTGGGTTTAGTCGGGGGCGGTGATGCCTGTGGTTCGACGTCAAAAATCATATAGGAGGTCACCACAGCTGCGGGGATCGGCCGGCGCAGCAGCAAGGTGCCGTCTTCAGCAAAAACTCGCAGATAGATATCCGCATCGAGAATAAAATTGGCTGGAAAAGTAAAGGTGGCTCGACCCTCAGCTGAGCAGTCGGCGACCATCTGGGCTCCGGACCAGACAATGGCTTCAACGCCGGCCGGGGTGGTCAGGGAGGTGCGCTGTGAATAATTGATGGTCACCCGATGACCGTGGTAGCTGTTTTGAGCCGTATTACAAAGCTGGATGGAAATCACCCTCTTTTCTAGATCATAAAAGTCGTTGAGTTCCATTTTGCCCTCCAATCCATAATTTGAAGCTGTACTGAAGTCCTTGTTACTATCCTTATACGTAGCAAAACCGATTTTGCATCAAATTGGTCAAAATTGATTGGTTGCGGAGAAGATGCGCGTGGTTTGTATATCCTACTTATCTGTATAAACCGGCCAAAGTTGCACTTTCCGACAGGGGATTACGGGATAGGCGTGAAGAGAAGGTGAAGGAAATTTTAATAATCTATTGTCAATAGTTAATGGCCAATTGTCATTGACAATTGACCATTGATTTTTAACCATTGACCATTTCTTACGGGGTACACAACGATTGGATGCCTTTTACGGCATCAGGTACGTTGACCAGTGCCTGATCGGCCGTGGCCACCATGGTGCTGCGAATATCGAGGGGAGAGGCCGCACAGCCGAGATCATTGCGTTCCGCGACCATCAGCGCGGCCGTGCCGCTGGCCAACGGGGCGGCAAACGAGGTCCCCATCCAGTGCGAAAATTGCGGATTGCCATCCGAGTCGGTGGTGCTGACCACGCTGGTCAAAGCAAATTCGCAATCATAGGCGCTGGCCACGGCCGGACAGATGTAATCGGGCTCAACCGTTGGATCTGGAAATGGATAATCACACGCCTGCGGCCGATGATCTCCATCCCCGGCAGGAGCAAACAGGCGGGCAACCGGCTCCGGCTGGTTGGAGAAACACGAGCGGGTGTGACCGGCATTGGTTCCGGCAGCGGCGATGGTGAAATCCCAGAGCGCCGGCATACCGGTTGGCACATCGCTGTTTTGCGTCAGGTCTGAGCCGTTACCGGCCGAAGCCACAACGACACCCCCCTGCTGCACCACTTCGATCAAGGCGATTTCCAGGCCGATCGGGTCTTGTGACTCAATTAAAGGGTGATAGACCGGGTCGAGCACCGCTTTGAGCTGATTAATTTGCGCTTCCGTGAGATCGATTGCCCCGGCATCCACGTCATCCGCCTCACGCAAATTCATGCTGAGATTGACCACCGCGTTTTCCCAACCGCCGCGGGCCGCCCCAAAGGCGTCGAGTACGGAGATAAATGAAAATAGATCGCCGGCCCCGTCTTCGTTTAGGACGCGCACCAGGTGATGGTGGCTGTTGGGCGCCACCAGTCGAGAAAGCCCGGCCGCAAAATATCCGTGCTCGGCCGTGTTGCCGTGTTCAACCGCTGGATCGACGGCCAAATCCGGATGGTAGGTGCACAGCTCCCGGCCGATTAGATCTTGGGTCGAAACTTTGACGTTTTTGTCAAACGGTGACGTATCAAAGATAACAACATCAACCCCATCACCATCCTGCGCGACGGTGCGGGCCGGCCCATCAGATGAGTAAAGATCAATGCTTTGTTCACCGATGAGAGCCCACTGCTGCCAGGTGGCGGCCGTGTTTTCACCCGGAATCTCCGCCTGAATGACGGCGTTTGGATTGATCCCATCGTTCCAGGGGACCGCATCCACGACCCAAGGCACCGCATCGACCACCCAGGGGACCGCATCCACGACCCAGGGCACGGCGTCGACCACCCAGGGCACAGCATCAACCACCCATGGAACCGCATCAACCACCCACGGATTGGCCGTCAAATAATTCGGTGACGGGAAGGCCGCTACCGGCGTACCGCTGTTGTTCAAGTCAACCAGTACGTCGTTGATGAGCTGCACGGCCGACGGAACATCGATCGCGCTGTTGCCAATTTGTAACAGGGTGACCGCCTGCTCCGGGAATCGATCGGGTATAGATTGACCGGGGGCAAACGATTCCTGTCGGGCCTCATCCTCACTTGGGCCCTGCTGGTATTCACCTTCTTTGCCGCGAATATCAACCACCGGTCGCAGCTCTAATTCCTGCAGACGCGGGCTTTCCAGCAGGATTTGAATGCTTTCAGGCTCTCCAGCGAAGATAATTTGGCCGGGGACCCACGGCAGTTCCGGATTAAGGCGCACAGATTGTGGCGCAAATCCGGTAGCAAATGACAGACAGCTGATGGGTGCTGCATCGGCGATTGGATCTGCTGCAGGGCCGCTGGAGGGTCTACAGCCATATACAATCACGACGATTAAAAAGATTAAAAGCAATAATAAACCGAGTAAGCGATTTCGTTTCGGCATGGGGTGCCTCCTTTCTTCCTCTTGGATTGTTGATTGATACGGCCGGGGGGCGATCGTATCGGGCTTAACTGGCATAAACCCGATCCGCAGCCGTTTTTAGAGATGGGTACCTGTTTTAACGCGCATTTTACATCAATTACCGGGATGCATGAAGAGAGGGGAAATGATGGTGGAATAAATTGTATATTGGTATATTAGTATAGTGGTTTAAATGTGTGATTTGAACCTATAAGTTGAGGCATGCATGAGACCAACTGATTATCCGCTGAATCTGGCAGAGCTCAAGCGACAGTGGCAAATCTTTTTTTCTGATGGAGAAGCGGAGCAGCCGCAGATCGACCCGGTTATCCTTGCTTCCTGGCGCCGCTGCCTGCCGCTGTTTGATCCTGACGGGCAACCTCGCCCCTCAACGATTCGCCCCTCCATGCTGCCTACGTTAATCAATGCCCAATCTGAGCTGGCCTCCGTGGCCATGCCGCATTTGGAAGATACCTACCAATCAACTGAGGGATCAAATTCGGTGATTTTGCTAACCGATGGTTCGGGCTGTCTTCTCTACACGGCCGGCGATGCGGAAGCATTGGAACAGCTGGAGCGACACAGCTTAACGGTGGGCACCTATTTAGCTGAAAGCCAGGTTGGAACCAACGCCATCGGTTTGGCGATGGTTAACGCCATGCCCCTACAGGTCGTGGGACCGGAGCATTACTTTCGAAAACATCACTTTTTTGCCACATCGGCCGCCCCGGTTTACGGTGCCAACGGCCGAATTATCGGCATTATCGGCCTGATCGGTTTTGCCGAAGACGCCTCTTCGCATGATCTGGCGCTGATCATGTCTACAGCTCGAGCGATCAGCAATCAGATTTCGGCCAATTTTTATCTCGAGCAGGCCAACGATCAAATTCATCAGATGCGCACCCTTTTGGAGACAATCCACGACGGGGTTTTGGCCTGGGATGAAAAGGGAGTCATCACCCAGTTAAACGGACAGGCGGCCGATATGCTCAGCCTTGAGCCAAAAACGTTCCTGGGAGAACTGCTGCGCGATGTCATCACCCTCCCTCCGGTTGTGGTCAACGCCATTATTGAGCAGTACGAACTGGTTGATGTTGAAACCAAGATCCAGGTGGGTGACAAAGAGGTGAACTGCTGGGTGAGCCTGCGGCCGCTGCAGCATCGCGGTGGGGCATTACAGGGGTATATCGCCATCTTGCGGCCGGCCCAGGCGGTGCGGCGGCTGGTCAATCAGCAAATTTCGACCTCAACCGGCTTTCATCTCAGCGAGATGGACAGCCAGTCAACGACGATGCGGGCTTCGATTCGTCAGGGATATTTGGCCGCCAAGGGAAATGCGCCGGTGCTGCTTGTTGGAGAAAGCGGCGTGGGTAAAAATCCATTTGCTCGGGCGATCCACAACGCCAGCAGCCGCGCTCATCAACCGTTTATTTCGATCAACTGTGGGGCAATTCCCCATGAGCTGATGGTTGAGGAACTGCTTGGTTTTGAGCATGCGGCAAACGGCTACAGCCGGCCGAGTAAATTTGAGCTGGCGGATGAGGGCACCCTGCTTTTAAATCAGATCAACGAGCTGTCTCGCGAAATGCAAATGGCGCTTTTAGAAATTTTTGAGGCGCACCACGTCATGCGCATCGGGGGGTCAAACCCGATTCCGGTCAACGTAAGGATTATTGCCACCACGTCGACCGCTCTTGACCCGCTGGTCACCAAAGCCCATTTTTTGCCCGAGCTCTATTATCGATTTGGCATATTTAAAATCCTCATCCCTCCGCTGCGTGAACGGCTGGAGGATATTCCTTATTTGTGCGAAAGATTTTTATCCAGAGCCTCACAGCGAACGACGCGACCTTTGTGGGTAGACGATCAGGTATTAACGGTGCTAAAGCGGTATCCCTGGCCGGGCAATATACGCGAATTGGAAGATGTGCTGGAGCGAGCGATTAGCCAAACCCGTGATGGGGTTATCCGCCTGGTTGATCTTCCGGATCACATCCGTCAGGGGCGGGCTCTCAACCCGGATGATCCGCTCCCCCGGCCGATATTGACGGCCGCCGAAGCTGAACGCGAAGCGATTCTCAACGCCGGGTGGGCGTGTCAGGGCAACGTGACGCAAATGGCGGAGCATCTGCAAATCGGCCGAACAACCCTCTGGCGTAAAATGAAGCGCCTCAATTTAACCCCACAGAATTTTCGACTTGATTAAAGTGTTTCAGGATGAAACGCACATATGTGCAGTTTGTTTCATTTTGAACCAATTTGGCCTGAACGGTTGAAGCAACCTCTTAAATGTAGTACTTATCTCTTATGCTACGTTAATAACCTTGCAGCTGACTGGTAAGAGGCGGTTGTGAGGTGGGTGCCTATCCACTGAGTGCGACAATTCTAGACGAGGAGGTATCGCTTATCGCTGTAGTCAGGTCTAGGTTTCATCTTCACGCGCTTTGCCCGTTTCAAAAAATTTTTGTCAACCCACGAATAACCTCATAAAAATTCAGGAGGAATCACATGAGTCCATTTGTAGGAGAATTACTGGGAACGATGTTCCTGATTATTTTGGGTGATGGTGTCGTCGCCAACGTTTTGCTCAATAAATCTAAAGGGCAGAATGCAGGATGGATCGTCATCACCACAGGGTGGGCCTTTGCCGTTATGGTTGGGGTATTTGTAGCCTCAGCAACCGGCAGCGCAGCCGCGCACATTAATCCGGCCGTGTCGGTTGGGTTTGCCCTCGCTGGGTTAACCGGCGGCGGCTTTGAAGGGTGGTCGAGCGTACCAACCTTTATTATTGCCCAAGTCGTTGGTGCATTTTTAGGTGCCGTTGTGGTCTGGTTGGCTTACCTGCCCCATTGGGCGGAGACAGAAGATCAAGGTGCCAAACTGGGCATCTTCTCTACTGGTCCGGCGATTCGTAATCCGGTGGCCAACAACATTACGGAAATTATCGGCACCATCGTGCTGGTCATGGGTGTAGCGGCCATCTTCTCTGCCGGAGCTGGCGGCATTTCCCAAGGCTTAGGGCCATTCCTGGTTGGCTCTCTGGTGTGGGGTATTGGCCTCTCATTGGGTGGTCCGACAGGGTACGCTATTAATCCGGCTCGTGACCTCGGTCCGCGCATTGCCCATCAACTTCTACCGATTGCCGGCAAAGGGGATTCAGATTGGGGTTACAGCTGGATTCCGGTTGTAGGACCGATCGTTGGCGGTATCATCGCCGGGATTTTGATTCCCTTGTTGATTCCATAATCCAACTTAATTCCCGTAATGCAGTGCGCCAGACCAGCCGTATTACCGGTTCGTCTGGCGACGGTAGTGCTCTTCTAAAAGCCTGCACGTGATGCATGCAATGCACTTGGAGTAAGTTCACCATGAAGAAATTGATTAATGCGGTTGATGATGTGGTCAAGGAGCAGCTTGAAGGAGTAGCCGTGGCCCATCCGGAGCTGACCGTTAAGATTGGACCACACTATGTTTATCGCGCTGATGCACCGGTGGCCGGCAAAGTTGCCGTGGTTTCCGGTGGTGGAAGCGGGCATGAACCGATGCACGGCGGATTTGTCGGCATGGGTATGCTCGCCGGCGCCTGTCCGGGTGAAGTATTTACCTCACCCACCCCAGATCAGATGTACGAATGTGCCAAAGCGGTCGACAGCGGGGCTGGGGTGCTGTTCCTGGTTAAAAATTACACCGGGGACGTATTGAATTTTGAAACGGCCGCTGAATTGGCCCACGCCGACGGCATCAAGGTGCAGAATATTCTGGTTGATGACGATGTGGCCGTAAAAGACAGCCTGTACACGGCCGGTCGACGTGGTGTCGGCACCACGGTCATCATGGAAAAAATTGTGGGAGCAGCGGCCGAAGCAGGCAAAGATCTCGATGCCTGCGCCGATTTGGCTCGCAAAGTTAATTTGATGGGACGCTCGATGGGGATGGCCCTCACTTCCTGCACGGTACCGGCGGCCGGCAAACCGACTTTTGATCTCGGTGAAAACGAGATGGAAATCGGTATCGGCATCCACGGTGAACCGGGTCAAAAGCGAATGGCGATGACCACGGCCGATGAAATCACCGAAATGATGATGAATGAAATTCTGGACGATAAAGGGTACTCGCGCACGGTCCGCGAATGGGATCGTGAGGCTGGCGACTGGGTCGACAAACACCTGACCGATGAGCCATACAGCGAAGGGGACCAATTTATCGTGATGGTTAACAGCATGGGCGGAACCCCGGTTTCTGAACTGTATGCCGTCTATCGCAAAGTAGATGAAATGATGAAAGCACGCGGGATGACCATCGCCCGCAAGCTGATAGGACCCTACATCACTTCTCTGGAAATGGCCGGATGCTCCATTACGCTTGTCAAAGCAGATGATGAGCTCTTGGGCTATTGGGACGCACCGGTCAACACACCGGGGTTGCGCTGGGGTGTCTAGCCAGGGGAATCGTAAACACAAAGCCGGGTTAACCACACCCGGCTTTCTGATGAGGAAAACATGTCTGTAAGCAAGGAACAAATCGTCAGCTGGCTCAAAGCAACGGCTGATGTCATGAGTGAAAATAAGACGTATTTAACTGAATTGGATTCTGCAATCGGAGACGCAGACCACGGCATTAACATGAACCGCGGTTTCTCCAAGGTGCTGGAAAAATTACCCACCATCGAAGACAGTGACATTGGCAATATTCTCAAAACAACCGGTATGACCCTTATTTCTACGGTTGGCGGAGCCAGTGGACCCCTTTACGGCACATTTTTTATGCGGGCAGGGATGGCCCTGGCGTCCAAAGAAACGCTGTCCAACGATGATGTATATACCATGCTTAATACGGGAATGGAAGGAGTGATCTCACGCGGCCGGGCGTCCGTAGGCGATAAAACGATGATCGATGCCATGATGCCGGCCATGGCCGCGTTTAAAAACACCCTCGATAATGGCGGTGATTTACTGGCGGCCATGAAGGCGTGTGTCCAGGGGGCTGAACAGGGGATGAAAGACACAATTCCCCTGCAAGCCAAAAAAGGGCGCGCCAGCTACCTGGGTGAACGCAGTATCGGGCACCAGGATCCTGGGGCGACCTCCTCTTTTCTGATGTTAAATATGCTGCTGCAGGCGCTTGAAGCTTAAGATAAGAAACAATTAAGGAGTAACTTTCCATGAGTGAAAAATTTGTTGCCGCTATTGATCAAGGCACAACCAGTACACGCTGTATGATTTTTAATCACAGTGGTGAATCGGTCGGCATTCACCAGCTCGAGCACGAACAAATCTTCCCTCAACCGGGCTGGGTAGAACACGATCCGATGGAAATTTGGGAGCGCACCCAGGATGTCATTAAAGCCGCCATGAAAAATGCCGGTATAACGGTCGCTGACCTGGTTGCGGTGGGCATTACCAATCAACGCGAAACCACTGTCGTGTGGGATAAAACGACCGGCAAACCACTCTACAATGCGATTGTTTGGCAGGACACCCGCACCGACAAAATCTGTAAAGAACTGGAAGGAAGCGTCGGTCAAAATCGCTTCCGCGACAAAGTTGGTTTGCCACTGGCAACCTATTTCTCCGGTCCCAAAGTGCGCTGGATTTTGGACAACGTGCCGGAAGCCAAAGCGGCTGCTGAGGCCGGGAATGCGGTGTTTGGCAACATCGATACCTGGGTTATCTGGAACCTGACCGGGGGGCCAAATGGCGGGGCGCACGTGACCGACGTCACCAACGCCAGCCGGACAATGTTGATGAATCTGGATGGCTTAAACTGGTCCAAGACGATTGCCGACACCATGGGGGTGCCGCTGTCGATGCTGCCGGAAATTAAACCTTCTTCGGCCGTTTATGGGTATACCAAAGCGGATGGACCGTTTGGCGGTGAAATCCCGGTCTCTGGCGACCTGGGTGACCAACAAGCGGCAACCGTAGGACAGGCGTGCTTTGATGTAGGCGAGGCCAAAAACACCTACGGCACCGGCTGCTTTATGATTTTGAACACCGGGACCGACATCGTGCAGTCAAAGAACGGGCTGTTAACCACCGTTTGCTATAAATTTGGGGATCAACCGGCCGTTTACGCTCTGGAAGGATCAATCGCCATCACCGGTGCCTTAATCCAGTGGCTGCGCGACAACCTCAACTTCTACGACTATTCACATCACGTAGAAGATTACGCCAAAAGTGTGGATGACAACGGCGGGGTTTACTTTGTACCTGCTTTCTCTGGGCTCTTTGCGCCGTACTGGCGTTCAGATGCGCGCGGGGCGATTGTGGGGCTAACCCGCTTTGTCAACAAAGGACACATCGCTCGTGCGGCTTTGGAAGCCACGGCATATCAGACCCGCGAAGTGCTGGATGCGATGAACGCCGACTCTGGTGTCGATCTGAAAGCGCTCAAAGTGGACGGCGGCATGGTTTATAATGATACTCTCATGCAGTTCCAGGCCGACGTGCTTGACGTGCCGGTCATTCGGCCGAAGGTTGCTGAAACGACCGCCCTGGGTGCCGCTTATGCGGCCGGTTTGGCCGTCGGATTCTGGAGCAACACCGACGAGATGCGCGCCAATTGGGGCATGGACCACGAGTGGGGACCGACCGCGGGCAGCAAAGCCAGCACCGATCTCTACAAGACATGGAAGAAAGCGGTAACCCGCACGTTCGACTGGGTCGAATAACAATTGGTTCTATAATTTAGGCCCTGGGGGATTTTCCCTCAGGGCCTTTCCTATTGGGGAGCGGTGATGTGCAATCGGATGAGCCAGAACGGGTTGCACAAACCAGGCAATCTCATAAACTCGTTTCAATTGTGTTTTCGATTCAGCGAACGGGTCACACCAACTCCTCCCCAAAAAGATGGCTGATCGTAAATGAGTGCCGATTCGCGAGAATCATCAAATTGAGGTTATTATGCAATCGATTCAAACGGAAGTGCTTGTGATTGGTGGTGGCGCTACCGGAACAGGTGTCATGCGTGATCTGGCGATGCGCGGCTTTAAAACGATTCTTGTTGAGAAACGGGACCTGTCGCACGGCACAACCGGCCGTTACCACGGACTCCTACACAGCGGCGGCCGCTATGCGGTTAAAGATCCCGATGCGGCTCGCGAATGTATTGAAGAAAATCTTATTTTACGGCGTATTGCGCCACACTGTATTGAAGATACCGGCGGTTTTTTCGTGGTCACACCGTGGGATGATCCCGCCTTTGGCGATACCTTTATGAAGGGTTGTCAAGAGACCGGGATCCCCTGTGAAGAAATCTCTATCGCTCAAATGCTCAAGGAAGAGCCGCTGTTAAACAAAGAGATGGCCCGCTGTTTTCGCGTGCCGGATGGTTCAGCCGACTCGTTTTTGACCTCCGAATGCAATGTTGCTTCGGCTAAAGCGTATGGGGGGCAGATGCTGAATTATCACGAGGTCAAACGGCTGATCAAAGAAGGAGACAAAGTCGTTGGAGCCGTCTGCTACGACCTGGTGAACGATCGGGACGTGACGATTCATGCCGATCTGGTGGTCAACGCCAGCGGAGCGTGGGCCGGGAAGATCGCTGGTTCAATCGGTATCGATGTTCACATCATCCCTGGAAAAGGGACGATGGTGGCGATTGCTCATCGCGTCTTGAACACGGTCGTCAATCGCTGCAAGATGCCCTCTGACGGGGACATCATCGTGCCGGTTCACACGGTAGCCATCATCGGCACCACCGATGTCAAAGTTGAAGATCCGGATCAATTTGCCATTCAGCCATGGGAAGTCCAGCTGATGCTGGATGAGGGGGAAAAGCTGGTTCCGGGGACGAAACAGATGCGCATGCTGCGCGCCTGGGCCGGGGTACGGCCGCTTTATCAGGAGACCTCAGTCGCCGATACCCGAGACGTCACCCGAGCTTACACCTTGCTCGATCACAGCGCCCGCGACGGGGTTGACAATTTTATTACCATCACCGGTGGCAAATGGACCACTTTCCGGCAAATGGCGGAGGTGGTTGTGGATCGGGTATGCGAGAAACTGAACACCAAACGGGAATGCCGCACCCACCTGGAGGCAATCCCGGATATTCAGCACGAACCGCGCACGGCCGAAGGTTATTACTGGTTGGGGTCACGACTGGCTCGCACCGAGAAAAACAAAGCATACGGTGAGCTGGCGTGCGAATGTGAACTGGTCACGCGAGCTGAAGTCGAAGAAGCAATTACCAAGCATGAGGCGAAGACCTTTGACGACATTCGCCGCGATACGCGCCTGGGGATGGGTCCCTGTCAGGGCGGTTTTTGCAGCTACCGGGCAACCGGCATTTTACATACTGTCCGTCAACCCTCAATTGAAGAAACCAATGTGGCCCTGCGGGATTTCCTGCAGGAGCGCTGGAAAGGGCTGCTGCCCATTTTATGGGGTCCCCAGCTGAAGCAGGAGCGGCTGGATGAACTGATGTATTTGCACGTCATGAATGTCGATCATATGCCGGGTGAAACCGCTTCGCGGCTGGGTCCGCAAATGTACGACAAGGGGACGGTCGAAACACGGCCGCAGAGTGCCAAAACATGAACGAGATTACCATTATTGGCGCCGGAATGGCCGGGCTGATGGCCGGCTGGCAGGCTGCCAAACAAGGAAAAAAGGTCAAAATTGTCGCCAAAGGATGGGGCGCCACCCACTGGTTATCCGGCTGTATCGACATTGTTGGTTACTATCCGGTTGACGGGACTGAGGTGGTCGAAAATCCCGTAGCGGCCGTCAAACAAATCATTACCGATAATCCACAACATCCGTATGGACTGGTGGGTTTAGACGATATCGAAGCGATGATCTCCGCCTTAAAGGACGAGTGTGCCGCGGCCGGATACCCGCTGCACGGCGAGCTTCACCGCAACTGGCTGCTGCCATCAGCGGTTGGTACCCTGCGGCCCACGTGCCTGGCACCAGAAATGATGATTGCCGGTGATATGCGTCAAAATTCACCGCTGTTGATCGTTGGCTTTAAGCAGCTAATGGATTTCTTTCCCAACGTGGTGAGCGACAACCTGAACAAACAGGGGATCACTGCTGCTCAGGCGATGGTTGATTTAAGGGTGCTGCGGGAGCGCAGCTTTATCAACCCGGTCATTTTGGCAGAAATGCTGGAGCAGCCGGCCGTGCAGAAAGAGCTGGCCAACCAGATCAAACCACATTTGGGCCAGGCCGAGCGGGTTGGTTTTCCCTCCGTGCTGGGTATGGATCAGGCGATGACGGTCAAAAAAGAGCTTGAACGGCTTCTGGGCCGGCCGGTTTTTGAAATACCGAGCCTTACCCCATCGGTGCCGGGGATGCGGCTGCACCATATTTTAACCCAGGCGATTGTGTCCGCCGGTGGCCGGATCGAAAACGGGATGGAAGCGATTGGCGCCAAAAAGGAAAATGGGAAGGTAACTGCCGTTTATACCAGCACGGCCGCTCGTCCTCACCCACACCGATCGCAGCAGTACATTCTGGCTACCGGCGGTATTTTGGGCGGCGGCATTACCACCAATTCAGATGGCGACGTTCGAGAGGTGGTTTTTGATTTACCGGTCACCGCACCGCTCAAGCAGGTGGATTGGTTTCACCAGGATTTCCTCGACAAGCGCGGCCATCCGATTTACCAATCTGGTCTTTCAGTGAATAAACAGTTTCAGCCGCTAGATGACGGTGGACAACCGGTGTACGGCAACGTATTTGCCATCGGAACCACGCTGGCTCACTGTGAAGCGATTCGCGAACGATCATTTGAAGGGGTGGCTCTGGCCACCGGATACGCGCTGGCCCGGCAGTTAGGGGCAACATAAGGAGCTTTGTGATGCAAGACGAATTTAATTTACTCGATATGGCGGAGGTTCCCCTGCACGAGTGGCCGGTCGAACAGACGCTGGATAACTGCATCAAGTGTAATATTTGCGTGACCGCCTGTCCGGTAGCAGCCGTGACCGATAAATTTCCCGGCCCCAAATACGAGGCTCCACAAGCCGGCCGTTTTCGCCATGATATGCAGCCTACGCCAGACGCTTCGGTGGATTACTGCAGCGGCTGTCGGGTTTGCAACGAGGTGTGTCCCACCGGGGTACGCATCGCCGAAATAAACGCCCGCGCCCGCCGCCAAATTACCAAAGACAGCGGCATTCCGTTGCGTAACCGGCTGCTCGGCCGCAATGAGCTGTTGGGGAAGATCGGTAGTTATGTGCCGCGCCTGGCGAACTTTGGCTTACAAAACCCGCTCAGCCGCTCAATGGCCGATATGATGTTTGGTATTGCCAAAGAAGCCCCTCTGCCAACCTGGAGCACCAAGGGGACATTTTGGGACTGGTTTAAGCGAACCCGCGCGCAGCGGCTGAAATCTGAGAAAAAGGTCGTTTATTTTAACGGCTGTGCCACGATGTATTACGAGCCGTTTATCGGCCAGGCGGCCGTGGCGGTTTTTGAGCATAACGGTTACGAAGTGATCGTGCCTCCGCAGAAATGCTGTGGTTTGCCCATGCTTTCAAACGGCGAGTTTGACGCGGCCAGCGAGTATCATCAGTACAACGTCGATCACCTGCACGATTACGCCGCGAAGGGGTATGACATCATCGGCACCAGCACCAGCTGTACATTGACGCTCAAGGAAGAAGCGCCGGAACTGCTGCATCTAACCGATGAGCGCTCTCACAAGCTGAGTTATGCCACTTGGGATATTTTTGAATGGCTGCGCGAGCGGCATGAGGCCGGTGAGTTGAAGACCGATTTTCGGCCGCTCAACATGGTCCTGCCTTATCACGCGCCCTGTCAATACCGGGCGCATCGCGTGGGAAAACCCGCCCTCGATCTTTTGGAGCTCATTCCCGGTCTCGATGTGCGAGAGAGCACGGCACGCTGCTGCGGTATTGCCGGCACCTACGGGTATAAAAGCGAAAAATATCAGATTGCCATGGATGTGGGTGCGGAACTGTTTGATTTTGTCAAAACACAGGGCTCACAGGTGGAAATGACCGCCTGTGATTCGGAAACGTGTCGCTGGCAGCTTGAGCACGGGACCGATTTGCCGTCACGCCATCCAATTGAGTACCTGGCGGCCGCTTACGGATTGTATGATCTGGAACGCCGGGCGCTCTTAAACGAATGATCTTATCCACAGAAGCCACAGATTAACACAGATATCGATTCTCAAATTTATGCCAATCTATGTTAATCCGTGGCCCTTCATCCACATAAACAGGGATTAACATGGTCTCTTTAGTAATCGTTTCGCACAGCGAAAAGCTGGCCCACGGTGTGCGTGAATTGGCCGACCAGATGGTTCAGGGGCAGGTCGCCATCGCGGCCGCCGGGGGAATTGACGATCCGGAAAACCCGATCGGCACAGATCCGATGAAGGTTTTGGCTGCCATCGAGCAGGTGTACAGCGATGATGGCGTTCTGGTGCTAATGGATTTGGGCAGCGCCTTGATGAGTGCTGAAATGGCCCTTGAATTTATGGCTCCGGAGCAGGCCCAAAAAGTGCGGTTGTGCGCCGCGCCGCTGGTTGAAGGAGCGGTGGCGGCGGCCGTGCAGGCAATGACCGGTGGTGATTTAGACGCCGTGATCGCTGAAGGAGAAAGCGCCCTGCTGCCCAAGCGCGCGCAGCTGGGAATTGAGGAGCCGGAAGCCGCACCACCTCCTGTCGATGTGCCCTCAGCAGCGGATGGACCGCGAGAACTGCTGCGGCTGACCGTGCCGAACAAGTTGGGTCTACATGCCCGACCGGCCGCCAAATTGGTCAATATCGCCGGTCGTTTTGACAGCCCGATCGAAATTCGCAAAGGGGAGCGTATCGCCAACGGCAAGAGCCTCAATCAGGTGGCCACCTTGGGGGCCAGACAGGGGGATGAGCTGATTATCACGGCCGGCGGTCCGGACGCTGCCGCTGTTTTACAGGCGATTCGCGAATTGGCCGAAGACAACTTTGGCGATGACGATGAAGAGGTCATTCAGCCTGATGCGGTGCGCGAAACCGGATTTGCACCAGATGGACTGGTGCAGGGTTTGGCTGCTTCGCCCGGCGTTGCCGTCGGACCGGCAGCCCTTTATCGGCCGCAGATTCCGGAAGTGGAGACCCGAAAAGTTGAAAATGCGACTGGTGAGTGGGTGAGGCTGCTGGAAGCGCTTGCAGCTGCGGAGGGAGAACTGGCTGAACTGCAGCGCCAAACCACCCAAACGGCCGGAGCCGGTGAGGCGGCCATCTTTGACGCCCACACCTTAATTTTAGAAGATCCGGATTTGCACACAAAGGTCCAAAACAAAATTGAGACTCAGCAAATCAACGCTGAAGCCGCGTGGTTTGAGGTCATTGAAGAAACCGCCCAGCTATATGAACAGCTGGATGATGCGTATTTGCGCGCTCGGGCGCAGGACGTGCGCGATGTGGGGCAGCGAGTCGTGCGCCATCTGCTCCACATTGAACCGGCCCTGCCAACTTTTGAGCGGCCGGTGATTTTGGTGGCTGATGATCTTTCCCCTTCAGATACGGCCCAACTGTCGGTAGAGAATGTTTTGGGGGTGTTGACCGCCCGCGGTGGGAGCACCGGTCACAGCGCCATTTTGGCCCGCGCTTTGGGAATTCCGGCCGTTGTGGGAGCGCTTAACATCGTTCCTCAAATCGAAGATGGGCAGAAAATTGCCCTCGACGGAGACAGCGGGCAGGTGTGGCTGGCCCCTGATGACGACGAAGTCAAAGCGTTAAGCGAAAGGCGGCAGCGATGGTTGGATGAGCGGCAGGCGGCCCAGGCGGAAGCGAAGGCGGAGGCGGTGACGACCGACGGGACGCGAATCGAAGTGGCGGCCAATATCGGTTCGCCACGCGACGCAGAGCTGGCCAGGGAGTATGGTGCAGAGGGTGTGGGGCTGTTTCGGACCGAATTTTTGTTTATGGATCGCACCGATCCCCCATCTGAGGAGGAGCAACTAACTGCGTACAGGGTAGCGGCCGAGGCAATGAGTGACCAGCCGCTGATCGTCCGTACGCTTGATGTGGGTGGTGACAAGCCGATTTCATACCTGGACTTTGGGGTTGAGGACAATCCTTTTTTGGGTTGGCGGGCGATTCGCTACTGTCTTGATCATCCGGAGATTTTGCTCCCTCAGCTGCGGGCGGTCCTGCGAGCCGCGGCCGACCATCCCATTAAGCTGATGTTTCCCATGATCAGCAATATTGAAGAACTGCATCGAGCAAAGGCGGTGTTGGGAGAAGCCCGCGCTTCGCTGGAGCGAGAGAATCATCCCTATGGGGTTGATATGGAAGTGGGAATTATGGTAGAGGTGCCGTCGGCGGTGTTGGGGGCAGATCTATTTGCCCGTGAAGTGGACTTTTTTAGCATTGGCACCAACGATTTAACCCAATATGTGATGGCGGCCGACCGCGGCAACGCCAACGTCAGCGGTCTGGTCAACGCCCTGCAGCCGGCCGTCGTGCGGGCGATCGCCAGGACGGCCGAAGCGGCGCAGGCGGCCGGTATCTGGGTTGGCATGTGTGGGGAGCTGGCCGGGAATCCGCTGGCTACACCGCTGCTTGTGGGGCTGGGGTTAACCGAATTAAGCATGAACGCCCCGGCGATTCCGGCCGTGAAGCGAACGGTACGCGAGCTCAGGCTCGATCGAGCACGCGAAATTGCCCAAAAGGTGCTGACGCTCGGCACCGCGGCCGAAATCGAGTCATACCTGGCGGCTGTGGCTGAGCTAGGGTAACAAAAAGCGTTCAGAAGCCCGATTTCCGGCAAAAATCGGGCTTTTTTCTTGAGTAATATTATGGTAAAATGTGTTCACATTTGTAGGCACAAATTTGCAAAGGTGAATGATGATTACCGTTGGCATTCGAGAGTTAAAACAACAGACCAGTAAAATCCTGCGCCAGGTGCGTGAAAAAGGGGAGATCGTTGACATTACCTATCATGGCGAAACGATTGCCCGGTTGGTTCCCGTAAGACCATCCCATCAAGCAAAAAAAGAAGAAGCTAATATTTGGGCTGATCTCGATCAGCTGACTGCTGAAATTACTGCCAGGTGGCCAGACGGGGTTAATGCCGTAGATGCCGTTCGTGACGTCCGCAGAGACTTATGATTGTTATCGATGCAAGCGTTTGGGTTAGCCACCTTGTTGCTTCAGAAATCAATCATGTTGTCAGTCGCCGCTGGCTGTCGGATCTTGTAAAGTCTGACCTGATGATCATTGCCCCGGCAATTCTACTTCCAGAAATAGGGGGAGCCATCGCCCGCAGGACAGGAGAAGCAGAATTAGGGCATCGAGCGGTTAATCATGTCCTTTCAACGCCTAATTTCCGTGTGGTCTCGACTGATTCAGAGGTTGGTATGGCGGCTGCTCACCTGGCTGCTGAATATCGACTTCGCGGGGCGGATTCGATCTACGTCGCGGTTGCCCAGCAGCTCAAAATACCGCTGGTCAGCTGGGATCGGGAGCAAATTGACCGTGCTTCAGGTTTGATTGATGCTTTTAGACCCGAATAGTTTGCCAGATTCCAAAAGTTTGCAAAACTTTTTGAATCTCTAGCGATGTTATCGCAAATGCCCGGGGAGCGGAGCCGTTTCTCCCACCAGGAAGAACGGAGCCCAAAAATAGGGGTGCTGGGTGGCGCCGTTTTCATCGTTTAGCAGGCGAAGCTGCGCCTGACGCAGCGCCTCCCCCCGGCCGGTGCCGGCCATCAGCTCTTCGTAAAAGGTTTTCATTAGCTCAGCCGTACTGCGGTCGTTGACCCGCCACAGGCTCATGACCAGAGCGCTCGCTCCGGCCGCCAGAAAGGCCCGCATCAGGCCAAACAACTCGTCCCCACCGCCAATGACCGCCCGGCCGGTTTGGCAGGCGCTCAGGTTAACTAGTGCTGCGTGGAGACGGGTGTTAAAAATATCGAGGGTGGTCAGCAGGCCATCAGCCATTTGCAAACCAGAAAACAGCGGTTCGGTATGGCGAAATTCACCGTGGGTGGCCAGATGGATGATACCGCTGTCGGAGGCTTTCTCTAAAAAGGCGGTGCGGGTTGCGGCCGCGTCTCGCTGCGGGGTTCCTCCGGTTAAGCGGGCGATAAAATCGAGCTCTTCCGCAACCTGAGGCAGCTGCCCGCCGCGCGTGTGCCCCATCAAACAAACGCCCGATGCCTCCCGATCACCATCACCAATCTCCTCCAGCAGCGAGGCGGCCGGCAAAATAGCGATTTCAAACCGGTGCAGCAGATATTCGTGACCATCAAAGAGAGCTGACCAGGGGAGATAATGCAATCCGCCCTGGGGCACCAGAATGAGCTGACGGTGGCCGGCCAGGCAGTCGCTCACTGGAGCGATTAGCCCCTCATAAAGCTGTTTTAGGATGATTTGGGCCTTGGGCAGCAGCAGTGTGGCTCGCCCGGGCATGCGGTTGATGGTGTCCAGCTGGTGCTTTAACGCCTGCTGGCGTTTGTGCATCGCGGTGACGGTTAAGGGAAGCGGTCGGGCAACCACGCCATCACTGGTGACGACAAAAGCGGTTAAGCGGCCGTTGACGGCAAAATACTCGATTAAGGCGGTGTCCTCTTTCGGCACGGGAAGCGGCCGACTGGGATTAACCTGCCATAAAGATGCTTCCCGACCGTATGCCTGATTGCGCACCAGGAGCTGATGCCACCGCTTTTTGATTTGATTTTCGACCTGTATCGTCTGCCGCCGCAGCTGTTCCCGCGCTTCCTGCTCGCCCTGGGGATCGGCCGCTTCATGGCCATCGCTGCCGGGAATTTCCCGGCTGTCCCAGTAGCGCTGCAGCCGATTGCGTTCTTCACGCAGCTGATGCAGCTCCGCCACCAGCGGCTGATCTTGCGGGGCCCGCGCTTCAAGCCGCATATCGACCCGGTGAGTAACCAGATCAAGCAGGGCGCGGGAGCGGGCTCGTTCCGCCATTTGCAAACCAGCCTGCGGATTTCCCGCTTCTAAGCACAGGGCCACGGCCGCTTCATAAACCGCCTGTTTGTCGACCAGGAAATCCGCCCGAAATTCAACCATGATCTGACCCTGCAGGAGTTCGAGCTGGCGAATTGCCGCATCATAGGCTGCCAGTGCCAGAGCCGGTTTTTTTTCCGCCTCCTGGATACGGCCGCGCCAGTAGTGGGCCTGATACGCCAAAGCAGGCACTTCACGAGTGGCGGCGATGTGGAGCACCTGGACCAACGCTTTTGCGGCTTTTGAGAAGCCGTTCAAATGATAATACGCTTGAGCCAGCAGCAAGTTGGCCTGAGCTTCTTTGACCGGCAGATCCAGAGGTTGCAGTCCTTCCAGGGTCGCTTCTCCCAGGGTTACGGCGGTCTCAAACCGCTGTTGGGCCAGCAAATTGGCGATGTGTTCAAGATCGGTGTACAGCTGCCACGCCTGATTTTGCTCGTTTTCAAACAGGGTACGGGCGGCGGTCAGGGCGCTTTCGGCCGCTTCATAATCGCCCAGGCCGGTTCGGGCCGTGGCTTCGTTTAGCCACGCCTGAGCCACTTCAAACTGGATGCCCGACTCGCCAAATGTTTCTCGTACCTGACGGCATTTTTCGATGACTTCGTCGAAGCGGCGCAGCTGCAGCAGCCCATCGCTGATATAGAGATCCGCCAAAATGGCATCGCGCAGCCGGTTATCGGCGATGAACATCTTGCGTGCCTCTTCAAGCAGAGCCTGGGCTTCCGACAGGCGACCCTGGGTAAAGTAGGTGATACCCAAATTTTGTTTGGCGCGGGCGCTGGTATCGCTTTGCTCTAATTTTTCGGCCATTTCCAGGGCTTGAACATTGGCGGCGATGGATTCCTGGAAGCGGCCGAGATTGCGGAGGGCGATTGAACGGTTAATGAGGGCGAATGGAATGTGGGGGGTGCCGGCTGCACCCAACGCTTGATACGCTTCAATGACCGCATCGAGCTGCATCAGGGCTGCCGCATCGTTTCCACGCCGGCTGTGGGTAATGGCCAGGTTGTTGCTGAGGGCGGCCAGCGGCCGGTGAGCGTCGTGGCGCCGGAATATTTCGGCCGCCCATTCGCCCGTCTCGAACGCCTCGTCATACCGCTGCAGGCAGGCCAACGCCCACACACGCGTCACCTGGGTAATCGCCAGATTAAGTTCATCCCCTCCGTTATCAAACAGTTCGGAGGCGGTGGCAAAGCGATCGAGAGCCTTCTCATAGTCGCGATAGGCGAGCGTTTGCAAAGTCCCCAGCGTTTGTAGACCTAAAGCTTGCACCAGCGGTTGAGCGGCCGTCTGCCCAAAATAGACAATTAATTCGGCCAGCTGCTGAGCTATTTTGGCATCACGTCGCAGGGCAACCAGGGCTTTCCCTTTCAAAATTTGGGCAACCGGCATGGCCACATCCGGATGGATGCGGCCAGCTACCGCGGCCACCCGGTTGTGGTCATCAAAATGCTCTGAGAGTTCTTCGGCAATTAATTCAGGGGAAGATGCCCCATAGTCAGGTTTCATGTCCGCGATGTTGCAGATGGATCTCGATTTCGGGACCGGTTAAGATCAATTCAAAGGGATCAGTATTCGCTGATTCTAAAATAAACGTACCGGTTTCATCAAGCGGCGACACCTGTTTGAGCATCCCTTCCTGCCAGAAGTGATACGCCCAATCGGTGAAGCCATCGGCCGGGTCATTGACGTTGGCGATATCACCAACAATGGTTTGTTGACCATTGCCCTGGTTCTTCAGGCTGAGACTAACCAGGTATTGACCGGCCCGATGCACCCGAAATTGAGTTTGGTCGAACATTTGCTCATCGCTGTCGCGGAAGGCGGCGTTGGGCAGCAGGTCACTACTGCTGGGGGCCAGAATATCCACCACAAAGACCTTAATGCGTTCCAGAAGAGATTGGCGGGCCTCACCCTGAGGAACGGGATCCGCCGTTTGGGCCAGAAACCCGGCCAGCTGAGCGACTTCTCGCCGGCACAAGGGACACAAAGATAAATGACCCTGCACTGATCGCCGCGAATGGGCGTCCAGCAGGCCAAAATGATATTCACCCAGGCTTAGGGGATCGGGGCAGTCGAAGCGAAAGAGGTGGCTTTGAAGCTGCTGTTCTATGCTCATCGGTTCTCTCCAGGGCCTCTCCAATCCCCTTCCGTTTTGTTTCATCTATCCTCTTTATTTGGGGAGGCCAAATTTTGTATTCTATCGAGATAAACCCTTTAAAATTCGATATTCAGGCATGACCGGCCAAAATTGCCTGTAATCCGGCATGGCGATTGAGTCGAGCCAGCAAATTCTCTTTTTGACGGTAAACTTGTTTGACATCTGCAAACAGCTCGGGGTAATGATCGACGACCTCAGCAGGTTTCATGTCATAAACAAAGGAGCAGCGGGCCAGGACCAGATCGGTGTCGTCTTTTGCGACCTGGGAGATCAATTCCCAAATGGTGGTGGCGGTCATGGCGGATTCAACGGCCGATGAAGCGGTATCACCGCTGCTGTATGTGTTGACGTCATTTTCCATGTCGGTTTCGGACCATTCAGCCTTATTGGTGCGTCGTTCAACATGCTCGATGACGGCCGCATGGACACACAATTTCAGGTAGCTGATCAGCGCTTTTAGATTGGCCATCCGGGAGAATTTTTCCGGCGACATGGCGTGCCACATGCGCTCAAATGCGCGATTGACAAAATACTCCCTTTCTTCGGCCGATTGATGAAAAGCAGGATGGCGGGTCACCCACCCGGTCACGAGGGGGGTATATTGGGAGAAAATTAATTCCCAGGCCTGCTGCAGCCGATCTACGATTGCCCGGCGAAACAGTTCAAAGCAGAAGCGATCATCAGAACTGCCTGATTTGTAAAACCGCTCCGTTTCTTTTTGGCATTCATGGGCTAGGTTGTCGAGGGAGTATGATGTAACGACCGCGTTTTGGGACATGCGGTGATTGTACACCCCGTGAGGATGGGCCGCAATAAAGGGGGGGGCGCGGCGAGCCGCGCCAAATGTCAATAATCAATATTTAATGGTCAATTGTCAATTAGGTTGGGATTTTGGGGTTAGGTGGACAGGCGGGCATCGATTGACATCGAGCCGGCGCCAGAGAGAACAAAGGCGACCGAAGCGGCCATTAAAATCAGCACAAATTCATAGCCGCCGTTGCTGGCGAAGAAGCCATTGGCTAAATGAACAAGCAGCAGTGCAACAAGCATATTGATCGCCAGTAGAGCGGCGACCACGCGGGTGGCAACGCCCAGAATCAGAGCCAGGCCCCCCAATAACTCTAAGAAGGTGACCAGGGCGGCCATGAATCCGGCCGCGGGAATGCCCAGGCTGCCAAAGAATCCACCAACCCCGGGGATGCCCATCATAAAAAGCTTTTGCCAGCCGTGCATAAAAAATATTAAGCCTACAATAATGCGGATAATCGTTAATGCCCAATCATACCGTTCGGCTGAGGGCTTCAACAAAGATTTTAAATCCATTTACTTATCTCCTTTTTTATAGCCTCATCCATCAAATCCAATTTTCATTTTAAGGAAAAAAGGAGAGTGTAAAATGGGTTTTTACCGGCCGATGTTGTACTTTTCCCGGAAGGTTTTGCGAAAGTTGATCGGGGTCAGGCCGGCTTCTCGCTTAAAAAAGCGGTTAAAGTAGGCGCGATCGACAAAGCCCAGGGCGCGGCTAATCTCGGCCGCTGTGAGATGTGAATGGGCCAGCAGCCGCTTTGCTTCCGCCAGCAGCCGGCGGCGAATGAGAATCGAGGCCGGGAAACCTAAATCGCGTTTGACACATTCTGATAGGTAATCGATGGTCACCCCTAAGCGGTCAGCATAGGGAGCGAGCCGATGAAATTGGTGGAAATGCTCTTCAACCATTGTTTGAAAATCACCGGTCAGGGTTTGTGGTTGGCGACCGTTTTTTGACTGAAACAGCGGATGGATTTGCAGCAGGATGATGGTCAGCAGCTGCTGCAGGATCAAATGTTGATGGGGTTCGTGCAGCTTAAATTCACGCTGAATCAGTGAAAAGTATGGGTGGAGCTTTTCACATTCGAAGGAAGAGAGGTTATAAACCGGCCGGTGAACCGCCAGGCGAAACAGTTCGGCTGTTGTTCTAGCCAGCTGGCCATCCAGGAAGGACTCGTCAAAAAAGAGCTTGTACCCGGTAGGGGAGCTTTTCATTTCAAAGAAGTGTGTTTGTCCAGGCTGCATCAAAAAAAGGGAATCTTTTTGAATGGGATAAGGTTCAAAGTCGATGTGATGAATTCCTTCACCGCTGAGGAACCAGAAGATCGTGTAGAACGAATGGCGATCGGGTATTGAACCACCGGACGCAAATTCCTGCGGATCGAGCTGCCCGATTATGAGAGGGACACCGAGCCTTGAGGTGTGAGGCAGATGGTAGAGAGGGATATTTTTGGGGTGTTTGGGCATGGGGATATTGTAGCGTAAATAGAAGATATGGCGTTTATTCAAGGCAACTGTGGGTAGAGATTATTAGTTATACTCCTCCCCCAGCCCCTCCCGGTGTTGATTCAAGGGCGGACAGGTAAAATTCTGCTCTTAAACAGTTCGACGAACTCCCCTCCCCCTAGCCCCCTCCCGACGCGGGAGGGGGTTAGGGGGTGGGTCTTTTATCGATTAACTTACCCCTCCCCCAGCCCCTCTCCGAATCGGGGAGGGGTGTTTGTTGGTTTGTTTTGGCTG
>JASJCR010000044.1 GCA_030065875.1 Ardenticatenaceae bacterium | reverse complement strand
GGGTTGCCTTCCATGGCCTTCTGCTCCATGGTGAATGATTTAATGTTTAACCGCTATGTATCCTGTCGGGGGAGATGGATCGGCCGCAGCATGCTGCGGCCCTACGGCGCAAGATTGATCCACCATGCCCTGTTTGACCATAAGCTTGACCTGTCCGCCTTTCAACTGAATTGGGGAGGGGGGCTTGGCGGTCTGTTTTGGCTAAATTCTTGAAATTATAGGTGAGTGTTAAACCAATTGAGCGTTCGGGTCCAGGCGTCAGCCGAAGCGTCCGCATCATAGCTGGCTCGCGTATCGTTAAAAAAGGAGTGCTGCGCCCCCTCATAAACGTGCAGTTCGTTGGGCAAACCGCTTTCTGCAAAACCGGCGTGCATCGCTTCCATCGATTCAACCGTGATCCCGTCGTTGGTGCCGATAAAGCCCAACATCGGGGCGGTGACCGTTTTGGCCTCTTCCGTTGATAACGGCCGGCCGTAAAAAACCGCGCCAGCACCCATATTGGAGAGTGACAGAGCGGATTGGGCGACCAGACCCCCACCCATACAAAAACCGACGATACCGGCTTTGTCACCCTCAACCGTATCTAATCCGGTCAAATAATCAATGGCCGATCCGATTTCGGCCACGGCGGCCGCGGTGTCGAGCTCCATGGCTAGCTTCCGGGCTTCATCCGGTTCTGTCGTCACCTGTCCATCGTATAAATCCGGCGCCAGAGCGGCAAAGCCGGCTTCGGCAAAGCGGCGGACCACATCTTTGATATGATCGTTGAGCCCCCACCACTCCTGAATGACGATGACCGCTTTTTGTGCAGATGCGGCCGACGGTTGAGCCAGATATCCCATGAGCGTTTTCCCGTTGGGTCCGGGATACTCGACCACGCCAGCCGTCAATTCACCTGCTTCTTCCAATCCCACCGAAGCGGCCGGCTGAGATTCGTCAACCACCGGTGGGGGGTTGTCGTTGGGAAATTGGGCGCAGGCTACCAGTAGGGAATTAGCGGCAGCCAGGCTCCCCACGGCTGCGGCCCCTTTTTTTAGAAAATCTCGCCGCGGGATTTCACCCACCTGGTACGAGCGCACGAGTTCCATCACTTTGATTCGGTCCATTTTACCTCCAAGGGGTCAAGTCCTGAGTGCTGAGTTGAAAGTGCTGAGTTGAAAGTGTAAAGAGGGTGGATTGTATGAATGATGAGTCATTCTAATCAAAAATTCAACCGCAAAATGACAACAGCAGATTAAACCAATAAACGAATATACTAATAACTAATAACCAATCATCATTTGTCAATGGTCAATTGTCAATGATTCTTAACCAACCCCAAACCCTTTTCCCTTTTCGGAACATTTGGGCTACAATGCAGACAAGTTAGTGCGCTTTCGACACAAAAGCCATTGAGGAGGTCTTGGTGTCTGTGGGAAACGGTTATTCACCCCCAACAGAAGAGCGGCCGGCCGTGGCCGTTGACGTGGTCATTTTTTCTCTATTTGAAAATGATCTACACGTATTGCTTATCAAGCGCAAAACCCCTCCCTTTCAGGGGTTATGGGCGATTCCCGGCGGTTTTATGAACCTTGACGAGTCGCTTGATGAAGCGGCGGCGCGGAAGCTGGCCGAGGAAACCGGGGTCACCGAGGTTTATACCGAGCAGCTGTACACGTTTGGCTCGGTCGCTCGAGACCCGCGCTCGCGCGTTGTATCAGTGGCCTATTTTGCCCTGGTGCCCTTCTCCTCAATTTCTCATCAGCCGGGTGAATTTGAAGAAGCCACCGCCTGGCACTCCCTCAAAACGCTGCCGCAGCTGGCGTTTGACCACAGCGAAATTCTCGAGTATGCCCTGCAGCGTCTGCGCTACAAGCTGGAGTATACGGCCGTGGGCTTTCAGCTGCTGCCCGACCAATTTACCCTTTCCCAGCTGCAGCGGGCGTATGAAATTGTGCTCGACGAAAAGCTCGATAAGCGCAACTTTCGCCGCAAAATTTTAGCCGCCGGGGTGATCGAGGAGACCGGCCGCCGCACCTCCGAAGGAGAAGGTCGGCCGGCAATGCTCTATCGCTATAAAGATGACTCGGTAACCGAAGTAAAAACCCGGCGCCTCTTTCCGTAAAGATGATCCCCCTGCGACTCTCCCTAACCAACTTTTTATCCTATCGAGAGACGGCCGAGCTCGATTTTGCCGGGCTGCATCTGGCCTGCATTTCCGGCCGCAACGGGGCCGGCAAGTCGAGCATTCTCGACAGCATGACCTGGGCGTTATTCGGTCAAAGCCGCAGCCGCAGCGATGACGATGTGGTCAATCGCATTGCCGCGCGCAATGGAGACACGGCCGAAGTGGTGTTGGATTTTGCGCTGGAAACGGTCACCTATCGCATCATCCGCCGCAAAAAGGTTAAGCGGGCGATGACGGTGGAGCTGCAGCTGGCGGTAGACGAGTCGCTCGAAAATTGGAAAGCGTTAACTGGTTCAACTCGGCGGGAAACAGATGAAACGATTGTCGATCTGCTGAGCATGAATTATGAAACCTTTGCCAACGCCAGCTTCCTGCTGCAGGGGCAGGCGGATGCCTTCACGACCAAAACGGCCGGCAAGCGAAAAGAGATTCTGGCTGATTTATTGGGGGTCAGCATATGGGAAAGCTACAAGGCGGCGGCGGCCGAACGACGCAAGCTGCAGGAAACCCAGCTCACGGTGCTCGATGCCCAGCTGGGGGAGATCGAGCTCGAGCTGGCGGAAGAACCGGCCCGCCTGCAGGCGTTGGAAACCGCCCGGGCTGAATACAAGGTGGTCGCCCAGCAGCTGGCCGTTCAGGAACAGCTTCTGACCCAGGCTCGGCGGGCCGACGAGGCGATTCAGCGCCAAAAAGAGCAGCTGGTCCAATCAAAAGAGAACCTGGCTCGTGAAGAACAGCGGCTGGCACGCTGGCGGGCCGATCATCAGCGGCAAACGGCCGAGCGCCAAACGTTGACGGAGCTGCTGGATCGCAGCGAAGAGATCACAACCCGCTTCACGACCTTCGAAGCAGTCCAAACCGCCGTGGATCAATTCCAGCTTCAGGCAAATCAATACAGCGAAATCAAACAGGCCATGCAGCCGCACGAGCTGGCCATCGCCCAGGAAAAAAGCCGTCTGACTGAGCGCTTCAAAACCCTCGAGGCCCAGCTGCGTCAGGTTGAAAAACTCGATATTGAACGCGGGCACATCCACGACGAGCGCAAAAAAGCGGAAATTCGCTTCACTGAAATTGCGATCCAACTGGCTGATCTGGCGAAAATAAGCGAGCAAATCAAACAGCTGCAGGAAGAAAAAATCAGCCGGGAAAGCGAACAGAAGGTTCTGGAAGAGGAGATGGACAACCTGCGTGACCGTATCCGCCGCCTACGCAATTCCACTGAAGGCAGCTGCCCTTTGTGTGGTCAGCCGCTCACGGAAAGCCATCGGGAAGAGGTCATTGCCGAGCTTATCGATGACGGCAAGGGTCGCCGAGAACGATATGAAGAACACAAAACGCGGCTGCCGGCCGCGGTTGCTGAAATCAAGCGATTTGAAGACAGTGTAAAAGGTCAGCGGCCGCTCGAGCAAGAAGAGCGCGCCATTCAGACGCAGATGACCCGCCTGGAGAGCCGTCTGGAAGAAATTGATCGGGTTGAACGGACGTGGCAGGAAAACGGGGTAGAAGAAATCCAGATCGTACAAAAAACCCTCGACAGCGGGGAAATTTTGCCTGAAGCTGCCGCTCAATTAAATGAGTTACAACAGCAGCTAAACGCCATTGGCTATAAAAGCGCCGATCATCAACAGGCCGTTGCCCAGCGCGATCAACTGCGGCCGGCGGTGGCCGAGAAGCAGCGGTTAGACAAAGCGCAGGTTGAAGCGGAGGCTCTGGATAAAGCCGCCGCGTCAATGGCTGCTCAAATTGCCGATCAGGAAGTTGTCGCGGCGGAATCGCGCAGTCAATATGAGGCGGCCGCGGCCGCCCTGCAAGCTCTCACGGCGGATGGGGCAACCGATTTGATAACCCTCGAGCGAGAAATTAACGCCCTCCGCGAAAAAGAAATCGCCGCCAACCGGCGTGTCGGCCGGGCGGAGCAGGATCTGGCCATCCTCGATACCCAGCAGGATCGCAAGCTCAAGCTGTCAAAAGAACGGGCGGGGATTACCCATTCGATTCAGCGACTGCGGCTATTAGAAAAGGCGTGCGGCCGCGATGGGGTACAGGCGCTGCTCATCGAACAGGCGCTGCCCGAGATCGAAGACGCGGCCAATCTGCTCTTGGAGCGTCTAACAGATGGGCAAATGCAGGTGCGTTTTGAAACCCAGCGGCAGCTCAAAAGCCGGGATGCCACGGCGGAAACGCTCGATATACACATCGCCGACAATGCTGGCACTCGGCCGTATGAGAATTTTAGCGGTGGGGAACAATTTCGGGTCAACTTCGCCATCCGTATCGCCCTGTCGCAAATTTTGGCCAAGCGGGCCGGCGCCCGGCTGCGCACGCTGGTGATCGATGAAGGGTTTGGCAGTCAGGATCCAACCGGCCGGCAGCGGCTGATTGAAGCGATCAACATTATTCAGCACGATTTTAAACGCATTTTAATCATCACCCATATCGACGAACTGCGCGACGCTTTTCCCAATCGGATCGACGTCATTAAAACGACGCGAGGTTCGCAAATTCAAGTCACCTAGAAGACTACAGACCACAGACCACAGACTTCAGGGCTGCTTCTGTGGTCTGAAGTCTGTAGTCTGACGTCTTATGCTTTTTCCCAACGACCTCCTCTCCGAACGGTATCGCATCGTTGAACTACTTGGCTCCGGGCCGGCCGGGGCGGTTTACCGCGCCTGGGACGAGGTTGACCAGCGGGAGGTGGCCGTCAAGCTGTATGAAAATATCGAACCGGGTATCGAACGGCTGTTCAGAGAGGAAGTCCAACGATTAACCCGCCTCGATCACCGCCAGCTTCCCAAAGTGCTCGACTCCTTTGTGGCCGAGGACGGCCGCTACTTTTTAATTTCAGAATATATTCCAGGGGTGGATTTGCAGCGTCTGCTCGAACAGTATGGACCGCTCCCGGCCGAATTGATTACCGGCTGGCTGGCGAAAACGGCCGCACCGCTGACCTATCTGCACGATCAGAAACAGATGCACCTCAATTTGAAGCCGGCCAATTTGCGTCTAACGCCCGATGGGCGGCTTTATGTTGTGGACACGGGGCTGCCGGGATTGGGGATCCCGGCCGGAGATCCGGCGTTTGCCGCCCCAGAACAGGCGAAACAGCTCGATGCCGAACCCCGTTCTGATGTTTATGCCCTGGGGGCAATTCTCTACACCTTAATGACCGGGGTCAAACCGCCTTCATCGCTTAAGCGGGAAAGTGGACTGGAGCTTTTGAACGGTGCCCGCGAGCTCAATCCCCAGGTAGCCCCCTATTTGTCGATATTGGCCAATAAGGCGATGTCCATGCGGCCGGAACTGCGGCCAGATTCCGTTGAAGCGTTTGTCAAGGGGCTCAAGAAACCGGCCGGTGGTGATTTGGCAACCGCCACCCTGCAGCAGTCTGATCAGCGAGAAGCGGCCAAACCGGAAGCCAGGCGGCCATCCGGTTTTCACAAGCGGCCGGTCTCTCGGCGGCGACAAATTCAAACCCGCACGATTTGGGGATTGGTCGGCATTTTGCTCGTCCTGGTGGCCGTTATTTACGGCTGGTTCCAGCTCAACCAGGCCACTTTGGTGGGAGGCAGCGAAGAAGCGGCCACCGCCACCGTTGAATCCCAGGTGATTAGCGCCCTGACGGCGATCGCCCCAACCGACACCCCCACCCCTCTGGCAACCGAAGCCCCAACCCCAACCCCTGCGCCGCTGCTGGTGGAAACCGGGATGCGCATGCTTTTTGTGCCGGGTGGGGTTTTCCGGCTGGGCAACAACGATGGGGAACCGAACGAGCAGCCGTCCATATTGGTCAATCTCGATCCGTTTTACATCGATGAAACCGAGGTGACCAACAGCCAATATGAGCTGTGCGTGGCCGAAGGAATTTGTAACTCGCCCAGTCGGGCCAACGCTTCGTATCATCCGGCATATTATGGCGCGGCGGAGTTTAACGATTATCCGGTCGTTTTTGTGACCTGGTATCAGGCCGAAACGTTTTGTGAATGGCGGGGAGCACGGCTTCCTTCCGAAGCGGAGTGGGAGCGCGCGGCCGGCTATAACCCGGAAACGCTGCAGCGCACCCTGTATCCGTGGGGGGATGAATTTGACGGAAACCTGCTCAACTACTGTGAAAGCAACTGTCCGCGAGACGGGCGAGATCAAACAATCGATGACGGCCATCTCGACACCGCGCCGGTTGGCAGCTATCCGGCCGGCCGGTCGTGGATTGGGGCGGCCGACATGCTGGGGAACGCGATGGAGTGGGTCAATGATTGGTATGCGCGCGATTATTATCAGGAAGCAACCCAGGTCAATCCGGGCGGCCCTCCGGAAGGGGAATTTAAATCCCTACGAGGCGGCTCATGGTTCTCCCGGCAGGATGAGATCGGCAATACGGTTCGCGGCTTTTTTGACCCGACCGTTTCGCGCGCTACGCTGGGATTTCGGTGCGCGGTTGATGTACCTTGAGCGATTAACAATTAGTAATTAGCAATTATCCTACTCCACACCCATCCAACCAGCGGGGGCAAAATGAAGACAAATGGGATCCCGACCTGATAAGAAGCCAACGTTTCTTGATCGTAGGAGTAATACCAGAGGTGGCTAAAGATAAACACGCTTGCCTGACCGGCAAATAGAAATAGATGACCGGCGAAAAGACGGGCGGAGGTGGTTTGCCGATCCAGCAGCAAAAAGACAAACGGCCAGGCGGTGTACCACAAGCGGAAGTTATAGGCGAAGAGCAGATAAATGAGAAAGAAGTCAGCTGCAGCCTGGAGGGGATATCGGCCGCGATAAACCCGCCACATCACCCAAACGCCGCCTAAAAGCGTTCCGCTCAGCGAGATCCTTTCCCACAACAAAAAGGTGATGGATCCATGCTCAGCCTGCAGCAGCATTGCAAGAGTGACCGGGGTGAAGGAAGCCCCGGCAGACGCTTCTTCAACCAGACGGGCAATTAAATCGAGGGGCGAGCCGAACGGCAAAAACAGCAAAAAGGTCAGGGCTATAATACCCAGGCTGCTGACCAAAATAATTTTTAAGCGGCTCGACCAGTCAGAAAATTGTTTTAAGGCGTACAAAGCAAAAAGGGGCATTGGCAGCAGACCAATCGCCTTGACCATGGGTGAGAGCCACATCAAAATGATGGCGGCCGCGGCAATGGACCACCTTTGGGCCACCACCCCGCGCTGCAGCACAATCCACCCGGCCGCCAAAAACAAAATCATCAGCGAGTCATTGTGCCCATCAGCCGCAAAGATCAGAAGCAAGCCTGGATTCCACAGCCAGGCGGCCGTGCGGGTGAGGGCCTGCTGAGGATCAACGAGGTCCTTTTGCCAGGTGGTATAAAGCAGCAGCCCAACCAAAAGATGAGCCGCGACGGTCAAAACCTTGAACCCAATTAGCTGTCCCAGTGGGGAATCGGGCGTTAGCAAAACAGGCAGCGGAGCCACTGCTTCCCATAGAGGGCCATACGGCGATGTATAATCAACCCATTCGCCGGCGAGGGTATTAAACCGCTCTGCAGGGAAAGCGCTGGGCGGCTCTAAAAATGGATTTCCACCGTAAACCGCCGTGATCCGACCGCGAATGACGTAGCGATAGATATCGTTGGCATTAAAAGGATAAAGCAGCAGGGCCATCAGCGAAAGAGGGATAGAGACAAAAAAGACCGCGCGGATGGAAGGCTGCCACGCCCCCTGGTTGATCAGCCGAATGATCATCCAGTAGCAGACAAAGAGGGCACTTAGAAGCAGAACAAACCGTAACCCTTGATTGAGGGAAGGGAAAAATCTGCGTGCGTCTACTGTTTGATTGTAATACGACAGGAGGGGCATGCGCAGAACAAGTAGTAGGAAAGCGATGAAGCTACCGCTCAACCAGACGGCCGGCTGCCCGATAATGATTTGCCAAACAGATATAAACCGTTTCACAACGGGAAATTAAAGCAAATTTTTAATCGTGTTTCAAGGGATGATGAGGAAGAAATGAAAAAGCTTTCGGACTTTAAACGCGAATACCCTGTTTATCAAGCGGCACCACAACCGTGATGGCGGTCCCGCGGCCTGGTTGAGAATCTACGCGAATCGAGCCGTCGATCATCTCAGCCCGCTCTTTCATGTTGACCATGCCCAGACTGCCCCGGCTTTCATAATCACCGGTTACGCTCTCTACGTCAAAACCAGCACCGTCATCCTGAATGCGGGCCACAAAGAGATCCTGCTCCTGCCAGAAACGAACTTCAAGCGAATCTGCCTGGGAATATTTGCGGGCGTTATTGAGTGCTTCTTCAATAATGTAGAAAAGGACCCCTTGCGCTTTGGGGTTGAGCAAATCGCTGACTTCGCTGCCAAACAAGCGGGTTTGAATATTTGAATCTTCTTCAATTTGCTCCATCAAGGTATTAATTGCCGGACCTAAACCCTGAGTCTCCAAAATAAGCGGCCGCAGCGTAAACAACATACCGCGAATATCCTTGGCGGTTTGATTGGCTAATTCTTCAATTTGGAACAGCTCGGTCATCGCCTGTTCTGCGTTCACGTTAAGCAGTGAACGCACAAAATTGATTCGCATGGCAATAGCCGAAACGCTTTGGGTCGGACCGTCGTGTAAATCGCGGGCCAGCTCTTTGCGTGCCTCTGATTCCGCTTCAATTAGCCGCTGCTTTTCCTGTTCGAGGTTTTGATAAAGCTGGGCATTTTGTAAGGCGATCACCGCCTGATCGGCCACCGCCTGGAACAGATCCATATATTCTTCGCTAAATTGAATCTTAACTTCACTCCCGACAAGCATCACCCCGAATAAATTAAAACCGACCCGCAGCGGTAAACAAACCACCGTTTCACACCGCCGCAAACCACCTAAGGATGACAGGCTGGGATCGGAATCCGGCTCGTTTGTGATCACCGGTTCAGCTTGGGTAAGGGCATCACCGATCGCCCCTACTTCTTCGGTAATTTCGCTATTTAAGTCGTGATGTAGCCGTCGATGGGCGACGATGACCAGCTTGCCTTCCTCGTAAAGCAAAATCCCGGCTACAATATGCTTTTCGGGAATTCCCATTTCCTGCAGCCCCATCGTACAAACATTTAGGGCAGAATCCAGCACGCGTTCAACGCTTAACGTGGCTCGTAGGGTGGTCGCCAACTCCTGCAGCGCTTTGGCGCGTTTAATTCCGGTGCGTAGGTATCCGTACTCTTCTTGGGCGGCATCGGCAATCAAAAAATTGAGTCGTCTCTGCCGGCCGTTAACCATCGCTAACAGGACAAAGAAAAGCACAAAAATAGACGCCGCAAAGAAAGTAAGCTCCGAGACCCACTCCATGGGGGGTTGGCGCAGCTGGGTGCGGAAGAACCAGAAGCCGCCGCCACCGATACCTAAAATGATTGCCAGCCAAAGCCACGCGCGAAAACGCCACGCCCGAAACTCTTTCTGCAGAATTTTCTTGAGCTGGTTTTTATACTGCTCGATTTTGTCGGCTTTTTGCCCTTTTTTCTTAGCCATAACGGTTGTACAACCCAATTATGCAATGAATTTATTTTTTAACTTGTAAAATACAACATTTCAATTGGTTTCACTTAAGGCCACAGCAATTAAGCCGGCCGTGCGGCCGTTATTTTTGAGGAGCGACACATTGGCTTGAACCGTCCGCCCCTCACTGATTTCGACCAGTTTGGCCAAAATCCACGGGGTGGCCGCTGGGCCATCGATACCGGCCGCATCCGCAGCGGTGATCGCTTGATCAATCACCTCTTCCGCATATGCTTCAGGGAGCGCATCCTCTTGAGGCACCGGTACGGTGACCAGAACGCCATTCTCCAACTCCAGCTGCTGATGAGCGCGGATAATTTGAGCCACGTCTGCGGCCGTTTCCACCCGCTTGGTCACCGGCAGTCCGCTGGACCGCGAAAAAAACGACGGTAGGGTATCGGTTTGATACCCTAAAACGGGAACCCCTTTGGTTTCCAGCACCTCACACGTGGCCGGTAAATCGAGGATCGATTTCGCCCCGCTGCACACCACTGTTACCGGCGTGCGGCTGAGTTCTTCTAAATCTGCGCTGACATCAAACGGATGACCTCGATGAACCCCGCCAATGCCACCTGTGGCAAAAACAGAAATACCGGCTCTGTGAGCCAGGATCATCGTACCGGCCACGGTTGTCGCCCCGTGCTCCTGACCGGCCAAGGCCAAAGGGAGATCGCGGCGGCTGCACTTTCGCACCGCCTCGTGCGGCAGCTGGCCTAGAAACTCAATTTGTTCTGCTGTTAATCCAATCCAGATCTGGCCAGAAATAATGGCAATGGTTGCGGGAACAGCCCCTGTCTCACGGACGGCGCTTTCCATCAACCTGGCTGTCTCAACATTTTGCGGATATGGAAGCCCGTGAGTAATCACGGTGCTCTCCAGGGCAACAACCGGCCGGTTTTTCGCCAGGGCGGAAGCAACATCCGGATGATAAAACAGCTTGGTCTGACCAATCACCATTACTAATATCCTTATCGCCTACTCTATTTTAAGGCTCATGCGCCAACTACAAAATGAGAAGATAGTCCACTCCTCCCTATTTTTTATGTGAAAATATCCCTAATTATCGGATTTAAGGCTCTGGAGCCTCACCTGCTTCGGTGGCCGGCAAAAATGATTGATAGACGAGCGGCGCATATACATATGTGTTGTCGTTAACCGTACCGGTCGCCAGCTGGCCGCCGATCAGATAAATTTTGGCTGCGATGTTGGTCACGCCTGGTGACATCCAGTCGGACGCGCCGTCGGCGGTTAACATGGGGACGTTGATAATTTGCCAGACTCCAGTCCTGGGGTCAAGTAATTCGCCAAAATACGCTTCGGTTTCCCCTCCCAACAAATAAAGTTTGTTGAGCACCACAGCCGCTCCAGCCCGAGTCCGCGGCTGTGAAAGGGGGGGACACTCGCTCCAACTCTCAAGCTGTAAATCAAAGCGTTGGCAAATATCCAGTATCCCATCTTCATTTTCACCGCCCACTACAAAAAGGCTGTTTTCCATAAATCCACCGGCCGCGTAAGCTTGCGGTTCCGGAAGCGGCGGCAAAGCTCGCCATCCATTGGTGGCCGGATCATAAACAAAGGCATCATCGACCACCTCATCCCCATTGTGTCCACCCAGATAGTATAAATTGACGCCGTCCTCTACAACCAATCCTCCATATCGAGGTTGGGGCAGATCGGCTACCGACCCCCAAAGATTATCCGACGGGCTGTAAGCCTCAGCCACATTCACCGGGTTTCCCTCAGCGTCTTTACCGCCAACCAGGTAAACAATTCCCCCCAAATTGACCCCACCGGCATCGCTGACAGCGGTTGGTTTCGAAGCGATGGCGCTCCATTCTCGGGTGGAAGAATCGTATACGATGGCCCGGTCGGTGACCTCGTTATCTGCTCCCAGACCGCCAATTTGATAAAGGTCAACCCCTGAATTCACCAGCACTCCGCCCCAGACCGGTTGATCCACAGCCTGGCTTACAAACCAGCGCGTATCTTGAATTTGCACATCTTCTTCGGGAATAGGTGTTTCCGTTGCGGTGATTTCTTCGGTTAAACCCGGCAATCTTTGGGCAAAAACCGACACGAGGGCGACGACAATGGCCAGAAGGGTGATCACCGGCCACAACCACCGGCCGGCTGACGAGGTTGTGCTGTCCGGTTCCTGGGCCACATCAACTTCGGTCTGACTCTCCACATTAGGCAAAGGATCCGTCTCAGAAGTCAGCAGCGATATTTCCGCCGCCTGATCTTCATTTAAATTTTCTAGATCTTTATTTTCAGCCTCGGATTCAGCCTCAGAGAGTGAGATATCTCCGCTTAACGTGATTAACTTCTTCTCAACAGCGGCAACTGTAGCTTCAGTTCGGGTTGATACCCCAAGCTTGGTATATATATTGCGCAAATGAACCTTCACCGTATTGGGGCTGATAAAGAGCTCTTGAGCAATCTCTTTATTTGAAGCACCCTTTACAACCAAGGCCAGGACATCCAATTCGCGTTCGCTAAGCGTTTCGTTGAGTTCCGCCATGAGTACTTTTTACAAAGTTCGGCCGGCTTGCGGCCTATTTATTCTAACTAGGGTTCTGGCTCTATCGTGCCCACCGGAGGAATAAAGCTGTTGTTTTCAAACGTATTCGTTATCACCCCGCTACCATCAAGGGGGGGCGCAGCTGTTAAATCGACCTCCGGTGTTGGCGTGGCCGCCAGACAAAATTCTGTGGCCGCCGTCAGCTGAGATTCAACATCATTATACGCGACTTCCCCGGTTGTCAGAGCTTCTCGAATAAGCGCTTCAGCCGGGCACCAATCCTGCACGGCCGAATATTGCTCTGCATAAGCGAGAAGTCCTTCGGCCAGCTTGCCGCAAGAGTCTTGATAAAGTGGCGCAAATTCACACATCGGCCGAAAATACGACAGATACGCTTCCCAATCGATACCAAAAAAGACGATACCTTCCAAATATTGTTCGGCCCAAAAGATTTCTCCCAACACCTCTTCAGATAAATCCCCCAGTTCGGCCGCTAAATTTAGATAGTAAACCCCACGCTCAATTTCAACGCTGCGCGTCAGCGTCAGCCCATAATTGATGTAGGCATCGTACAACATTTCATCAACATCCCTTCGGCGATAATCGGGATAAGTTTGACGAAAAGACTCTAATGATTCAACCGCTTCCAGCCATGACTGATCATCAATCAAATCTTCCAACGCTTCAAATTCGAGACGGGTTTGCTGATTGCTAGGTTCGGGGGTGGTCGTCGGCGTGGAGTCGGCCGTGGGAAGCGCTGTCGGGGTTAATGTGGGGGTCAACAAGAGCACCAGCTGTGTGTCCGCCTCGTCACTTAATCTGAGAGCAGCTTCATTATCTGGTTCGGTGGCCAACACATAATCAAGGCGGCGTAAGGCCAGCTGGAAATTGCCGTTCTGGATATCCTCGGTAGCCAATTCAATTTGCCGGTCAATTGTTTCCCGTTTATTTTCTTCCAAAGCCGCCACGCGATCCTCTTCACCTGTTTGCCAGGCAAAATAGGCAACAGCGCCGTAAAACAGCAGTAAAAACGCCAGCCCCAAAAATACGTATCCCAACATACGTAAAAACAGCCGTCTCGATGAAGGAGAGGCGGCCGGTGGGGGATTGTTTTGCGGTTGCTGCTGCGATCCTGCCAAATTATCCATGATGCGTTTAATTGTATGACGATCGGGGTTTTCGTTCTACTATCGCTTAGTTTTCCATCATTTCCTGATAAATTGCAGCCGTTTCCACGGCCACCTGCTCCTGAGTGAAACGCTGTATCACGCGTTCGCGACCGGCAGCCGCCAACATCTGAGTCTGAGTTGAATCACCCAGCACATGTCGGATCTGAGCGGCCAGCGCCTCGAAATCCCCTTCAGGGAAAATCAAACCAGCATCTCCAATCACGTGAGGGATCTCGCCTGAATCAGAACCTAACACCGGTACGCCCGAGGCCATCGCTTCGATTAAAATGCGACCAAACTGCTCCTGCCAATTGGACAACGTGCGTGAGGGCAACACCAGTAAATCTAACTTTTGCAAAAAGGCCGGCATTTCTGCTGAACGAATCCCTCCGATAAAACGCACCCGTTCTCCTAACCCCAGGTCACCGGTCAGCCGCTCCAACTCGGGCAGAGCCGGTCCGTTTCCGGCGATGACCGCCTGCCAGTTGAACGGCTGATTTTCTTCGGCCAATTCATTTTTGACTATGGCCATCGCCTTTAACAGCAAATCAACCCCTTTGCCGTGAATCAGGCGGCCGGCGAATCCGATCGTTTTATCCGGCCGCTCAGTCTGCCCCGGACTCGCTCCCCGAAAGGGAAACAGGTCCGCGTCAACGCCAAATTGGGGAATCACGCGGTGCGGCCCGCGGTATCCCTTGCGGGTGAAAACGTCTACCGCGGCCTGATTGCCCATTATGGCAAAATCAGCGTGGGCCAAGACCCAATTTTCCAGCCAGCGGAACGGTGGCGGATAAGACCGATAAAGATTTTGCCAGGTAAAAAAAAGGGCGCGCACCCCTTGTCGCCGCGCCTGCCGCAGAGCCAAATAAGAAGCCAGGTTGTATGGTTCTTCGTCTATGTGCAAGATGTGAGGATCAAACTCTTTTAGGCGGCGGCGCAGCGTCGGAAAGGAGTAAAAATGATAGCGGCCGTTAAAGCGCAGTGGATCCACCCAAAGCTGATACCCCTCCGTATGCGCCAATTCCAGCTCGATTCGGCCGGCCGGATCGTTCCAGCTGGCGGGCACAATCACCGCCAACTCGACGTCCGGCTGACGGGCCAACGCCTCTAATTTCGTTTGGTAAGTGCCTACCAAACACGCCTTAGAGATCATCAAGACACGCATAGGTCGCCTAAAACACCTCTCGGGCCACGGCGATCATGTCGCCCAATACGCCTCCGGCCGTCATTTCCACACCGGCCCCCTTGCCACAAATCATGAGTTGATCGTCGTCATACAGGGCGGTATGAAAACTGATGTATTTTAGACCACCCAGCGGGCTGTCGGCGGCGATGGGGAGTAATCCCACCTGCCCTCCTTCAGGCGTGATCCGGCCGATGTAGCGCAGGGTTTGGCCGTCGGCTTTTGCTTCAGCTATTCGGGTCGCCATCTGCTCATCAACGGCCGAAATCTGACCCATAAACTCCGTCACGGAGCTGTTTTCCAGGCTGGCCGGATAAAGCGACTCGACGCGGATATCGGCCGCTTCCAGCGGCCACCCGGCCAGTCGAGCCAGGATGAGCAGCTTGCGCATGACGTCCTGTCCCCCCAAATCTTCCCGCGGATCGGGCTCGGTGTACCCTCTTTTTTTGGCTTCGGCCACCGCCTGGGAAAACGGAACATCATGATCGAGCTGCTGGCACAAATAGCCAAGCGTGCCGCTGAGCTGCCCTTCAATTGCATAAATATGATCGTTGATATCGGCGAGATAGCGCGCCGTGGCGATCACCGGCTGCCCCCCTCCCACAGTAGACTCATGCCGCACGGCCGGGTGATTATAAAACTGGGCGGCCGAAGACCAGGGGCCGGCCAGCACTTTTTTGTTGGCCATTACGACCCCATAGCCAAAATCAAGCGCTTGTTGATAGACGCGCTCCATCCCGTCCGCGGCCGTAACGTCGACCACGATGGCATTTCTTACGCCGGCCACATCTGTTTCGGCCAGTAGGGAATCCGGCCGTGGCTTCCCACCCGGCAAAGGATCTCCCTGCCCTTTGGCCTGCTCGATTGAATGCAGCTTGGCGGCCGTCAATCCGGCCGGATCAAACAGCCAGCGTTGGCTGTCCGCGACCGCTACCACCTCAAAACGCAGCCCGCTGCGCTCCTGAATATGCTTCTCCGATGCGATCAGCTGGCGCAGCAAAGCCCGGCCAACCCCCCCGGTGCCAAACAGAATAACGGGTATCGTTTTCATCTCTACCTCTGTACAAAATTAAGACGATAAATGTTTCAATTCACAGCACAAGGGGGAAATTATGCTACAATCCCCACGAGACGCAAGCTAATCGCAATTTCCTCAGAAAGGCGCGCGATAAATCATGTGGTTGGATGATAAAAAAGTAACGCAAATTGAAAAAAATATCACCTCTACCATGAGCCGCCAGAACGTACCGGGATTGGGTGTGGGGATTGTCTCAACAGACGGGCTTATCTACAGCAAGGGGTTTGGAGTCGCCAAAGTTGAAGAAAAAAATCCGGTCACACCGGATACGGTTTTTCGAATCGCCTCGGTTTCAAAAGTCTTAACCGCTGTGGGAGTCATGCAGCTCGTAGAGCGGGGGCAAATCAAGCTAGATCGGCCGGTCAATGAATATCTGACCTCGTTTAAAGTGCACCCGCGCCAGCCAACCGATGACCCTATCACCACCCGTCACTTGTTAACCCATACTTCCGGCTTAGGTGAATTGGCCCCTCTGTCAAGTTATTTAAAGCCAGGGTCGTTTTTTGGCCTCGGCCGGATTGGCAAACCGCTAAAACCGCTGGGGGAATTTTATGGCAATCGTCTGCGGGGTGACAGCCCGCCCGGCACCAAATGGGCGTACGCCAATCACGGATTTGCCGCTTTGGGGCAGCTTGTTGCCGACGTAACCGGCCGCTCTTTTGCTGATGCCATGCTGGAGCTGCAATTTGAACCGCTCCAAATGACCCGCACTGATTTTTTGCGGCGTGATCGGGTCATGACCGATATGGCGGTAGGTTATAATCAGCGGGAAAATCAAAAACCCGTATGGGATTTTGATATTATTACCATGGCCGATGGGTCCCTGTTCACGACGGTCAATGATTTTGCCCATTTTGCCAGGGCGATGATCAACGGCGGGAATGGGGTTATTCGATCCGGCAGCCTGGGCAGGATGTTTAAGCCATATTTTCAGCTGGACAAACGGCTGCCGGGGATGGGCCTGGGGTACTTTTTGGAAAGCCGCATGCGCTGGGGAGGGCATTTGGTTGTTTCTCATGACGGTGCCTGGCTGGGGTTTACCTCCGCTTTTTATGCCGCTCCCGAATTGGGTTTGGCCGCTTACGCATTTGCCAACACCAACGCGGCCGCTCCCATTCATATTGCCTACAACATCATGCGCACCTTGATCGATGATGATCAATCCCTTTTTCCCCAGGCAGCAGAGGAAAATCCGGCCGTGTGGCCCGATGTGGTGGGAACCTTCCGGCCGACACCCGGCTGGAACTCCAATGCGCGCTTGTGGTACAGCTATGGATCGCAATTCAAGATCTTTATTCACGAAGATCAGCTGTGGCTGAAAGCCCGCTATGGGAGCTGGAGCACCCCAGTACAGCTGGAAGCGGCTGATCCGCAAGATTCACTGGCCTTTACGGCCGAGCGGGTGCCGATCATTTTCCGTCGCAACGCGGCCGGTCAGGTTGATCGTCTCTTGATCCGCTTTCATGAGTTTCTACGCGTATAGCATAAGCGCTTCCCTCTTTCATAGACAGTTCTAACACACCATCAGTACAGTCCGGCCGAACGATCATGAATACTTTTATTCATGTCATACTAATTGATGACAGATTTAACCCAGGAATCCCTCTTCTAACAATGTTCTCTCTGCGGTAGATCGATCGTAAGTTTGCAAAATATTGAGTAGTGAGGTGAATCGTGAAGCAATTTTTTGATTATAAATATTTACTTTTGGTAGTCGTGTTAATCATCGCTGCTGGCTGTGCAAATGAAGAACTGACCCCGCCAACCGAGCCGGTAGAAGCAACCCCGGAAGCGATCTTGCAGCCGGCTGAAGAACCAACCGAAAACCCCGACGCGGTTGAGCCCGCTGAGGAAGCTCAATCCCCAGGTGAAGCGTATCCCGAACCGGAGACGGTTGATGCTGCACCTTCTTCCGATCCTTATCCGGCCGATGTTGAAACGGCCGATGTTGAATTAGATTCTTATCCGGCACCAGAGCAAGATGAATCAGCAGAGGAAGCACCACCCCTTCGCGGTGGGGTAGAAACATTTGTGGTTCAACCCGAGGCTTCGACCGCTCAATACTCCGTTGATGAAGAATTTTTTAACCGTGACGTCCAATTTGTAACGGCCATCGGGGTAACAAACGACATCGAGGGCGCTATTTCCGTCGATTTAAGTGGTGATGTTCCGGTTGTGCGGGAAGGGTTCTTTACGGTTGATCTATCCACGCTGACCAGCGACAGCAACCGCCGTGATGAAGCGATTCGCAACGATTGGCTGGAGTCAAGCCTGTTCCCCGATGCGGTTTTTGTGGCCCGCGAACTGGCCGCTTTCCCCGATTCATATGTGCCTGGTGAACAGGTCGAATTTGAACTCATCGGTGATTTAACAATCCGGGAGGTCACGCAGGAGGTAACCTGGACCGTTACCGCCCAGCTGCAGGATCGGACGCTGACAGCCACGGCCGAAGCGTTTGTATTTATGGCGGACTTTGGTTTCGAACCGCCATCGGTTTTGGGGATTTTGGAAGTAACCGATGGGGTTGAGGTTACGGTGGATCTCACGGCCGCGGCCCCGTAACAATTCTATTCAAATAAATTTGACGTACTCTGAAAAGAGCGTATAATTGTCAGTCCATTAACTTGTGAAAACTTTAAAGTGCGACCTGCGAAACAGGTCGCGCTTTTTTGTGCGTAATCCATTTGTTTGTAGAGTTCTAGGAGAAATTGCATGAAATATACAGGACCAAAAGTAAGATTATCCCGCCGTCTCGGCATTCCGCTGACGGCAAAGGCCGCTCGCATCATGGAGAAGCGGTCTTATCCACCAGGGCAACATGGCCCAGCCAAGCAGTATCGTCGCGGCCGCATTTCGGCTTACGAGCGTCAGCTGCTGGAAAAACAGCGTTTGCGCTCCCAATACAACATTCACGAGCGTCAGATGCGCAATTACTATCGCAAATCGGCCAAAAAAGAAGGCAATACGGTTGATATTCTGGTACAGATGCTGGAATCACGTCTGGATGCCGCCGTACTGCGCGCCGGTCTGGCACCAACAATTTACGCCGCACGTCAATATGTAAACCACGGCCATCTTCAGGTAAACGGTAAAAAGGTCAATATCCCTTCATACCAGCTCAAAGTTGGCGATGTGGTTGACGTTCGCCCCAAAAGTCAGCGGATGTCAATGTTTCAGGACGTGATCGAAAACGCCTACCCCCCAGATTATATCGCTCTGGATAAAGGGAAAATGTCGTTTGCACTGCTTTACCTCCCCCGGCGGGAAGAGGTGCCAATCGTCTGCGAAGTTGCGCAGGTGATTGAGTATTACTCACGGTAAGCGGTCTTAAAGACACCATTTCATAGCCGGGTGAAAAACCCCCGGCTCTACAAACAAAATGGAATTAAAAAGCACCCAGAATTGGGTGCTTTTTTTTATTCCCTGATTTTTTTAGCCGTCGGATTTTTTTAGCCGTCGGATTTATTCGGCGGCTCATAAAGCTCGCAACCAACTTGATTTAATTAATTTCCAGCTGGTAGTGGCCATCCACCAGGGTCATCGGGGCGTTAGCCGCCACAATTAATATCGGCCGGCCGCCGCCTGAACTATCGAGATCGACCTCAAACGTGGCGCTTTGATCGGCGCTGAGCTCAATCTGCTCGACCACCGGTACGCCGTCCACAAAGGTCACCAGCTGTAGGTGCCACTCCTGCGGTAAATAGCCGGTCGCCCGCACAAACCCTTCAGCATTCCATCCCTGATCGGTTTCCACATCGTCAACAAAGCCGATTTCCGGGATGGCAATGTTGTCGATCGCCAGCCCGTCAAAATTGAGAATGGGGTCGGTCACATACTCAAAGCGAATGTGGATTTCCTGGCCAACAAACGGCGTCAAATCAACCGTTTCCTCAACCCAATATTCACCTCGGCCGGTGTAAAAACGCCCGGTCAGGGCCGTACCGGCCGGGTTATCGGTAAATTTCAACCCATCCATATTTTCAGCGTTGAGCGACTGCCATGTGACCCCCCCGTCAAGAGAAAGGGAAGCATAGCCAAAATCGTATCCCAGTTCGATATCTCGATAGACGCTGTACTGCAGAGTGGCGCCTTCCACATTGGTTAAATCAAAGGCGCGGGTCAGCCGGGCATGGCTGTTGTTGGCCCGATTAGATACCCACATGGTTTCACCCGAAGCAGGCTGAGCGCTCATCAACGGCACAAGCGTGCTGCCGACAAATTCAACGGTGACGGTTTGATCACCAAACAGCTGATAATAATCGGCCGCGTATTGATTGACGGTCGTCTCATAAATGGTGGGGAAGCTGTTCACCCCCTCAGTGCGGGCGGTTGCCAACGCTTCGGGCATTTCATACATCTCGTCAACATTCGGCTCATTGTGAATGACGGAGGCCGCCAGCCAATCTCGCCACAGGTCGAGACCGGTAAAATCAAGGTTGTTTTCCTGGGCGATGGCCGTCACCGCCTGCAAACCGGGCAGATCGCTGGTCGCAAACTGACGATAAAGGTCGGTGCCCAGGCGATCATAGATGTAGCGATTGAGTAAATAACCCTGGCCATAGTACGGCAGTGAATTGCCATCGGTCCAGCGATTAAGCTGCTGATCCGGATTGGCCAAAAAGGCGTTGGCCCGGTTAATCGGCCCTTCAGAGAAACCCAGCAGATCTTCCGCCAGCATGGCCGAGCCTTCAACTTCCCAATCAATGTCGTTGGTATCGTAATTGTCCTCGATCATGTGGCGAAATTCATGCGCCAGGGTGTCGATGAAGGTCAGCGTCCCAAAGTAGCTGCCGTTCATGACAAACATCTCGCGGGCGTTCGATTGCGGGTCGACGCTTTGGGGCAGGGTATCGCGGGAGCTAAAGTATCCTAGAAGGCCACACTGTCGTGAGGTGTCTTCGGTGACGTTACAAATGGAAAGGGGAGAGGCACTCACAATGTGAATGCGCGGGTCTCCGTCAATGCCAGGGGTATCTTCCTGGCCAAAGAAGAACACGACGTCCTCGTAAATTTGGTCAAAAGCCTCGGCCGTGGCGTCGAGTTCTCCCTGCGTCGGTGTTTTATTGCCGCGCGTCTGGTCAAACCAGAAGTAGGCGTGATCGCTGACGGCCAACAAACGCACGTCCACCACTGAATTGGTGTTGACGTCGGTGTTGTTGATGACCAGCTGCTGCACGGTGCCCACCGGCAGCGGCTCGGTAACCGGTTCAGGCTGAGTGGTGGGCGCCCCATCCAATCCACGATAAGCGATAGCCAGCTGGACATCGTCCCGTTCCGGTGGCAGATTGGTTAACAGCGAATCGGCCGCAGCCCGCTGATTGTCGGTGGGCAGATCCCGGGCCAGCGATGGTTGTGGGGGGAGAGGTGGGGCAAACGTCACCTCATCAATGACGGCCTGTTGCCCAGCCGGCGATTCAGACCCGGCCGAGGGCTCGGCGGGCTCAACCGGTGGTGCCTCTGCTGCTGGCTCGGTCGGCTCAGCCGGTAGATCGGTGGGATCGGCCGGTGGCTGAGCAGGTTCAACCGGCTCTGGTTCGGCCGGCTCTAAAACCGGGACGGTTGGCACCGGGTCCAGTTCGAGCCCGGGAGTTGAACAAGCGATCAGTAAAATAATAAGGAAGGATAATAGCCAAAAACGTTTCACACCATCACCTCAAGGAATTTTTGCTCATTGTAGCCGATCTACATCATTGGGGAGAACCTTTTTAGCTGGTGCTAAGTGGACTGAAGCAAAAAGTTTATGGTGCAAAGTAAAAAGTAATGACCCCCTTTCTGTAATTCTATGCGCTTTAAACTTTTCACTTTGTACTTTAAACTCTAAAATCTCCTGATGCTTTCCCTCGACCAACAAAACAGCTATCGCGAGCGTTTTCGCAGGATGCGGCCAGGTTGGCGGCCGGCAACCGAGGTTTACGCCGATCTGGTGCGCCGCCGCCTCAAAGAGGACAGCCGGGTGCTCGATTTAGGGGGTGGCCGAGGCGGCTTAATTGAACAGCTTGATTTTCCGCTGACCCAAGTCGTCAACCTGGACCCCGATTGGCGGTCGCTGGTTGAGCATCGACTTTCCAAACTGCCGCGGGTAACGGGATTTAGCCACCCCCTTCCTTTTGCTAACGGGGTGTTTGACGTTATTTTTTGCAGCTGGCTGCTGGAGCATCTGCCTGATCCGACGGCCGATCTGGCGGAAATCAGCCGGGTGCTGCGGCCGGGCGGGTCGTTTATTTTTATTACCCCCAACAAAAAGCACCCGCTGGCGTGGGTTAACCGGGTATTGGGCGGCGTATCGGCCGTGCAGGATCGGCTGGTGGAACGCCTGTACGGCCGCGCGGCTGCCGACGCCTTTCCCACTTTTTATCGAGCTAACACCGTAGAGACAATCACCCAACTGGCCACTACCCATCACCTGACACCCATCACCCTACACCTTATCCCCGACCCCACCTACATGGCCTTTCATCCAGCGCTCTTTCGGCTGATGGCCTGGCTCGATCCCCGGCTGCCGCAAAACTGGTGGATTCATTTGGTGGGAGAAGTGAGAAGAGAGAAGAGAGAATAGAGAAGAGAAAGAGTTCCACCCTATCAACCCCCATGTTTTGAAGTTTTGACAGTTATGAAACGACTTGTTAATTCCATTGAATAGGTCATCTACAAGGTCTCCATGATTGGACCAATCTTGGAGATTGGTCCAATCTGAATAAGGCACGCGAAATATCCGTTGTCCGCGGATAACATACCTTTAACTCAGGACTCAGCACTTTAATCTTCTAAATTCACCGTTTTCTGTCTTGTCCGGTTAACGATGAGGCGGGTGACATCTGGCCGAGCGTAGTGACCGGAAGGATCAAAATTTTGCCGCTCTTCAAGCACCTTTTGCTGATCGATGGTGGCCACCAGCAAAGCTTCTTCCCCCACGGCCGGTTCGATCACCCAGCTGCCGTCGGGGGCCGCCACACAGGAACCGCCGTTGGCCAAAAAATCACCGCTGTTAGCCAAAATAAGGTCAAGGTGGGGGGTGTCGGCCGGGAAATCAGCCGGGCGCATTAAACCGGAGGCAGCGATCACAAATGAACGAGATTCGAGGGCCATAAAGCGGGCGATATCGGCCGTGTTGTGCACGCCACCCGGCCAGACCGAAACGTGTAGATCTTCTCCCTGGCCGTAAAGCGCCGCCCGGGCCAGCGGCATCCAGTTCTCCCAGCAGTTGAGCCCGCCAACGGTAAACGCCCCCAAGGTATGGACCCGCAGTCCGTGGCCATCGCCAATCGACCAGGTCAGCCGCTCTTCGTAGGTGGGCATCAGCTTGCGGTGCACTGACTTGATTTTGCCGGATTGGTTGACATAAACAAGAGAAGCGTAGACGCTGTGCCCCCCGCGATCGACCGGCCGTTCGATGATCCCCAGATAAACCGCCAGCCGATATTCCGCGGCCACGGCGCATACTCCCTCAAGATGGCCGGCTTCGATTTGCACCGCCTGCCGGAGATAGCGGCCGTGCAGCGCTTTTTGCACCGGTGAGTTAAAGCGTGCCCCATCGGTCCGCTCGACCCAAAACGGATAGCCGGGCACCAGCGCCTCGCCAAAGGCGATCAGCTGGCACCCCTGCCGGCCGGCCTCCCTCATTTTTTCCACCACTTTTTCCAGCGTGGCCGCCCGATCGAGCCACACCGGCGCAATCTGGACCACGGCAATTTTTAATTTGGTCATGCAATTTTTTCTAGCAGCTCGCGAACCGTCACAATACTTATCCCTTCAAACGGATGATGAACCAGCAAATCTCGGTCTCCCGTTACCAAAAAATTTGCCCGGCCGATAACCGCATAGGTTAACAAATAATCATCCTTGGCATCCCGCGTGATGCGCGGAATCCTCTCGTTCACTTTTGGAATTTCCTCGCCAAGAATGATTATCGTTTCAATCAATATATCCAGGGCCTGAATTGAAAAATAGCGGCGAAATTTATCTCGACTGGCAACCTCTCTTATTTCTTCTAGAAGGGATTCCGGATAGATCAACGTTATTTCCCCTTCAGCCGTCAATTCCAGCAGCTCAGATAGAGGATTATGGGGAGTAATTAAATAGGATATAAAAAGATTCGTGTCGACCAAAAAGCGCATTTACGTCACTCACCATCAGTTGAACGTTTGATCGCTTCCCGTGTAATCTCATCGGCAACCGCCTCGGCTTCTTCCCTGGATATTTCATAAGCAGCACGGTTTTTCTCGGCAATCACCTTCAAGCGGTCTAACGCTTCACGTTGCCGCCGCCTTTCACGCGCTTCTTCAAGTAGTTGATACGATTCCATCGAGATAATCACCGCTTCATCTTCGCCGCGGTTATGTATGATGACGTCTTCACCGGTTTGACTGACCCATTTGAGATGATTGCTGAGCTGTTTTCGGGTTTCGCTTATTGAGGTTCGTTTCATAATATCGCCAATCCCAATCTGAGTAATAAAACACCAGTTGATGTACATATTAACGTACAACAATTGGTGCGTCAAACATTACAGCACACATGTCGCAGACACATTGACTCTATCATAGGTTTTAAAAAAGCCGAGAAGCGCTGTCTGAGCTTGTCAAAGCCGAAGCGGCTCACCACAAATAACCTATCAACTTACCCCACCCACAACCTCATCACATATAGAGGAAACCCCCGCTGATCCCGCTCCTTGAGCAGCTCAAAACCGTGACGCAGGTAAAATTTCCTGGCCCGGGCGGTTTCCAGCACAATTTGCCGACACCCTTCGCGACGGGCCAAGTCGATAGTGTAATCCAGCAGTTCTACGCCCAATCCCTGATTTTGGAATCCGGGAGCAATGGCAAAAGTCGTCACGTTTAAGACGGTCCCCTCCGGCTGGTGGGTCTCTCGCGGGTCCTCGTCAAGAGCCGGGTCGCGCAGCTCCGCCCATTTTTCAGTGGTCAGGTAGCCGGCAAAAAAAGTTTCGTCGTCCGTGTGCCGTTCTACCACGGCGCACCCGGCCGGAAAAACCGCCAGACGCGCGGCGATAATATTCGGGTCTTCCTGACCACCATACACGCCAAAAATCTCCTGATCGAGACGCAAAATGGTTGGCAAATCAGCGGAGGTTGCGAGGCGGAAGGAAGTGATCATGGGATGGGTTTTGGTTTGCAGTTAATAGTTACTGGTTATCTCTAGTTTCGGCTAAATAAGAGTTGCCAGAAGTGGTGTTCGGTCCAAGAATAGAGCTACCAAACAACATTCGAGGACCAAATGAACACCACTTCCAAACAAACTGTACACACAATTTCAAGAATCGTAAAACCGATGGCCATCGGCACGAACTTAGCACTTTTACAAATCATATGGGCCATGATCAGCGGTCGCTTTCTAGCCAGCCGGGGGGCGCTGCATCCGGCCTTGGCCGCCAGTGGTTTGAGAGTGGCTGAAATCCGTCGCTGCTGGAGCGCACTCCGTCACGGGGTGTGGCACATCGGTGAACTCCTCGAGACGTTTCGTCAGGAAGTGAGGCAAGAAGGATCGTGGCAGCGGCACGAGTGGGACGGCTATCAGCCGTTAGCGGTCGATGTGACGGCGATCTGGCGTCCGCGACTTCAAGGGTGGCTGGGCACCGTCTATCGGCAGTTGCTGGGTCGGCGGGCGATTGGCATCGGTTTTGGCCTGGTGGTCGAAGTGGGGCAGATCGCCGGTCAGCGCTTGCCACTGATTCGTCGTATCCTCCGCAATCACCGCAGCCACGACAGTGAGGAGACGCTCAAGGAGCGGTTGCTGAGAGAGGCCGCCAGCCAACGTCAGTCCAGCGAGGTGATCATCCATGATGCCGGGGTGACCCTGAAGCAGTTGCACCGCTTAGGCATCAAGCACTTTGTGGTGCGGGTGGCCAGCAACTGTACCGCTCGACGGAACCAACTCCCCGAGTACCGTGGCGGTCGCCGAGCCGAGTTTGGCCTACCGGTGCGTCCCCTAGCTCGGACCTGGAAAGATCGCTATCATGAGGCCACCCCCGCTGAGGTCACCACCACCTTTGACCTGGGCGACACCATCATCACGGCACAGGGGTGGCACCACCTCATGCGTCCCGATCTCAAAGTGGCCGATCCACACGAGTCATTCACCATCTGGGTCTTTCATGATCCACGCTTTGACAATCCGTTGCTGGTGGCTACGGATCTGCAAGAGGCCTCGGCTGAAGTCATCTTTCGCCTCTATCAAGACCGCTGGCCGGTTGAGCAAATCCCTCTAGTGGCCAAACAACTGCTGGGGTGTGGCCGGCAATTCGTCTTTCACCCACTTTGCTGCTGGCGACTGGGTGAGCTGGCGTTCCTGGCCGGCAATCTCTTGACCTGGTTGGCCTTGATCTTGCCGCCCCAGCCCGCCGGCTTCTGGGATGTGCACCCAAAAAAACGCCGGGACGCCTTCGCAGGCAGCTGGCACAGACCGTTTTTCCAGAAGAAGCGTTGGTTGACCCTAAACTTCGGAAAAAGCGGTCGGTTACCGGCCACTTACCCAAGGGGGTGGCCGCTCATCGACGACGAAAGGCGACTTAAACCCGCTTTTCATCCCTTTTTTGGCCCATATTGTTAATGTTCTTCTCCAAAGGTCATCCTTTGGAGTCACTTGGCTTCCCTTGAAGCAAGTCTTTTACCGGAAACTAAAGGTTATTGGTTATTGGTTATTGGTATATTAGTGTATTTGCGCGGTTCACATTCAGCTGCTCAGCCATAGTAAGAAACAAATACACCAATACACGATTACACCAATAACCAATATACCAATAAACTAATAACCAATAACCAACAACTTCAATGATGATCAATCCGTGCGGGAATTTCAATCGTCTTAAACTCACGGATCAGCTCAACAAGCCCGGCCACGGCCGCTTCCAAAAACGCCTCCCCTTTCTCCCGGGTTCCCAGAGTGGCCCGCCCCCGAACACCGCTTTCGGTCATGGTGCTCCAGTAAGGCATATAGGTGGCCAGTGAGGCATCCGGCCGCTTGCCGGCCAACAGGTCAAATTGGAAGCTGGGGGGCAGGGGGTTCATCTCATCGACCGCTTTGTCCATATCAACCGTGCCCGGCCGCAGCGCCAAATAAAGCGACGTTTCATATTCCCCAGCATGGGAGTTGCCCCCATATTCCGAATCGCGAATCGTTTTTCCGGCCTCCCGCACCTGATGCACCCCCCAATGGTTGACGGCCGCGCAGGCCACTTTGCCTTCTGCAGCCAGAACGGTTAATCGGGCAGCCATCTCCAGCGGGGCGGTGTTGCTGCCGTGACCGTTGACAATCAAAATGTGGGTAAATTGATGGTGAGCTAAACTGACGCAGATGTCGCGCACATAGTTGATAAAGGTGTCCCAGGCAATCGTCAGCGTACCGGGAAAATCCATGTGGTGGGGGCTGTAGCCGTGAGGCACCGGGGGAATTAAAACCGCTTCATCCGCAAGGCGCGCCACCGCACGATCGCATATTTCGCTGCACAACACCACATCTGTATCAATTGGCAAATGATAACCGTGGTCTTCGTACGTAGCGACCGGCAGTACGGCCGCACGGCCGGCCTCGGCCGCCGCCCTGCATTCGGGCCAGGTCATTTCGGCATAACGATATTTCATAAGTGCTAAGTCCTGAGTTTAAACTCCTGCGAAGTGAATTTACAAATTAGCATAATTTGTTCAATTCGATTGTCAAGGACCTCGACTCAGCACTCAGGACTTAGCACTTTCAGCTCAGGACTTAATATCGAATGCTCCGCACCCGTCCGCGAATCTTTTTTACCAACCGCTGCCACTGATGACCGGCCGCTTCGCGCAAAAGGAGCGGCCGCAGCACCTTCCACTCCTCTTGAGGATCAAAAGTTGGATCAGGTGTCCGGCTGCGGCTAAACAGCTGATGTACAAATTGCGTTGTCAGCCGTCGAATCGGCCCCCGCCCTTCCGGAACAGCCTGAACGAGGGAATCAGCCCGCTCGTATGGCGTCTGCGTCGTTTGAGGTTCCCGGCCGATCCACCGGGCCCACAACCCTAGCCGATCATAACTTTGGACCACATCCGCTTCTACCCGGCGATTGATCCTTGTGGCCATATAAAGCGCGATGCCGGTCAGGATAACCATGGTGATGGCGCCCATGATGCGCAAATTTTGTCCCGAAAACAGGTTGGCCAGGGTAAACGGCTGATTTTCCGGTAAATTTAAGTCTCCCAGGGGGGCATCATCTTCGATTAAGCCTTCATCCGGGAGCAGTTCCTCGCGATCAAGCACGTCGCTATCAGCCCCCAGGTTGGGCAATGGCTCGCTTGCACTGAAGGGGCTGTCTCCATCCGGCCGGACAAAAACCGGAATCACCGATGTGGGTTCAAATTGAATCCACCCAAATGTAGGGAAATAAACCTCAACCCACGTATGGGCATCCTTGGCCCGAACGCGATAGACGTTGGCATCATCGATAAATTCTCCAGCCGCGTAACCGGCGACCATTCGAGCCGGAATTCCCTGAGAACGCAGCATCATCACCATCGATGAGGCATAGTAATTGCAATACCCCTCTTTAAGATCAAACAAAACGTAGTCAATTGGCTCGACGCCAGGAGGCGGAGCCTCAATTTGATCGTTATACTCAATCTCCTGTCGCAAAAAGTTTTGTACCGTCACGGCCGCATCATATGGATTATTCAGTGGCGTGACGAGTTCTTCAGCCAGGGCCACCGTCCGCTCGGTAATTGAATCGGGCACCTGCAAATAGGGATCAATCCAGTCCGGATAATCGCGACCGGCCGTGCGCAGTTGAGTTGCTGTCGCCGTGCTTAAACGGGACTCGGTGTTGTAAAAATCTCCCTGCTGCAGCACAAAGCGCGACTGCACCGCACTCACTAAGCTGGCCCCTCGATTATCAACCTGCTGCGTGACAAACATTTGCCTGTCTGAGCCGATCACTTCCGGCACCCCATAAATTGTGCCGGCGTTTGGAATATAATTGCGGACAGTTACGGTGATCGCTTCTCTGGCCTGAGTTGACGGCACGCTGATTGGCCCCTCATCAGGAGCAATCATAATCCGTTCTCCATCTGGGCTGGACCATTGGCCATCGCGATAACTTTCAAACACAACCGCCTGCCAATACGCATAGGGCAGCTGATCCGGGACAAAGATGTCCATAATGAGGGAGTCACCTACATTCCGCGGACCACCAAGTGAAAGCGTGCCGGAATAATTGTCGTTGGTCGCCGTCCCGTAAGAACGCAGTGATGAAAATAGACGGGTCCAATTGTCCTGCAGGCGGCGGATAGGGGTGTTTACACCACCAATCGCCTGTCCGACCACAGAATTTGCCGCCAGGGGCGGTGCTGTCCACGCTCCAAGAAGCGCCACCATGGCTAAAATCAACCCACCCGCCATAAAATTATAGGTGATCGATCGCTCATATCGCACCACCTGCGCGGCCCAGGCACTTTGCTGTTCCGCCAGATAGGTGCGGGAAATAAATAGAAAGGCCACCAGAATATAAATGACGAGATATAGCCAAAGCGGCTGGGGGCCGTAGTAATTATAAACGACGCTCAACAGCACCAACCCGGCCGGCAAAATCACCCGCCATACTTTGAGGGTGCGAAATGTATACCAGGCCATCGAAAAACCCAGGACCCAAAAAATGAGGGAGGTCTGAATGGCAAAAATTACCGCGTCGCGGCTCGTGCCCCCGCCAAACGCCTTACCCAACCAGTCGATCTGTCGACCAATCATATTGGCCAGCCGATCCGACCAGTTTAAAGACGGATCGATATACCGCACGCCAATAATATAGCCAACAAAGAAAAGGCCGTAGGCAACGGTAAAAAAGACCGCCGTCCGGCTGGAGAAGGTTGATTTAGCCAGCAAGAACCCGGATAAATAAGCAATCGTCCCTACCGTGACGAGCACATCCAAACCGGCCATCAAATCCGCTTCGTTAATGGCGTATCCGGCAATTAAAATCATCAACCAGGCTAGAAAAAAGGTTAGCCAGCCTTCGGGGAGCTTCGTCAATTTTTCCATATGTGTTCGACCTTTTCGATTTTCGGTTCGCTATTCGCCTGATAATCTTAACCGCAACAGCACGAGAACAAGGGGTTGCTCAGCAAACATTAAAGCCCAGATAAGTGACAAGTTGGTGACATTATAGTTCACCTCACATATAGAAATCAATAATTTTAAGCAAAGGGCTAGCAAATTCTCGAGCACAAAATACCATACACGAAAAAAGCTCATCATGGTAGAATGAGCGTCAAATTTAAAGATTGATAAATGGGTTTTTTGCCCATTTATCTTTACCACTGCTTCCAACAATAAGGAGGGTTTAATGATATCCACACCTGAAAATCTGCGTTATTCAAAAGAGGATGAATGGATTTTGGTTGAAGGAGACGTTGCCACAATCGGCATCACTGACTATGCGCAGGACTCTTTGGCCGACATTGTCTACCTGGAACTGCCGGACGTCGGAGACAGCGTCTCCAATGGGGACACCTTTGGCGTGGTTGAATCGGTCAAGGCGGCCTCAGATTTGTACGCCCCGGTTTCAGGCGAAGTTGTTGAGGTCAATGACGACCTGGTTGACACCCCGGAATCCATTAACGAAGATCCCTACGGCGCGGCCTGGATGGTAAAAATTAAAATGTCGGATCCCTCCGAGCTGGACGGATTGATGGACGCGGCCGGCTATCTGGCCTATAACGAATCCCGCTAAAATAAAAAAAGGCCGTGCCCGGAAATGACCTCCACGCACGGCCTGCTGCTCTCTGTAGCTTGACGTCCTTTGTTATCCCGGCCGATATCCAAACACCAGCTCGCGATATTCTGGGTGCCGCTTGATGTACCCGGCCACAAATGGACACATGGGGATTAATTTCATATCCCGTTCCTTGATGTCTTCCAATGCGTATTTGACCAGCTGACTGCCTACACCCTTTCCTTCCAGTGCTTCCGGCACTTCCGTATGGGTAAACACGACGTTGTTTGACCCGGCCGGCATGTATTCAAGAACGGCCATCTCGTCGAGTAACGGCAGCTCATACCGCCGCTTCTCTTTGTTGTTACTCACGTTCATCTCTCTCGTCTCCTGTCTCTTCCCTTTATGCTGCTTCAAATCCAATCTTTTTGTGGCTCTGATCGCAAAACGGCTTGCTGCTGGATGCCCCGCAGCGACACAGCCAGGTTTTCTTTTGCTCACCCTGAAAGATCGTTTCGCTATTTTCATTGGTAATGGCAAAGTTTCCCTCAATTTCGATCGGACCATCCGGATAAACAGTCACTTTTAGCGGACCATCCTGCGCCAGATCATTTCTCGACGGCTTACCTGGAGCTGTCTCCGCCTGGAAATCAATTTTGCGATGGCTGTTGTCGCAAAACGGCTTCTTTTCCGACGCCCCACAGCGGCAAAGTGTGGCCCGGGTCTCATCTTTGATTTCAACTTGAGTACCCACAATTTCAAGATCGCCGCTCAGCCGCAAATATCCATTTTCCTGCACGGTAATCACATTTTTTGACGGGGTTTCTTCAGCCGATCCCCCATCTTTTCGCTCAAAGTGCAGTGCTCCAGACGGGCACTGGATCACGACATCCGCTATCTTTTGGCCACTTCCCTCGTCAGGCTGGATCCACGGCCGTTTTTTTACGTCAAATACGGCCGCCAGCTGATTGACGCATTCCGCTGCATGAATACAGCGGCCCGGGCTAAACGTCACATCAACCTCTGATCCTACATATCGCTTGTCGTCAACTTTGCCGCGATATTTCTCTTCTGCCTCAGCCACGGTTTACCTCCTCAATATGGTGGTCGGACCGGTCCTTGTCGTTTCGTACCCGGGCATATGGATCTTTGGGGGTCCGATCATCCGATAAGGAACGCGTGGTCCGACGGGTTAATATCTCAATCGCATCTGCCAAATGCGCATCGGTGATATTGTAGTCATTCTGGCTGGTGCGCAGCAAATGCGCTTCCAGAAGCACTTCCGCATGGGTTACGCCCACCGGCGGATCAAATTTATAGCAGGCCAATTCGATTAACTGCCCCAGCGGATCGCGAAAATAAATTGAATACATAAATCCGCGATCCACTTCCCCGGTATTTTTGATCCCGCGCTCGTCTAAGCGGCTCTTGGCCTGCGTGTAAGTGGCCCGCGAAACGGTAAAGGCGATGTGCTGCAAATTGCCGATGCCTTCCGGATTGTGCGCCGGATCCGGTTTGCGGTTTTCATTGGTAAACACGGTGATCAACCGGCCGTCACCCGGATCAAAGTAAAGATGGTTTTGCGCTGGTGCATCGAGGTTTGGCTGCTCAAATATCATCGGCATGCCCAAAACCCCTTCCCAAAAATCAATGGAGGTTTGTCGATCAGCCCCCACAAACGTGATGTGGTGTACGCCCTGCGTTTGAATTTTTTGCATAACTTATACCTGCCTTTAAGTGCTTCAACTCACAAATATTTTTAGCCGCAGATTACCACGGATAAACCCAGAATTTTCTCTTCAAATCTGCGAACCTTTGGTTCACCCCTACAGGGTCTGCGGACAAATTATTTTTGAACGGTTTTTGTAAACCACTTATTACTGTGTAACAAATGTTTTCCTAACTTTAAACTTGTTGCTACCTTTCTTGGCCGATGAATAAATCCATCGGCCATGGAGACCGAAACTGGATATTGAGTTTTGATAAACCAATACCGATACAGCAGCGTCATTCCCGCTTTCGCGGGAATCCATTGGCTTGCTACCGGTGGATCCCCGCCTGCGCGGGGATGACGGGCTTGTTTTTAAAGATGGTTCATATCCGCATTGATTAGTAAATCTTCAATATCGCGTTTCGGTTTCCGTAGCGGCCGAATTTATTCGGCTGCGGCAATAAGGCGTATCTAACAATAAGAAGTTAAGAATATTTTTGTAACGGTGTACTTATTTGAATGATAAAAGATTTATCAAAGATTACTTATTGAAAGAGATCGGTCACAATTTTCATCGCCTCATCGATCTCTTCCTGAATGATGGTGTGCCCCATCCCGGCGTAGATTTGCTTATTCACCACCCCACCCAGGTTTTGTAAAATCGTGTCGGTTTCATGCACCCGTTCAACCGGAATGTGAAAATCGACATCGCTGCATCCCAAAAACGCCGGTGTGCCGTTCAAATCGCCGCGATCGTTTCGGTTCATGCCCAATGGTCCAATAACGCCGCCGCTAAAAGCCAGCAGTCCACCATACCGACGCGGGTGTCGAACGACAAATTCGCTGGCCAAACACGCCCCTTGCGAAAATCCTCCAACGATGATTTTCTCGGCCGGAATCCCATCTGCTTCAACCTCTTTGACAAGGTCGGCAACGACCTGCAGCCCGCTGGAAATCCCGGGTTCGTTGGCAGAAATGGGTGACAGGAAGCTGTGGGGATACCAGGTATGCCCGGCCGCCTGTGGTGCCAGATAAGCCAAGCGCTCATCGTAAAGCGCCCGGCCAAGGTCGAGGATGCTCTCCGCTGAGGCCCCGCGGCCGTGGACGAGAATAACAGCAGCCTGCGCCTCACCCAGCGGCCGACCGGCGTGAACAACCTTCTGCCCCTGATGGGGCCCCCTTTCACGTTCACTCATGCGACACCTCCGGCTTCGCCCTCTTTTAATTCAAACACCGGCAGGGCGGCCTCAATGCGCGGCCGATGCTGCTCATACCAGACCGGCAGTTTCAGGTTTGTGCCCAACTCGTCAAGAGGTTCATCGTAGAGAAACCCGGGGGCATCGGTGGCGATCTCAAACAGCACCCCACCTGGCGAGCGAAAATAGATCGAGTGGAAATATTGCCGATCCTGTACCGGGGTCACCTGCTGACCGGCCGCCCGCAGGGCCGCCAGATACTCCTGCTGTTCACCATCATCAACCGTTCGAAAAGCGATGTGATGGATCGATCCGGCACCAAATCGGCCGCTCGGCTCGCCCGGCCGGTGAAGCAGATCGACAAAAAGACCAACGTCGTCAGATGCCCCGCGATAGCGAGTGCGCGCCCCTTCCTGCCCAACCCGCTCATAACCCAGCTGATCGACCAGCAGCTGGCCGGTCTGATCAACTTCATCAAGCCACAGGGTCACGCTGTGAAAGCCGAGCAGCATGTGCTCTTCCGCGATGGGGCCGTCATGCCAGGGCCGGATCGTTGCCGGGTCGGTAGTGGTAACCAGCTCCAGGCGCATCCCGTCAGGATCTTCAAACGGAATGACGACCGCTCCAAAACGCGTCTGAACCTCTCCGACCGCCACATTGAAGGCCGCCAGGCGCTTCCGCCAGAAGTCGACCGAATCCGGACGAATGCCATATCCTACAGCCGCTGTCTCACCATTGCCCAACCGGCCGCGCTTCATATGTCGCCACGGAAAAAAGGTCATAATTGTGCCCGGTGTGCCAATTTCATCCCCGTAATAAAGATGATAGGTTCCAGGATCGTCAAAATTAACCGTCTTTTTGACCAGGCGCTGTCCTAAAACGTGATGATAAAAATCAACATTGGCCTGTGGATCGCTGGCCACGGCCGTAATATGATGTAATCCCTGTACTGCTTGCATGTTGGTATCTCCTTGATTAGCACGGCCCTCCGGGCCTGATAGCTGATTAGCACGGAGCTTCGCTCCTTTTAGCGTTCAGCCCGGCCTCCGGCCTTTCAGCGATAAGCTTTAGGCTGTAAGGCGCGATAGCGCCGAGCTGAGAGGTGCGCGAGCACCGCGCTGTTCAGCTAAGAGCCGCGAAGCTCCGTGCTATCCAGCTTTTTTCCCTAACTTTCGGCACAAATCACCCAGCAAACGCTGTTCATCAGCGGACAAAACGGTGATCGCCTCTACCACTCCGGCCAGATGAGATGGCCAAATTTGCTCAATTAATGCCGTTCCATCTTCGGTTAAATGGATATCGACACAGCGGCGATCGTCTTTGCGTCTCTGGCGATAAACCAGGCGGCGTTTTACTAAGTTGTCCACCACGAGGGTCAAATTGCCGCTCGATTTGAGTATTTTTTCAGCCAATTCACCGGTTTGCATCGGGCCAAGATGGTACAGAGCTTCCAAAGCGCCAAATTGACTGACGGTTAAATCGTGGTGATGCAGATGCGCATTGATGCGGTGGGTGACCGCGTCGGCCGCCCTAGACAGCTTGACGTAGGTGGCCAAAGCCAATTCTTCTGTTGGTGTGCCGCTGTAATGTGTACCCATAAGCCTCTCGCATTAGTTTGATGTTGAAATAATAGCCAAACGGGCCAAATATGTCAATGTTAAATATTTTAATATCAAAGTATTTTGCGTATCGTTAACACTTCCGTTTATCTTGCATATGGCAATCATCGAAAAAGAGGCATGCGAACACGTTTCAGGTATGGCTGAATAGAAAGAACAGTGAATTAGAGGAAAAATATGAAACGCTCTTTCTGGATACTCTCAACGCTATTGCTCTTAATCGGCTGCCAGCCGCAAACTGATTCAGGTCTATCCGGCTCGCTCTCTAGTGTATCGCGGCCAGAACCGGCTGTAAACACGGCCAAGATACACAATTCGAATGATCAGGCCGTATGGCCCACGCCAACCCTGATCCTTACGGCCATACCTGAACCTTCGCCTACCGAACCAGATGAACCGGCACCAACCGCCGTGCCATCCCTCTCGATCCCTCAGAGGGCCGTCTACTCTCTCGATATTCAAACGCAGATTCCCGAGATCGATCGCATTTTGCAGGCGATCAGGGCAAAAGACACGGCCCCTCTTCGAGAACTGGTTCAATTCACGACGGTAGCGTGCACAAATGAAACGGGAATGGGTGGCCCGCCCAAGTGCTGGGCGGGTCCTTATCAGTCTTCTCCTCTGGAGGATGGGACCCCTGTTGAAGTAATTCCAATTTTGGGGCCTGAAGGAATGTGGGTTTTTCCGGAAACGCTTGTGCCAACGCTGGAAGAATTAACGACGTTAACCGGTATCTACGCCATCTATTCGCTCAATGCCGATCACTCAGAAGGTCAATACGGCATCCTATTTCTACAGGAGGGCGATTTACCGGTTGAAGTACGGGTAGACGAAGGGATTGTGGCGATTTATTATCACTACTTCCGGCAAGATGGTTCTCCGGAAAACATTGTGGCCCAATATGCGCAGGAGTTTGTTCTGCCGCCACCGCAGGGGGGAGAGGGTGGTTATTAGCTATTGGTGTAATGGGAAATCTAACCCATCAGTTGACTATTGACTATTAGCTATTGGCAATTGGCTATTCTTTTTGACATAATACCAATAAATCCCGCCCAGCAGCAGCGAGAAGCTGAACCACTGAATGGCGTAGCTCAAATGACTCCCCTCGTCGAGCGATAAATCGGGCTCAATTTGGTAGGGTAAATCCAGGCCGGGGTTTTCCGATGGGGGCTGCAAAATATAAACCGGCAAAATCGGATAAGGCAGCGTCTCCCCGATGGCGGCCACATCGAGTCTGTACACCACGTTCCCGGCCGATATTTCCGTTTGACGGCCGCCGCTGAGGGTTTCACCCGGCTGGATATACCCAAATACCTCAGCGTCACTCGCAAAATTGAACTGGGAAAAATCGCTTTCTGCGGCCGGAATCCACCCGCGATTGACCAACACCGCCTCATCCCGACCGTCAAGCAGCAGCGGCGTCACCAGGTACCGGCCGGGCTGCCCGTTAAGCACCTGTGATTCAACGACAAATTGGTTGATATAATCATAGGTGCCGGCGGCGGTGACTTGACGATTGGCCATCTGAGGCAAATCAAACTCGGCCAAATCGTCGTTAAGCGACAGCGGTGGCAGAGCCAGTTCAGCCGCCTTCTGGGCGTTTAAACCGCGCCGCCACTCGAGCCGATCAAGCTGCCAGGCACCCAGTCGGGCCAGAAAAATCATGCCCAGGATCACAGCCACGGTTGGCCAGCGCCAGCGAGGAGAAAAAAAGGGAGGCAACATGGTGAGTGCTGAGTGCTGAGTGCCAAGTACTCAGTACTTCTTAAACTTCTTCCTCCTCCGTCATAAACTGCCAAATCAAACCTACGATCACGAGAATGCCTACCCCAATGCCGCCATAGAAGAGCCAGTTGATCGATGTTCCCCCTTCATCGAGCACGTCCATCGAAAAAGAGGCCGTGCCCTCTCCGGCCGGACCGTTAACGGTGACGTTGACGTTCCACGTCCCGGCACGATCGATATCAAAGTAGCTTTCATAAAATAAGTTATTGGTCGCCTGATCGTGGGTCGCCCGCGTCTCAACGGTACTCAATCCTCGACGAAGCGATATGTCAATATCCGCATCGAGAATATAATTATCAACCGCCCCTTCCTGATTGCCGGTCACCAAAACAACAAGATTCACTTCACCCACGGTCATCGGATCCGGCAAAGACCACACCGACACGAGATACGGACCGGCCGGTTCGCGAAACAGCTGCGGCCGCCCTCCGCCGTGACCATAGGCGGTTACCGGCAGCAGCGCCAGAATCCCTACAATTAAAATAAAGATCGATGTGAAATAAATTTTTTTAATCATCTGGTTCGTTGGCAGAAGTCAAGTTTCTGAAAACCTTGACATCTATTTGGTTAGGACGTAAAAGCGCTTAGAATCACCCGCCCCTTATTCACCTGCTTCTAAGCACTACAGGTCTTCCATCTCTGGTCTCTCGTCTCTCGTCTCTGGTCTTTGGCCCCTCATCCGTAATTGCTGTCTTCTTTCTTGCTCAACCATCCACACCCCAATCACGGCCACAGCCGCCAAAACATACATCATGCTTCCGGCCACCCACATGATGATGCCGCCAATCGTCTGGTCATCCATGACCGTTAAATTTAGCAGGCGGGGCCTCGTTTCATAATACGGATAAAGGGGTGATGCGGCAAAAGCGATGGCGACTCCTAATATAAAAGTTGAGGGAATCCCCGCCAGCAGGTAGCCCACCTTGCCAAAGTAGGACATGTTTTTGTGAATACGCGGACCGGCACCGGTTACCAGCCACCAGTAGAGAGCGGCCGAGGCAAAAAAGGTAAAATGCTCCAGGTCATGCGCCCATTCGCGACGCAGGGCCAGCTCATACATGCGCGTATCGTGCCAAATCCACAGCGTACTCAGCATGATCAACCACACAATCGCCGGGGTTGTACTCGATCGGGCGGCCTGCCGAAAACGAGATTTTTGGTTTAACAAGCGGGATAAAATTCGGCCGAAACGCCGGCGCAGCTTGCGCGGCAGCCCCCACAACAAAAATGGCAGCGGATTAGCCAGCATCAGCAGCGGGGCGGCAAACATCGTCAGCAGCAAATGCTGGATCATGTGCATAAAAAACAGGTCCCCGCTCAGCACTTCGATCGGCGACATCAAGGACACAATGATAAAAATGATCGCCAACCAGTAAAAAATCAGCCGCCACGGCCTGGCTAAACGCCGACTTCGTCGCTGTACGCGCAGCCGCTGCCACCCCAGCGTGTACAGGGTAGCCATAAAGAGGAGCAGTAAAAATAAAACAGGCCGCAACTCCCAAGAAGTTAACAGCCTGATCGTAACAGGATCCATAATTTAATAGCTAATAGCTAATTGCTAACAGCTAATTGCTTTTCTTAATGGTGTAGTTCAATCGCCGTGCCGATAAGGTACAGGGCCGGATAGAAAAAGACCCACACCAGGTCAACGTAATGCCAGAAGATTGCGCACGCTTCAACCGCCCAGTGATCTTCAGCGGTATACAATCCTTTCCGGCCGTTGTTCCAAACGATGAGTATCAGGGCGATGCCCATGATGACATGTAAGGCGTGCATCCCGGTCATGGCATAAAAGACGGCACCAAAAGCCCCATCGCCCAACAGCAGTTCCGGCCCGGTTGCCAAACCCCACTCAACCAATACCACGCCAAACAGGAAGACCAAACCAAGGGCGGCCGTTAGCAGCATGCTGTAGTTAAACGTCGTACGGTCATCTTTGGAAATAGCGACTTCAGCGCGATTCATAAAGTAACTGCTGGCCAGGAGCACGCCGGTAAAGATAAACGCCGGGATCTGGGCCAAATCCGGCCGGATAATCCCATCGACCGGGTTGCGCCATAAATAGAAGCGGGTCCCCAGCAGGGCAAAAAATAAAAATGATTCTGACAAGCAAAACACCCACAAACCGAGCCGGTTCATCTTGACCTGCTCAGATCGGGTGGGCTCCATCGGGTTGTGATGATCGTGATCGTGGGCAACGGCGCTCATTAGTGATGTTCCTCCGGATTCCACAGGCGGGAAATATTCATAAAGACCTGAAGAATAATCCCTGCTTTACCAATGGACAGCAGGATCAACAAAATCGCTGATTCAAAAGTCAACGCCAGGATTAATTCAATAACGGTAATCACAACAAGCCAGAACGCGGCCGTGTTGCCCCGTCTATAGATTGAGCCGCTTTTGGTGGGTTCAGACACGAGAAATCTCCTCAAATAAAAGAGCAGAAACTCCCAAAAGAGTTTCCGCCCCTAAAAGTCAAATCAATCGCCTGCCGCTGAGGCCGGTACCACGTAGGTAGAATCATCCAGGCCGTAATCGTACGGCTCGCCAATCACCTGAATCGGTCCATCAAAGTTAAATTCAGGCAGCGGGGATGGGGACATAAATTCCGGAGAGCGAGATCCCCACGGATTGGGCACCGCCTCTTCCTGGGAGCGGAGGCTGACAATCAGGTTATACAGCATGATTAAAATCGACCAGCCGATCGCCAACGTGGCGACCGTGATCAGCGCCTGCTCGTCGGCAATTCCCAGATCAGGGCCATAGTCGGCAATACGGCGGCGCATCCCCAGCACGCCGGTGCGCATCTGGGTCAGACTCATCACCCAGAAACCGGGCACCATGATCCAGAAATGCAGCTTGCCCAAAGCCTCGCTGTACATCTTGCCGGTGGCTTTGGGCCACCAGTAATAAATCGCAGCAAAGAAGGGGAAGACAAAGCCACCAAAAATCGTGGCGTGGAAATGACCGACCACGAAGTATGAGTCATGAAGGTGCATATCCGTGGCGATTGTACCCAGAATCGGGCCGCTCAATCCACCGAGGAGAAAGACGGAAATCGCCCCCAGCACAAAGAGCATCGGGGTATCAAACCGCATTTTCCCTTCCCAAATCGTCGCCACCCAACTAAAGAATTTGACCCCTGTGGGAATGGCCACAAAAAGAGTCGAAATCATAAACGGGATTTTCCAGGTGACCGGCATACCGGAGGTAAACATGTGGTGCGCCCAGACAATCGAGCCGACGAGGGCGATCCCCACGCTGGAAAGGGCGATCCATTTATATCCGAATAGCGGTTTACGGGTGAAAACCGGCAGGAGTTCAGAAATAACCCCTAAGCCCGGCAAAATCCACACGTAAACGGCCGGATGGGAGTAAAACCAGAAAAGGTGTTGATAAAGGGTTGGATCACCACCGGGAAACCCCAGCTCGATAAGTGCCGGATCGGTGACCGGGGTGAAAAATTCCAATCCAAGCGCCCGCTGCGCGACCACCATGGTCAGGGCCAACCCCACCGTTTGGGTAATGGTCGCCTGCAAAATTGAGGCGGAAACGGCCGCCCACACAAAAATCGGCATGCGGAAGTAGCTCATCCCCTTGGCCCGCATGTACACGGTGGTCACCACCATGTTTAAACCGGACGCGATCGAGGAGAAACCGTTGATATAAAAGCCTAGGAGGAACATCTGCACCCCCAACATCGTCGTGGTGGTGCTGTGAGTGGGGTAGGCGACCCAGCCGGTGTCCCAGCCGCCAACTACCAGAGCGGAGAGCAAAACCGTTGCGGCCGGAATCGATACCCAGTAGCTAAACGCATTTAGGCGGGGGAACGACATATCGCTGGCCCCGATCATCACCGGACCCAGATAGTTGATCATCGCCGCAATTCCGGAGAAGATCGACACAATCATAATGATGCCGTGGGCGCTGAAGAGGGTGTTATAAGCGTCCCCATCGAGAAACTGCAGACCCGGCATGGCCAGTTCCAGACGGAAGATTATGGCCAGCAAACCGCCCAGCAGGAGAATCACCATGCTGGCGATGCCGTACTGGATGCCAATTACTTTGTGATTGACATCGACGTTGATGTACCGGGTCCACTCCGGCCGTCCTTGGGCACCGTGCTTCAGCGGCGGATCTTCTCCACCGATCCATTTGAGCCAGTCGGTAAATACCCCGGCGGCCAGCAAGAAGCCGATGACGCTGATCAAGGCGGCCATCACCCCGGATGGCTCATCGTATACACCCTGGGTCGTGTCATACCCCAGGGCGTTCCGCAGGGACACCATGCCTTGGTAAACGACAAAGGCCGTGATTCCCTGGCCGATTAAGCCGCGCACCAGAGCAGATGTCACAATATAGTACAAAGTTCTCATCAACACCCTCCGAAACGATTGTTCAGATCAGTTACCCATTAAAAAGTAGAAGGTTTTTAATATTTTGCCACAGATTAACGCAATTTGACACAGATTTATTTATAAGGCCTCTTGTGAAAATCTGGGAGTAAAAATTCAAAGTTTAATATTCAGATTCACAATTAACGCCAGAGAATTCCTGCTCATCGCAGAAAGCCTTGAGCTCGTCCAGATAATATCCTTCGGTGTCGGGCGTGCCGTTGGCAAAATTTGGATCGGCCGGAAGCGTCAATTCGCCGTTGACCCACGCCTGATAGTCGTCCGTGTCCAGCACGATGACGTTGGCCAACATCGCCCAATGCTGCGTACCGCAAATTTCTGCGCAGCGTAATCGATAAACACCGGGCTGATCCGGAATAATGCGGACCTCTTGCGGAGAGTAGTTAAACGCCTCAGCTGCTTCTTCATAATTGGGATTGGCAAAACTGAGGTCGATGACCTGGCGATCACCATTGTCTGAGCGGATGGCGATGTTGTACGGGACAACATCCTGCTTGACCCGAAACTGGGGTACCCAGAAGGCGTGAATCACGTCATTGGCCTGCATTGTTAATACAACCGGTTGGCCGGTTTCAACCACGAGGGTTTGATCCTGACGGGGAGGCTCCCCCGGAACAGAGTGCTCGGGATAATAAAACGTCCAATCCCACTTGTACCCCTGAACCCGGATTTCTACTTCCCCTTCGTTGGCGCTGACTAAATCCCAGTAGAAGAAACTGCCCCAGATGGCGAACCCCACAACAATGAGTACCGGGATAATCGTCCACACAATTTCCAGGGTGGTATTGCCGTGAATATGGGGGGCGTCGGTATCATCCCCTTCTTTCTGGCGAAAGACCACAATTGCATAGCCGAGGGGAACCACAATGATGGCGAACAGAAAGCCCATCAAAATGAAATGTGCCTGAAACATCGTTTCAATTTGGCTGGCTTCCGCGCTGGCCCCAAACGGCCGCTCGAATAGATACAGGTTGATTAAAAAGTAGACGACGACAGTCGAAACCGCAATTAAGACGGTAATAATTGCAAAATGACGTGTTCTTGAACCCATAAAAAGGACCTGATTTTACTACTTTTGAATTTGACAACGGAAAAAGAAGCCCTCAGGCTTCTAAGTTTGTACATTTTATCACAAACGAAGCATTTAACAATTATCAGTGAACAATTAGTACACTGTTTCAAAAATATTCTTAACTTCTTAATTTTAGATACACCATTTTGCCGCAGCCGAATAAATTCGGCCGCTATGAAAACCGAAACGCGATAAATCGCGTTAAAAAACGGATTTATCCGATTTCGGTCTCCATGGCCGATGGATTCATTCATCGGCTAAGAAAGGTGGCAGCAAGGTCAAAAGTTAAGAAAACATCTGTTACACAGTATTAAGTAGCTTACAAAAAAAATTATGAGAAAAATCGTCCGCAGATTACGCAGATGGCCGCAGATTTTTCCCTGTAATCTGCGAAAATCTGCGAAATCTGTGGACAATTAATTTTTAAAAGTTTTTGTAGATTACTTAGCACTTAATAATTAGGAATAGGAAATAAAAGACCGCTCGCTTCTATCCAACCCCTTTGATAATTATTAATTACTAATTGATAATTGATAATTGTTTCTCCTTCCACGGCCGGGCCTCTTCCAGCTGGCCGGCCAATCGAAATAAAGTAACCTCATCCGCAAAGCGGCCAACAAACTGCATGCCAATCGGTAGTCCATCTCCGTTCCAGTAGAGCGGCAGCGACATGGCCGGCTGACCGGTGATGTTAAACAGCGGCGTATAGGGCATATAATCAAATGTTTTAAAAGCGATCGGTTCAACTAACCCGGATAATTTTATCAGCGAACCGGCGTTGAGGCGGTTGACTACGGCCATCGCCCGCTGTTCAAACGAGGTGGCCTGCAGCGCCCCATTCTCGATGGGCGGTTGAGCCAGCGTGGGGGTCAACAAGACGTCGACCTGCTCAAAGAAGCGGCCGACTTTACGAGCGGTTTTCTGCATCTGGCGTCGGGCCCGAGCGTAATCACCGGCCCGAAACGCGCGCCCAAGCAGCCCCAGGGTCCACGTTTCCGGTTCAAAATCCGCATGAGTGACCTTGCGGCCCAGCAGTTCGGCCGCTTCATCGATATCGGCTTTGACTTCTCCACACAACATCAGCAAAAACGCGATGGCCAGTGCTTCTCCATCAACCTCTGGGGTCATTTCCACCACATCGTGACCCAAATCAACCAGCAGCTCGACCGTTTGTTTTAATCCGGCCACACAATCCTCGTGAACCGCGTGCCCCATCAGCGGTTGGGTCGTATAGGCGATGCGCAGGCGGCCGGGAGGGGCACCAACTTCTCTCAAAAACGGTCGTTCCGGAGCGGCCGTCATGTAGGGGGCACCCGTATCGACCCCCTGAGTGGCATCGAGCATGGCCGCGCTGTCCCGTACCGACCGGGTCAACACATGTTCTTGAGCAAATCCTCCCCAGCTCTCCCCTATTAGCGGACCGGTTGGGTTACGGCCGCGGGTCGGTTTTAATCCAAAAAGGCCGCAGCAGGAAGAGGGGATGCGAATTGACCCGCCCCCATCTCCACCACTGGCCAGCGGGACCATGCCGGCGGCCACGGCCGCACCGCTGCCTCCACTTGAGCCTCCGGCCGAGCGGCTGGTATCCCATGGATTTACCGTCGGCCCAAACAACTTGGGTTCTGTAAACGGGGTAATGCCAAATTCCGGGGTGTTGGTTTTGCCTAAAATCACAACCCCGCTGCTCTTAAAGCGACAAACCAGCTCGGAATCGGCCGGAGGGCGATAATTTTTCAGCGCTTTGGAGCCGCTGCACATCGGTTCCCCGGCAAAAGCAGCCAGCAAATCTTTAATAAGAAAAGGCACCCCTTTAAACGGACCTTTTGGCAAAGGCCCAGCGGCGGTTTGACGGCCGTATTCATACATTTTGTGAATCACGGCGTTGAGGGTTGGATTGCGCGCTTCGATGCGTACAATCGCGGCCTCGACTAATTCGGCGGCCGTGACTTCACCATGGCGAACCAATTCGCCTAATCCCAGCCCGTCAAACTGCTCATATTCAGGGAAAGTGGACATCAAGGTGTCTCCTAAAGGGTTGTGGCAAAGATTGTAGAATGTCTTTTGTAGGATGACAAACGATTACCGAGAATTGGCGGATTTTGGCGAGCTCCCAGCAAGCTAATTCGATGATTGATGAAAGTTGAGAGGGTCATTAACCCTCTCCTCATTCCCCTCCCAATGGGAGGTTCAAGGGCGGGTAGGTCTTTAATAACCTGAATCATCGTTCGCAGACCCCTTGTCATCCTGAGCCCTTCGACTTCGCTCAGGACAGGCTTTGCGAAGGATCCCGCCAACTCACTTGAAGGTGAAGATGGCCAGCCAAGGGGCTGTTGTTGCTCTAAATCAGCCCTTCTGAAAGACAGCTTGAGGAGATTCTTCACTCCGCTGCGCTCCGTTCTGAATGACAGTTGGTTTGCAGCCTACCTGTCCGCCTTTGAACCAGCGTCGGAGAGGGGTGGCAGGCGTCTTCCCCCGTGGGGGAGAATTTGGGCTTATCCCGCAGGAGAAGGAGATTGCGGATTGGGGTCAGTGCGCCAGTAAAACCACATCACGATACCGGTGGCGGTAGCCAGAACGCTGGTAATCGCCCCGATCCACACCCAGCGCCGGCGGCGCACGGCAGCCTGTACGGCCGGTGGATGCCCTTCACGTAAATCTTCGCGCAGCAGGTTAACCAGAGGGCGAGGGGCAGGGCGCGGCACCATTGATTTTTTTACAATGCGGGCTAGGACGAGCAGCAGGGCCAAATCTGGCCAGACATGCTCAAATTCGTGCAGGAGTTGGTCGGTGATATCGTTGCCCTGATTGAGGCTGTCTGCATGAGCAGACAAAATATCTTCGATAGAGCGGTGGGTTTTCACAGTTTTTTCCAAATTGAATGTTCTATTGGCATTTGATTGCTCAGGAGATTTGAAACGACCTGACAATCTTTTGCCTGGCATTAAGATGCGCAGCTAAAAAAAGCGATCAAATGGCCGCACATAGTGAAGCCCCTTGAGTAAATCGGTTTTTGAGCAACGCTCTAACGGTAAAAACACGCAAGAGAGAAAAAAGTTTCAGAATCGTCCTGCCGGCGGCGTGCTAGCAGGTGCGCAACACCATGCTATACCGCTTCCTGCTGCGCCAAAACCATATCGACATACTCCCGCTGCAGCGCTTTTTCTTCACGTACCCCCAACACTTCAAGCAGTTCAGCGATCAAGGCGGCCTTCCGCTCCGCGTCTTTGCTGGACCAGGTGCGCGCTTTAAGCTCCAGAAAAAAACCTTCAATTTCGGGTTCCAAAACCTGATCGATATTGATGGCCACATCTGCCCCTTTATAATCGATCCGCCAGCGGCGTCGCAATTTGGTCACGGCCACTTCCTGTGGTGGGTCAAAGTACTCCCGATAAAAACGAAGGGACCGCGTAGCCGGCGCCAGGAAACGGGAGCGTGAGAGAAGAATCGAATTGGGAAATTCTTTCAGGTGGGCACTGCCGATTAAAGTCAACCGATCGCGCGACTGATAAACGTGCCCTTTTTTGTCCAGGTAGTGATCTTCCCGGTAGCGTAGACGTAGCGCATCCTGGTCCTCACTATCAAACAAGAAGTAATGGTCATACTGTTTGTAGGTATTGTATTTGGTGATTTCTAGCTGACCCCCATCAAGAAACGCCAGGGTATCTTCAATCGAATCGAGGGAAATTTTAATCTGCGTTTCATACTCTTCCTGCCGTTCAACCGTTTCTAACGTGACCAGCTTGCGGTAAGGGCTGGAGTCCCGTTTTTGCACAAAGGCGTCGATTTGAACGGCCACTTCAGCCGCGGCCGCCATCGCTTTTTCTTCATCGACGGTCAGCAGCTGCTCATCGCGCATCAGCCAGCGGCCGTTGCACATCACGTCGGAAACATCACTGCTTTTGGTCGCATAGACCAATCTTGAATAAACGCTGTGGTCGTTATTGTTAAACTGCGGCCAGTTGTGAACCCGCTCATCTTCCACGATGATGATGTCAGCTCGCTTACCCACCTCGAGGCTGCCGGTTATTTCACCCATATGAACCGCCTCTGCCCCCCGACAGGTGGCCAGCGCCAGGGCGTCTCGCGCCGGTAAATCGGTGGGGTCGCTGCGGACCACTTTGGCCAGCAGGGCCGCCAGCCGCATCTCTTCAAACATGTCGAGGTCGTTGTTGCTGGCCGGGCCATCGGTCCCAATACCGACATTAACGCCTGCTTCCAGCATCTCAGAAACCGGGGCGATGCCGCTGGCAAGTTTTAGGTTGCTGGTGGGGTTATGAGCCACGCCGGCACCGGCGCGTTTGAGTAACTGCATTTCTCTGTGATCGATATGCACGCAGTGAGCCGCCAGGAGCTTTGTATCGAGAATGCCGTTCTCACTATTCCAGTAAACCGGTGTCAGCTCGTGTTGATCGAGGCAGTTTTCAACCTCCAGCAGGGTTTCTGAGATATGGGTGTGAATGGGGACATCCAGTTCACGGGCCAGTGCGGCACAATCTTGCAGCAGTTCCGGCGTGGCGGTGTACCAGGCATGCGGGGCCACGGCCGGCAAAATGAGCTCATGTCCTTTCCACTTGCGGATAAAGACCCGACACTGTTCGAGGGCGTCTTCATACGAGGCCGCATCGGGGGTTGGGAACATGAGAATGCTCTCTCCCAACAGGGCGCGCATCCCGATTTCGGCCGTGGCCTCGGCGATATCATCTTCATAATAATACATATCGGCAAAGGTCGTGATCCCCGAGCGGATCATCTCCGCACAGCCGATCTGGGTTCCCAGACGCACAAACTCAGGGGTTACAAATTCACGCTCCACCGGCATTAGATAGCCCAGCCACACATCGAGACGTAGATCATCATTAAGCCCGCGCAGCAGGGTCATCGGCACGTGGGTATGGGCGTTGATCAACCCCGGCATGACGATGCGGCCGCGGCCGTCGATGACCTCTGCGGCCTCAAACCGGGCTTTTAACTCATCCGACTTGCCCACGGCGACAATATCACGTCCCCGTACAGCAACCCCTCCATCATGGATTATTGAAAAATCACTGTCCATGGTCACGACCAGGGCATTTAGCAGCAAAATATCGACCTGTTCCATACCGTTTCCTAATGTTGTTTGAGATTGTTTTATTTGCTCCCCCTCCAATCATACCACGCTCCGAGCCTTAAATCGTACCGGTTTGGCTCTCTCTGAGCAAAAAAACATTAGAAGATGCATTACTCCTGTAAATTGAGCTACATGGTCTTTCAAAGTCGATTGGTATATTTCATGACCGTGGTACTAAAGAATTTTATGACCCTTACCCTATCCAAAATGTTAAATCTGTAGTACGACACTCGATAGAGATATTGTTATAGTGCTAATGTTCACAAATTTGCACTTTTAACAAACACCAACAAACATGCAGTAACGCCCTCCTCTTATTTGCCAAGGTGATATTTCTATTGGCTGACCTTTCACCTGATTTGAATTGGAATTAAAAATGAGTTCCACATATTTAGGAAGGAGCAGTATGCAGGTTGAACAATCTACCGTTTTAGTGATTGAAGATGATCCACTGGTTTTGGAAATTATCCGCTCAAACTTGCCATTGGATGGCTGGCAAGTTGAAGTTGGTGTTAGTGGAGGAGAAGCATTAACCCTCATTGAACAACTCGCACCGGATGTGCTTGTGCTGGATCTTATGCTGCCGGAAATCGGTGGTTTGGGGATATGCCGTCAGGTGCGCGAACATCAAGAGCCACATATCGCCAATGTGCCGATCTTAATGTTGACCGCCATGGCGATGCAGTCGGATAAGCTGGCCGGTTTTGAAGCAGGTGCGGATGATTATCTGACTAAACCCTTTGATCCACGCGAACTGCATGCGCGCCTCCTGGCCCTGGTTCAGCGGGTGCGCCGCCTGGCAAACGGCCCCTCAGCCCCGCAAATCGAGCTGGGTGATTTGCGTCTTAATTTACGCAAACGCATTGCCGTCTGCGCCGATCAGCTGCTGCATTTAAAGCCCCAGGAATTTGATCTTCTGTACGCCATGGCCCGCCGGCCGGGTGAAGTGTTTACCCGCGAAGATTTACTCAAAGAAGTGTGGAATTATTCAATTGCCGTCGATAGCCGAACGGTGGACATTCATATCAGCCGCCTGCGTCGGAAATTAAAGGAAGTCAATCCGGTCACCACGGTGCAAATTCAAACCGTCCACGGCGTGGGATACACGATGGAGGCGGTTTGATAAATCGGCTGCGTCAACTCTCACACTCATTAAGGGCTCGCCTCATCGCCCTTTTTACAGTGATCGCCCTGACAACCCTGCTGCTGTCGGGCTTTTCGCTTTCCCGGTCGCTCAACGAGCGAATTATTCAGCTCGAAGCGCTGGATTTGCGCAACATGGGTGGAGAGATGAACCTGTTTCTGATGAACCAGATCGACAATGGGGTGCCTCTGGAAATGGCGGCCGCAGAAATACGAGAGTTACCTCTGGTTGGGTTTGATCTCTTCATATTTGATACGGAAAACAACTTGCTCATCTCCAAAACCCCCCAATCTGAGCGCTACAGCCTGCCGGTGGATTGGGTCGAGGAACTCAGCTCCCTTTTTGAACCCCGTCTGATTTATGATCCCAACGAGAAACTGCTGGTTCTGGTTGAACCGCTTGAAGATGACCAGCAAATCGCCGGGCTGCTCATTGTATCAACCTCTCTCCTTCCTTTAGAAAGGGGGTTGGCCAGCTTTTATCCCACGTTATTAATTGCCGCCATCGGGTCGGTCGTCGGCATTATCGGGGCCGGAATTTTTATTACCGGCAATATTTTGCGGGTTTTTCGCGAAATTATGGAGGTCACCGACGCCATCGCGGCCGGGGAATTTGACCGTCGGGTGACGGTGCGCGGTCAGGATGAAGTCGGCCGGCTGGCTCAATCAATCAATGAAATGGCGGTGCGCCTTTCCGTTCTGAGCCGGACTCAGGCTCAATTTTTGAGCAAAGTTTCGCATGAATTACGCACGCCGATGACCATCATCAAGGGGTTTGCCATCACCCTTTGCCGCCGCCGCGATTTAACATCCGACTTTCAGCGGCCGCTGGACATCATCAATCAGCAAACTGATAACCTGACCCATCTCGTTGATGATCTTTTAGAGCTCGCTCGACTCGATGTTGATCGGCTGTCAATCGAAAGCGATCTGATCGATCTATCCGCGGTCGTGGGAGAAGTGGTTGAAGCGTACCAGGTTGTAGCCCAGGGGCGAGGAGCGGTTTTGAATTTCCAGGAGTTTGGACCCAGTATTGAGGTGCTGGGAGACGCCCGCCGCATCAAGCAGGTGGTTTCGATTTTGCTCGACAATGCCTTCAAATATGCCCATCAAACTGATCTGTTAGAAGTAGACGTAATCGTCTCCGCCGTTGACGAATCGGCGCTCATTCAAGTCCTCGATACCGGGCCGGGGATCGCTCCGGCAAACTTGCCCCACATCTTTAAACGATTTTATCAGGCTAAACCGGATCAGCCGGGTATGGGTTTGGGGTTGGCGCTGGCTCACGAATTGATTGGCGCCCATCACGGACAGATCAAAGTTGAAAATCGGCCGGAAGGCGGCTGCTCCTTTGAAATTGGGCTGCCGCGGCTGGTGCCCCTGGAGATAGAGAATCAGCTGCAGGCTGAAAGGATGATTTCTTAACATGGATGATACGGCCTGGTGGCTTTGGGTTTGGAAAGCGGTTTGCATGGCCATATTAATCGCTGTGTCAATCAGCGATCTGCGGGAAAGGCGTGTTCCGAACAAGATAATCGTCCCGGCCATCGGTATTTCGCTGCTGCTCATGTTCATCACGCCCGGCTGGCGCTCCGGTTTGCTGGGCGCGGCCGTCGGAGCGGGATTCATGTTAATTCCGGTCGTAGCCCTGGGCAAAAAAGGGGGGATGGGTGACGTAAAACTGGCCTTTTTTATGGGATTAATTTTAGGCTATCCCCTCATTATCCCAGCCCTGATTGTGGCTCACCTGAGCGCGTCTTTGCTGTTAATCGGCGTGCTGTTTAAAAAAATCAATCGCCAAACGCTGATCCCGTTTGCCCCATTTTTATCCATCGGGACCGCGATTTTTCTGCTCGGCAGTTAAATAGTGAAGAAGAGAGATAGAGAAAAGAGAAGAGAGAGAAGAGAGTTGGCTAATGGCGTCAGAAACAAATGGGCATGAATCAAGTCAGGCAGCACAAAGCGTGGCCATCGTGGTTGATGGGGCGATTGAGCTGCCTTCCGAACGGTTAAAAGAATTAAACATATTTGTGGTGCCAAGAGTGGTTAAGGCGGAGCGCAAGACAATCGATCTCAAGCGCGATTATCCGGCACCGGCTTTGGTTGCCAATCTTCAGAAACCCCGGCCCATTCGCTGGCTGCCGCTGGTTTCCGACTCGTTCCAGGCGATTTATCAAGAAGCCCTGGAGCAGTATCCGGCCGTCCTGTCGCTTCACTACTGGGCTGAAATCGACAAAGCGATTGTCACCGCTCATTTTGTGCGCAATTTGCTGTGGCCGGCAGATATCTACGTCACCGAAGTGCCTTTGCTGGGGAGCGCTTACGCTCGCTATGTGGAAGTGCTGGCCACCTTAGCCCAATCGGGGTGGACCCGGGCGGAACTGCTGGCGTTTGGCGAACGGCTGCAGCGCGTGATGCGCAGCGACATGATCGTCCCTTTCCCCGCCCTACGCCCCTTTCAGAAACTGATCCACGCTCAGAAACAGCCGCCGCAAATGAATTCAGCGGCCGGGCGGATGGGGGTGTCGTTGCGACGGCAGCCGGTTTTGCTCACCCTGGTCGGCAATGACAAACCGTACTTCCAGATGCTCGATACGCAAAAATCAGTGCCCGATCTGGCTGCAGGATTGGCCACCCAAACGGAGTCTCTTTTTGAAATGGGGGGCAGCCCGCAGATTCTGTGGTGGCAGCTCGGATATGAAAAAATCGCTTCGGAGCTAGCTCAGGCGATGTCGGCGGCTGGTCTGGATCATGCGGTTGACCCGCAGTGGTCCCCCCTTCTGTTCGGCCGCCTCGGGCGAAAAATGTTTGGCCTGTCCGTTACCCCCCCCTGGGAAGAAATGATTCAGCAGGCCACACGCACCAAGCAGGCGATCGTGGCCGCGCGCCGGTTTGAAAAACGCGTCCCCTTTCACAACGGCCAGCAGCAAAAACGCCGCCTCAGTGAGTACCGCGTTCATCTTTAAACCCCCGAAATCAAAGCCCGTCACCATGACGACGATCAAAGGAGAATGACAAAAAAGCATGCAAGAACGAAAAAGACGAGGCTGGATTTTGACCATCGTGGCGATTGTGCTGGCCTTTATCACCGGCAGCTTGTTTTTTAGCTATCTCAATCGCCTGGAACGCATTATCGGTGACCAGGTCACGGTCGTCGCTGCGGCAGAGTCAATTCCGGCCCGAACCCAAATTTCACCTGAAATGTTGACCGTCCAGGAAATCCCGCGCAACTTTGTGCACGACAGCTACTTCTTTAACCCGCAAGATTTGACTATCGGGTATGTGGCCCTGGCCGATATCGAAGAAGGGCAAATTATTCAGCGCAATTTGCTGGACGCCAATGCGGGTCTGGAACCGGGGTTCCGGGCCGTGGCCCTCAATACCGACCTGGTTAGCAGCGTGGGCGGAAACGTCCGGCCGGGAAATCGGGTGGACGTCATCGTTTCTTATACAAATGAAGAAAACAATCCGCGCACGGAAGTCCTTCTCGAAGACGTTAAAGTGTTGGCGGTCAACAATTTATTGCCGTCCGGCGATGAAGCGGTGCCCGGCATTGTCGGCGCCAATCGGTTTTTGCCGTCCGGCCAGCTGATCAAAGATGGCGTGGTCACGCTGTCGCTGCGGCCGGAAGATTCAACCCGCCTGGTGTTTATGTCCAACTTTGGGGCGGAAATTCGACTGGTCATTCGCCGCCTCGATGAGCTGGATTCCCGGCCGGTTGACCCGATCACCATGGATGAGTTTACCGATCCGTAAGGGGGCGAGTTTAATCTTCGGCGGGTTATTAATAAAATTTTCCGCAGATTACGCAGATTTTCGCAGATTGGACAGAAAAATCAGAGTCAATCCGTGAAATCCGCGTCTGATTTTTAATAGCAATTCACTTAAACCGTTACACGAAGGATGACACAGGATGGACAACGGCATCATCGGCATACAGCAGCCATTGGCAATCATGATTGCGGCGGCCAACGACGAACTGATCAGCGATCTGGAAGCGTTTATCAGCAGCAAGCGCGAAACGCGGCTGGTCGGCGTGGTCCGTCGCGTTCAGGAGTGTCTCGAACGCATCAATGATTGGGAACCGGATGTGCTGCTCATCGAAGAAGGGATGGGTGGCGCTCTGGCGGTAGAAACAGCGCGCAGCATTAAGCAGAAACGGCCGCGAACCGCGGTCTTTACCATCGTGCGGGAATCGGAATACAACAACGCCAACTACCACCGCCAGCTGATGAACACCCACGTTTCCGGCGTGTTCCCCCTCACAGAACCCCTGAGCTTCCAGGATTGGGTGCAGCCGATGCGCGACGCGGCTGATTTACTGGCCCGTATTCCGGAGCGCGAAGAAGCGCGTTTTGGGGGTGTGATCGCCATTCACAGCTTAAAAGGCGGCGTCGGCCGCACTATTTTGGCGGCCAATATGGCGGCCGCGCTGGCCACTGAAGATTTGGCCAAAGGCGAACCTTCCCGCAACGTCATTCTGGCCGACCTCAACTGGCCCTTTGGCGGAGTGGAAACCTTTTTAAATTTGACCCCAACGCGGTCGGTGCTCGATCTTTTGCCGGTTATGGATTCCTTAAATCGCCAAAATATCGTAGGGGCCACAACCGCTACGCCGGGGCTCAATTCCCTGCGCGTGCTGAGCAGCCCTTTTGGCCGGGAACAAACCGATTTTCTAAAAGACATTATCGAAGAAGCGATTTTTTATGCTGAATATGATGGGGTCACCGACGATTTGTTAAGCAACACGCTGGAAGCCAATCTGCAAATCGGCTCAGATCCCTTTGACAGCGCTCGCCGCGACATCATGGAGCACGTGCTGCGCAAAACCAAGGCGAAGCAGGCCCTGGTGCAGTTAACCAAGCGGCTGTTAACCAGCGCCCCCCGCTTTTACGAATTTGTGGTCATCGATTTACCGCCGACGCTCGATGAAAATACGCTGGCGGTTTTGCGAGCGGCCGACCGCATCTTGCTGATGTGCACCAGCGACGTACCGGCCATCAAAGCGCTGCGGGCTGAACTCGATTTACTGCCCAATTTTGGCATTTCCATCGACCGCCTGCGGCTGGTGCTTAACAAAACTGAAAAACGGTCTGAAATTAGACCCAACGAGGTTCGGGCCCTATTCCCAGAATACACCTGGCTGCCCGACCTGCCCAAAGAAAAACAGCTGGAGCCGCTGGTCAACACCAGCCAAATTGCGGTCCTCGAAGAGCCAAAACTGCCTTTTTCGCAAGGCGTGCGCGCCTTGAGCAAGCAAATTCTGGATGATCGCATGCAAACCCTGGCCAAAATACCTCAAAAGAGCGCCTGATGTCCAAATTAGCAACGGAAAAAATGATCACCGGCCAGATCAAGGAGGATCGATACTGGCTCGACACCCTGATTGGTGAAGATGTCCTGGCCCAGATCTATCGGGCCAACCGGGAAGCGGACGGAGAACCATTTAAGGTCAAGGTAATCCGGCCGGAATTTGACGTGGACGGCACCTTTGTCAATAAACTCATGACCAACTACCGGCCGCTTTTTGAACCGCTTTCTCCCTATGTGCTGCCTCTGATCGACTGCGGCACCATGCGCGCGCCCAAAGGGCAAACGCGGGCTTTCTACATCCAACCCCTCGTCGCCGGGCACTCCCTGACCAATATCATGGAAAATCAGGAGCTGCCTATCCGCGACGCGCTGCTGGTGGCACGCCAAATGACTCAGGGGATCCAGGCGGTAAATGACGCCGGAGGGAGGCCCCACGGCGATTTGCAGCCGGACCACATCTGGCTGCAGCAGCCGGAGGGCAGCATAACCATGTTGGATTATGGCGTGGCCGCTTCTTTGGACGAAACCGCCCGCCAGTCGCCCAACTACATGTCGCCCGAGCAAATTAACAGCGAGCCGCTCTCCGTCCGCAGCGATATCTACGTGGTAGGGCTCATTTTGCACGAAATGATCAGCGGCCGGCGGCCGTTTGAAGGCAGCCTGGCCGAAGTCGTCAGCCAGCATCTGCAGGAGCCGCCGCCTCCCCTTTCCCGCCCCCAGGCCGGCGAGCGGGATTTAAACCAGATTCAGCTCATCGTCAATCGCTGCTTACAAAAAGATCCCCAGGATCGTTACCAAACCCCGGCTGAACTGCTGGTGGTCCTGGAGATGCTTCTCTCTCCGCACACCACCGGTCAGCGGCGGCCGGCTCCCAAACCGGCCGTTTCGGTTACCGCTCCAGCCCCGGTTGAAGAGGATCAGGAAGAAGCTGAAACGGAAGGTGAAAGTGATGTCGGCGAAACCCCAGCATCTGAGCCGGCCCCTCAAGGGAGATTGGCCACCTTGCGAAATCTACGCGTGCAGGCTGCTTCCGGCGACATTCGCCAAACCTGGCTACCGTACCTGATTTTGCTGGCCTTCTCCTTATTTGTCTGTATGTTGGGGGTGAGCTTGCCCGCCCCCCCCGAAGACCCTACCCCAGATCCACAAGTCATCGCCCTGGTGACATCCCAGGCTGAAAATGAAGCTCAAATTGCCGCGCTGCAGGAAACGGTTGAGGCGGTGGGGAATCGGCCGATTCCCCGACCCAGACCGGTCGAGACAGAGGTGCCGCCAACGGAAACCCCCTCCCCCACCAATACCCCGGTTCCCACCGTGGCCCCAACCGCCACCATCGTCCCCCCGGTCACGCAGGGGGTTACCGCCTTGCTAGGTGATTCAGCCCTCTGGGTAGGCGGGTCAGATCGTCTGGCCCGACTGAGCGCTGATGGGGAGTCGTGGCAGGTGTTTACCTCATTTGACGGCCTGCCCTCCGGCTCCCTCACCGCGATCACCGCCGGTCAAGGGAACGACATCTGGGTCGGGTCATCAGACGGGCTGGCCCGCTATGACGGCACCAACTGGAGCGTGTTTGATCCCTCGGTCGACACCTATCCGGCCGGGGTCATCTCCTCCCTGGATTATGATTTTAATCGCAGCGCCCTCTGGGTTGGCACTGAAAACGGGCTGGCTCGCTTTGACGGCGATGTCTGGACCACCTTTCAGGTGCCGGTGCTCCTTTCCAATCGGGTAACCGATGTGCTGGTCACCAGCGACGTGTGGGTAGCTACCAGCGAAGGCATTAATCGTTTTGACGGCCAGCGCTGGGCCTCGTTTGTCGCTGAACCGGATGGACTGCCAACCGACCTGGTGTTAAGCCTGACGGCCAATGACGAAGGGTTGTGGGTGGGCACGCCGCTGGGGGTCAGCGTTTTTAACGGGGCAGCCTGGCGCACCTTTGACGCCACCGATGGGGTGCCCCCAGGGGAAATTACCCGGCTGCTAACCGATGGTTTACAGGTGTGGGCCGCCGGTGACGGCGGTTTGAGCCGCTACGAAAATGGAATTTGGGAACCGATACCCACCGTGAATGATGAACCGCTGCTGGATATCAGCAGCGTGGCCGTAATCGAATCGCAGCTGTGGGTGGGCACCACCGCCGGATTGCTGCAATTTGATATCAGCAGCGGCACGTGGAACGAGGTAGAAATACCGCGGGAGTAGGCAGCCGCCACTCCTGAGGAGGCAAAATGGCAATTTTAGACCGTTTAAATAAACAGCAAACACCCCACCAAATATCCGATCAGCAGCTCAACGGCAACAACCTGACACGGGTGGCTCACGAGCTGGCTCGCCGGTATCGCGATCGCCTGATCAGCGAACTGCCGGAAAAAGAACTCGAGCAGCTGGTGACCCTCCCTTCCCGGATGCGGGAATCAAAAATCGCCGGTTGGGTAACGGACATGATCCGCGAGGAGCAGCAGCTGCTGGCTCCCCAGGTGCTGTCGGAAATTATCGACATCGTCAAAAACGAGATGGTAGGGCTGGGTCCGCTTCAGCCTCTACTGCGCGATCCGTCCATCAGCGAAATCATGGTGAATTGGGTGCGGGGCAACGAGGAACACCCGGATGGATACTCCCAAATTTATATCGAGCGAGTGGGGCGGCTGGAGCTGGCCCCACCGGAAATTAAATTTGAAAATCAGGCCCATCTGCGCCACATCATCGATCGCATCGTTTCCCCACTCGGCCGGCGCATCGATGAAAGCAGCCCGCGCGTTGACGCCCGCCTGCCAGATGGGAGCCGCGTCAACGCGGTTATCCCGCCTCTAGCGGTTGACGGGCCGATTTTGACTGTGCGTAAATTTCGCCGGGCGATGTTCACCGAAGTCGACCTGGTCGACACCTACGGCACCCTGACCCAGGATATGCTGACGTTTATGCGGGCGTGCGTCAAGGCCAAACTCAACATTTTGGTGTCCGGGGGGACCGGCTCCGGTAAAACGACCACGCTCAACGTGCTGTCGACATTTATCCCCCACAGCGAGCGCATCATCACCATCGAAGACGCGGCCGAGCTGCGGCTGTACGAATCCCATCCCCACGTGGTCCGTTTGGAGGCCCGACCGCCCAACGTCGAGGGTGAGGGGGCGGTTAGCATCCAGGAGCTGGTCAAAAATGCCCTGCGCATGCGGCCGGACCGCATCATCGTCGGTGAGGTGCGCGGTGGCGAAGCGCTGGACATGCTCCAGGCGATGAACACCGGTCATGAAGGATCGATGACCACCATTCACTCCAACTCAACCCGCGATGCGTTTGCCCGTCTGGAAAATATGGTGATGATGGCCGAAAGCGCCAAACAGCTGCCGCTGCAGCCGATCCGCGAACAGCTGGCCAGCGCCATTGACATCGTGATTCAGCAAAACCGGCTGCCGGGCGGCGGGCGGCGCATCGTCAGCGTCTCTGAGGTGCGCGGACTGCGTAAGGGGCAAATCATGGTCAAAGATGTCTTTTTGTTCCAGCAAACCGGCATCGATGAACGCGGTCAGGCGCTGGGGTATTTCACCCCCACCGGGGTCAAACCCAAATTTTTCCACCGGCTGCAGGAAACCCTCAGCGAAGAGGAGTTTAACCGGCTGGACGGGATCTTCTCGCTCGACTACTTCACCCGCGAATTAGGGGCCGGGCTCATGAACGACAATTCGGTCAGCGAAATCATGATCAACGCCCCGGATGAAATTTATATCGAGCAGCACGGCCGCCTGCGCCAAATCTCGAGCGAAGAAATTCGCAGCCTGGGAGGCAGCGGGCTGCGTCACGCCAAACATCTGGAACATATTGTCGAAACGATCGCCGCCCGTCTCGGCCGGCGGATTGATGAAGACCGGCCGATGCTCGACGCGCGACTGCCCGACGGCAGCCGCGTCAACGCCATCCTGCCCCCGCTGACGCTCGATAAAGACGGCCATCGTTCCGATTCAAGCCGGGACAGCAGCGCGGTGATCACCATTCGCCGCTTCCCCGAGCCGCTGGTCATGGCGGATTTGCTCAGAACCGCCTCCCTGTCGCCGCAAATGGCCGAATTTTTAGAGGCGTGTATCAGAACGCGGCTCAATTTGGTTGTTTCCGGCGGCACCGGCTCCGGTAAAACCACCCTGCTCAACGTCCTGTCGTCGTTTATTCCCGATTGGCAGCGCATCATCACCATCGAAGACGTGGCCGAGCTGCAGCTGCGCCAGCCGCACTGGGTCCGGCTGGAGACCCGGCCGGCGGACGAATTTGGCGAAAATGAGATCAAAATTCGCGACCTGGTGCGCAACAGCCTGCGCATGCGGCCGGATCGCATCGTCGTTGGTGAATCGCGCGGGGCGGAAGCGCTGGATATTTTGCAGGCCATGAATACCGGGCACAGCGGTTCGATGACCACCGCGCACGCCAACTCGCCTCGTGACGCAATGTCCCGTTTGGAAACGATGGTGCGCATGTCGCCCGAAGCCCGCGAGTTGAGCTCCCGCGAAATTATGGAGCAAATTAGCATCCTCGATATCGTGGTGCAATCTTCGCGCATGGCTGATGGCTCGCGCAAGATCATCGCCGTTTGCGAGCTAACGCGAGACGAAAGCGAGCAAATCGTGCTTAAAGAAATATTCAACTTCGAGCAGGTCGGATTAAGCGAAGACGATCCACCACAAGTGGTAGGCAGCTTTAGAGCAACCGGTTATGTGCCGAACTGTCTGGAATATTTCACCGCCAACGGCATCGATATCGACGAGCAGATCTTTAATCGGTCGACCGTCACCCACGTGCGCGGCAATCGATTTACGAGTTAAGTCATTATTTATAAGTGAGGCACGATGGAGGTCATTAAGTCCCCCCTCCCCGACAAGGTTCGGGATGGACAGGTTGTTTGATGAATGAGAAAATTTCTCTCCAGCTCAACAAATTCCCCCTCCCGTGTCGGGAGGGGGCCAGGGGGTGGGTCTTTAGCCGTCATCTCACCCCTCCCCCAGCCCCTCCCCGGCGCGGGGAGGGGAGCATGTTTGAAAAGTTTTTGTAATTCGCCTTATCCAGGATTGAGGATTAACTTGCTGAACAAAGTGGCACAACATCAACAAAAAGCTAAATTGATCCCGACCGCAGCGGTCTGGCTGCTTTTGCTTCTCTTATTGAGCGTCGGCCGGCCGCTTTCGGCCCAATCACCCACCCCGGCTGAAACGTTAACCAATATCGACGTGGTGCTGGTGCTGGATACCTCAGGCAGCATGCGGGCCAACGACCCGGATGCGCTGCGGGTACCGGCCGCCAAACTTTTTGTGGATTTGGCCAGCCCCGGGGATAAATTTGGCATCATCACGATGTCGGGGCAGCGGCAAACCGTGGCGCTGACTGAGGAGATGATCGAAGTCAGCAACTTTACCAGCCGCACCATCCTCAAAGAAGTCATAGACGGGGCAACCCAGACAACCAGCGGCGGCACGTATATGGGGCAGGCGCTTGATGTGGCTTATGATTTACTCGAACGCTCTCCGGAAAACCCGCAGCGGGTGGTGTTGCTGTTAACCGACGGGCTGCCGGACCCCAGCAGCCAGCGGGAGCAGGTCACCGAAGCGGTCGGCCGGTTTCAGCAGCGGCCGGATTGGCCCCTGTTTGTGATCGCTTTGGGAGCTGATGCCGACGTAACGTATTTGCAAACCAACATCACCGAACCAACGGGGGGGCGGGTCTTTGCGGCCACATCGGCCGCCGAGCTGGTTGATGTTTATCTGCAGGTTTTCGCCCAGCTGCTTGACGATCGCTACATTCAATCGTTTTCGTTAACGGCCGATGAACCGGCTCCCCTGGCCAGCTTAAGCGATGATTACCGGCTGTCGCAGCTGAGTTTTGTGCTGCATCGTGATGTAGCCGAGACAAACCTGACCGAATTAAGTGCGCCCAATCAGGATAATTTGGCCGTTGGGGGGTCGCGCGGTGGGGTGGTCTATCGCAGCCGCGAACTGCCCTACGAAGTCGTAACCGTTTTCCCGGATGGGGAGGTCCCTCTGGCCGGTTCCTGGTCTGCAGAGCTCACATCCCCGCTCGAAAATGGGCGGATGACGATGATGGTGCGCTCTGACCTGCGCGCTCGCTGGCTGCTCCCGCGGCCCACCAATCCCATTGATGACAAATCGATCCGCTATGTGCCCAGCGGCCGGCCGTGGCTGCTGCAGCTGGGGGCGGTTGATCGTCTGGGTGGGCTGGCGGCCGATCTGGCCCCGGCCGCGGAGATCCCGGCTGAGGTGGGCAACTGGCTGGAAACTCGTGACGATGGTCAGGATTGGGATTTTGTAGGCGGTGACGGTCGGGGCACGACGGTATACGAGGAAGAGCTGCCGCCGGGTAACTATACGATGCGGGTTGAGGTCCCCCGCTTCTCGGAAGACCCGATCCATTTATACAAAACCTATTTGCTGGAAGCGCGGCCGCTGCCGCAGCTGCGCCTTGAAGTTGCCGCGGCCGATGGGGAGTTGGGTATCGGTGGCGTGCTTAACGGAGAGATTTATCTCGATGGCCTCGATGAGGTCGAGCTGGAAGGGGTTGAAGAGATCGAAGTCATCGTGCGCGAGCCGAACGGCCGGCTCATACCGGTGGAGGTCGAGGTTGTTGGGGCGCCGGTCGTCGAGGATGTGGTGGCCATCGAGCCCACAGCCACCCCGCGACCCAATCAAAACGCCGCCATTCGACCAACGCTGCCGGAAATCACCCTGCCGTTTGAGTTTTCCAACCGGCAGGAGGAAGACCCGCTGTTTCGCTTCTCTTACACGCCGGAGAGCTTGACCGGCGATTTAAGGGTGATGGTGGTGGCCAATATTTTGGCCTCTGAAGATCGACTCTTTGTGCCTTATACCGATTTTTCGCAAAAAATCTTCTCCCTATCGGTGCCCACTATCTCGATTGACAGCCCCACTGGTGACGTCTCTCAGGTCTCTCGCCAGCGGGTCGTGCTGCCGGTTGAGGTCACCACCGATGGGCTGCGTGAGGAGTCACTCACGCTTTCTTTAACCGGCTCCGGGTTGAGCAACCCCTCTGTTTTTCCACCGGTTTTGACCGTGCCGGCCGAGCCCGGCACCCACGAATTTTCGGTCGAGCTGTACACTGAAAATGCGCCGGGGCAAACGGGAGAGGCGGTCATCACGTTTGAAAGCGAACCGTCGACCGCCCTGCTGGAAGACAACATCGTGCGCTGGGTGGTGCGCACCGTCGGCTCGCTCAATATCCGTCAGGAAGAAGAAGAAGCGGAGATTATTCCCATCGACGGGGGCGAGGTGGTGGTGTATTTACAGTCGGGCTCAAATCAGCCGGAGCGCCTTCTTTTTGAGTGGGATGGATCACCGGAACTGGGCGAGTTGACGGTTGTTCCGGCCGAATTTATAGTGCCGCCAGGCGAAGAAACCCAGATCACGCTCAAATTGTTCAGCACGGCCGAGTCGGGTGCGGAAGGAGAAGTTCGCCTGCGGGCTGTCCCGCCTGATGGGCAGCTGCAGCTGAGAGAAGATGATTTGGTGTGGCAGGCCCGCGTTGGCCGCCCTTCACTTGGTTTTGGTCCGCTGATCGCCTGTTTTGGGGTGGTCGTCGCCGGTGTCGTGGCCTTTTTAATGATACGACGTCGGCAGGTTGGTTAGGCAAAGGAAGAATTTTATGATTGAAGAACTCGACAGCTTACGGATGACCGTCGTCATCCTTTTTGGCGCAACCGCATTTTTTGTGATGGCCGCAGTTCTTTATTGGGCTGGTTACTCGGGGTTGATTCGGCGAGCGCTGCAGCGCAGCCGCGAAGTGGGTATTGATCAGGATGAGCTCAACGCCAATCGCCAGGGCAGCCTCTTTTTGCGCTGGGGCAATCAATATGACCAGAGCGAGAAGGCGGAAACCATTCGCCAGCAGCTGATGGCCGCCAACCTGAGGCTCAAACCATCGGAGTATATGGCGGTACGTTTTGCGGCGGCCGCGGTGGTTTTTATTATTTGCAACATGATCATCAGCCTGAATTACTCCGTATCGATTTTGATTGGAGCGGCCGTGGCCATATTTATCCCCCCTATTTATCTGCGTTCTCAGCGGCGGCGATACATTTCAGCCTTTAACTTTCAGCTGATTGAAGCGACCTCAACGATGGCCAGCGCCATTCGGGCCGGGATGTCCGTCCCCCAGGCGATCGAGCAGGTCAGCCGCAAGGTGCCCGCCCCCGCCCAGCAGGAGTTTCAGAAGCTGTCGCGCGAGGTCAACTTACTGGGGGTCAGTATCGAAGAGGGGCTGCAAAACGCCCTGCAGCGGCTGCCTAGTGATGACCTGGCGGTCGTCATCGCCACGCTGATGATTCAGCGGCAGTCAGGGGGTAATCTCGTCGACGCCCTGTCGCAGTTGTCAGACATCATGCGCTCGCGGGCCCAGCTGCGGGATGAAGTGAATACCATGACGGCCGAGGTGCGCTATTCCGCTTACATTGTGACTTTGATGCCGGTCATCATCGTTTTCTTTTTGCGCAATATCGCCCCAGATTTAGTCAATCCGCTGTTCGAAAGCGTTTTTGGCTGGATTATTTTGTCCATCTTTGTGGCGGTGCAAATTGTGGCCTTCTTGTTTATTCGCCGGATCGCGGACGTTCGAGTTTAGCTCAAGCGACCGCAGGTCCAACAAACAGATGTTGGTGAATCGGGATTAAAGTAGAGGGTAAAAAGGTGTGAGATGGGTTTATTAATCGGTTTAATGGCAATGGTTGCGGTGTTAATTTTAGCTGAGGGGATGCGCCGTTTGAGCGTGCCGCGCTCCGGCAAACTGCTGGCAGAGCTGGTTTATGGCGAGTCGGCTCCGGAAGCCAAACAAACTTATTTTCAGCGGCGGGTGCTGCCCGTTGCCCGGCCGCTGGCGGAACGATTTGAATTTCTCGAACCGTTTTCGGAACCGGAAAAAGTGGCGTTCAAACTCGACTACGCCGGCCGGCCATATGATATGGATGCCCAACAATTTTTAGGGGTACAGGTGTATATGATGCTAGTGGGGCTGGTCGGCGGGCTGGTCTACTTCTTTGTGGCCATCACGCTGGGTTTGTGCGGTGGGGCCATCGCCCTTCTGGCCGGGCCCACGGCCGGTTTTTTCCTGCCGCGTTTGTGGCTCGACAACAAGGTCAAAAAGCGGCAGGAGCAGATTAATCTTTCGATGCCGGATTTCCTGGACATGATGGTCGTTTCGGTCCGGGCCGGAATGTCGTTTGACAACGCCCTACGCCTGGTTTGCGTGCATATCACCGGCCCTCTTACCGAAGAACTGCGCCGCGTTATTCGCGAATTGGAGGTTGGCGAACCGCGCAATATCGCCTTTCGACGATTGGTAAAGCGCAACACCTCGGAAGATCTCCGGGCGTTTATCGATGCCCTGTTGCAGGCGGATGAATTGGGTACTCCGATTGCCAAAACATTGGAGGTTCAAGCTGAAGAGTTACGCACGATTCGCATTAACCGCGCCCGTGAACGCGCGGCCAAGGCCTCCCCCAATATCTCTCTGGTAACCGTCTTTCTGGTGGTGCCATCGGTCCTCTGCTTATTTTTAAGCATGATGGTTATGAGCATCATTTCTGGTGGTCAGCTGACGACGATTGGCCCCTAACCTCATGTAAAAGCTGGATACATTTTGTTTACAAAACCCCCTTTACCCGACCTTAGGAGTTCAGTACCCTTGAACTTGTCAATGCGACAACCTTTATCAAGAGAATTATTTAAATGTGTAGGAGGTTTAAGATGACAAAGGCAAAATATTACTTCACTATTCTGATGAATCGTCTCGCCGAAGAAGAAGGGTTGGAGACCGTTGAGTGGGCCGGTATGGTTGTAGTGATGGTTGCCCTTTTGGGTGCGGTCACCGGTTTCATCACCAGTGGTGATGCCCAAATTGGTCAGGCTATTCTCGACGTGTTTGAAAACTGGATTCGCGCTTTAGGTGGATAATTCAGACACGCAAAAAAAGTGTAAGGCCACCACAGAGTAATGCTGTGGTGGCCTGCTTTTTTATCAGGTCAAATCACTCTGTTTGGGTCTATGATGTACAGCTATCGTGTCCGAGGAATCAGCGCCTTAATTCTGCTGGGCGTGCTGTTAACTTGTATCGCCTGCAGCGGCCCGGCCGATGAACCTGCAATCGCTGATAATAACCAGCCGACCGTGGAGCCAACTGCTGCCACCCCCGAAGAAGAAGTTTTAGTCGAAGAAGAACTTATTGAAGAGGCAGTGGTTGAAGAAGCGCCGGACGCCGAATCAGAAAGCAGCGGCGAGGCCGAGGTAGAAGAACCCACCGCCCCGCCCCCCACAGCCGAAGCGGACGTCAGCACTGCTCCACCGCCAACGGCCGAGCCTGAACCAACAATGACTGCCACCCCGATGCCGGTGTTGGACCCGATGTGGTTTGTGGACAGCGACGGCAATTTGATTCCCGATTTTATCGAAGAAGAAGCCGGTTTTGATCCACTGATCGACGATTGTGCGCCGGCGATGTGCCAGATGAGCGACGGCGGATCGGCGCTGACGCAGGAACAAAACGTCTTGATCGTTTTGGATGCCTCCGGCTCGATGGCTGAACCGTTTGGCAGTGAAACTCGCATGAGTGCCTCGAAAGAGGCGTTACGTGATTATGTCCTCGTAACCTCCGATCTGGCCAATATCGGTCTGCTGGTTTATGGACACGAAGGGGACAACACGGAAGCGGGCAAGCCTGAGAGCTGTGATATTGTCGAGCTGCTGGGCGAGTTTGGCTCGATCACTCCGGTAAATATCGAAGGGGTTTTGGCTCAATTTGAGCCAAATGGTTGGACCCCCATCGCCAGGGCTTTGGAGGCAGCAGAAACGATTTTAGGTGAAAAAGTTGGGGCGGTAAATCGAATTATTTTGGTGACCGATGGTTTAGAAACTTGTGACGGCGATCCGGTAGCGGTCGCCGACCGGCTGCACAATCAGCCGAACATCGACCTGGTGGTGGATGTCATCGGCCTGGGTGTGACTAATTCTGAAGAAGTATCTCAGCTGGCCAGCATTGCTGAAGCCGGCGGTGGCACCTACTACAGCGCTCAAAATCAGGAAGAGTTCCGCCAATCGCTCGGTGATTCCGTCGACGAGGTTTTTAATCGCGCAAATTTCGCCTTTTGTATTGTTGAAAACGGGGTCAACTACAACGTTTGCACCAATACGCTGTACAACCGGTCGACGATTCGGATTCGACAGGAAATTTTGAAAGCGCCTCAGTCAGAAACGGCGGATCAACTCGATGATTTGATCGAGGCCATTGAGCTAAACAGGGAAACGGCCGACGCCAGTTTTGAGGCTTATCGCGATGATCTTGAACAGCTGTTGGCTGATCAGCGCGAACGGGATTTGCAGCGACAGGAGCTGTTTGGCGACGAGTAACTTCCAGCTGCATTTGGCCGCAAGCTGGATAATCCAAAATACAGGTGAAGAGGTGGAATATGAAACCTTTACAGCGTTTTTGGCGCAAGTTAAAAGAAGAAAAAGGGGCTGAAACAATCGAGTTTTTGGGTATGCTGCCGGTGGTGATGATCACTATCGCCATCGTTTGGCAATTCGCCCTGCTCGGCTATACGGCCGTCATTACCGCCGGTGCCGCCCGGGAAGGGGCACGAGCGGCAGCTGTAGGCAACAGCTGTCAGGCTGCGGCCGCCAACGCCAGTATCGGTTGGGACGGTGGCGTGCGCCGCGTGAACTGCTCTTGCGGTGGACAAGCGTGTACGGCCACCGTGCAGCTGCAAATCAAAAAGGCTCCCATTCCCCTAATCAGCAGTCTGCCCAACTACCCCTGGGTCAGTTCCACGGCCGTGATGCGCTATGAACCACCCTATAACTGACCTTTGGTGATGTAATTTAGCGCAAAAAACCGGAGGTGTGGTGATGAAGCGATGGTGGTCAAAAATTTGGCACGCTCTGCGTGATGAAAAGGGCAACAACTCGATATTGGTGATGGCTTTTCTGGGCGGCATGCTGCTGGTCGTACCGATTATTTATGATTATGCCAGCACATACTACGCTCGCCGGGTCTCCCAAACCGGATCGGATGCGGCCGTGATGTCGGCCGCTCAGGATTACGCTCGCGCGCTTTCTATTGAGTGGCGGGGGTTTTGTGGCGAACCGGCGATTAGCGTGGCTGAACGATACGCGGCGTTTGCCACGATGATCGGTTCTTCCCCCATCGGGGCCGGATCAGCATCCGGTTTCGCTTCCGCCAACCGCAGCCAGCTCACTCAATACGTTAATTATCTCAACGGCCGGACCACAAACGTCAGCGGCGCAGCGGTTCCCCATATTGAAATTTACGGAAAAACCGAGAAAAACATTAACACCATGGGCACTTATGCCGGTGTTTCACAAGCTCCGGCTGATGCCAAAAGCGTCGCGTTTCTAGATCGATTTGACCATTGGGTCATTCCCTGCTCGAACGACCGGGTCATTCACATCTATCGTTTCTACTGGAAGATTCGGCTGATTGAATAGGTTAAACTGAGCAGATCACAATAAATTTTATTAAAAAACAGCCACGGATTAACACGGATTTTCACAGATTTCTCTCTTGCTCCTGCGGAGCTCTGCGGCCATCTGCGTAATCTGCGGGCACCTTCTTCAGAAAACTTTTTGTAACTTACCTAAATACAGTCAACTGCCAGGAGGGTCGCATGTTTGACTGGAAGAGAAATGATCAAAAGCAAACTGTCCACCGCGCCTTTGGCTGCCTAACAGACGAAAAAGGCGTTTCCACCGTTGAATGGATCTCCATGGTGGTGGTTGGCCTGCTGCTCCTGCTCTCGGTGGGCGTCGTGATGTCGGCCGTGGGGGGGCAGCAGATCGGGCAATCGGTCACCGATGTCACCAGCACTCTGGTTGAGTCTGTGGGCCAGGGTGCTCCGGCCGTTGAAGCCCCCAATCTGGATATTCAACCCCTTCAAATTGATACCCCCCAAATCGAAGGTCCGCAAATTCAAGCCCCGACGATTGTCGGCCCCAGCGTTGCCGTGCCTCAAATCACCGTTGACCTTTTTGGTCAAAATCAGGGTGGAGAAAGTTCCGGGGGCGGCTTTTGGGGCTGGGTTGGCGATCGTCTTGACGATGCCGGTTCCGCTTTGAGCGGCGCAGGCGGCTGGATTTCTGATCGCTTTTCAGATTTCCAAAACGCATTTTCTGAGCTGCCTTCCTGGGCCAAGGGTCTGATCATCGGCATTGCGGCCGGGATTGCGATCGTGGTGGTGGCCGTTGCGGCCGTCGCCGCCGGGATTGTGGCCTCGGTGAGCGCAATCGCTCTGGTCGCGGCCGTCGTCGTGGCCGGAATTGTAGGGTTGATTTACGGCATTGTTAGCGGAGATAATTTTAACGGCTGGCACGCCTTCGGGCTCTCACTGCTGGGTGGGGTGGTCGCCTTAATCGCGGTGGAGGTGGGCGCCATTGCCGCCGCCTGGACATGGCTGCGCCACGGAGCCTGGCCGGCCGTTGCCCGTGTGGGTCAGGCGATCGCCACCCGCACGGTGGGGGCGGTACGTGCGGCCGGGCAGTGGCTCACGCGTACGGCGTGGCCGGCGATTGTCAACGGCGGCCGGGCGATTGCCGCTCGCGTCACGGGCACCGTTCGGGCGATCGGGCAGTGGATTACCCAAACCGCCTGGCCGCGTCTGGCCGCTTTGGGCACCCGCCTGAGAACCGGAATCGCCGCGATGCTGCGCAACGGCTGGAAAGCGGTTTCGGCCGCCTTCAAAGCTAAGTTCAAAGTACTCATCGGCAGCTATACCGCTTATTTTCTCAAGCTGATCCTGGTTGACTTCCTGATGAACAACGATTTATCGCTGAGCAACTGGCACAACTATCTTTTTGACTTGACGATTATCACCGTGGGGGTGTTGTGGGTACCGGCCGCGGTTACCAAAGCGGGCAAGTGGGCCCTGGCCGGGTGGGCGGCCGCTTTTTCCGGCGTGACCTCTATCATCAAAGAAATCAAAAACAAGGGGTTCAATCCCCTCAATTGGGATTGGGGCGGTATCGGTATCTCAGCCGTTATTTCCGGTATTTTCAAAAATATTTCGATTGGCAAAACGGCCGGGGAGGGCATTGCGGCCTTTGTAAAACGGGTGGTTACCACCTCGATCAAAGAAGGGATCAATCGCATCGTTGACTGGATCTTCCCCAGCAGCGGCCCAGCGCCCCCACCCGGTGGAACGACGCCACCAACGGCCGGTTCTGGAACCGGGCCTTCTGTGACCCTCCAGCCACCGCAAATTAATCCACCATCCATCACCCCACCCCAGATTCAGACACCGCAGATTGATTTGCCAACCGTGACGCCACCAACTATTTCTTCGCCGGCGATCTCATCGCCAACCATCGAACCGCCGCAAATTGATCCAAAACCGATCACGCCACCAAAACCTTAAAATTCTGGCGACGGATGTCCCGAATTTTGGCAGTCGGGACATCCTATCATTTTATTTGATCGTTAATTCAAGTTGTGCCCTTATGCGCAGCCGAATTTTTTCGGCTGCTATCCAGACTGAAACGCGATAAATCGCGTTAATGAACTAGATGATGCAGTTTAAAAATTATTTTACTATTACAGTTGTCATTCCCGCGAAGGCGGGAATCCATGGCTTTGTCACCGGTGGATCCCCGCTTCCGCGGGGATGACAGCCTATTTTTGAAGATGAACGGATTATCACCGATTTTTCTCTTTAATCCGGGAAAATCCGTGCCATCCGCGGCTAAAATTATTGTGAAATGCAGTACTTAAGGAAATTGATATGAGCAATATTTCTGTCATGAGCAAATGGTTACTGGCCGGAGGCAGTTTGATGGTCAGCGGCGTGCTGATCGCGGCGTTTATCGTTGGTGACAGCACCCTTCTATCGTCCAACGGCCGGGTGGCCCTGGTCATTCCCGCCATCACCGGCTTTTTAATGGTGCTGGTCTCTCTGACAATGGACGAATACCTCAAACAAAAGAAGTGGGGACAGGCGATTGTAACGGTCCTCGTCTCTCTGAGCGTGGTTTTTTTCTTGATCGTTTTTCAATGGGTATTTCGGCGCTGGTTTTGACCGTTTAATCCCCTCATTTAGGGGAGGTCAATCAGCGGTTCCAGGTGGATACATTTTGTTTACAAAACCGGGTTGAACTGACGGCCCGGATCATCGATCATTTAATTTGGGTCAGTGCCAAGGGGATGGCTGTTTGATTTGTTTATTAAAGTGATAGGCTCACGTTACAAAAGGTGCAACTTGATGAAGCAGTTAATCTATTCTCTTTTTCTCAAAAGCCAAATGTGGCTGGAAGCCAATCAAAACCGGTCAACCCGCGCGGCCGAAAGCGGTATTACAACGGTTGAATGGGCGGCATTAATGTCTGTCGTCGCCGTCTTGATGTTATCGGTTATCTCTTACATCGATCAGGTCAATGGCGGACCGGTTTCTACCGCCGTAAGCGATATGATGAATCAGATGGTTTTCTCCCTTGAAGGGGGATGATGATCGTCATTCGAGCGTAAAACAGGACAGTAGGTCAGCGGGAAAGGCAAAAAAATCAGTCATGGAAAGAAAAATGACTCAAAAACAGGTGGATGGCAAAAAACTTCATTGGAAAGGTGAGGAAGGCGTCACGACGGTTGAGTGGATCAGCCTCTTTGCCGTGGTGTTTGTGTTGGCGGTTATTGTACTGGCCTACTTCAATCGGGCGGTTGTCCCGGGTGGCGTGGTAAACGTCGAGGTAAGCGGACAGCTCAATCGACAAATCAACGCCTTTGACGCCGGTGGCAGCGGCGGCCCCGGGTCACTCATTGGCTCACCTCCGGGAACCGGCTCCGTAGAGGAAGAACGCGGCATATTGGGCAGCATCTTCAACGGCGTCACTGAATTTGCCGGCGGCGTGCTCTCTCAAGGGTGGGATGCGGTTGTTGGTGTGGTGACCTTTGGGCGCGACCTCGTGGCTCTGGCTCCCATCACCGGAGATATTTACGGCTTCTTTGACCCGGATGGCCGAGCCCAAATCCAAAATCAATATGAGGCGCTGTGGAACGCCATTGTGTCGGATCCATTTGGAACCGGAAAGATGCTTTTAGAGGCGATGGTCGAACCGATCGTGCAAGATTGGCAGGACGGCCGGTATCTTCATGCCGCCGGGCGCTCCGTATTTGAAGTCATTATGCTTTTCGTGCCTGGAGATGAAGCGGGCAAGCTGCGCTTTTTGTCCCGGCTGGATAACGCCACGCCAGATGAACTGCTGCGCATCATTTCTCAGGCTGATCGACTAACACCCGATGAAGTTGGGCATTTGATGAACCGCCTGGATAATTTAACGCCGGATGAGGCTTCGCAGCTCATCGAGGCGATCAACCGCCTCCCACCGGATGAAGCGCGACGGCTGGAGCGGCTGCTGGGGTGCAGCTTCACGGCCGATACCCTGGTGCACACCGCCACCGGTCCCGTGGCCATCAGCCAGCTGTCGCTCGGCACACCGGTGTGGGCCATCGACGAACACTCCGGCCGGTTTGGCTACTATCCGGTCATCGCCATCTGGTCACACGAAGACGACAATCTTCTCGATCTGACCATCTCTGGCGAAACGATCAACACCACCAGCGATCATCCTTTCCTGACCGCTGACGGGCAGTGGGTCACCGCCGGTGACTTGACGATCGGCCAGTCGGTTCAGGGCAGCTTCGCCGCCGGGGTGGTGGAAGAAGCTGTGGCCCTCGACGCTTCGCAGACGATGTTTAACATCACCGTCAGCCAGGCAAACACCTATGCGGTGGGCGATGGCGGCTGGGTGGTGCACAACACCTGCACCATCGAAGAGCTGCGGCGAGCGCAGCGAGCGGTAGACGGCACGCCCACAGTGGCCTCTCGCGAAGGTCCCAACGGCACCCCGGTGGACGTTTCACCTGAAGAGCTGCGTCACCCGCTCCCCAACAGCCGCTACAGCGTCAACGGCTACTATTATGAGACCGATCAATACGGCCGGGTGATTGAAGCCAGCGGTGAGCTGCGTCTCGACACTGCCGCCCGAAACACGCGACAGCAGGTTGAGGTGGGTCATGAAGGAGTTCCGCGCCCCAACGGCAACGAGTACGGGGTGACTGACGACGGTGGTCATCTGATCGGCTCCCGCTTTGGGGGCGCTGGGGAAGCGATCAACATGCTCCCTCAAAACTCAGCCCTCAACCGCAACGGCCGCTGGAAACAGCTCGAAAACTTCTGGGCAGAACGAATCAATGCCGGTGAAACCGTCCATGTCGAAATCAGTCCGATTTACAACGGCCGCGGCAATCGACCCACCAGTTATGACGTCGTTTACCGCGTGAACAATGGGGATCCCATTACGGTGAATATCCCCAACAATCGCACCGGCACCGGTGGCAGCGGTGGTGTCCCCGGTAATTAACGGGGACATCCAACCCGCTGTTTGATTGAGCGGGACCGGAATGAAAAATAAACATTTTCCGAAAAACACAGCGTAAGGAGCCATCATTAGGTAAGGTACGGAGGTTAAATCGGGTTAAAATGGGTTAGGAAAGGCGAAGGGAAGGAAGGATAGCGATGGAATTTTCACCCCTGGAGAAGCTATACCAAAAAATCGGTCAGCAAATTGTCAATGACGTTGGGGATGATTGGGCGATGGCCTGGGTGTGTGTAGAAATATCTGATGACTCTTTTTCGGAACGGTTTGGCCATTACAAGAAGACCGTCAAGCCTACCACCGAGTCTTATTCATTTTCACCCAGCCCCGAAATTGTCGATTTGTTTTACGATTTGCAAAGGCACCTCCATCAGGATGGTCAAAATCCGTGGACGAGGGCGATTTTTACCCTAACGTCAAGCGGCAAGTTTGATCTCAAATTAAGTTATGAACCGCTTGAGGGGTTTCTAGCGCTTCGCGTGGATGAGATAAATAAACAGCAGGCTCAGCTAAACGGTTTAAAGTAACGATTTGCATCACACGGCACAGCCGATTCTTTGGTCGCCCGGGGCTTTATTATTTTTAATGATTAACTCAAGTTGCCACCTTGTCTTGCCGATGAATAGGCCAAAGGGACCAAAACGCAATAAACCGAGTTTTAACGATTTACAAGTAAATGCGGATATGAACCTTCTTTCAAAACAGGCCTGTCATTCTGGCCCCCATCTTCACGGGGGTAAACTACGGCGGCGATCCACCGGTGGCAATCAATGGATTCCCGCTTTCGCGGGAATGACGCCGCTCTATCGGTGTTTATTTTTCAAAACTCAAAATCGCATTAAAAAAACGAATTTACTCGGCTTCGTTGTAAGATCGCAACCTGAGTTAAAAAATTAAATTAAAGGGTGACGCGTATGTTTCAAGCTTCAACAACACCTGTCCGGCCGATTAATTTGTTTTTGATCGCGGTCGGGCTGCTGTTGTTTTTGGCTGCTTGTGGCTCGGCCGAACCGGAAACAGCGATCGGTCTGCCGGAAAAAGAGTACACGCGTCTGAATGCTGACACTTTTCCGGACGTCATATCTGAAGAACAGCAGCGGCTGATGGCCCAAACGCCATATGAAAATGAGATTGTGGCCATTGTCAGCCGTCTAAACGCGCTGGGGCTGGCGCCGCAATTTCAATTGGCCACAGAAGGGGAATTGGCGGATTTGGCGGCCGTGGGCATTCCGGAAACGGTGCTTGAATTTTATAAGGTCGCCAATCCGGCTGAAGATCAGCTTTTGGGAGGGGTGAATTTAATCCCGGCTTCAGCATTGGTTGATTTTAATCAAAACACGATTCTAGGCGAGGTCGCCCGACTCAATGAGTTTGTCATTATCGCCGACACGGATGAAGGGGATGCTTTTATCATGCCGCGGGACGGCAGCGGTGAGCAGCAGTCGGTTTATATTTTGAATCTCGATGTGCAGGAAGGGGCGGTCGGTGAGGTTTTTGCGGCCGCTCATGCCTTTGTGGCCCCCTCTTTTAATGATTTCCTTTCTATGTACGCCTCCGGTCGACTGCCTTTTGCCTACTATCAGGTGGAGCAGGGGTTAGAAATCACCGGGTTTGGGGATGCCTTTCAGCGATATGATGATGACAGCGGCCGTTTTGGCATAGAGTATCCAAACAACTGGATTGTCATGGCCGATCCGCAACAGCCCAATCAGATCAACTTCGTCAATCCCAGTTTTACTGACTCCCCCCGCCGCGCAATAATTTCCGTTTTGGTGCAGCCATCAGGGCAAAATCTGGAGCGCACCATCGATGCCTCAAATGCCTTTATGCAAGAGCAGGAGGCGGTCACCGATTTTACGATTAATCAGGAACAGACAGTATCGGTTAACGGTCTTTTAGGGCTGGAGCAGCTGGTGAGTTATCAGGTTGGAGAAACGGAAATTGTGCAGCGAATGGTTTATCTGCAAGATGCCCAGCGCGTCTATGTGATTGGAATGGCCTCGCAGCCAGAGGAACAAAAACGATTAAACGACGCTTTTGAATATGTTTTGCGCAGCTTCGAAAGCTGATGGAAAATTATTAGCTGAGGAAATGAGGAAAAAAGATGCTTGGTTACCAACTTGGCCGATGTGTGGGTACGCTGCTTGTACCAGCGATGGTCCCTCTTTTTATCGGTCTTTTTTACTATTTTCGCACGCGTGACACCGATGAAGCCCGCCGCATGGCGCTTTCCTGGTGGTCACTGGTGCTCTTTTTTAGCTGCTTTGTGTTCTCGCTATTGGCTCAGGCGGTGCAAACGCTCACCCAGTGAGCGGTGCTGGAACAATCAAGAGGAGGAAACCGCTTATGCACGCTGACTGGATAGATTGGCTCGACTGGCCTCAAATTGGATGGGGGGTATTAATCGCCATTTTGATACCGGCCATCAGCTCCCTACTGCTCGTTTCACTCGGTGTCCTGCCGCTTTCCTGGCCGGTTTTGATTTTAACGCAGCTGTCGGTTTTAGCAGGCAGCATTTGTGCAGCCTGGCGGACCGTTGAAGCGACCGGCCGTCTGATCAACGGGGCGAGCGTCGCCCTGCTTTGTATTTTGATTTCCCTGGTGGCCAGCGTGGTAGCCAACCCGCTCAACAGCAGCAATCTGGCCGGCATTTTCTTCCTTTTTGTCACCCATCTAACCATGGGCTTGCTCGGTGGTTTGCTGGTGGGTCTCATTCAAATGTGGCGCGGTGCGGTTTAATCCTCGGTCATAGCCGCTTCATAACTTTCTTCATCAATTAATTCACCACCGCTCAAATCGGCATTGACGATATTGTGGCGCGAATCAAACGTGATCACCGCCTCAATTCGACTGAAGTAGCGGGGGTCTACGATAGTTTTGTGCCACACAAATCCATCACCCGACCGATTTAAATCGTACTGTTTATCAATTCGAACCTTGGCCACCGCATTCGCCGCCCGCTTGCTGCGAAAGTAAAGGTAGATGCCGTTTGGGTCTTGATTCTGGGGTTGATCTCCCCCGCCGAATAGTCGTTTTAAAAATCCCATGGTTGTCCTTCCTTTGTTGTAAAAATTATACATCAGACTGCAGACAACAGACTACAGACTACAGACAACAGACTACAGACTACAGACAACAGACTACAGAC
>JASJCR010000046.1 GCA_030065875.1 Ardenticatenaceae bacterium | reverse complement strand
CCTTTGAGGTGATTAAAAAGCGCCTGCTCTGTTGATTTAATACCCTGGATGGCGTCAAAAAGAATCACCAGGAAGTCTGCGGAGCCGGCCGCTTCGAGGGCCATCTCCCTTTCCCGATCTCCTCGCGAACCCACCGCATCCGCACCGGGGGTGTCAACGATGTTAAACAGGCCACCGCTGCCAAGCTGGTTGACCGTCGTTGTGCCGGGCACCGGGCTGACCGCGGCCGTTTTTTCACCGCTGCGAATCATCTGGTTAAACAAAGTGGATTTTCCAACGTTGGCCGGTCCAACTATGGCTACCTGATGACGCTGACCAAACGCCATGCGCAGGTGATCTTCGCCCAGCTCGTACAATTTTTTTAGCCCGGCCGTGCTATCTTTGGGCAGGATGGGGATCAGCTCGACGAGCTGTTTTTGCCGCGCTTCTGGCAGCCGTCCCCATACCGATTCAGCCAGCCAGCGTACTTCGGCCGGCAAATCTTTTAGGTAAAATGCGGCAGAATCACCGCTGTTATTTTCATCTGTCATACTGTTTTATGGCGCTTTCGCCATCGCCTTGTCTTTTAATATCAGCCCACCAAATCTTTTGTATTTTTGGTTATTTTGTGGTTCCATTTCAATTAATGAACCATTCTAGCAAAAAAGTTACGGCCGTAATTTTAGCGGCCGGTCAGGCAGTGCGCATGGGTCAGCCCAAACAGCTGCTGCCTTGGGGGGCCGAGACGATTTTGGGGCAAACGTTGTCCAACGTCAAGGCCTCGACCGCCCATGAACACCTTCTGGTTTCAGGCGCCTATCGAACGCCGGTAGAGGCGATTGCCGCGGCGCATCACATACCATGTGTGTACAACGCGGAATATGCCAGCGGAGAAATGCTTTCCTCTCTGAAAACGGCCGTTCGTTATCTGAGTGCACGACCGGCCGCCCCGGACGGCATTCTGGTCATGCTGGCTGATTTGCCGTTTATCCCCACGTCGGTCATTGACCGCGTAATTGCCGCCTTTCTAAAAGAGTCGAAGGCGCTTATCGCTCCGGTCTATAACGGCCGTCGCGGGCATCCGGTGCTGATTGGCGCCTCCCTTTTTTCTGAGCTGCTCGTGCTTCCGGCTGATGGCGCCCCACGCGATTTATTTCGCCGCTATCCCGATCAATTTTATGCGGTTGAGGTAGCTTCTGACGTCATTTTGCGGGATATCGATACGCCGGAGGAGTATGAAGACCTCAGACCACAGACCTCAGACAACAGATGAACCCCGAAGCAGCACACCTGTTGTCTGAAGTCTGTGGTCTGTGGTCTCTTAGGTTCTGCGAGCTTTTATAATTTGCCCCATCACCGCCACGGCGATTTCTTCCGGATTTTGAGCGTTGATATTGAGACCAATCGGACCGTGAATACGGCCGATCTCCTCGTCGGTGAAGCCTGCTTCCTGCAGCCGCTTGACCCGCTTGGCGTGGGTTTTGCGGCTGCCCAATGCCCCAATATAAAAGGCATCGGAGCGCAGCACCTGCTTGATGGCCGGATCGTCGATTTTGGGATCGTGGGTTAGAAGGGCCACGGCCGTATTTTCGTTGACGGTTACTTCTTTAAACGCCTTCTCCGGCCAGAGGGTCATGAGCCGGTCGGCGTGCGGGAAGCGCTCATCACTGCCAAACGCCCGGCGGGGGTCGATCACAATCGTCTGGTACCCCAAAATTTTGGCCACGTGGGCCAGGGCGACGGCGATGTGCACTCCGCCGATCATAATCAGCTGGGGGGCGGGGAGATATACTTCAACAAAGAGAGTGGTGTTTTCGTCGAGGGTCACCGCCTGGGTTTGACCGTCGTGCATCACGGCGGCGGCCGCCTCACGCGCGGCCGGGTCATCCCATCCAGCCAGTAAACCGGCTTTGTTGATGACAAATTTACGGCCGATGAGGGTGGAATCGGCCGCCGCGGTCACGGTGGCCAGAGCCGCCAGCCGGTCGGCCGCAATCTCAGCCCGCAGGCTATCGTATAGCGGCCGGTCGAGGGGTTCAACAAATACCGAGATGCTGCCTCCGCAGGCCAGCCCGACCTCCCAGGCGGTTTCGTCGGCTACCCCGTACTGGAGCAGCTTGCCCTGCCCTGCTTCGATGGTGGCCACCGCTTCTTCAAAGACTGCGCCTTCAACACAGCCACCGCTGACCGAGCCGGAGATTTTGCCATCGGGGGTCATGGCCATTTTGGCCCCGGCCTTGCGCGGCGCGGACCCCCACGTCTGGATAACGGTGGCCAGCCCCACGGTTTCATTTTCGCCAAACCAGCGATCGATATCGTCTAAAACTTCTAACATACTGTCCTCTTTGTGTAGTTAAAACGGACCTTTTAAATAGATTACAAAAAGAATTGTTAAAAAAAGCCACGGATTAACACGGATTTTCACAGATTTCTCTCTCTAATCTGCGAAAATCTGCGCAATCTGCGGACAAATTATTTTAGAAAAGTTTTTGTTTACCACTTAGATAAGCCACTAATATTTGAAGATTCAACAATTGGCAAAAGACGCGAATCTTCCAAAGCGGCGGTGCGGTGACCAACGCCGGCCAGATACGCTTCATTTGAGGCGAAGGCCATAAATTCGGCCGCTGATTTGTGGCGCACGAGCATCACCAAATCCCACTGTTCATCCTGCGGGCCGATCAAATATGGTCCGCCTTCCCCCAAAAAAATCCCTTCACCACCGCTTTCAGTTAGAAAGGGGGTCGTATGTTCAATATATTTTTGATACGCTTCCCGACCGGAAATCGGCTCGTTTGGTGCCAGTTCTGGGGAAGCTGAATAGTCTGCCACTTCCCGAAAACGCAGCAGGTTCAGCATGACCACCGGCCCGGAAATATTGCGGGTAAAAAATGCTGCCCCAGACTCCTGAGTTGGTTCTAAATAATAGTTTGTCATTTATGTTTCTTTCTAGGTTCTGTTGACACTTGATTCAATCTGATGCTCAATTTTGCGATGTTTTTTACAGCCGTCGATTCAAACCGATACCCGTCGATTAAAACCGACGGCTAAAGGGTTGATTACTCATCAGGTCAGCCCCTTTGGCCCCACATTTTTCAGTTTTAACAAATTAAAATCGATACGGCGCCGTCATTCCCGCGAAAGCGGGAATCCATTGGATGGCCACCGATGGATCCCCGCCGTCGTTTACCCCCGTGAAGACGGGGGCCAGGGTGACAGGCCTGTTTTGAAAGTCGGTTGATATCCGTATTCATTTGTAAATCTTCAATAATGCGGAGGTGAAAAAATATCCCTACGGTCAACACAACCTAATTTAGGTATTCGAAGTTTGTGGATATGTGGCGATAATCGTCACCCCACGAACGGAGGGTTCAAAATGCTCTTTTCTAACTTGTAAGTAGTCCTCATTAGAAAAAAACAAATTCATTGTTTCTTCATCGGGGAAGTTAATGGTAAACAGGCGATTAATAGGAGTCTCCGTTTCTGATCGAAGGACCTTGGCGATTTTAAAATCATAGCCAAAACCGCCACCGTGCTGTTCAAGCAGCGGTGTCATCCCGTCGCGATATGCCTGATAACCGGCATCATCGATCACGTTTAACCCAACCAACATTTCTATTTTCATTTTAGGAAGATCCTTGCCGCTCGACCAGCGGCCGTTTGAGCTTCTCTCGCAGGTTTCGCAACAAAATATCGGTCGTTTCCCAGCTGATACACGCATCGGTCACCGACACCCCGTACTGCAAATCCTGAATCGCTTCTGGACCGGGAAATTTCTGATTCCCCTCGTTGAGGTGGCTTTCCAGCATCATGCCCACGATCGATTGGTTCCCGTTAATGATCTGAGAGGCGATGTTATCGGCCACCAGGGGCTGCAGCTCGTGTTTTTTGTATGAATTGGCGTGGCTGCAGTCGACAACGAGATTAACTGGTAAATCGGCTTTTTCCAGCACCTCTTCACACAGCCGCACATTGACCGAATCATAGTTCGGCTGACGGCCGCCGCGTAATATGACGTGGCCGTATTTATTCCCTCGCGTGTGCATGATCGTCGCCTGACCTTCCAGGTTGATGCCGATAAACTTGTGCGGACTCAGGGCTGACCGCATGGCGTTGACGGCCACGTCAAGGTCGCCACGGGTGCCGTTTTTAAAGCCCACCGGCATCGACAGCCCGCTGGCCATTTCCCGGTGGGTTTGCGACTCGGTCGTCCTTGCCCCGATGGCCACCCAGGCGAACAGGTCGGCTAGATATTGGGGTGAAATCGGGTCAAGGGCCTCGGTGGCGGCCGGGAGCCCCATCTCGCCCAGCCACAGCAAAAGTTTACGCGCTTCGGTTAACCCTTTTTCGATATTGCCGCTGTCGTCGAGGTCGGGATCGTTAATAAATCCTTTCCAGCCAACCGTGGTGCGCGGTTTTTCAAAGTAAATACGCATGGCCACGTAGAGCGTGTCGGAGACGTCGTCGCTGAGCTGTTTGAGCCGCACGGCATACTCCATCGCCGCCTGGGGGTCGTGAATCGAGCAGGGGCCGACGATGACCAGCAGGCGATGATCGCGCCGGTCGAGAATATTCTGAATGGTCCGCCGTGATTCGCGCACGCAGTCGTCGACCTTAGGGCTGCTGGGCAGGGCGTGGTGCAGCCGTTCAGGGGAGATTAAGACGGTTTCGGACAGGACGTTGGTATTAAAAATATCGCTGGGTAACTGCATTTTTTCAAGCCGCGGGTGACGCGGTTTCTCCATAATGTTGTGATTTATCAAATTGTCCACAGAGCACGCAGCGCAGAAGTGGAGGTTCGCAAATTATCACAGATAAATAAAAATCTGCGCTAACTTGTGAAATGCGCCACAATATTTTAGCGGTTTCGGCCGATAAACGCCGCTCCTTTTAGCGCTTTGCGACGGGGACCACTGGTATTGATCGTCAGCAGGTGATCGGCCAGCTCTTCGAGGCTGGCCAGGCTGTGGACCGCCAGAAAATCATCGATATACGGCATGGCCGCCTGCATGCCGCGGGTCAGCGGCTCATATTGCTCAGAACCGAGGAGCGGATTGAGCCAAATGAGTCGATGGCAAAAGCGGTGTAGTCGGGCCATTTCCCGGCCGAGGAGCACCGGATCCCCCCGATCCCACCCGTCACTGATAATCAAAACAATGGCCCCTCCGCGCAGCACCCGCCTGCTCCACTCAAAGTTAAAAGATTTTAGAATATCCCCGATTCGGGTGCCGCCCGACCAATCCTGCACCGCCGAAGAAACCTCATCGATGGCCAGATCCGCCTCCTTGTTTTTGAGCTGGCGGGTGATGCGAGTCAGCCGGGTGCCAAACGTAAATACTTCTACACGCTGCTCCATGCCGCTGGACAGGCTGTACAGAAAGTGAACCAGAAGACGGGTATAACGTTCCATCGAGCCGCTAATATCGGCCAGGACAACCAGCGGCCGGGGCTTGATTTTTGGCAGTCTGAAACGCCAGTCAAGAATCTCCCCACCGTAGCGAAACGAGCGCCGGATGCTGCGCCTCATATCGAGCAACGCTCCACTCCCCGGCCGCAGCCGCCGGGTTTCCCGTTCACCCAGCCGCCACTCCAGCCGGCTGATAAGCCGCTTAATTTGCAATACTTCTGCTGGCGTTAATTCACCAAAATCTCGTCGAGCCAGAACCTCGCGAGCGCTGTAGGTGCGGGTGACCTCGATAATTTCCTGGAGTTCGTCCTCATCGTCTTCTGCGTCATCATCTTTTTCCTGCTCGTCTTCCTTTGTTTCCTCCAGCTGTGGAGGAATTATCAGCGTTTCAGCTTCCTGCTGCATCATCTGCTGCTGTTTGTTGAGAAGATCCTGCAGGCTCATATCGATCCCGCCATCGGTCGGTTTTTTCCAGAAGAGATCAAACGCCTCTTCAAAAAGCTCGATATCCTGCTGACGAGTGATTAACAGCGAGCGAAGCGTGAAGTAAAAATCCGGTTTGAGGCCGATTTCTACGTGTTCGAGCGCCTGAACCACCTCGATCATCCGGCCGGGATTAATTTCAATACCCAATCCGCGGAGCAGACGGCCGAACAGGATCAGGTTGTGAAGGAGCTGGCCGCTGCTGATCGGTACGTTTCCGTTGATTTCGATTTCGCGTTTCATTGACCCATCTAGGCGGAAACGGTCGCCCGATTGTATACCTGGTTGAGGACTTTGGTGCGCACATGCTCCACATCATCCTGGTATTTGAGCAGCACCCCCAACGTGTCTTCCACAATGGTTTCGTCCAGAGCGGTTTGGTCGAGAGCCACCAGCGCCGTTATCCAGTCGATGGTTTCGGCTACCCCTGGCACCTTATACAGCTCTTCCTGTCTTAATTCCTGGACAAAAGAGGTAACCTGACGCGCCAGCTGAATCGAGGCATCGGGCACTTTGGCCTGCACGATATCCAGCTCTTTTTGGAAAGATGGGTAGTCAATCCAGAAGTAGATACAGCGCCGTTTGAGCGCGTCGTGTAGTTCGCGAGTGCGGTTTGAGGTCAGGATGACAAACGGCCGATTTTCAGCTTGAATGGTGCCAATTTCCGGAATGGTGATTTGAAAATCGGAGAGAATTTCCAGTAAAAATGCTTCAAACTCCTCGTCACTGCGATCCACCTCATCGATCAGGAGCACCTGCGGCTTTTCGGCACTGTTTTCGATCGCCTGCAAAAGGGGCCGGCGGAGCAGGAATTTTTCGCCAAAGAGCTCTTCTTCTGAAAAACCTTTGTGCTGGGCTTCCATCGCCCGAATATGCATAATTTGCCGGGTAAAATTCCATTCATAAACCGCCTGGTTGACGTCGATTCCTTCATAACACTGCAGGCGGATCAAATTTGTGTCGAGCAGGCGCGAAACCACCTTGGCAACTTCGGTTTTACCAACCCCCGGTTCCCCCTCTAGAAACAGCGGTTTTTGCAGCTTGAGCGCCAAATAAATTGCGGTTGTCAAGCCTCGGTCGGCGATGTATGTTTCCTCCCGCAGGGAGCTTCTCAGGTCGGAGATGGAGTTGAGTTTCATGGGTGCCTCATGATAAAGGTGGGTTGGAAAATGGGTTATTGATGTATTGGTTAGTGGTTTATTTGTGTATCCGTATATTGGTATATCGGTGTATAGAAAGTCTGATATACCAATAGACCAATAACTAATAAACTATTTTTTTTAATTCAACTTCCTCGGCCGGCCGCGTTCAGGTACGTCTTCCAGCATGCCGCCCATGGCCAGTTTAACTATATCCATTTTGGTCAAATAGTCACCCGCCAAAAGGCGCGGTAAAACGAGATCGACGATATTGTGTTTTGGACTGCGGGCGCACCCGGGCGCGCCGATGATGTGAACCATCCGGCCGGAGCGATCGTGGCGGGCGAGCATGAGCAGATTGCCCGGGTCCACCGGTGCGCCAAATACGGTTATCCTGCCGCCGGCCTGCTCAACCGCTCTTGGAGCCAAATCATATCGATCCATAATGGCCGTTTCCCCAGCTAAAATGATGACGTCGATACCGGCCGAAATTTGCTCGTTAATTTTGTGGGCCAGCTGGATTTCCCCCTCTTCATCCTCCAGAGGAATAAAATCGGTTTGCTCAAGGGTGGATCCCCAATACGAAAGGCGGCCCATCATCGCTTTTTCAAAGCTGGACACCACCTTTTCCCGTGAAGGGGGAGACCCCGACAGGATCAGACCCACCTTGCGCGGCAGGAGCGGATCGATGTGGATGAGCGGAGCCTGGTTGTGGCTGTTTACGGCCGGAAACGTGCACAGCGATTCCGCTTCCCGCACGATATTGGGTGGCAGGGCGTAAGAAATTATTTTTAAGGTTGCCACCATTTTTCCGGCCGGAACAACGGCGTGATTGGGGAGCGTGCCCAAGGTAACCCCTTCACACAAATTGACCTGCATGAGCCGTTCCTGATCGATCCGCAGCAGCCCCAGCTGTTTGGCGAATAGATTCGCTCGGCCGGTGGTCGGTTTGGAGACGCGCAAATGTTGGCCAGCCGCTGCGGTGGCGATCCGCAGGGCGGCCGCGTTTTCCGAAATGTCATCGGGGTTGAGGGTGGCGACATAAACCACATCGCGACCCAGCTCGCGAAGCTGATTGATATCGTCTACCGTGAGGGGACGCCCTTTGCGAAACAGCCGCCGGCCGTCCGGCCCGGTAATATTGTGACCAAGTATTTTGCCTTCTGCTTGATTTAGGGGAACGGGGCCAAATTTCATACTGTGCTTTCTGACCTGAATTGTATAATAAGTTTAGCGGCCGTTTGTTACATATCCCTTAATATTAGCCTAAGTTCAGAGCCAGAGGGAGGAAGGTAAAAGTTTTGCTTGCAAATGGTCCAACAAACAACCTCCTGTGCATCAATTCAGGCGTTTTTTTTATCCACGTCGGTTAGCCTACCCAGCAGCAACACGACTAACCGTTGAAATATCATTCATGATCGAGTTTTTCAGATTGGACCAATCTCCAAGATTGGTCCAATCTAAGTAGGATCGAGATTTTATCTGTCCACTCTTGAACCCGACGCGGGAGAAGCTGAATCACTTGACAACTGCTGCCGGTCGTTTACCATTCAGGACTTTCCATCTTTAACCCAGGATTTATTTGTGTCTCCGGAAACGCTCATTACTCAATTTGGCTATCTCGGTCTGTTTATCATCTCCATGGTGGCCGCATCTATTATCCCACTCTCATCGGAGGTTGTTGTATTGGCCATGCCCGCCATGGGATTTAACGTGTGGATGGTCGGACTTGTGGCCACTGCTGGGAATTTTGCCGGGGCTTTGACGGTTTTTTATATGGGGAAAAAGGGAACTGAATACTTGCTTGAACGGTATCCGCGGCTTGAAGGGGAACGGCTCGAACGGGCAGAAACGTGGTTTAAGCGGTGGGGGCCGCCGGTCCTTCTACTGGCCGGTCTTCCGGTTATTGGTGACCCAATATGTTTGGTGGCCGGAAGTTTACATATGAATATATGGACCTTCTCGATTTGGACGTTTTTTGGCAAAGGTTGGCGGTATGTGCTGCTGTTGGGTTTGTGGCAGACGATATTGAGTTTTTTTGGGTTTTGAATGAGACCCGGATAATTGATTATTGGTTTATTGGTGTATTAGTTTAGTCGTTTATTAAGCCAATCGAACGAATCGAACCAATCGACTTAATCGAACTAATCTTTAAACCGTTCCCTCAAAATCCTCACCTGATGCGGTTTATCGCCATCCATTGCTAATTCCGGATGATCGGGAAAGACAATGCCGATCGGCCGGTCTGAGCTGAGGATCCGACCCCCTGTGGCTGCGGCTTCCGCCAGCGAAAGCTGGCCAAATACCAACTTAAACAAGGTTAAAAAGCCGATTAGACGGGCAACTTGCAAAGGGCTTTTTCGGGCATTAGTGAGCTTCTCCCACAGTTGATGATCGGTGTCTAAAAAAGCGGTCTGCAGCACAAAAATATCGGCTCCGGCGACTTCGACTCCACCTTTGAACCTGGTGTAGGTACGCCTGGCTTGCGGGTAAACCGTTTCCACTTTTTTTCGGCTGATTACGGGATAGTAAAAGAGCCTGTCAAACGGCCGGCACAAATCAATGAGAGCATCAATCATATGGCCCTCGATGTGGGGAATATCTGACGAGCAGCCAACGACCACTTTGCTTTGCGATTTGTGCCGCCGCAGCCAGCGCAAACCGGCCATGCCGTTGGCCACCAGGCTTCCCTGGTTGGGGATAAATGTGGCGACCGAACGTTTATCGAGGCGCTCTTGATCGGCCGGGTCATCGAGGCCCACAACGATAACGTCTTCGATTTGATCAGCCTGATTTAAGGCGAAAAGGACCCATTCAATCATTGGCCGTCCACCCATGTCGAGCATCGCTTTTGGCCGCCCCTGAGTTAAATGGTACAGCGGATGATCGACGTGAGGAATCCCCCCCGCTATGACGATAGCATCCATTGGAGATGTCCGCTGAGTTTGTGATGGGTTGGTTTGAGGTTTAGATCGTGAATAATATCAGCCAGTTCCGATTCGGTGAGAGGGCGATTTTTCCCGGCGGCGGCCGTCAAACCGGCCTCCAGCATATTGGTCCCAAACGTGCGGCCGTTAATCAGAGGGGTGGTGGTGACCAAATCAGTCACGCCTCGATCTCTAAACATTTCCCGATCTTCGGCCGTGGTGGTATTTGTCACGATAATTTTTCCACTTAAATCATCGGGCATGTGCCGCTTGATATAGAGACAATCTCCGGCGATGATATCTGCCCATTGATACCAATCCCCAAATTTGGGGACAATTTCATGCTGCATCTCTCCCGTTGGGTAGAGCACAGAGATCGGGAGCCGGGTGATGAGAGGTAGGAGCGAGGAGGCCAGTAATCTTAGACCCCCTCTGGAACGAATGGGTATGGGCAAACCGAGCGCAAACCCCAGCTCTCCGCAGATCACTTCCAGGCCGTGCTCAAAAAATGAACGGGTCATGCCAAAGCGGTCGATAGCAGCGGTGATGAGCACCTTTTTCCGAGCGATATCCGGCCCAAAAATCTCTTTCATGAAGGGGACAACCTGGTATTCAAGGGTGTTTTTTAGCCCGCTCCCGTCAACGAGGGGAGTGGTTTTTACACCCTGAACCAGTTTATGACCGGCGTGAAGTTTGGAACGGCCGGCGTCGCTAAATAGCCAGAGATCGATCCCGCCAACACCAAGGGCATCTACCTGACCATCTAGTTCGGCAAAACGATGGGTCACCCCCGCTACATTTCCGTTCCATCCTTCTCGTCGCAGATAAACTTCTTCTCCTAATAGTTCAATGGTTGATTCGCTGTCGCGCGCGGTGCTGCCTAAACTGACGCTAATTGCTTGTTTCATATAGAAAATAATAATTGGTGATTGGTAATTGGAAAATGATCATACCAAAGTGATCATCAGGCGGCGAAAAATTATCACATCTGAATGAGGTTGTCTAGCTCAGAGCGGTTCCAAACAACAAAACACTCAATTTTTAAATGCTACAGGAAAGTGCTGCTTGTACGGAGCGTGCAAAATTGTAGTCGTTATGGGTAGGCCAAATGTTGGGGTTAAGAACCCTTGTCTCTTAACCGCGTAATCATCAAATGAAACGGTAAAGATCGTTGATGGGGTGGTATCAGACAGCTGTAAGGTTAAGGTAACTTGCTGTGTCGTGGTTGGAGATAGTTGGGACCAGCTCCAGCTTAATTGAGAGCCGGTGATAGAAACCGGTAAGGTGGTGGTTAAGAGCGTGGTATTGGTGGGTATATTTGCCGTTAAGGTGACATCTTGGGTGGTGGCAAGGGCGGTGACGTGAAGGGTATAGGTTAAATTTGTTTGCAGCGGGATGGTTGGGCTGTTTTCGGTGATGAAGAGAGGGCCGGAAACGGTGGTCGTCAACTGAGATCCTAGCTCAACGGTTAGCCAGTCTCGCGCGGCCGCGACGTTGATCCGGCCGGCGCCAAACACATGATTGGGAACACTTCCGTTGCTTACGCCGCCGCAGCTGCCGGCAGTCGTCAACGGAGTGGCTGTTTCGATCAAGGCCTGTTCGAGCAAATCGACCTGACCGGCCGCCTGGGGCACGGCCGAAATTAACAACCCTATCGCCCCGGCAACGTGGGGGGCGGCCATACTCGTTCCTTGAAGGGTAGAATAGCCATCATCCAGGTAAGCCGAATAAACGCCGACACCCGGGGCCACAAGATCCGGTTTGAGCCGGCCGCTGCCGTCAACGGTGACCGGCCCGCGGCTGCTAAAGGAAGCGATACCATCCGATTGGGAAGTGGCCCCGATGGCGATTGAGCTGTCAAAAATGGCGGCCGGCGTACGAACGGTACTGCAGGCGGGTCCGTAATTTCCGGCGGAGACCACCACCGCAATCCCGGCCGTGCGCAAATTGTCGACCACCTGCTCCATGATGGCGAAGTTGCCGGTGTTACACCCCTCACTGGTTGGGCACGCCCAGGAATTATTAATGACGTGCGGGGCTTTAGACGGATCCGGGTTCAATCCGGCCAAATCGGTTGGAGCCAAAAACCATTCAAAACAATCGATGTAGGTGGCCGGCGTGCCCCAACCTTCTTCCATGTTGCGGCAGCTGATCCAATCGGCCCCAGGAGCCACACCAATTTGATTTCCGTTGCCGCCCGTGGTGCCGATCATCGTGCCCATGGTATGGGTTCCATGGCCGTTGTCGTCACACGGCACGGGTGAGCTGTATCCACAGCGGTTGTTGGTGCCGTTGCCGCTCAAATCGCTGCTTATGGCATCGTGCCAACCGTAGTTGTGATCGGCCGTTTGGCTGATGGGATCCCAACCGCGATACGCATCGATCAGGGCCGGGTGATCCCACTGATAGCCGGTGTCTTGCCCGCCGATCAGGGCTCCGGTGCCGGTGATTCCTTCTGCCCATAAAAGATCGGCTCCAATTTTTTCCAGACCCCATTCATTGGCCTGGACGGCTTGGGCGTCCGCTTCCGGCACCGGCAGCGGATCGGCCTGCGGAATCGGCAGATTGGTGTGTAAGTAGCGAACGTCCGGCCGTTGCGCCAGCGAGGGAATCAGGTGGGGTGGGGCGGAGACCCAGATGGCGTTGGTGACCCAAAATGGTTTGTGTTCGACTCCGGCCAACCTCAGTTCGCGCAGCAGGCCATCCTGGCTTTCAAAGGCCGCTATTTGCAGCTGGGTAAAGACGTATGATCCTTTTTGGGTTTTTGTCCATGAAGAATCAACGGCCGCTAAATCGCCCTGAGCCTCCAGCTCAATAAGAAATTCAACCCGATCGACCCCATCCCCGTTCATCATGACCAGCAGAGCGGGCGCCACTTTCTCCTGCCAATCCACGGCCGTTGAGTGCCGCGCAAAGGTAAAAATCAGAATGAACAAAGCGGCCGCCTGTAAAATTGACAAGCTCAGAAAACCCCAACGGGGTAGGTAAAAGAAATCGCGTTGAAAAAACCGTTGGATTTGCCTAAATTTCATGATTGAGCGCCCAAAACCAGAATCATACTACGCGTATGATTGAACCTGATTCACCTTACATTAGCAATAAAGCGCTGGTCATAGGGTACCAACTGTTAGGATTCACTTATGATCCTTGTAATTGGTTTCTGGCCCAAATATAAGGAAATTAGCGGCCCAATCTTCACGTTGCGGCCGCCGTTCAAGAAGAAATTGAACAGCTCGAAGGATGGCTGGATGAGAGTTTTACTCAGAGGGAATTTCAACCAAGACGGCCGTGGCGACCTGAAAACCTATCACCTGTTCCCGTCCATCAAGCCGGATGGTTAGCGGTCCGTTAAACGGTTCCATCGACAAAACTTCAATGGTGGCTCCCGGTAGCAGCTGGCGTTCCGCCAGATAGCGCAGCAGTTCGCTGTCTTCATCTGAATCGATGCGGCTGACCGTTGTTCGCTGCCCGGCTTTCAGGGTGGTTAAAGGGGCAGTCTTTTGATCCGGCATGATCCCTTCTTTAGAGGGAATTGGCGCACCATGGGGGTCAAAGGAGGGATAATTGAGGGCGGCGGCGATCCGATCTTCGAGCTTTTCGCTGATGTAATGTTCCAGGATGTCCGCCTGCTCGTGAACCTCATCCCAGGTAAAGCCCAACGCTTCGATTAAATACGTTTCGATCAGGCGATGGTGGCGCAGCACTTCGAGGGCGATTTGCTCTCCAGAAGGCGTGAGCACAACCCCCCGCCGCTTCGTATATTCAACTAGATTTAACTCCGCCAGCCGTTTGATCATCCCCGTCACCGAGCCAGGTTTGACGTTCCTAGCGTCTGCCAGGCTTGTGGTGCTGACCGGGCTTTCTTCTTGGGACAGCATATAAATCGTTTTGAGGTAATCCTCGATGGCTTGATGGGAAATTTGGCCGCGAGACGCTTTGTTTCCCCCTTCCAGGGCTTTGATTCGGGGCATTTTAATGGTTTTCTGCAGTGGCCGATGACGGGACCGGCCCGTCATCGACGCTTTAAATTTACAAAGATTGCTTCTTAGTAAAGAGGACGCCCCCCAGCCCGATTAACGCCAAGCCGGAAAGCAGTCCAACGGTAAATGGGGTGTTGTTTGCGGCCTCACCGGCGGCCGGCAGGATGGTGGTGGTTGTGGTGGAGATCACGACCGGCGCGTCGGTTTCGCGAATGCAAAAGTTGATGTTGAGGGCCACCGGCTCTTCCGAGCCGATAAAAACGTTGAGAGTCGGTTCCGATGTGACGACAAAATCATTGGCGTTGGGTCGAGCGCTGACTTTCCAGGTCCCGTATCCGGCTGCAACGAGTCCATAAGTGCCGTTCTCACCCGTTTGTAGATAGGTGCTCCATTCCCCGTCATCGCTGACAAATTCGATCGGTACCCCTGGATGAGTAGGTTCGCCCTCATCTGGACACTGCCCGTTGCCGTTGCTGTCGATGTAAACCGTTCCGCGAATTGACCCGTTAGAAGTTTGTGACTGCGCCGAAATGACCTGTGCTGATATCCCCAAAATCATGATGGCCATAACCATGACCCAGAAACGTTTTTTGCTCACGCGGTTCTCTCCTTAGTGACCATGAATAAAACCTCTTTAAATCATACATGATTTGTCAATTTTTTACAGACAACAGACCTCAGACGACGGACCTCAGAAATTCGTGTGCCAGGTACCGATCTTGAAACCCGAATTTACTCTGTCGTCTGAGGTCTGTTGTCTGAGGTCTGTATTGGTTCCGCCACAACCACCAGGCGGTGAGAATTATCGGAATACGGCCAGCAGGAGACCAGCGTGATTCGTTCATCCAGGGTTGGCTGGATCCAGATTGCATTTTGACGGCGAATCTCCTCCGATTGCCCCCGTTCAGCCAAAATTTCCCGTTGAGTTACTTCATAGGCAAAGACATTGTCATCCGTATAAATCAGAAGCCCATCCCCCACGGCCAAATCTTGCAGGTCTTTAAAAACCTCGCCATAGACGTTGTGATGTCCGTTAAAAACGGTGTTGCCGGGTTGCCCAAGAGGAACGCTGGTATGGTGCCATCCCACCGCATAAGAATGGGGGACCTGCCACTGATAAAAAATATCGTCATTGTCAAAAATTGAGGAAAGACCCACATCGCGAATGGGGGCGTCAACACCGATGGCCGGGATGACCATGCGCTGTGGATGGTCGGGGGCTTCCTGACGTAAGACGCGTGGTGCTTCATCCGCGCGAGCCACTGAAGGGAGATCGTCGTAAGCGAGGGTGGGAATGATCTGGGGCAAATCTCCGGGCACGGCCGTGATAATCGCCCGCTCGGGATTAACTGGGATTGTGGGTGGAGCCAGGGGGATGGTGCTGGTGTCGGGCGTGGCCAACTGGCTAATGGCGATAAAATCCTGTCCGCGAAGGAAAAACCAGGAAACAACGGTACCGGCCAATATCAATACGCCCAGTGAAAAAAGCACATACCCCAAAAAACGACGATTCATGGAAGAAATTGTACCACGGCCGCTTGTAAAGAGAGGGGTAAAAGGTACGGGGTCATTTAATATCTTCACAAATTTGTAAGATTATTTTTGCAGAATGTTTAGATAAATATGTCAGACTGTACAAGACCAGAGATTAGAGACCAGAGACCCGAGAGTGGTCTTTAAGGAGAAACCATGAGCATTTTTAGCCGCCGTCAAAAGCAGGATCAAGTTGCAGGAGAAAATCGCCTGCCACCTGGGCAATCATTAACCCAGCGTTTCCCGGTATTGCACTATGGCCCAACCCCGGTGTACCAAAATCTCGATGATTGGGATCTGAAAGTTTTTGGTCTTGTCGAAGAAGAAGTGGTATGGGATTGGGATGCATTTAACCAGCTTCCCCGCTCCAAGGTGACGATGGACATTCACTGTGTCACCAGATGGTCAAAATTTGACACCGACTGGGAAGGGGTCTCATTAAAGACATTAATAGACGAAGGGTTTATCAAGCCACTGCCCGAGGCTAAATTTGTGGTGCAGCATTGCGAGTATGGGTATACAACCAACACCCCTTTGGACTTTCTGCTCCAGGACAATGTGCTTCTGGCGACCCATTTTGATGGCGAGCCTTTAACCGCCGAACATGGCTACCCGCTGCGCGTTGTGGTTGGCTCATTTGCAGACCGCTCTGAAGGTGAAACCAAATATTTTTGGAAGGGCGGCAAATGGCTGCGCGGTCTGGAATTCCGGGCGGAAGATGCTCCGGGCTTTTGGGAAGTTAACGGCTACAACAACAACGCCGACCCGTGGGAAGAAGAGCGGTTTAGCCGTCGCTGGTAAAAACGAGGATCCCTTCCACTTGAATATAAACAAATAGCGTCCTCACTCCCGCACAGGCGGGAGTGAGGACGCTATTTTGAAATTTAATTTCTATCCGCTGATTTTTTCCTGAAATTCCGCTTCACTCAGCGTGGGAACGCCTAATTTTTCGGCTTTGGTGAGCTTGCTGCCGGCCTTTTCCCCAAGCAGCAGAAAATCGGTTTTTTTGCTGACTGACCCGGTGACTTTGCCCCCGTTCGCTTCGATTAACGCCTTGGCCTCATCGCGGCTCAAGGTTGGCAGGGTACCGGTGATGACAAAGGTCAAACCGGCCAGAACCTGGGATTGTTCCTCTGCGGCCGATTCCTGATCAAACGGCAGACCCGCCGCGCGAAATTTCTCCAAAAGCTGTCGATGCCGCTCATCCTGGAACCACACGTTTACACTTTGAGCGATTTCCGGGCCAATGCCATATACCCCTTCAATCTCTTCAACCGTCGCTTCGCCCAGGCGGTCAATTCCTCCAAACGCATCCAGCAGCGTGCGGGCAACGACAGAACCAACAAAGCGTACGCCCAGAGCGGTCAGAAAGCGATGAGCCGGCTGATTCTTGCTGGCCTCAATGCCGTTGAGTAAATTGTCGACTTTTTTGTCTTTGAATCCTTCGAGCTCGAGCAGATTGTCCCGATTGAGAAAATAAATATCGGCCAAATCCTTAATCATGCCGTTGCCGGTTAGCAAAACGGCTGTCTGTCCCCCAAAGTTATCGATATCCATCGCTCCCCGGCTGACAAAATATTCAATGCGCCGCACCAGCTGCTCTGGACATGTAGGATTGTCGCAGTAAACAGCAACCTCCCCTGGAATACGAACAACCGGTTCACCACAAAACGGGCAGTGGGTCGGCGGGGAAATGACCCGCTCGCTGCCATCACGGAGATCAACGATGGGGCCAACGACGTAAGGAATGACGTCTCCGGCCCGCTTCACCCAGACGCGATCACCAATGCGAATATCTTTGCGGGCGATTTCATCAAAATTGTGCAGGGTCGCATTGCGAACGACCACTCCCCCCAGCTCAACCGGGTCCAACACCGCGCCAGGGGCCAGGATTCCGGTTCGGCCGACGGAAATTTTTACATCAAGCAGTTGGGTCGTTTTTTCCTGGGCCGGGAATTTGCCGGCGATTGCGCCACGGGGATCTTTGCCGACAAAGCCCAGCTGATCGGCTAGCGATCTGTTATTAATTTTAACAACGATCCCATCCACTTCGTAATTAATTTGATTTCGTTTTTCCAGCCAGCTGTCGTATTGGGCTGCGGCCTCCTCAATGGTTGCACAAAATGCGATATCGTCTGATATGGGGAATCCGAGCGCTTTAAGCCACTGCAGCCGTTCCCACTGAGTGTCCGGCACGGCTCCATCCCAGGCAATGATGTCGTAACAGAAGAGGGTTAACGGCCGCGCGGCAGTGATCTTGGGGTCCAGCTGTCGCAGGGAGCCTGAAGCGGCATTGCGTGGGTTCATGTACGCTTTTTCACCCGCTTCCGCCCGGCCGCTGTTCCAGCTTTCAAATTTATCGAGGGGGAAAAACGCCTCTCCCCGGACCACCAGCCGATCCGGTACAGTTACCTCGGCCTGAGGATCGATGGGAATGCGCTTGGGCAGGGCCGGCAGGGTTAACAGGTTACCGGTAATATTTTCTCCGATTTCCCCATTGCCGCGGGTCGCTCCTAATACAAAACGGCCGTTTTCATAAGTGAGGACAACCGTTAAACCGTCGATTTTTGGCTCAACTACATATTCGATCTGCTCTGTTTCGGGATCAAACTCGAGATCTAGCTGATTGATAAAGCGATGGGTGCGCTCTTCCCACTCCTTAAGGTCATCGCGATTAAAGGCGTTGGCCAGGCTGAGAATCGGGGCCGGGTGGGATACTTTTTCAAATTCATCAATCGGGTTCCCGCCCACGCGTTGGGTTGGAGAATCGGCCGTCACCAGATCGGGATTTTCCGCTTCCAGCGCCTGAAGCTGGCGAAAAAGGGCGTCGTATTCGGCGTCGCTCACCACCGGGCTGTCGAGAACGTGGTAGCGATATAGGTGAAAATTGATCTCATCCCGCAATTTAGCGATTTCTTGGGTGATAGACATGCTTTTATCTCCAGTTTTCCGGTTCGGCCGCAGGGATCATAAATCGTTCCACGGCAAAGCCCACCGTCCCGTCGGCCAGTTCGACCTGCCACCAGCGGAAATCACCGTTTTCGATTGGGCCATCCAAAACCAAAATGATGCTTTCCTCCGGGGCGATGACCAGAAGGTCGTTGACGGTGCTGGCTCCGCTGCGGACGCTCAACCCGATTTCCCCGGTTCCAACCACCTGGGCAAAGAAGCCGCTGGTGATGATTTCCGGGGCATCTTTTCGATCGGGGGTAGGGGAAGGGGTCAGTGTGGGTATCGACGTGGGTGTGGCCAGGGAGCTGGTCGGTGACGGTACGGCGGTGGCCGGAGCGGTTAGGCGAATAACGGTAGGGGCCGGAGAAACGGCCGTGGGCAGCGGATCTCTGGAAAGGGCCAGGGAAATGATCCAAACGGCCAGCCAAACGGCCACAATCGTGACGACAAATCCCAAACCGATCCACATCCAGGGAATTGATTCCGAACCGGTGTTTCTAGACATAGAGGTGTCTCCCTCTGGTGGATTTGACGGGCGTTGGTAGCGGGCCATAGTTCAATGCGGTTTAGTCGATGGTAATGACCAGCATGGCAAATCCGGTGTTCGTTTTGGACCCGGCTTGCCACATCCAGATTTCTTGTTGTAGATGGGTGATTAATTCTTCGGCCTGCAGGGCCGCCTGCGCTTGCAGCACTTTTTGAAATTGGGAATGACCAAACGCTTCCCCGGCGGCATTTTCACTATCAATCACGCCGTCGCTAAACAGCACCAGCCGATCCCCATTTTTGAGGCGTACCCGTCTTTCTTCGAGATGGATGGAGGCTGATTGACCGAGATAGCTGCCCCGGCCGTGGAACTGCCTGATCTTTCCATCCGCCTGGAGCAAATATGGCTGCGCGTGACCAGCGATGACATAGCTAAACATGCCGGTTGGCCAATGTAAGACCCCGTAAAACGTTTTAACAAACATGTCATCCCGATTGGTGACATCCTGTAGCCCATAATGTACCGCTTCGGTGACGTCGAAGGGGGAAAGGGAGCGCTTGCTTTCGACCACATAGAGCGTGCGGGTGACCGCCATGAACATCGAAGCCTGGATTCCTCGACCGGCCACGTCACCCAGTAAAATACCGACATATTCGTCATTAAGCGGGATGACGTCATAAAAGTTCCCGGTAGCGTGCGTGCTGCCCAGATATGAGGCAAAATGGTACCCCTGAATTTGAGGGAGATCTTTGGGGAGGAGATCTCGCTGTACCTCGGCCGCCAGCTCGAGCTCTCGTTTCCACCGCTCCGCTTCCAGCAGCTCATCTTGAGTGGTCTGAAGCTTTGAATACGCTTTCCCCAGCTCTTCGTTTTTTTGCAACAGGGTGTGAATCGCCCGGGCATCGTCCTCCCGCATGCGGGCCAGGATCGTCATCATGAGCGAGTTGGCGATCAGGGGATATGTTTTGACCATGTGCTGAAACTGCTGTTTGTTGAGTTCCAACACCGAAGCCTCGGTCATGGTGGTGCAGGTGGCGCTGTTTGGATGATCGTCCAGCAGGCTCAACTCTCCAAAATATTTTCCCTTGCCGATCACCCCCACCATCGATTCTTCTTCATTTTGCGAAAATTGAGTGACGGCGATTTTGCCGTCGAGCACAACAAAGAAACGATCCCCGATTTTTCCCTGCTTGCACAAGACGCTGCCGGATGGGTATGTTTTGCGCTTGCCGATTTTGCGCAGTTCATCAATCGTTTTTTGATCGAGACCGTGAAATGCACCCTGAATCAGCTGGGTTAAACCCGAAGCGGTTTCGGCCGATGGTTGGTCGCCTGAGAATTTTGAACGAGAAAACAAATTCATATTGAAGTCGCCGTGGCAAGCCGTAAAATCAAACCCCTAGTTTAACAGGAATGATTTGAATCTTCACCTTTTTAATGTCCATTCTGAAATTCTTCCAGCTGCGTCAGTGGCCCACAGTTAATCACCTGCCCGGCCGTCAGCCACCCTCGCTGGGCGGCAGCGACCCCGTAATCGATGAGGTCGAGATGATCGATGGCGTGGGCGTCGGTATTAATGGAAAGGGGGATACCCAACTCGGCCGCCCGACGAATGTGGATATCGTTCAGATCCAGCCGCTGCGGACTAGCGTTGATTTCCAGGATGGTGTTGGTTGATGCGGCCGCCTGAAAAACCTGCTCCATGTCGAGATCCGCGCCCGGCCGCCGGCCGAGAAGGCGACCGGTTGGATGGGCAATCATATCGACATGGGGATTGTGTATCGCCTTTAACAGGCGTTCGGTGATTTGCCTACGCGGCTGATTCAGGCTGACGTGCAGGGAGGCGATGACTAAATCAAGCCCGGCCAGCACATCGTCTGGGTAATCCAGTGACCCGTCCGCCTTGATTTCCATTTCCGTGCCGTGCAGCAGAAGCAGCTGTCCCTCAACCTCTTTCCGCACCTCTTTAATTTCGGCCGCCTGCTCCTTTAATCGCTCAATTGACAAGCCGTTGGCGATCCCCAAACTGCGTGAATGATCGGTGATGCAAATACAGCGCAAGCCGCGGTCGACGGCCGCCCTGGCCATTTCCCGAATCGAACACTGCCCATCAGACCAGGTGGTGTGCATGTGTAAATCGGCCACGATATCGGATTTTTGAATGAGGTCGGGGAGGTCATTTTGCTGGGCCGCTTCAATTTCACCCCGGTCTTCGCGCAGCACCGGGGGAATGTAGGGGAGATCGAGCGTTTGATAAATCGATTGTTCATCTGGGCAGAGGGTTTCCGCCCCGCTGTCCAGATCGGTAAAGCTGTATTCATTTAGGGAGAGCCCTTTTTTGCGGGCCATCTCGCGCAGACGGACGTTGTGGGCCTGGCTGCCGGTGAAGTATGAGAGCAGCGTGCCCCAATTTTCGGCCGGCAGCACCCGCAGATCAACCCCCAGGCCGTTGGCCAGCTGAATGCGTGCTTTAGTGGGCCCTTTGGCGACCACTTCTTCGGCGATCTCTAAATTGCAAAAATAATCGATGGTCTCTTCCGGTTTGTCGGTGGCGATCAACAGGTCGATATCGCCGATCGTTTCTTTCCGCCGGCGCACCGATCCGCCAACGGCCGCCTTCTGCACCCCATCTAGCTGTTTTAATTCGCCTAGTATACGTTCGGCCAGCGGCAGAGCGTCTCCCAACAGATGGCGGCCGGTTTGCTGTCGCTGCAGCTGGTCAATACCGCGCAGAATTTTTTCTTCTGACTTGGCCCCCATTTTGGGTAATTCCCGCAATTTTCCCTCACGCGCGGCCTCGGCCAATTCTTCAAGCGTGGTAATCTGCAGCTCGTCGTAAAAAAGCTTGACCTTTTTGGGACCTACTCCTTCAATGTTGAGCAGATCGAGCAAAGTGACCGGTAGTTCGGCCGCCAGTCGATTGTAAAAAGAAAGTTCACCTGTATCGAGCATTTCCACGATTTTTTCGGCCAGGGTTTTCCCAATTCCCGGCAGTTTTTCCAGATCGCCTTCCTGGCGAATATCCTGGAGAGGCTGGCTCAATTCATCAATCGTTTCCGCCGCGCGGCGGTATGAAAGTACGCGGTGAATATTATCCCCTCGAATTTGGAGAAGGTTGGCGACATCATAAAAAATTTTGGCGATTGAGGCGTTTTTCATGGGGTAATTATAGCACGAGGCTGCGCCTCTTTTAGCTCGGCACTGCGTGCCTTTCGGCCATCAGCTGTATGCTGAAAGGCCCTTTGGGCCGAGCTAAATAGCTTTCCTGATCCCAAAATGACACTTTTTTGTTACTTTTTCCCAGGTTTGTGTTATTATTTCGTTGACGGAAATCAGGAAACACATAAAATATGTCTCAATTTCCTTGTGGTTTTTATAAAAAACCTTTAATCACCCAGGGAAAGCTCATACTTGTGGCAGCATTTCGTGCTAAAAATGAATTATCCTAGTGGATAGGCAATCCTTTGATTCGGCTTCATCAATCAAAAATTTCATATAGGTTAACCGACACCTTTAACAATTTGTCGCCTTTCTTAATGCACATCAATCATCACTATCATTCGATAGATGACTGCCACAACATTGATCAACCTTGAACCTGAGCAATTGAGATAGGAAGAATTCATGCAGAAAATTCTGGACGTGAAAGGTCTAAAAACGCGGTTCCACACGCAAGATGGGACTGTGCATGCTGTCAATGGTGTCAGCTTTGATGTCGCTGAGGGTGAGCTGCTGGGGGTCGTGGGGGAAAGTGGTTCAGGAAAGAGCGTAACGATGATGAGCCTGTTAAAACTCATTCCGATTCCGCCGGGAGATATCTCATCGGGAACGGCCGAGTTTAACGGGGCAGATCTTCTTCAAATGAAGGATGAAGAGATCCGCGATATTCGGGGAAGCCAGATCGGCTTTATTTTCCAAGACCCCATGACCTCTCTAAACCCGGTGTTATCGGTTGGTCATCAAATTATGGAGCCCCTGCGGGCTCATTTGGGAATGTCGAAGGAGCAGGCACAAGCCCGAGCTGTTGAAATGTTAAAATTGGTGGGCATCCCGTCAGCGGCCGATCGTCTGGCCGACTATCCCCATCAATTTTCCGGTGGGATGCGACAGCGGGTGATGATTGCCATTGCTCTGGCCTGTACCCCTCAGCTTCTGTTTGCGGATGAGCCTACAACCGCCCTTGACGTCACCATTCAAGCCCAAATTCTCGATCTCATCAAGCGGCTGCGTAAAGAGCTGGGGATGGCGATTGTGTGGATCAGCCACGACCTGGGGGTTGTGGCCGGTATTGCCGATCGGGTGATGGTGATGTACGGAGGGCAGGTCGTCGAGCGGGCCGATGTCAAGGAGCTGTACGCCAGCCCGAAACACCCCTACACCCTAGGCCTGTTGGGCTCTCTACCGCGCCTGGATGACGCTGAGACCCGCTTGACCAGCATCGATGGTCGGCCGCCAAATCTTTTGCGGGAACCGCTCAGCTGTCCATTTGCTCCCCGATGCCAATACGCCTACGACCGCTGTCATAAAGAAAACCCAGCTTTAGAGCATGTAAAAGCCAAACTATCGGGGAACACCCATGAAGTGGCCTGCTGGTGGGATGTTGAAGGAGATGCACCGCGTTATGGCTCTTAACACCAATGAAGTACTCCTCTCGGTTGATAATTTGAAGATGCATTTTCCGATCTACGCCGGCGTATTCCGACGGCAGGTTGGGGCCGTAAAAGCGGTTGATGGGGTGACTTTTGATGTTTATAAAGGGGAAACCCTGGGTTTGGTGGGGGAGAGCGGCTGCGGAAAATCCACGACCGGCCGGGCGATCCTGCAGCTTTATCAACCCACTGACGGCACGGTGGCGTTTAAGGGAACGGAGCTGACCGATTTGACCGGGAGTGAAATGCGCAAGATGCGGCCGAACATGCAAATGATTTTTCAAGACCCCCAGGCGTGTCTTAACCCCCGCATGACGGTTGGCAGCATTATTGATGAACCGCTGCGCGAACACAGCGTCGCGGACGCCAATGAGCGCCGTGAACGGGTCAATCAACTGCTGGAAGTGGTTGGTTTAAATCCCATGCACGCCAATCGATATCCACACGAGTTTTCCGGAGGGCAGCGCCAGCGTATTGGAATCGCCCGAGCCTTGGCTTTAAACCCGGAATTTATTTTGTGTGATGAGCCGATCGCCGCCCTGGATGTTTCGATTCAGGCCCAGGTTGTCAACCTGCTGGAAGATTTGCAGCAGGAGCTTGGCCTGACCTATTTATTTATTTCCCACGACTTGAGTATGGTGCGCCACATTGCGGATCGGGTGGCGGTCATGTATTTAGGAAAGATAGTCGAGTTGGCCAATCAAGATGTGCTGTATCGCGAACCGCTTCATCCCTATACTCAAGCCCTGTTATCGGCCGTTCCGGTGCCGGACCCTGTTCTGGAAGAAACCCGACAGCGCGTGATCTTGCAGGGAGATGTTCCCAGCCCGGCGAATCCACCGACGGGCTGTCGGTTCCATACGCGCTGTCCCATTGCAATTGAAAAATGTTCCCAGGAAGACCCCGTGTGGCGTGAATTTCACAACGGGCACTGGGTCGCGTGCCATTTGGTAGATTAAAGACCTCAGACGACAGACCTCAGACATCAAAGCTGTGGTCTGAAGTCTGTGGTCTGATGTCTTGACAAGGAGGTGATGTCAATCGAACGAGAAAAACTTGTAAACGATTTTGTTTGTTGTGTAAATCCACTCTGTAATACTTTCGAAGGAGAAGGAAGCAGATGAAAAAATATTTGGTATTGGCGATGTCAGCTATCGCCGCAATTTTACTCGTGGCCTGTCAGCCACAAACCGTAGAAGTTGTTCAGGAAGTCGAAGTCACCCGCGTGGTCACCGAAACAGAAACGGTGGTAGAAGAAGTCGAAGTCACGCGCGAAGTGGTTGAGACCGTGGTAGAAACCGAAGTCGTCACCACCCGTGGTCAGGGCGGCCGGGTCACCGTCATTTATTGGCAGGCCCCCTCTAACCTGAACCCGTATCTTTCCGGTGGTACAAAAGAAATTGATGCCTCTTCAGTCGTGATTGAACCGCTGGCCGGCTACAGTGAAACCGGTGCTCTGGTGCCCAAGTTGGCTGCTGAAATCCCCACCATTGAGAATGGCGGTGTGGGAGAAGACCTGATGAGCATTACCTGGACCCTCAAAGAAGGTGTGGTTTGGTCTGATGGCTCACCGTTTACCGCTGAAGACGTGGTCTTTACTTATGAATACTGCAGCGATCCGGATGCCGGCTGCTCCAGCGCCAACTTCTATGAAGGGATCGCCAGCGTGACGGCGGTAGATGATTTGACAGTAGAAGTGATCTTTGAAGAAGCCACGCCGTATCCGTACACGCCGTTTGTTTCCGCTCAGGCTCCGATTATCCAGGCCGCTCAGTTTGCAGACTGCCTGGGTGCGGCTGCCCAGGAATGTACCGATCAAAACTTTGCTCCGATTGGTACCGGCCCGTTTGTGGTTACAGAATTCCGTCCCAACGACGCCGCCCTGTTTGTGGCTAACGAAAACTACCGCGATCCGAACAAGCCGTTCTTTGGTGAAGTGTTCTGGAAAGGTGGTGGTGATGCCGCTGCTGCTGCTCGCGCCGTTTTAGAGACGGGTGAAGCCGACTATGCCTGGAACCTTCAGGTTGAGCCGGAAATTTTGAACCAGATGGTTTTGGCCGGCCGGGGTACCCTGGTTAGCGGTTTTGCCACCAACGTCGAGCGTATTTTGGTCAATCAAACCAACCCGGATCCGGCTTTGGGTGATGATCGTTCCGAATATCTGGACGGCAATAACCCGCATCCGTTCCTGAGTGACCCTGTGGTCCGTCAAGCTCTTTCTATGGCTATCGATCGCGCCACGCTGACCGCTGTTGGTTATGGTGATGCTGGTCGCCCAACCTGTAACGTCGTTCCAGGACCGGCCGCTTTTGTTTCCACCGCCAATGACGAATGTCTGACTCAGGATATCGAAGGGGCCAACGCTCTGCTCGACGAAGCCGGCATCGTTGATACCGATGGCGACGGCATCCGCGAAAAAGACGGCATACCTTTGGTCATCCTTTACCAGACCTCCACCAACTCCGTGCGCCAGGCCACCCAGGCGTTTATCAAGCAGTGGTGGGCCGAGATCGGGGTGGAAACAGAACTGCGCGACATCGACGCTTCTGTTTTCTTTGGTGGTGACCCGGCCAGCCCGGACACCTACGGCAAGTTCTATGCTGACGTCGAAATGTACACCAACGGCTCTTCCGGACCGGATCTTCAGGCGTACATGGGCGGCTGGACGACAGACCAAATTTCCGGTGCTGACAACCAATGGCTAAGTCCGAACGTGCCACGCTGGTACAACGAAGATTACGATGCCCTGTACCTGCAGATGACCCAGACGGCCGATCTGGACGAGCGGGCCGATCTGGTCAAGCAGATGAATGACCTGATCGTCCAGGATTACGTGATAATTCCGCTGATCCATCGCGGCAGCATCTCGGCACATGCCAATACCCTGTTGGGTGTTCGCATCAACGCCTGGGACTCCGAAATGTGGAATATCGCAGACTGGACCCGCGCTGAAAATTAAGCCGATCATTTAATTTGAAAGGCTTTTCCGGGCCACGTGAAAGCGTGGCCCGGTCATTATTTTTTCTGCCCGATGTCAATGGATCATCCGCTTGAGCAGTTATCTACCCCACAAATAAATGACTGTTGAAGCGGCTGTACCATTTAAATTATCATTTTGCGGTTTGCTTTAGTTTAAAAAGGGAAATCTAATGGTTCGATTTATCATTCGCCGATTACTGTTTGCGATACCGACTTTGATCGTCATTAGCATGGTGATTTTCGCTATCCTGGACTTTGCTCCTGGGGATCCAACTGGGAATTTGCCCTTAACCGTCCCTCAGGATGTCAAAGAAAGGATTCGAGAATCTCTTGGATTAGATCAACCTACCCATATCCGGTACGTTCGCTGGCTGCGACAATTTTTTGTGGTTGAACCACAGTACATTATTGAAGACCTAACCGGTTTACAGCTTATTAATCCCGAAGATCCCGATGCCCCGGTGCGCATTTTGTCCTGGCAGACGCGCGGCCCGGTTTTTGATCTGATTTTTCAGAGGATGCCTCAAACGCTGCTCATACTTGGCCTGGCTTACGTATTTGGAGCGCTTCTGGCTATTCCCGTAGGGGTTTATTCCGCATACAGGCAGTACTCCGCCTTTGACAATATCGGCACCTTTATCACCATGGTGGGATATTCGGTGCCGACTTACTTTAGCGGTTTATTGATGATTATTATTTTTAGCGTGCAGCTAAAATGGTTTCCGTCCTTTTATGACACCACACTGGAGGTCACAAATTGGGAAACCTTTGTCCAGCAGGTCAAGCAAATGATTATGCCGGTGACCGTCCTGTCATTTTTTAATGCCGCCCAGGTCAGCCGCTTTATGCGCTCGTCGATGCTCGATAATTTGAACCTCGATTATGTGCGCACCGCCAGATCAAAAGGATTGAACGAACGGGTTGTGGTTCTAATCCACGTCCTTCGCAACAGTTTGATTCCGGTTATTACCCTGTTGGCCCTGCAGATACCGGGGATCTTTGGGGGCGCAATCATCACCGAGCAAATCTTTAAGGTGAATGGTTTAGGGCAGCTTCTGATCACGGCCATCCAGGGATCTGATATTCCAACCGTTCAAACACTGACCTTTATTTTTGCGATTCTCATCGTCATTTTTAATTTGGTTGCCGATGTGCTATACGGCATTTTGGACCCGCGAATTCGTTACGATTAATTTTTTTTAGCTCTAGATAATTAGGAATAACCTTATGGCGACAGCACCAGCATCATTACAAGTTGACGAAAAATTTGAGTTAGGGGAACACCGATCTTTATGGGGAGACGTTTGGCTCCAGTTTCGCAAACACAAAGGCGCACTGTTTGGGATGGCCATTTTGATTGTTTTTATCCTGGCCATTTATTTAGGCCCGTTTTTGTATACGGTGGATGCGGCTTATATCGATCCCATCGTTGCCAATCAGGGGCCAACTCTGGCTCATCCGTTTGGCACCGATAATCTCGGCCGGGATATGCTGGCCCGCATGCTCTCAGGGGGTCAGATTTCTCTCTCGGTTGGGTTTACGGCCATGCTGATTTCCCTTTCGTTAGGCGTAACCGTGGGAATCTTGGCCGGCTATTTCCCGATTTTGGATAATCCGCTCATGCGTTTAACCGATATGTTTTTGGCCCTGCCAATTTTGCCGCTCCTTCTGGTCATTATCATGCTGTTTCGAGATTCGCTGCGAACCGCTTTTGGCCCGGAGACCGGAATATTTTTGCTTATTGTGACCGTAATTGGGGCGACCAGCTGGATGAATACCGCGCGCGTGGTGCGGGGTGAGGTGCTCTCGGTCAAGCAGCAGGAGTATGTGACTGCGGCCGTCAGTATTGGCACCGTCAATCGCCGGATACTGGTCCGCCATATTTTCCCAAACGTACTGAGCCCGGTCATGGTGGCGGCCGCCTTGGGGGTAGCCAACGCCATTATTACTGAATCTGCTCTGTCATTTTTGGGATTAGGGTTCCCATCCGATTATCCAACGTGGGGACGCCTGCTGTTTGAAGGCAAAGATTTTATTAATTTGACCCCCACCCGCGTGGTGTGGCCCGGAGTGGCAATTTCGCTAACGGTGTTGTGCGTGAATTTTATCGGTGACGGACTGCGCGATGCCCTGGATCCTCGCCTGCGGGGACGATAATAGACAGCAGACTACAGACATCAGACCACAGTTTTTGGGGCGCTTTGCGCCCCAATTTGCTTTATTGGGGAAGGATTTCCGGGGAGAGATAGACCAAAACAGCAGAAAAGAAGATATGAAAAGAAAATCTTTTGCCGTTGCCTATCTTGTATGGATTCTGCTGGGGATCCTGGCGTTGATCGTGGCCAATCAAATTTACGTCACCATGATTTTTTTGACGACGGAGGCGATTGCCACGGAGCGATTCTACACCTTTGGCTGGAATATTTATACGGTTTCCGGGTTTGCTCGCTTTTTTATTTTTTTGCTGGGCATGGCGTGGTTATTTTGGTTGGGGATCACGGAGCATTATTTGGTTCAAGCGCCTGCATCACCGGTATTTTGGCGACGAGCCGGCCGTTTGGTTACTCTCTTGATCGTATTTTTTATAGCAGCCTATCTCCTATTACTCTTATTTGGTTAAATTTAGCTGAAGCAAAATGACCCCAAAGTCATGTTTAAAAAGATGACATAATCTTGACGCAAGTTGTCATAAACAGGTATAATTTCGTTATGTCACTTAATGACCTGGGGTCACTGCTGTTTCCTCAATGGTTACGAGACTGGTTGCAATACCAGTTTTTGCCGGCCCTGGGTTTTACACCTTACCAATTGACACAAGGATTGTTTCGCGGCATTTTTGATGCGCTGATGTTTATATTTATTGCTCTGGGGTTGTTGAGCGGCGGCCGTTCTTACATGGCCCGAGAGTATAAATTGTCATCAGATGTGCAAAATCAGGTTCTAAAATGGGCCGTTGTCAGCGATCAAATCGGCCGGCAAGAAGATGTTCCCAGAGAAGTACCCCTGGTAATATGGTTTAAGGAAAGCGGTATGCGCGCTGAAAACCCTACCTTGTGTACGGGCATAATTGGAGCATATGATCTGGTTCAATCCGGAGAAAGGCCGTGCTTTGAGCCAGGACCGATTAATGATCTCGAAATTCGGGCGCAGTTGAGCATCGCGGCCCAGGAATTCAAAAAAAGGTGTCCCGAAATTACCTATCTAACGCAAGACGCAAGCTTAATTAAAAAATGCTACTTTGCGTATAACGCTGGCGTTTCTGCCGCAGAGCGGCTCGATCCCAACCAATCTGCCTATGTCATGAACGGGTTTGATGAAGCCCATCAAAATATGCTGTATCAAGATATTGTTTTGGGGAGCGTCCGGGTTACACAACTTGGGGCATGGCCTACACATATCGCCATGCAGAGCTTGATTGTAGGATCGATAGACGACCAGGAACGGCCGTTTAGCATTGCCCTTCTCGATTCTTTTAATCGAATTTCTGACTGGCTGAATTATCGCTTTCAAAATCCAAATATCGGCAGTCCGGTCACGATGGCTTTTCCCGATCAGAGATTTATCGCCTCACAATCCTGCGTGATGGCGGATAGTGATTTATTTAAAGGTTTTTTGGCGCCATCGCTAAACCCGGTAACCGCTTCTCCAATTTTAACCCAGGATCTTCACGGTTGTGAATACGGGTTACCTGGGGTTGATATATCAAGCCAAGATCGTCGGGCGTTGTTACAGGCCCCGATGCCGGGAAAATTAACAACGTATACGGATCAATGGTATAACACCACAATTCGCATTGAAAACAGCGATTGGGTTGTTTGGATGCTCCATCCGAGATCGTATTTAGTCATCTCTGGTGAAGTGGACCGTGGTCAAGCTGTAGGGGTCATGGGTGCTGTTGGCATTGCTACCGGCCCACATGTCCACTACACCGTTTACGATAAACAAGAAGAAAGATTTGTCGACCCGGCCATCCTTATTCCATAATATGGTTTGGACGAGGAGAAATATATGAGTGTTGAAAATTTATTGACCTTTGTCCCCCTGGCAATTGGTATCTCCTGGCTTTTTTATCTAATTTTTAAAGCCAATTTGGCGGTCCAGCCGCTGGCAAAAATTATCAGCTACTTTTTAGGGGTGGTAATTATTGCGCTTACTGTGGGATGGCTTATCGACAATGTTCTGCCGCTGTGGTTTAACGATCGCATTCAAAATACACGGGCTTCTGTTGAGTGGCAGCAGTTTGTGGGCACGTCAACCGATTTGATTGACGATTCTTTTTCAGCCGATGGCACGACGCAGTCGATTGTCCCGCAGCCCACGACCCAGCCGATTATTCAGGCACCAATCCAGGCCGACCCTCAGGTTCAGCCAGACCTACAAGCTCCGTCTGGCGTGCTGCTGCAGCCCACCACTCATGTGGTTCAGGCCGGGGAGACGCTGTCATATATTTCTCGCATTTATGGGGTACCACTGGATCAACTAAGACAGGTCAATAATTTACAATACTCAGACTTAATTTTTGTCGGTCAGGAGCTGATTATTCCGGCTCGACCGGCCGATGCTGGCGATCCAAAGTAATTTTAAGTAAACTACAAGAAGTTTTATGAATAAAATCGTCCGCAGATTGCGCAGATTTTCGCAGATTAGAGGAGAAAAATCAGAGTGAATCCGTGCCATCCGCGGCTGTTTTTTTAATAAAACTTATTGTGATTCACTTAATCATTTCGAACGTATGGCTGAAACCCAGACTCAATCGTCTGAAGAGAATAAATCGATGGCCGAAATAACGGCCGAAGTGCAATCGCGGTTTTGGTCGCGCGTTTTCCCTCCACGCCTCCACGACATTTTATTGCCCCCCGATATTTCTGATCAGCTTAATCCCGGTGAAGAGGTATTGCTGGTTATTTATCAGGCGTGGTACAAAAATTTTTCAGCCTATGTCCTGTATAATTACTACCCCATCGTGGTCATTCTGGCCCTGCTGGTCACGTCCGGCATCGCCTATTTTCGTTTAGACACCGGTCTTTTTCCCAGCTGGCTGTGGAATTTGATGATTCCCTGGCTGCTGCTGCTGGTCTGGTGTGGATGGGCGATTTACGAGAACTTTAATTATCTGAAGTGGCGGCTGGTGATTACCAACAATCGACTTGTTTTTGCTACCCCGCAAAAAGATGCCAGGTACCTGTCTGATACGATTCAGTTGAACGGGAAGCCCAAGGTCGTAGACGCCAACTGGTCGGACAGCGAACTCATTCGTCTCCTGCAAATGGTGACCGCCTCAAGAGACGTATTTATTAGTTTACAGGGTTTGCAATTTGTGCAGGGCACCGCCAAGGTTAAAGATGCGCTGGTGATGCCGGATGTGGAATTAAAAAAGATCGAGCGGTTGAAGAGTATTATTTTCTCTTAAACCGGCTGTCGAATCTCCTGAATAAACAAGCTGCGGATGTAGCTGGCCAATATCTGCACATTTGGCTCGATCACCACTGAATCATGGTCACCCGGCACGATTATCACTTCCATATTGGGTGTCAAATCGCCCCAGCCACGATCTTGTTCCACATGAGAATATTGATCCCAGGTGATATCCGCGGAAAATTGGATCACGCGGCCGGTATACACCGTGGGTTCGTAATTTTTTAAGGCGGTTGTAAAGTTTTCCACCAGCATCCACTCGCGTAAATCGACCGGAATGGTTTCGCTCTTCAGGTTGAGATCCTGAATAACCAGCTCTTTTTCCCGTTCGGAGAATCGCTCGCTGATGCGTCTTGAAAAACCGCGCCACAAATACGAAATTCCCTCTTCCGTTAAATTTGAAATATGTTCCCTCAACCCCCGGCGCCTGGGCGTGACCCAGGGATGGAACGTATCGAGAAAGATAATTAACGGGACTTCATCGCCTAACGCCCGCAAACGTTTGGCGATTTCGAGAGCCACAACCCCGCCACCCGAATAGCCACCGAGGATGTATGGGCCGTGCGGCCGCACCTGTTTGATCCCTTCAAGATACGCGGCCGCCATCTCTTCAAGGGTTTTGTGGGGCGGGTGTTTTCCATCTACCCCCCTGGCCTGCAATCCAAAGAAGGGGATATCCTGACCGATGTGCTGCATTAAACTTTGGAAGTTCAGCACATTTCCCCCGGCTCCGTGAATGCAGAAAAACGGTGGAATGCTTTCTTCACCGGCCGAGATTTGAACCACCGGTGACCACTGCCCGTTTTGGGACATGGCGACTGAACCATTGGTCGACGGGGCGTTATCGGCCGGAACCGACACGGTTTGAGCAATTAAGGCGGCAAATTGAGCGATTGTTGGTGCTTCGAAAAGAGTCGCCAGTGAAAAATCAACGTGGAGGCTCTTCTTGATTTTGGTGAACAAGCGCACGGCAATCAGGGAATGACCGCCGAGCTCAAAGAAATCGTCCTGGGTGCCGATCGGAGCAACCGCCAGAAGATCTTCCCAAAATCTGGCCAGCAGCTTCTCGATATCCGTTTCCGGCTCGACAAACTCGCTCGACAGGTTCGGCCGGCTCAGGGAAACCTGTGATCCTTCACTGCTTTGAGCGCTCTTCTCGTTGACAAAATCGATTAGTGAGGGGAGCGCTATTGAGGAAATAATCGTTTGGGGGGTCGTTTGGGTTTCCAAAACCGTTTGAAACGCTTTGACCCCTTCGGCCGGCGTGATGCCGGCCGGCAGCGTTTTTTCCAGGAACGTTTCCTCTTTGGTCGCTGCCGCTGACGGGGTGCCGTCCTCCTGCAAGGCCAGGATTTCTTTGTGATCGATCCGTTTGACGATAAACTGCTCAATTTCAACCAGAATACGACCCTCCTCATCAACAATGGTGATGTCAAAAACCGGGATATCCTCATTGCTGATTGCGCTTTGGCGTAGGGTCGCATGACTCCAGATTTCTCCGGTTAGCGGCCGATAAATTTTGACCGATCCATACGAGAGGGGAACGTAAAAATCATCTCGCTCCTCATAACCGGCCGTCAGCGGCAAACCGATGCTGGTGGCCAGGTCGAGAAGTGCCGGATGCAGGAAAAAGGTTTGCAGATCGTCCTGGTATTGTTGGGGCAGCTTTAGGCGGCCGATCGCTTCGTGTTCCCCATAATGGACCTCGCGCAAATTCTTCCAGCGCGGTCCAAAATCGAGAAACGTTTCCTGACGGGTTTCCTGTTCACCGGCCGCATATTCGACCTGCCGCAGCCGGCATCGATCGAGCACGTCCTGAATCGATAGACGGGTGGTTGGGGGTGGGGTGTTGAGCGTTTGGACCCGGCCGCGAGCATGGTCAACTTCCTGAGAATCAACCCCGCTCACCACTGAAAAAGAAAATTCCTGATACTCTTTTTCCAGCGTGACGCTCATGCGGCGCGTTTCCTGATCGGGAACGCTGAGCGGAGATAGGAAAAAGATATCCTTGATCGCGACAGGTTTAAAGGCTGAGCCATTGGTGAGGGAGGCGCGAGCCAGCTCGAGATAACCGGTCCCTGGAATCAGCGCCTGACCCTGTTTGATGCGGTGTTGATCGAGCCACCAGCTGCCGTTGACGCTCAGGTCAGAGACAAATGCGCGTTTGTTCTCTTCATCGCTGGTCATCACCTGCAGCAGCGGATATTCGGTGGGCTCGCCGGCCGGAAGCTCATGATCGGCGTTGAGTATGCCGGCCGCCATCCCGACCTCCTGCCAAACCCCCCAATTTAAGGCGATGATCGGTTTCCCCTGTGGCAGCGCATGCGCGGCGGCAAAGTGATTCAAAAAGGTGTTGGCCGCCACGTAATCAATCTGTCCAGGAGGGGCGATTACGGTGCTGGTCGACGAAAACAGAACCATAAAATCAGGAGACAGACGCTCTTTTTCGATAGCCTTGTACAGGTTGATAGTGCCCGCCACCTTGGGAGCGACCACTTTTTCAACCTCATCGGTGGCTTTGAGCTGGATTAAATTGTCGTGGACAACCCCTGCCGCGTGAATGACTCCGTGCAGCGGTCCATATTGTGACACCGCTTGACGCACAGCGGCGGAAATTTGCCGCTCGTCGGCTACATCGGCCGCGATGGCGATAACCTGCCCCCCTCGCTTCTCAAGCGCCAGCAGCTGCCGAATTTTGCGGCTGGTGGGGTGCTTGGGCGATTTTGTTTCCAGCCACTCTGTCCATTCAGCACGATGGGGCAGCGGGGTGCGGTTGATGAGGACCAGTTTGGCCTGATACGTCTCCGCTAAATACTCGGCCAGGGTATAGCCGATGCCACCCATCCCGCCGGTAATGAGGTAGGCGCCATTTTTCCGAAGCTTGATATCCCGGGCGGGGAGTATGTCTGGGGGTACCGCTTCAAACGTTTCCCGCCAGCGTCCGCTGTCACGATACGCGACGGTTGAATTTTCCGATTGGGTGAGCAGTTCTGGCAGCAGACGGTTGATCAACCGGTTGAGCTGCTGCGGATTCTCTTCACGGTTTGCCCGGAACAGCCGCCGCTGCGAAGTCGGCGGCGCGGGCAGGTCGATCGTTTTGCAGGTAATGTTGGGGTATTCCCGGGGAATCACCTTGGCCGGACCATAGAGCAGGGCTTTTTCCGGGTCGAGTATCCGTTCGCGATCGCCAATCGCTTTGGCCCCGCTGGTCACGATATTGACGTGAATTTGTTCGCTTAATCCGCTTTCCCCAATCGCCTGGGCCAAATACATCAGGCTGTACAGGCCGCGGTCGAGGGCGAATTGGACGCCGTTGGCCCCGGCCGAAAAGAGCTGGTGATTGTTATACGTCCAGAAATGGGTAATCTGATCGGGCACGAGCTCATTGGCCTGCAAAAACTCAAACAGGTCAATATAGTCCGATCGCTGGCTCGGCCGAATCAAGAACTCTCGCTCCCCAATTTGCTGGAACCGATCACTGGCTCCGACCGTTACCACGCGATAATCTCGTTCAATTAAAATATCGCGCACGGCGTGGCCAATTCCCGAATCGTCTTCAAAGAGGAGCCATGTTTTAGGCTCAACGGCCGACAGCTTGCGTGGCAGTGGGGCGTGTTCCCACACCGGCTGGTAAAACCAATCGTTAAACTGTTTTTGTTTGGCCAGGTGGGCGTCTTTTTGGGCCGATTGAACAAACAGCGTGTTTCCGGGATCAATCCAGAACGCCTGGTGATCAAACGCGTAAGTGGGCAGCGGAATGCGACGACGTCCTTCAACCGGATTGATAATCGACCAGTCCACATCAACCCCGGCCGTCCACAAGGCCCCAAATGTCAAATAGAAATATCGGTCATCCGGGACCACTTCGCGCACGTGACGCATCGAGGTAATCGCCGTTGTTTGATGCAGTTTGCTGGGATGTTGGCGGGCCAGGCTGGTCAACGCCCGGCCGGGGCCCACTTCCAAAATAACCCGGTTTGGATTTTGGAACAGCGTTTCCAATCCATCCGCAAAACGAACGGTGTGCCGCAAATGGGTGACCCAATAATTGGGGTCTGTGGCTTCCTCCGGTTTGATCCACGTTCCGGTGACGTTCGAAACGTAGGGCATCGTCGGCGGATTCATGGTTACCTGCTGCAGTCGATTTTTAAAGGTGTCCAGGATCGGATCGAGCATGGGGGAATGCGCGGCCACATTTATTTTGATGCGGGTAGCCGGAATATCTTTGCTTTCCAGCAGGGCGGTAAACGCCTCCAGGGGTTTTACTTCACCGGAAACCACCGATATTTCGGGATTATTAATCACGGCGATTGACAACCCTTCCGGCAGCATGTCAATCAGCTGAGATTCCGGCAGAGGCACGGAAATCATCCCGCCTTCCGGCAAGGTTTCAAACAGCTGCCCGCGCAGGGTGACGATGGAAAGGGCATCTTCGAGTGAAAAGACCCCGGCCAGGCAGGCGGCCGTGTATTCACCCAGGCTGTGGCCGATCATCGCCTGGGGTTCAATCCCCATCTGCTGCCAGAGGCGGGCCAGGGCGTACTCCGTCAAAAAAATCGAAGGCAGCGAGAGGGAGGGGCGCTGCAGTTCGAGAGCGGCATCCTCTTCTTCTCCCGCTGCGGGAAACATTAGGGGTTTGAGATCAATCGCCAGTTTATTTTTGAGGATGGCAAATCCCTCATCGAGAATTTTCCGATATTCCGGTTCCTTTTGATAAAGATCAATCCCCATATTGGGGTATTGGGCACCGCCTCCCGGAAAGGCAAAAACCATCTCAGGGGTATTATCGGCCGCCGTGCGAGTGACAGACCGTGTCTGATCGTTTGCGGTTAACGCTTCAAGCAGTTCTTCCCGATTGCGACCGACAACCACTCGCCGCTGGCTAAACGCTTTGCGGCCGTGCTGCAGCGTGAAAATAACGTCTGCCAGGTTGACGTTCGGGTTGGCGGTTAAATAGCGGGCCAGATTTTCCGTGTTGCCGTCCAAAGAAGGGGCATTGACGGCTGAAACCGGCACGACAAACATCTGTGGGTCCGCCGTTGTGTTCACACCTTGAGGAGGTGGTTCCTGCAGCAGGACATGGGCATTGGTTCCCCCGACGCCCAGAGAACTGACCCCGGCCCGCCGTGGAATATCATTTTCCGGGCGCCAATCTTTGAGCTCCGTATTGACAAAAAACGGGCTGCTCGGAAAATCGATCATCGGATTGGGCTGTTCGTAATTAATGCTCGGGGGAAGCTGCCGATGTTTTAGGGCCATGACCGTTTTGATAAAGCCCGCTACCCCGGCGGCCGTATCCAGATGGCCGATGTTGGGTTTAGTGGAGCCAATGGCGCAGTAGCCGGTTTTGGTCGTTGACTGGCGAAACGCCTGGGTCAACCCCTGAATTTCAATGGGATCGCCGATTCGTGTTCCGGTCCCGTGAGTTTCAACATAGGTGATTGTGTCCGCATCGATATCCGCCAGATTTAACGCCTCGCTGATGGCCAAAGCCTGCCCTTCCGGGCTTGGGGCCAGATAGCTGGCTTTTTCGGCCCCGTCGTTGTTGACGGCCGAGCCTAAAATGATGGCATGAATCGTATCCCCGTCCTCAAGGGCGTCGGTCAGGCGCTTCAGCACCACAACGCCAACCCCGCTGCCAAAAATTGTCCCTTCGGATGAGGCATCAAACGCCCGGCAGTGACCGTCAGGGGCTAAAATTTCCCCTTCTTCGAAGAAGTATCCATGCCGATGTGGAATTTCAATGGTTACCCCACCGGCCAGGGCCATATCACATTCCGCGTTGAGCAAAGATTGGCTGGCATAGTGAATCGCCACCAGCGAAGTGGAGCAGGCGGTTTGCACGTTAACGCTGGGGCCCTTTAGATTAAACGCATAAGAGACGCGGGTTGTCAGGAAATCTTTGTCGTTGCCGGTATGGCGCAGCAGAAAGAACCCTTCACTTTCCAGAAGATGCTGGTTGGTGAGAACGTTGTACGGCAAATAAAGGTTGTGCCCCGAGCCCCCAAACACCCCAATCGACCCTTCAACGCGTGAAGGGTCGTAGCCGCTGTGTTCCAATGCTTCCCAGGCGCATTCGAGGAAATGGCGATGTTGTGGATCCATCACGGCCGCTTCCTTGGGGCCCAGCCCAAAGAAGCGAGGATCAAACATTTCCATCTTGTCCAATGGACCACCCGCTTTGACATAGTTCGGGTGATTTAAATGGGATTCCGGCACGCCGGATTCGAGCAGTTCATCATCGCTGTACGCTCGAATCGATTCCACCCCATTTTTGATGTTGTGCCAGAATTCATCCGGGCTGTCTGCTCCTGGGAAGCGACAGGCCATACCGACCACGGCTATCTCGGTACCGATAAAATCGAGTTGATTTTCGTTTTCCTGTGAGGTGTGGTGTTCAATATCACTCATGGGTTTGTTTAGCGACGGCGTCGGCCGCGCACTCTGTTGCCCAGCGCCTGACGACGGGCATCTGCACGACTTTCGGCCTGTTTGTGGGTCTCCTGAACGGCCGCTTCCTGATTATTCAGGAAATTTGATAACGACTGAATGGTCGCGTAGCGGAACACATCGGCAATCGAAAAATCGACGTTTAATTTTTCGCGAATCAGGCGATGAGCCTGCACCGCCAGCAGCGAATGGCCGCCAATCTCAAAGAAATTATCGTGGATGCCAACCTGCGGTAAGTTGAGCAAGTCGCTCCAGATATCGGCCAGGGCCTGCTCGAACGGGTTTTGCGGTGGTGCAAACGCTTCCTGACGTTTAACCTGGACCTCACTCGGTGCGGGCAGCGCTTTGCGATCGGTCTTGTTGTTTGGCGTCAGCGGGAAGCGGTCCAAAACGATGAAGTGCCCGGGAATCATGAACTCCGGCAGGAAGGTTTTAAGATAGCTGCGCAGCTCACCTTCGTCAACCCGACGATTCTGAGGAATAACGTAGGCAACCAGGCGCTTGTCACCGGGAGAATCTTCACGAGCGGTCACAATCGCTTCGCGTACCGCCTCATGCCGGCTGAGCAGCGATTCAATTTCGCCTAATTCGATGCGATAACCACGAATCTTAACCTGAAAATCAATTCTGCCTAAAAATTCGACTGTGCCATCGTGGTTAAACCGGGCCAGGTCACCTGTCCGATAAACGCGTTGTTGACCGTCGGGCATAAACGGATTGTTGATAAACCGCTCGGCCGTGAGTTTGGGCCGGTTGTGATAGCCGCGCACCACCCCATCACCACCAATCAGCAGCTCACCGGGGACACCAACCGGTACCGGCTCCATTTGCCCATCAACCACATAAAGCTGGGTGTTGGCGATTGGACGCCCGATGGAGATCGCTTCATCACCTTTGATTTCGGCGGTGGAAGACCAGATGGTGGTTTCGGTTGGTCCATACATATTGACCAGCCGGCCGTTGGTCAAATGATTAACAACCTGATTTGCCAGCTTATCGGGCAGCGCTTCACCACCGAGCATGCACACCTGAAGGTTGCTCATCGCCGGAGCCATCCGCTCATCCACCAGCAGCATACTCATCATCGATGGGGTGCATTGGAAGTGGGTGACTTTGTGCCGCTCGATGAGGGCCGGAATCGAGAAATCGGTTTCCGCATCTTCACTTGAGCCGGAACCCACTCGCTTGTACAGCTCATTCAGGTTGTCCAAATTGGCCAGGACTTGTGGAGTTGGTACCCCAAAGTCAATTTGGCAGGCCACTTCGTCAACACCAATCCGCTTGATATCGGCCACCATCTCTTCACATTTATCGATGGTGCCCAGAAGACCGCTGCTGACGTAATAGCGCTCAAAAGCGTACTCGAGCAGGGCTTCCATCTCTTCCTCGGTTAAATCCTCCGATTCAAAGATTTCCAGCGGCGTTTTACCGGTTGCAGTGGCTTTTTGCTTAAAGGTCGGGAATGACCACGCCGCCTGTTTGATCAAAAATACGGCGCTGCGTAAATACGCTTTTAAGGCCGGCCGCACCATCTCTTTAGTTTTTTCCGGATCATTGCCCACAAACGTGTGGAGCATGAGGGTCACGTGCCCCTCACCAGGATGACCGGCTTCCTTCCATGCCTGGCGGTAAATGGCCAGTTTTTCGGCCAGATCTTCGACAGATTGACCAAGCAGGTGGGTCAGCATGTAAAAGCCGCCCGCGCCAGCCATGCGGAAGGTTTCCGGATTGCCGGCCGCCGTCACCCAAATCGGCAGCTCTTTCTGTACCGGCCGGGGCAGCGTTTGGACCGTCACGTCCCCTTTTGGACCGGGGAAAGTGATCGCATCACCACGCCATAGCTTTTTGACGGTTTCGATTTGCTCGAACATCAACGCTTTGTTGTTGGCAAAATTGTCTGGAGCCAGCACGAAGTCATTCGGCTGCCAGCCGGAGGCGAAGGAGATGCCCACCCGGCCGTTGGAGATATTGTCCAACACAGACCACTCTTCGGTGACCCGGATCGGATGATGGAGGGGAAGGACGAGGCTGCCGGCTCGAATTTTGACATTTTTGGTGACGGCAGCCACAGCGGTGCCGGTGACGGCCGGATTGGGGTACAGGCCGCCAAATGCGTGGAAATGGCGTTCAGGGGTCCAAACCGCCTCAAAACCGTTGGCATCGGCAAATTTTGCCCCTTCCATGAGAAGGTGATATTTGTTTTGAATTCCGCCTTCGCTGGCATCGCTGGCGAAGTAGAACAGGCTAAAATTAATCGGCCGGGAGGGAGCGGCTGTGACGGCCGGGGAAGCGCTCTTCATCTCCGTCTTGTCGTGCAAAACGATCGTTAAACCGCGAGTCAGTGTCCAAAACAGTTCGAGCACTGAAATATCAAAGGATAGGCTGGTGGTGGCCAGCCAGACATCGCCGATCTGATGGGGAATCCGATCATCCATCCCCACAAAAAAGTTAAGCACGTTGCGATGTTCAACCATTACACCTTTCGGCTTGCCGGTTGAACCCGAAGTGTAAATGATATAGCTCAGGTGATGAGATTGAACCTCGGATGACGGTTGGTGATCGGGTTGAGCATCCAGCGTTGGGCGATCGCCGTCTATTTTAACGACTTGCGCCATGTGGGGTGGCAGTTGATCAAGCAGTTCGTTCTCGGTTAGAATCACCGGCGTCGCGGTATCTTCAACCATAAATGCCAGCCGGTCAGCCGGGTAATCCGGATCGAGGGGGAGGTAGCTGCCGCCGGATTTGAGGATCCCAAAGAGAGCAACCATCATATCGATCGAACGGTTCATGTACACTCCGACAAACGTGTCCGGGCCAACGCCCAGTGTTTGCAGATGATGGGCCAGCTGGTTGGAGCGCTGATCCAGTTCCCGATAGGTGATTTTCTCATTTTTAAAGATGATGGCCGTCTGCTGCGGATGAGCGGTCGCCTGATCGACAAAGAGATCGTGGAGGCAGCGCCCGCTGTCGTAGGAGGTCTCAGTGGCGTTCCACTTTACCAGCATCTCTTCCAGCTCGCTTGACGATTGGAGCTGAACGGCCGCCAGTGGTGCTTCCGATTTCTGACTGCCATGGTGCAAAAACATCGCCAGCTGCTGCTGCATCGTGGCAATATCGGCTGCTGAATAGACGGTTTGGTCATAGATCCAGCAAATTTCGCCGCTGACCTCGTTAAATGAGAGAAGCAGTTCAAGGTTTTGCGGCAGGGCAGGGGCTGATTCCGCATCTGAGTGTTGGATATGGAAGCCAACCGTGAGCGGAAGCCGTCCACCCGAATCAGCCAAATATTGCAGCTGCGGATAGCGGAAAATTAAATCATTTGGAAAGGTTTTGCGTTTTTCACTCAGCGCCAGGGCGTTTTCGGCCGCTGAAATTGTGGCTTTCCACGACGTGTGAGCAGTTACGGAAACCGGAACCTGGCCGGAGAAATACGAGGCCAGGGTTTGATCCATAGCGGGCAAAACGCGAGCGATCTGGAACGATTCCTGTCCGCTGAGGCGCGCCAGGTAGGCCAGCCAGCCGGCGACGACTTCTTGCGTAGGACGGCCGGAAAGGGTGGGCGGTGGGGATTGCACCGTTTTAACAACCGCTCGATTCGCGGAAATTTGTCGACGGGCATACGGTATTTCGATGTCAGCTAACTGAGCCAGTTGGGCAGCCCACTTGGCCTCGTAGCGCACCAGGCGCCGGGTTTGTTTGGTGACCGCTTCAGCGGCCGATTGATCCAGCTGCGGGAGCTGGTCCCCAACCGATAAATTCGCCTCTTGGGCCAGCTCGATGGCGGTGAGAGAGCGGCCGTCAAATGTTTTGAAGGTAGGGATGATGACATCAACGGTCGGGGTGGCGACTTTGAGACCGGTTGCTGATATAGCTGAAATCATACCTGGGGCTTGGTTTGAGGCGGCCGCCAGCTGAAGCGGTTCAGGTACCAGATAAATGCCTTTGGCGGTGAACAATTTGGGGATGACGAGCGGGTTTTCGTAATTGTTAAAAAAGAGCCCGCGGCTTAACGATTCCAGCTTCTCAGCGGGTTGGGACCAATCGAGGGTTGCGGCAGCGGCCGGCCGCTGTTTTTTGGCGTAATAGACAAAATCAGCGGCGTTTTGGGGGGTACCTTCCGGTAAGCCACCCGCAAAGGCCGGCAGCAGCGATTCAAATGTGGCCATGCCCGCTTCAAAGCATTTTGTGTTTAGCGAAAAAGCGCTTTCATCGCTTTTTAAATCAAATGTTTTTTGCACCAAAATATTGCCGGTGTCGATCCCTGTTTCGACAATGTGCCAGGTGACTCCATGGGTGGATTCTCCATTGATGATTGCCCAGGATGTAGTGTACAAACCGGCGTATTGGGGGAGGGGGCCATCGTGGAAGTTGATTGTTCCCTCAAGCGGCAAAGCCAATACCTCTTCCGGGATAATCGCTAAATTGGCAATGCTTAAAAGGTAATCGAAGCGATGCTGCGCCAAAGACGTGGTTAAGTGATCATCAAAGAAGTAGGTTTGAATTTGTTTATCAGCCGCCCACTGGCGGATTTGCGGATTCTTAGCCACGACAGCGATGATGGCGTGGGCGTTGTCAAGTAACTTCTGTCCGCATTGAATCAAAAGTGATTCTTCCCCTATCAGAACAAAATTCATATGGCACTCAATTTTTTGGTGAAATAATACTTTTTTGCAGATTGCAACAACTGTTGTGCTGGCACTTTATTTAGTTTACTCGCGTGATCTTTCAATTTTTCTTTCGAATGAAAGGCGCTTTTTTTAAGAAACTATACCCTAATTGATGTGGGCTATCCATGACCGATGTTTATGCGGTTCTTTAAAAAAAACCCCATAAAACAGACAATTTCGATATGATTTTGTGGTGCGCCATTTCAAAGCAGTCCCGTCTTCACGGGGGTAAACTACGGCGGGGATTCATCGGCAGCAACCCAATGGATTCCCGCTTTCGCGGGAATGACGCTGCACGATCGATGTTTTTTTGTCAAAATTCACTATTCGGTTTCGGCTTCCGTAGCGGCCGAATTGATTCGGCTGCGCAATTGAGCCGGAGACAAAAAAATTATTCGTAACAGTGTCTTTGCTCAAAAGGAGCGGAGAGAAATGGCAAAAAAAAGAGCGAACATTGTTCGCTCAAAAATATTGGTGAGGTTGGGTGTATCCTAGCCGTTTTTAACTGAAGCTACGGCCGCGAGTGCGCCATCATAATCCGGATGCTGAGCGATTTCGGGCACGTATTCCGCATAGCGCACCACGTTATTTTGATCGATGACAAACATCGCTCGCTGTTCCAAACGCCATTCCTTGATGTGGGTGCCAAACGCCTGTCCAAAACTCATGTCGTAATGATCTGAAAGAACTTCGACATTTTCAATCCCGGCCGCACCGCACCACCGCTTCTGATTAAACGGGTGTTCGGCACTAATCGTCAAGACAACGACATCATCTCCGAGCTTGGTTGCTTCTTCGTTCATGCGGCGGGTTTGGGCGTCGCAAATTCCGGTATCGAGAGAGGGAATAACGGAAATCAGGCGGATTTTATCAGCCCAATTGTCCAGAGAAACCGCCTCCATGCCGCTGTTGCGCACTTCAAAGGTGGGAGCGCTGTCGCCAACATTTACTTTGTCCCCCAAAGTCGTTAATGGATTGCCCTGGATGGTAACACCCCCTGGATGTTCACTGCTCATAGCTGTCTCCTTAAATTTCCTTATGCAGATTGATTGATTTCAACGTCGTGTGCTTCAAACCCTTTTTGGGTTTCTTCAACATCATACAAAACCCAGGCGCCGTCAACGAGTTCGGACAGTTCGCAGTCGACGTTGGATTTGTGGAAAAAGATTTGCTCACCGCCACCTCTGGCGATAAACCCATATCCTTTTGACTTGTTATACCATTTGACCCGTCCGATATATTTTCCGGAATTGGGGTCGATTTGGATTTCGGCCGGCTCATCAAAAGATTTTTTTTCTTGTCGGGGGGTCTCTTTTCGTTCGGCCGGCTGCTGATTTCTGTTCTTTTGTGGGGGTGTTTGGGGTAAATCGGCAAGCGATTCCGGTTCGATTGGTAACCCGGCTTCGCTGAGCTGCCGCTGCATTTCAATTGTAAATAAGAATTGATTTCCAGCCTCATCAGTGGCCCATTTATCTTTAAAATTCATGCCACCTCCTTTCTCCAAAATGTTGTTTGTAGGGGTTAATGTTTGCGTTCCACTTAATATCTCACAGTGTAATGGGTCAATATTCGCAAAATATAAACGGAATCACTTTTATTTAATTAAGGCCATTTGCTCTGCGGTGTTGACCGGCGATTCATACTGGTCAACTTCGACCGGATTGACGGTGCCCACAACGCGGCTGCGCGGCCCGGATTTTGCCAAAGCGGCCGGCTTAATCGCTCGCGAACCGATTTTGGTTTTTTTGAGGTTCGCCGCTCTTACCATCCCCGTTGACATCTTGATCAGCAGCCGCGAATCAGCGGTAATGACCAGGCTGGTGACCACTTCAATCGCGCCATCAGCCAGCTTGATATTGATGACACCCTGCCCGTTGCGACCCTGGACCGGATATTCATCAAGGGATGTGGCCTTGGCCAGGCCGTTGTCTAAGATTGACCACAGATAAGCATTGGAGCGGGCCAAATTTAGAGAAACGACGCCATCGGTGTCCCCCTTGAGCTTGATGCCGCCAATCCCACCGGCCGGCAGCCCCATCGGCCGCACGTCGCCCTCCTGGAAGCGGATGGCATAACCTTCGGCCGTGGCCAAAACCACCTCGTCTTCACCGCTGGTTAACTCCACCCACCCCAGTGAATCTCCTTTGTCGATGCGCATCACCGTAAACGGTTCGCTGGTAATTCCCGGTACGTCGTCAAGCCTGACCCGTTTGACATTGCCGCCGAGCGAGGCCAAAAAGAGATATCCCTCTCCGTCTCTGAACTGCTGGATCGGCACCACGACCGCCGAGACGATATGCTGCCGTCTGGTAAACGGAGTCAAATCAGCCCAGTGGGCGCCCTTTCCAAATTCGCTGACCGGGGGAATTTGGTGGATGGGAATTCCAACCGCCCGGCCACCGGCCGAGAATAGATAGAGCATATCCTGGGTGTTGGCCCGGATCAAGGCCTGCGGCATTTCGTCATATTTCCCCTGGATGCGGGTAATGTTTGCGGCTGAAGATCGGCCGATCGTTCCTTTTTCACCCAGGACAATCCAGGTTTGTTCATCCGGAATCAAGTCGGTTGCCACGGTAATTTCAGAATCCGACTTGTCGATAATTGAAGTCAGGCGGCGGTCCGCATACTGCTCCTGAATGACCTCTAATTCGTCTTTGACCACCTCTCTCATTTTATGCGGGCTTTTTAATATCCCTTCGAGTTTTTTGATGGTCGCCTTTTTGACCTTGTACTCATCCTGAAGCTTTCTACGCTCGAGTGAGGCCAGACGGCGCAGCGGCATGTCGAGAATCGCCTGCGCTTGAATTTCGGTTAACTTGAATTGTTTGATTAAATTGGCTCGTGCCGTATCCACCGTGCGCGATTTGCGTATGGTGGCAATGACTTTGTCGAGGTTATCCAGGGCGATAAGAAGCCCTTCTAAAATATGGGCGCGCTCTTTAGCTCGAGCGAGATCGTACTCGCTGCGGCGTCGCACAATTTCTAAACGATGGTCGATATAAACCCGCAGAGCCTGTTTTAGGGTCAGAAGACGCGGTTCTCCATTGACCAGAGCCACCATGTTGATGCTAAACGTGGTTTGCAGCGGCGTATATTTATAGAGGGCCGCCAGCGTGTCTTCCACTTCAACCGTGCGCGTGGTTTCCAGGACGACGCGGATCCCGTTGCGGTCGGTTTCATCCCGCATATCGGTCAACCCTTCGAGTTTCCCATCGCGATGGAGATCGGCAATGCGGCTGAGCAAGTTGGTTTTGTTTACCTGGTAGGGGAGTTCCGTAATGACGATACGCGACTTGCCGCGCTCCATATCTTCGACATGAATTTTGGCCCGGACGGTAATGCGGCCCTTGCCGGTGGCGTACGCGTTGGCCAGAGCATCCTGGCGATTGACGTCACTTTTAGGCGCTTCTCTATAGCGGAAAAGGACCCCACCGGTTGGAAAATCCGGCCCCTGAATAAAATTCATCAGGTCACCCGGCGTGATGTCATCCACTTTTTTCCAGTTGTCTAACATATAGTTTAGCGCTTGAATGACTTCATTTAGGTTATGTGGAGGGACGCTGGTGGACATGCCAACCGCAATACCTGAGGAGCCATTGACCAGAAGATTGGGGATGCTGGCGGGCAAGACGGTTGGTTCTTCCAGAGAATCGTCAAAATTGGTGGTAAATTCAACGGTATCTTTGCGGATATCGTTGAGCATATCCGACCCGAAGCGGGTGATGCGCGCTTCGGTATAGCGCATGGCGGCCGCTGCATCTCCATCGATCGAGCCGAAGTTGCCCTGCCCGTCGACGAGCGGGTAACGCATCGAAAAATCCTGGGCCATGCGCACCATGGCATCATAAACCGATTGATCGCCGTGTGGGTGATATTTACCGAGCACCTCCCCGACGACGCGGGCTGATTTTTTGTACGGCCGGTCGGGCAAAAGCCCCATGTCGTACATGGCATAGAGGATGCGACGCTGTACCGGTTTGAGCCCGTCTCGCGCGTCGGGCAGCGCCCGCGAGACAATAACGCTCATCGCATAACTTAAATACGACTGCCGCATTTCCGAATTAATATCAATTTTTTTGACGAGACCGACTTCCATAAGCGTTTACCGTGATGTCGTGATTGTATTTACGAAGGTGAAGAACCTGTTCCCCTTCCTGCTTCCTTATTCATGGTGACAGTGAGGACAGGGGATTAACTTTTCAAATAAAATTGGCGATGTTGTACATGAGTGTGCTCACCAAGGCAACGAAACATATGTTCTATTTTATCACAGGCGAAGGGTTTTCTTCAATAATGATTGTGAAAAAAAGTGAAAAAGTACGGTTTACCAATCGTCCGGTTCTTGGACAAATACATCTTCATCGATGATTTTGACCGCGTAGGTTTGTACTGCTTTTGTAGCGGGCAAATTAAGGGCCTTTCCGGTTTTCAAATCAAACCACGACCCGTGCATCGGGCATTCTACCCGGCAATCTGTCACCGTGCCGTCTGAGATGGGAACTTCTTGATGGGTACATTCATCTTCCAGACAGTAATACGCATCACCGACTTGAAAAATAACGACGGTATTGTAATCAAAATCATGAATGAGAGGCTGCCCCGGTGAAATGTCGTGGATTGAACCTACTTTGACGAATTCACTCATAGTCGATTATTCGCCTGGATTTTTGCGCATTTCATCCGGTGAGGGAATACCATAAGCCCCCGCTTTGAGAACTTTGAGGGAAAGCGTGGCGCACTTGACGCGGGCCATACTTAGGGGAATGCCCAGCAAGTCTAGAATCACGCTGCTTTCAAGACCTTTGATTTCATCCAGGGTCATGCCCTTGATATGGTCTGTAAGAAGGGAAGCTGCGGCCTGGCTGATCGCACAGCCGTCACCGCTCCAGTTCACTTCAGCCACCCGTCCCTCTTCGTCGAGGCGCACATCTATCCGTATGACGTCACCGCAGAGCGGATTATCTTCTTCATAAGAGAAGTCGCGGGCTTCGAGTTCCCCATAATTTAGCGGGTTTTCGTATAGGTCGAGAATTTGTTCTCGATACATTTCAGTGCTCATCTTTAAACCTCAAATGCCTTTAGGGGGCCAATTTATCCTAATCTACTGCATCTCTCAAACCTTGGCAAAATTATCTATGAATTGCCATATGCTCGTCCATTGCCATCCGGATCTCGGTAAGAGAATCCCGCTAAAAGCCCCTTCAGGCCAGACGAAACAGGCGGCGAGCGCGGTACAGGCTGCGTACCAGCATATCAATTTCATCTGTTGAGGTATGAACGTAGAAACTGGCCCGGGCACTGGAATTCAATCCCAGATGCTCCTTGTGCAGCGGCATCGCGCAGTGATGACCGGCCCGAATGGCGATCCCATCATCATCGAGGATTTGAGCTACATCATGGGGATGGATCCCCTTGAGATCAAAGGCGACAAGACCACCGCGCTCGTGGGCCGCTTTTGGCCCTAAAATGTGCAGGTCCGGAACCTCACTGAGCGATTCCAGGGCGTAAGCGGTAATTGATTGCTCATGGTGGTGGACGTTATCCATGCCCAACTGATTGAGGTAATCAACGGCCGCGCCCAACCCCACCGCCTCCGCAATGGGCGGGGTGCCGGCCTCAAATTTATACGGCAGCTCGTTCCAGGTGGAACCCTGACTGGTGACGCGGCGAATCATGTCGCCACCTCCCATAAATGGCGGCATACTCTCCAGAATTTCCCGCTTGCCGTAAAGTACGCCGATCCCGGTGGGGCCAAGCATCTTGTGACTGGAAAAAACCAGTAAATCGCAGTTAATCGCCTGCACGTCAACCGGCGCATGAGGCACGCTTTGAGCGGCATCAATTACGGTGATGGCCCCAACGGCGCGGGCTTTTTCCACCAGTTTCTCAACCGGGTTGATGGTCCCCAGGACGTTGGAAACGGCCGTAAAGGTGAAGAGTTTTGTTTTACGGGTCAAGTATTGATCGAGCTGGGCCAAATCGAGATGCCCGTCGGCCGTAATGGGCAAAAAGCGTACGGTGGCCCCGGTCATTTCAGCCGCCATTTGCCAGGGAACAACATTGGCATGATGCTCCATCGCCGTGGTCAAAATTTCATCCCCGGGGTTTAAGTTGACGCGCGCCCAGGTGTAGGCGATTAAATTTAACGCTTCGGTGGCGTTGCGCGTAAAAATGATCTGTTCGGGAGCAGGTGAACGGATAAAGTCGGCAATTTTCTTTCGGGCCCCTTCATACACGTTGGTCGCTTCATCGCTGAGGTAATGTATACCCCGATGGACATTTGCATTTTGAGCCTGGTAATAATGGTTCATCGCCTCAATAACGGCCGCTGGCTTCTGTGAAGAAGCGGCGCTGTCGAGGTAAATCAACGGTTTTTGACTGGGGTGAGGTTGATTGAGAATTGGAAAATCTCGCCGCACCTTTTGGACATCAAACATAGTGGCCTTTTTTATTACTTTATCTGCAGATTTTACGACTACCAACTTTATCACATGCTCCTTTTGTAATCACGAGAAATGAGGAAGATCGGACCGTCTGGCCCCAAGACCTCAAAAGTTTTCAAAACTTTTGAGGCCTGAAGGGCGCAGCGCTAGTTTTTTGACGGATTTTCGATGGGGACGCCTACGAGATTGCCCCACTCGGTCCATGACCCGTCGTAGTTACGCACGTTTTCATAACCGAGCAGATAGGTCAAGACAAACCAGGTGTGGGAACTGCGCTCACCAATGCGGCAGTAGGCGATTACGGTGTCATTTGGGGTAAGCCCTTTTTCCCCTTCGTAAATCGCTCGCAGGTCATCGGCCGTCTTAAAGGTACCATCTTCAGCCACCGCCCGACTCCAGGGCACGCTGGCCGCCCCTTTGATATGACCACCGCGCAGGGCGCCTTCCTGCGGTGAGCCGGGCATATGCAGCAGTTCACCATTAAACTCCTGCGGGCTGCGCACATCAACCAGCGGATTATTCCCCTTAATGTGCTCTAAAACCTGATCGCGAAACGCCCGAATTTTGTAGTCGGCCCGCGGCTGCACCGGGTAATCGACCGCGGCAAAGGTGGGCACGTCACGCACCATCGGCCGCTCTTCAGCGGCCCACTTTTTGCGGCCGCCGTCCATGATGCGGCAGTCGGGATGACCAAATAATTTGAAGACCCAAAAGGCGTAAGTGGCCCACCAGTTGTTTTTGTCCCCATAAAACACCACGGTGGTATCGCGAGAAATCCCGTTTCGGCCCATTAAGGCGGTAAATTCTTTGGCGTCTAAATAATCGCGGCGAATCGCATCGTTGAGGTCGCGTACCCAGTCGATATGGGTGGCCCCTGGAATATGGCCGGTGCTGTAAAGCAAAACATCTTCATTTGATTCAACCAATCTGACCTGCGGGTTGTTGAGGTTTTCCGCAACCCAATCGGTTGTAACCAATACGTCCGAATGTACATACCCTTTATCTGACATCATGTCCTCCTGTTAAAATAATGCCTGAATAAAAAAAGCCACCCGACTGATCCGGGTGGCCTGCCTTACTAAATTGAAGCGTAAAGTGATCGGCCGGGCGCATCCTGATGCGACCCGAATCAGTGGTTTGTTCGGTGAAGACAACAACAGAATACAATCACGGCCGCTTCCTTATATTATTCCTGTAGTGAGCCTACTTTTTCGATAATTCGTTCCGCAATGCGGTGCTGGACTCCTTCAAAGGGAATCCGCTGCATAATCGGATCGAAAAATCCCTGGACAACCATACGCAGGGCCATTTCACGCTCAATCCCGCGGCTCATCAGATAGAAAATCTCTTCTTCATCCAATTTGCCGATGGTTGACGCATGGGTACAGCGTACGTCGTCTGCTTCGATTTCGAGCCCGGGGATCGAATCCGCCCGGGCTGAGTTTTCCAGAAGCAGGTTGCGATTGGCCTGGAATCCATCGGTTTGTTGGGCACCCGGGGTGGCCTTGATCATTCCCTGCCACACGGAACGGGCCTTGTGCTTCATCGCTCCTTTGTAGAGCAGGTCGCTGGTGGTGCGTTCCGCATTGTGGTTTTGCTGGGTGTCGAGATCAAAGTGCTGACGCATATCGCCAAAAAACAGGCCGGACATCCGCGCCCAGGCACCCGACTGATCCAGCTCAACCGTTTGGAACTGTTTGCTCAAACCGGTGCCCATAATGCTCATGATCCAGTCGAGCTTGCCGTCGCGGCCGACCCGTCCCCGTTCGTGGGTAAACTGCCACATGTTGTTGCCAAACTCCTGCAGCGAGATGTAGGTCAGGCTGGCGTTGTCCCCAACGATCAGTTCGACCGCCCCGTTGTGCAAAAATTGGGCTTTGGCATCTGACGAGCCATATTCGTCTGAGAAAACCGCTTCAGAACCGGTTTCCATGACCACCAGGGTATGGGTGAAGGTTTTGCCGTTGGCATTCCACTGGCTGGTGTGCAGCGGGGCGGCCGCCTGGACATTTCTGGGCACGTACAGGAAGGTGCCGCCACGCCAAAATGCGGCGTGCAGGGCGGCAAATTTCCCTTCATCAGCCTTGACTGCCTGGGTCATAAAATACTTTTGCACCAGGTCCGGGTGATTGGTCACGGCCGTGCTCATGTCGCAAAAGATGACGCCCTGAGCTTTTAATTCATCACTGATTTTGTACGATTGGGTCACCCCATCTACTTGAACCAGTTCACCACCGGCCGGGACCTCCATCATTTGGCTGGAGACTTTAACCGGCACGTTGGATTGCCCCGCTTCTCCATTGACTGAGGGGCCGATTTTGTCGAGTTTTAAACGCCGAATGTTGGTCCGTCGCCACGCTTCATCCTTGATCGTGGGCATTGGCGTGTTTTCGTATATTTCAAAGGCGGCCAGACGCAGATCGAGCATCCATTGGGGTTCTTCCAAGTGAGCTGAGAGCGCCTGGACCGCTTCTCTGGTAAATTCTGCCATGCGTTCCTCTTTTAGCCGATTGAGCCTTCCATCTGAAGCTGGATCAGACGGTTCATTTCAATGGCGTATTCCATAGGGAGCTCTTTCACGAGCGGCTCGATAAAACCATTAACGATCATGGTGTTGGCCATTTCTTCGGTGATCCCGCGGCTTTGCAGGTAGAAAAGCTGCTCTTCACCGACCTTGCTGACCGACGCCTCGTGACCGACATTGACTTCCTTATTCTCAATTTCGATATAAGGATAGGTGTCTGAACGGCTTTCCGGATCTAGCAAAAGGGCGTCACAGACCACATTGGAGCGCACGTTGACCGCTTCTTCATCTACCTTGAGCAGGCCGCGATACGATGATCGGCCGCCGTCTTTGCAGATCGACTTGGAAATGATGCGGCTGGTGGTGTTGGGGGCGTGATGAACGACCTTGCCACCGGCATCCTGATGTTGTCCTTTACCAGCAAAGGCGATCGACAAAATTTCGCCGTGAGCGCCCTGCTCCATGAGGTGGACCGCCGGGTATTTCATGGTGACTTTGGAGCCCAGGTTGCCATCAACCCACTCCATCGTGGCGTTTTCATAAGCGGCGGCGCGTTTGGTCACCAGGTTAAAGACGTTGTTTGACCAGTTTTGAATCGTCGTATAGCGACAGCGGCCGCCTTTCTTGACCACAATTTCGACCACGGCCGAGTGCAGCGAATCGGTCGAGTAGATCGGAGCGGTACACCCCTCGACGTAATGCACGTATGCGCCTTCGTCGACAATAATCAGGGTGCGCTCAAACTGCCCCACATTTTTAGCGTTAATGCGGAAGTATGCCTGGAGCGGCATCTGGATTTGCACGCCGGGTGGGACATAGATAAAGCTGCCGCCCGACCATACCGCCGTATTGAGAGCGGCAAATTTGTTGTCGTTGGCCGGAATAATGGTGGTGAAATACTCTTTGACCAGGTCGGGGTATTGGGCCAGGCCATCATCCATGCCCAGGAAAATAACCCCTTTCTCTTCTAAATCTTTTTTGATGTTGTGATACACCACCTCCGACTCGTACTGGGCGGCAACACCAGAGAGGTATTTTTGCTCCGCTTCGGGGATGCCGAGCTTATCAAAGGTATTTTTGATATAGCTGGGGATATCTTCCCAGGTATCCCCCTGGCGGTCGACCGGTTTGATGTAATAATAAATGTCATCAAAGTCGATACCGTCGAGATCTGCTCCCCAATCGGGCATTGGCCGCTCGAGAAAATGCTCATACGCATTGAGGCGAATATCAAGCATCCACTCCGGCTCGTTTTTGCTGGCGGAAAGCTGGCGAATGACCTCTTCGGTTAATCCTTTCTCCGCCTTAAAAATATAATCTTCTTCATCTGAAAAGCCGTATTTGGACATATAGTCCACGTTGACTTCAGAGACAATTTCTTCTTCGGTTAATTCAATTTCGGGTGTGAAATCACTCATTGATCCTCCAAAATAATGGCTAATTGCTATTTGTTAATAGCTACTGGCTAAAAACCCACTATTTAGCGATTGGCAATTGGCCATTAGCAATTAATCAGGCTGGGGCAGCGGCTTCGTGCTTTGATTTGACCCACTCGTACCCTTTTTCTTCGAGTTCGTGGGCCAATTCCGGGCCGCCGCTTTCAACAATGCGGCCGTCCAGCATGACGTGAACGTAATCTGGCGTGATGTAGTTGAGCAAGCGCTGGTAGTGGGTAATAAGCAGCATGCCCATCCCCAACTCTTTGTGGAGGCGATTGGCCCCATCAGAAACCACTTTTAAGGCATCGATATCGAGACCGGAGTCGGTTTCATCCATGACCGCCATTTTGGGTTCAAGGACCGCCATCTGCAAAATTTCAGCCCGCTTTTTCTCTCCACCGGAGAAGCCGTCGTTGAGGTAGCGGCCGGCAAATTTGTGATCGACGTTGAACTCGGTCATCTTGGTGCGCAGCAGCCGGCGAAAATCGGGGATCGAAATGCCGGGATCGTCGGGATTTTCCGCTTTGCGGCGTGAATTAATCGCCTGTCGTAGAAAATTAGCCACGGTAACGCCGGGTACAGCAACCGGATATTGGAATGCGAGAAAGAGACCTGCCCGTGAACGTTCATCAGCATCCATTTCCAACACATCTTCGTTGGCGAAGGTCACTTCACCAGCTGTTGGCTCATAAAATGGATGACCCGATAAAGTATAGGCCAACGTGCTCTTCCCAGAGCCATTGGGACCCATCAGGGCGTGGATCTCGCCTTCATTAATTTTGAGGTTAACACCTTTCAAAATGGGAAGGTCATCAACCGCAACATGCAGATTTTTGATTTCCAATGCAACGGACATAAATGTTGTCTCCTAAAACAAAATTGATCAGGTTAAGATTTGGGCTGAGCGCATCATCTGAGATAAATCTCAACCGGCTATAAGCTTACCGCTAGAGTGTTTGATGGTTGTTAATTTTGGCTCCTAATTGACGTTGGAAGTATAGCAGAGGGGGAATATTGCGTCAATATTTATTATAAATATCATAAAAATATATAATATTGACGCGGTACGGAACAATTGCTATAATTTTTGACGTGAAAACCGCTGGAGTAAAGGAAATTGTACTGTGAATCGTCCGATGAGCAAAGGTCGACAAAGCACACGAGAAAAAATTCTGCATACAATTAAGTCAATGCATACCGCCACCGTTGGTGATTTGGCCGAAGCGGTCGATGTTTCTCCGGTTACGGTCCGGCATCATCTCAATGCACTGCAGGCGGATGGCAAAATAGAAGCAGAAGCCATCCGGCGCGAGATCGGCCGGCCGCACTACGTTTATTCACTGAGTGAAGCTGGGGAAGAGCTGTTCCCTCAAAAATACTTTCGTTTGAGCAGCCGCATACTCGAAGAGTTAAAGCGTCGTTTTTCACCGGCCGAAGTTTCAGAAATATTTGACGGGGTTGTTCAAAATATCATTAGCGAACATCAAGGTGAGTACGAGCGCCTTCCCTTTGAAGGTAAGCTGGATTACCTCGTCTCTTTGCTGAGCCAGGAAGGATTTCTGGCAAAGTGGGAAAAAGACGGAGATCGATACCAGTTAACAGAGTACAGCTGCCCTTACCAATCAATTGGAGAAAGCCACACCGAAGTGTGTACGTTTGATACCGGCTTGATTGTCCGGGTATTAAATGCTCCGATTGAACAGCACAGCTGCATGCTTCAAGGAGACAGCTGCTGTCAATTTACAATTTCCCCAGCTTGATTGAATCAGAAAAAAAGGAGTAACAAATGGTTACCTCAAAAGAAGATGAATTGTTGGAAGCGTTACGCACCGTTATCGATCCGGAAATCGGGTTAAATATTGTCGAGTTGGGCTTGATTCGCAATATTGAATTAAATGGTGAGGGGGACAATAAAATTACCATGATTTTAACAACCCCGTTTTGCCCGTACGGCCCGGCAATCATCGAACAGGTGCGCTTTACCGGCAAAAACGCCTTAAACGATGAGGTCCAGGTTGAAATCGGCACGGAACTTTGGGACCCGTCGATGATGGAAGAAGGTGCCGGTGGCGACTGGGGGCTATTTTAGGTTTTTAGCCCGGCCCTGCGGGCCTAATAGCCATCAGCACGGCCCTGCGGGCCTTTCAGCTTATAGCTCGTGGCTGCGCCCCTCTCGGCCATTTGCTGATGGCTGAAAGGCGCATGAGCGCCGTGCTAACTGCTTAAAGGCACGTCAGTGCCGAGCCAATATGCTAAAATCACCCTCGTTCTTGCAAGAAGGAGGGTTTTTTTGTGTCTAAAAACCGATTGGGCGCGTTGTTGGCCGGTTTAGTGGGGGTCGGTTGGACGATTGCTGTGGGGGTATCGGCCGTATTTTGGCTACCTCAACAGCTCAACATCGACCCCTATTTTTACGAAGACGGCCGTCAATTTCTTTCTTTTGTGGCCGAAAACCCGGTTTCCTGGCGCGTATTTCATCTGGGAACGATGGTGGCTTTGCTGGCTCAACTGCCCCTGATTGAACTCTTGTCGGCCGAAATTGAATCTCCTTTGCGGCCGGTGATGCACCGCATCGGCGTGATGGGAGCCGCTTTTGCGCTGCTGGCTTCGTTGATCGATCAGTTTATGACCCCGGTTCTGGCCGAGTGGGGGGGCTTGGGAAATGTCCCCGTGGCGGTTTTTATTTGGGAAAGCGTTGAACCGTTTCGGGACAATGGCCTAAAAACTTTGAGTTTTCTTATGTTGGGCATATGGTTGACCTGGCTCGGTCGCAAATCGGCCGCCGATTGGGTTCAAAAAGTATCTTTCGGGGTGGGGCTTGGGCTGCTGCTGCTGGGGGTGGTCGAGGCGCTTGTTCCCCTGCCGTGGCGCAATCAAATTGGGGAGACCGGCGTTCTGGGCCTGATTTTATTCGGCCTGCCGTTTTGGGGGTTTGTGGTGGCTAATTATTTTTGGGAAAAAGAGAAATTGGCGGTGGGTGGTTAACCATTTTCAAATGAGGGTTTAGTAGAGTCACATGCGGGTTTTTATTAATTGATAATTCAAGTTGCGACCTTTTGACGCGACCGAATAAATCCGGTCGCTATGGAAACCGAAACCGGATAAATCCGGTTAATTAACGCGATTTATCGCGTTTCGGTCCCTTTGGCCGATGAGTTTATTCATCGGGAAGGTAAGTTAGCGACATAGGATAATTGGTAATTGTTTATGCGCAGCTGTATGTGGACCACGTTTCGAGTTATTTTTTGGACCGGCCTGCTGATTGCAGGATCCTGGGTCTGGATCGTATGGGGGATTACCCGTTTTGCGGAGCGTGATGACACGCGACACGCCGATGCGGCCATTGTTTTGGGGGCGGCCGTGCGCAACAATCGCCCGACCTCTATCTTTCGGGAGCGGATTAATCATGCGGTTGATCTGTATCACGATGGAACGGTTGAAAAATTGATTTTTACCGGTGGCGTGGGGCGGGGAGATACGATGAGTGAGGCGGCCGTAGCTCGTCGATATGCAATTTCCCAAGGTGTGGACGAAAACGATATTTTAATTGAAGAGAAGTCAACCAATACGATTGAAAATTTGACTTTTGCCTACGCGGTGGCCCAGGAGGAAGAAGTGGAGACCTTCTTAATTGTTTCCACCCCTTATCACATGAAGCGGGCGATCTGGATCGCCGACGATTTGGGTATGACCGCCTACTCATCCCCAACCCGAACTATACGCTGGATTAGCGATCGCACTCGTCGAGCAGCCCTGATTCAGGAGTCAATTTCCTACATCGTGCACATATTCCGCCGCTGGTCCTGATTTGGTTGCCAAATCGAGCAACCCGCACGTACAATAAGAAAGATAGCGTGGCGAACGTGCGGCAAAGGAGAAATGATGCACGAGTTAAATACAAAACGCGGCCTTTTCTATTTAATAATTGGGCTATTGCTTTCTAGCTTCCTGCTTCTTGGGTTTGCCTCATCGGAAGGTGATTTGCCTCCCAGGCCGACTCCGATTACAAAAACGGTCATCTCTCCGTCATCATCAAAAGGTGGTTTTATCGAGCTTAACCTCGGAGCGGCCGGGGCCGGACGCGACACCATCGTCCAGTGGCAAAATGCCCAGGGTGAATGGTTTGATGTCGAAACATGGTTTGGTCAAACTGAACCCGATGGATCAAAGATGTGGTGGGTTGCCCCAGAAGATTTTGATACCGGCCCATTTCGCTGGGTGCTCTTAAATGACGAGGGTGAAGCTGTTTCTTCTTCTGAGCCATTCGAGATGCCTACTCGAAACGGGCAGTCGGTGGTCAGCACAATTGAATTAGAATAAACCATTCAGACCACAGATGGCACAGCCCCATCCGTCGTCTGGTATTTGTTTGAGGTCTGTGGTCTTTTTATGAAAATCGTACAGCTCCCCCTGGGTCCAATCCAAACCAATTGCTATATTGTGGGTGATGAAGTGACAAAGCAAGCTGCGGTGATCGACCCGGCATTTGATGGTCACACCATTGCGCGGCAGGTGAAAGAAATGGGTTTTGAATTGACCCATATATTGATTACCCACGCCCATTTTGATCACGTGGGCGGGTTGGCAGAACTCATGGCGGTTCACCCCGAGGCGCCGGTCTACATCCACGAAGATGCGGTACCGATGCTGGCGCAGAGTGCCCATCAGGCCCGAATGTTTGGCATGAATGTTGAAACGCCACCTGAACCGCAAGAGCGCACCAATGAAGGCGATCAAATTCAGGTTGGTGAGTTGGTTTTTGACGTCCTGTACACGCCCGGTCATGCGCCGGGGCACGTCAGTTTTTTACTCAATGAAGGTAAGGTGATTTTTAGTGGGGATGTTCTATTTCAGGGAAGCATCGGCCGGACCGATTTGCCAGGTGGTTCGATGCCCCTTTTGTTAAAAGTCATCGATGAAAAATTGCTGACCCTGCCCGATGAAACCCGCGTCTTATCCGGCCACGGCCCTGCAACCACCATTGGCCAGGAAAGATTGAGTAATCCGTTTTTGAGATAGGGGATGGGTGGTGGGTGATAGGTGATGGGTGATGGGTGATAGGTGATAGGTGTTGGTATATTAGTTTATTGGAATATTGATCTAGTTCCTTAAAAGTTCAATCGTAAATCGTAAATCGTATTTCGTAAATCGCATTTCGTCTTACTGTTTAATTCTTTCCCGGCCGCTGTAAACGTTAAAACGGCCGGTGCGCAGAAAGCCAACCAGGGTGATATTAAACCGCACCGCCAAAGATACCGCCAGGGTGCTGGGAGCGGAAACGGCGCAGAAAATAGGGGCCCCGGCAACGGCGGTTTTTTGCAGCAGTTCATAACTGGCGCGGCCGGATACCACCACAATATGGTTGCTAAAGGGGAGGCGATTGTTGAGCATTCCCCAGCCTATTAATTTATCGAGGGCATTGTGCCGCCCCACATCCTCTCGCAGCTCCACCAAGTTCCCGTCGATATCAAATAAGCCGGCGGCGTGCAGACCGCCGGTTGTTTCAAAAATCGTTTGGGCGGCGCGAAGTTTGGCCGGAAGTGAGGGCAGGAGCTGCGGATCAACAAGCGGCCCATCTGCGGCCGGTTGGAGACCACGAGCCTCCAAATCTTCAATCATCGTTGTGCCGCAAATGCCGCAGGCGCTGTTGATAAAAAAGTGGCGGTGAAGCTGCGGCATCTCCGGCAACCGGGGCTTGGCCATCTGCACGGCCAGCAAATTATACTCCTGTTCCGCAGGCACCTCTCCCAAGCAGTAGGTCATGCTGGCAACCTCTTCTCGCTGTTTGATTATCCCTTCGTTATAGAGAAAACCGGCGGTTAATTCGTAATCATTTCCGGGGGTGCGCATCGTAATGGCCACAGTCTGACTCTCCCCAGCGGCCCTCATCTGAATTTCCAACGGCTCTTCGGCCGTGACGTAATCTGATTTGCGTTGCAGACGGTGGGTTTCATGCTCCCAGCGCCATACTGTCATCTTTGTACCGTTGCGCATAGCTATCATTGATTGTAGGCGATCAATCGCTTATCAACCCGTTTTAAATGGGAATAAATTAGTATATAAGTTTATTGGTTATTGGTTTGGCTGGCGATAGTTTAATCGTCAATCGTATATCGTATTTCGTAAATCCATAAGGATTGCCCAGGGCAACATGATAACATAATTACAGACTGACGTGTTGTATTTGACGTACAATAAAACCGAAACATGACATATTTCATGGGTTTTCACGTGAAAAACGCTTGCGTTCTTTTACAAACAGGTCAAAATAGGATAGTGGTAATTTCTCAGAGAAATTGCTTCCATAACCTTGGGATTTCATGTGGGTGGGATGCAGCCTCATTTTTTGAGACGATCAAAACGAAACGCCACCTCACAAAAGGGTGTTTCCAAGGGCAGGATAGCGTCCGATAATGATGCAAGATTTGATCGATCAACAAATAGGCCATTATCTAATTGAAGAATTAATCGGCAAAGGTGGGATCGCCAAAGTCTACAAGGCGTATGACGAGCGATTTAAGCGCCATGTGGCCATAAAAATTCTCAATCGCCACGAGCTGGACATTGAGCTGGTCAAAGAGCGCTTTGAGCAGGAAGCTCAAATTATTGCCGCTTTGGAACACCATGCTATCGTCCCTGTTTATGATTTTAGCGAACATGAGGGTCGGCCGTTTATTGTCATGCGCCTGATGCGCGGGGGATCTTTGCGCGATCGCCTGGTCAACGGCCCGCTGACGATTGGGACCGCCGCACACATCTTTGAACGCCTCTGTTCATCCCTCGATCGTGCTCACGACAGCGGTATCATTCATCGCGATATTAAACCAGCCAATATTTTATTTGACAGTGACGACGTGGCGTTTTTGGCGGATTTTGGGATGGCGCGTTTTACCCAGCTGACCATATCCGGCATGATTATCGGTTCGCCACACTACATGTCGCCCGAACAGTCAAAAGGGATGCGCCTCGATCGGCGGTCTGACGTGTATCAATTAGGGGTCGTCTTATACGAAATGTTGACCGGCCGCATTCCGTTTGATGGTGAATCGATTGACTCTGTTTTGTATCAACACGTGCATGAACCGCCGACACCGATGCGGGAGCTGATTCCGGAACTGCCGCAAGAAATTGATCTTCTCGTTCAACAGGCGCTGGCCAAAGATCGCGATGAACGGCTGTCCTCAGCTGGGGAATTGGCCAAGCGCTTGCGGGCACTCTCTGATGCGGTGGGGGCCTCAACGGTATTGCCGATCTCTAATATTTTTGACGAAGACGATCTTTCCACTTCACCCTCTCCTTCACAATCTGCCCTGGCGGATACCTTGCGGGATACCCCTACCCCATCTGCCCTGTTTAGCGCCCGGTCACGCTTTCCCTGGTCTTTGCTGGCCGGTGTATTTGTGGGGCTGGTTACGGTTTCCCTGGTAATTGGGGGATGGTTTCTCTTTGATATGCCCGGCCGTCTCGGTTTGGAAGCGTTTGGGGAAAATATTCCCGAGCTGGCCGCGGTGGAAGCGGAAACGGCGGCAACCCCAACCGCAAGGGCGGAAGTGGCCATCAGCGACGATCCGCCTGAAGAAGTGGAAGCCCCCACCTCTACGGTGGATGTGACCACCCTGTTGACCCTTGAACCTTCATTGCCCGCAGTGGAAACCGAGAGCGTTTTTGTCGTCTCCGCGGCTGAAATTGCGGCCGCGACCGGAGCAACCGGTCTATCCTTTGGTTCCAGCCCGATTAACGATCAGGCGTCTGATCTGACTTTTGACATATTTCACTGGGGATTTGGCGGCAATCAGGTTGAACAATTAACCACGATTGAAGTGGACGACCTGCGGCCGGTTTGGTCTCCTGATCGGCAATCTCTAGTTTACCATTCAAAGCGCGGGAATTGGGAAATTTACGTGGTCGACGAGAACGGGGGGAATCGAGTCAATATTACCGAAAGCCAGGGGAACGATACTTTTCCGGTCTGGACCCCGGACGGACGAATCATTTTCCAATCTGATCGCAATGGGGGGCAGTTTGATTTGTACATCGTAGATCGAGATGGGGAAAATTTGGAGCGATTGACAAATTCAGGACAGGATGACACCGCTCCCACCGTCTCGGCCGATGGTCTATTGGCATATGTTTCGCAGATAGGGGCTGTAGACCAAATTATGGTCATGGATTTGGAAACCGGGCTATCCAATCAAATCACTTTTGATGAGCGATATGGCGCGTACGCGCCGGCCTGGTCACCCAACGGCCGCAAAATCGCTTTTTGGTCCAATCGCGGAAATGGTCCCAAAATATACGTCATGAATGCTGATGGCAGCTTGCCGATCGTCCTCACCGATATCAGCGATTCCGCGTTTTTCCCGTATTGGTCTCCCAATGGGGATTGGATTGTTTTTCATCGGGCGATGAGCAGCGAGGATGATCGCGACAATTCAGAACTGGTTAACCGCGATTTGTGGATGGTGCGGGCGGATGGCTCCGAGTTGATGCGTCTCACCAACACCCCGGATGACCAGGAACGGATGCCGGTATTTAGACCGTGAACGATATACGATTTTGGATTTACGATTAAGCCCAAAGCCCCCCCATTGACCATTGATTATTGACAATTGATTAATTCTTAGCAATTAGCTGTTGACAATTAGCGATTAGCTATTCTACAAAGGGTTCCAGCCACTCAATTACCCGCTCACTTGGAAATTGATCCACTTCCACAATGGCTTCCGGCAGCTCGGTGAGGCATTCATTTTCGGCTTGCGGATCGCTGGTGAGAAGGCCTTCTGCTACGATGCGGCCGGTGGCCGCTTCATACAGCGTGGCCTGCGCCTCCAGCCCAACCGGATTGGATATAGCGCTGTTGTCACAAAGGGAACGGATTGCGGTCCGGGTATTTTCGAGGCAGAGGACCAGCTCCAGATCTTGCAAATCTGCCGGTATCCACGTTTCCCGCACCAGGCTTTGGTCTGGTAAAATCATGCCGTTGTTTGAAATGTTAAAAACCACTACCGGATGAATCCCAGGATCGGATGAGTAAGCGGCGGTGCCGCTGGCTCCCTGGCCGGAGCAAACGATAGTCGTGCGATCATAAATGGTGGCCGAGAGACGCAGGGCGGAAAAATTGCGGAAAGCCAGCAGGGCTATCACGCTCATGGCCAGGATGACAAAAATGAGCAGCGGCAGGGATCGGGCCAGGGCCATCTGCCGCCGGCCGGGATCTCGGCTGCGATCATCGTCAAATTCTGACGTCAATGTGAATGACCCCCTTCCACAGATAGACCGGCCGCGGCCCAAGCCCGGCGGGCATCTTCATATCCCAAACTGTACATCTTTTGATGGCCTTCTTCAGTGTAGCTGATAATTTGTCCCACTGAAATCGCCTCACGAGGGGCAATGACAATTGGTTCCGGCAGCATGCGCAGACGATCTTCCAAAATATCGGGGATCCCGTCCTGATTTTCATCTTTGTAGAGATCGGACAAATCATCCCGGTTGATATTTTCAACCATTTCGGCGATGATCGCTCGCAGACGGGCATTTTCCAGCTTGAGCTGAACGATGCTGTTGACCCGCTTAAGCATTTTCATATCGGCCCGAAAAGAGGCCAGCAGGGCCCAATCGAGGCTTAAACCGGCCGACTGGATAAACCCTTTGGGAATGTCCACATGAGCTTCTTCTTCCCAGGGGGTCATCAGAACGACGATAATTTCTTCCGCACCGGCATCGATGGCTGCTGACAGAGGGGTGTTGGATACGGTGGCCCCGTCCCAATACGTGCGGCCGTTGAGTTCGGTAGGGGGGTAAACCAGGGGAATTGAGCAGCTGGCCAAAATGTGATCTAGAGAAATCGCTTCTCGAGTCATGCTGCTTTGAAACACATCTTCGCTGTTGCCGAACACGTGGAGCCGGCCGGTGTCGATATCTGTGGCCGTGATGCGCAGGTGAACGGCCGCATCATCAGAATTGATGCGATCTTCATGAACCCACCCTTCGCGGGTTAACGTTTCCCGCAGGGGCTTGGTGTCAAATAAATATTGATCCTTCACCATATTCAGGACATTGTTCCCGATTTGCACATCCCTGGTCATGAGCCGTTTCCACAACGACCAGAGCGAGCTGGCGGTGTGCCCTGAAGCCAGGGCGGCCCCGTTAACCGCACCAATCGAGGTGCCGACGATGACGTCGGGGAACCACTCATGTTCATGCAAAAACTTTAAGACGCCGACGTGATAGGCACCGCGTCCCCCTCCCCCCGATAAAACAATTGCTCTTTTGCGTTCTTTTGGCAGCATGTGACCTCCGTCTTGAGCTTAGGGTTTAAATTTAATCCCTTTCAGTGGATTTGTTATGGTGTGACGATCACTTCCGGTTGGCGATCAGGAAGCTCTTCAGGGCTGGTGTCTGGTGTGTCTTTTGCCACCTCAGCCGGTTTAACCTGCGGCTGGACCGGCAAAATAATGGTGAAGGTTGAACCCGGAAGCCGGTCGCGGTCTTCACCGGCAGATTCAACCCAGATGCGGCCGCCGTGGCCGAGGATCACGCCTCGGGCGATGGTTAAACCCAACCCGGGACCGGCACCCATAAATTTGGTGGAACCGGTTGAATGAAGATGCGGATCACCCAGGCGAAAAAACTTTTCAAAAATAAGCTGGTGATACGCTGAATCAATCCCGATGCCGGTATCTGTGATAGAGATTTCAACATATTGATGACAGGGTAAAGGTTGTTCGGAGCTGTTTGTAGGCGGCTGCGGCTCATCGAGTTTTCGGCAGCCGATCGTAATGCGGCCGTTATCCGGCGTGTATTTTACGGCATTGCCTAAAATGTTGGTAAACGCCTGCACCAGCCGCTTAAAATCAGCCTGGATAGCCGGTAAATCGTCATCGCAGTGGACCTGCATTTGGATGCGCCGCTGTTTCATCGCCTGTAAAAGTGGTTCCTGAGCCAATCTCAACGCCGAGCGAATTTCCGTTTTTGTAAAATTCATTTTCATCTCGTCCACATCGATTTGACTGGCATCGAGCATGGCTGAGATGAGCTGTTCCAGGTTTTCTACCGCCCGTTCAATTTGGTTGATAATTTGGCGGGTTTGATCGCGGGTCAGGGCGTTTTCTTCGTTTAGTGAAGCTAAAATATCGGTGTACCCCTTAACCTGGGTCAGCGGGGTGCGCAGCTCGTGCGAAGCGATGGTGATGAAGTCAGATTTGACTTTGTCCATCGTTTCCAGCCGCTCGTTCTGGCGCAGCAGGTTGGCGTTTAGAAGACGAACCTTTTCATTTTGATCGCCCAATTCGCGATAAAGGGTGGCGTTATCCAGCGCGGCCAGGGTTTGGTCAGCCAGCAGCTGAATTAAATCGAGTTCATTGGCCCGATACGTATAGCCGGACCGTTTGGCCCCCAGGGCGATAAACCCTTTGAGATCGGTTCCGCTGCGAATCGGGGCGTAAATTTCCATCGCTAACCCCTTGAGCCAGCTCTGGGATTCTTCTTTGGCGGGTGCATAAACGGGATTGTAATCAAGTTCGTACTGCAGCAGGGGCTGCGGTGTTTTGATAAGCAGATCGACAAACGGATTTTCTTGGGGAAACGACTGCGGTTCACGTGAGAGATCCCCAGCGGCCGGAATGGGCTCAAAAATAATCTCATTCCCTTCGCGTGTGGCTAAAACAAGCGCTCCGCGAGAGACTTCAAAGAGGTGATTGAGCTGGTCAAAGATCGCGGTGGCCAGCGATTCTATTTCCAGCGCATCCGAAATAGCCTGGTTGTAGTCGCGCAGCGCCTGACTTTCTTTAAACGCTTCTCCAATTAGGTAGCGATAAATTAATCGCTCCAGCCGCCTGTAGTAAGGGGCAAATAGCACCAGCACCAGCCCCATCCCCCCAATCGAAAGAACGGCCGCGATCACTGGCGAGTAAGCCGGCTGAATCATTAAAATCAGAAAATAAAGGGCTACAGCCGGGAGGAGAGCGATCGCAAACAGCAGCAGCCCGGTGAGCCAGCGGCGAAAGCGGGTGCGCACGTCGAAGCGCACGTAGGTGACGACGCCATAAGCCAGAGCCACCGCGGCCGAGAGGCGCAGCAGATAACCGGCCACGATAATCAATGGGTTGTCGATCAAAAATAGGATTTCGCCAATGAGCAGCAGCAGGACGGCGTATGACCAAAAAAGATTGCGGTTGGCGTGCCAGGGGAAAGGGGTCCGTCGATACTCATTCAGAGTCCATGAATACGCGGTGGCCGCCAGGATAAATACGCTAATAAGGGCGATTAAATTGCCGCCTAGCAGGCGAAAACGCAAAAACGGAACGGCGTTGAATTCAAAAAGGGGCAGAAGCTGATTGACCCCGATGATGGCCGCCACGCTGCCCAGGCCTACCAGGCCGACCCAGCGGGGGAGCGACTGCTCGAGATAGGCGGCCGATGTATAGAGCAGGAGATAAGCACAGAGGGTCATTAGCACAAAGGTGCCGGTTTCAATCAGACCTGCTCCCACGGCTGTTGGTTCAGACCAGACGGTTGACCATTGCCACAGGGCGGAGGCCGCCATGTAGCCCAACCCCCACGAAACCAGGCGGTTGGTTTGAGCCCGGCGCAAGAACATGATAAACCCCACCATGAGGTAGCAGTAGGCGAACGCGAGTGATATCGTTTCGAGGGTTGGCAGAATCATCATATTTTGCAATCAGATCAATCTTCTCGATTGTAGCGGATGGGGTGGGCGTTTGACAATGAATCCAGAGTCATAGGTTTATCATGATTGGGTTGAGTACAGTCGATTGGAAACCCGGTTATTAATGAAAATTAGTTTAACATAATCCGATTCTAACGGCCTGAATGCTGTGGTTTTTCCAATAAAAGATCTTTTAATGAAAAAAGCCCGCCAGGAGGCGAGCTTTTCTTCAGCGGAGAAGGCGGGATTCGAACCCGCGTGGGGCGTACACCCCTCACGATTTCCAATCGTGCGCACTAGGCCAGCTATGCGACTTCTCCAAAAGGTGCTGATTGAGGTTTAAATTATAGCCACCGGCCGTGTTGGGGGCAACCATTAAGGGTAGTTTTTACCGATTTTTATGGTTGCCGGCCGGTCGGGGTGTGCTATAATTTTGATCTGCTGCGGGCGCGTAGCTCAGCTGGTTAGAGCGCACGGTTCACATCCGTGAGGTCAGGGGTTCGAGTCCCTTCGCGCCCACTATTTCGGTGCTCTGGCTACCAGACTGGGAATATTGCACTCAGTGAGCCTGTATCTCCTCCGCCCCCAAAACCTTTATCCAAACCACAATCCCATATGTAACTGGGACGAGCATGAGCAGCACCAAGATTATCAATAGGGGTATGACGGGCATGTTGAGAAATCCCAGTAACGGAATAAGCAAAGCAGATCCAACTGTCACCACTCCACCTCGTCGATAGAGTTGGTAATGCTCTTGGGCCAACTGAATGGACTGCATCAGCAAGGCCACACAAACCAGAACCAGTGACACGGAACCCACGAGCAGCCAGCGTGCCCCTACCTCAAGCGGCTCGCCGCTGTGTTCGACAACATTAAAGACGGCCGCTCCCGCAGCGGCAATGCCTGCTGTCATCGGCAAGTGCAGATAAAACCATTGGGTCACTTTACCCATGGTGACCAGGGGCTTGCGGTGAGAGACGAAATCAAAATAGAGCCACCAAAAACCAATGGCGATGAGCATACTCAGAGCGGCTGTGATCCCCACCGTCCGGTCCAAATGGTGATGTCCGGCAACACCGTTGACTGTGCTGACCACGACTTCCCCCAGCACGATGATAGTAAACAGGCCAAATCGCTCGATCAAAGCCGGGCTGACATCAAGGATGCGGTCGACTTCCTCTTGGATAAATCGGTTCTTTTTACCTTGGCGGAAGGTGTTGAAAGGCAGAATAAGCGAGATCATTACAGCAATGCCCCAGAGGTAGAAGCGAATAGGGATAGGTACGAAGACCGAGCCCATGAAGAGAAGCGTCGTGATCAGGAATGCAAGGGAGTAAGGTTGGGAAAGGGGCCGGTGATTCGGATCGTGAACGCCCGTACGCCACCAGAGGTAGGTCAAGTTATTGCAGCGGCCGAGCCACCAATAATAACTTTCTTGTTCATTTAGATATTCCTTCGTGTGTTCTGTATCCGATCTTTTGCCTCCGGTCATTTTGCCGGTACGGGATGATATAGGTAGATCTTTTCCTTGGTATCTTGTCGATGAAGCTGCAGCCTGGGAAAGGTGAAGTCGTTGGATACCACTCGCGCACTGGGATGTAGCTCTTGCATCAGTTTCCCCTGGAGCCTTTCGTTCGTGCTCTGGAGAAGATAGCAGGTCACTACAGTAGCCGCGCTCAAATCCTGGTTGAAAAAATCGCCATAGACGATCTTGACCTGGCCGCGTAATCCCAATATCGTGATCAGCATTTGACACCAAAGATAGCGTAAGGGATCTATTTCGATCCCTACGGACCGGGCGCCATAGCGTCGGGCTGCGGTGATGATGGTCCGGCCGTCACCACAGCCCAGGTCATAAACCACATCGTTTGGCCCTACATCCGCCATGGTTAACATTTTATGGACGGTTTTCATAAATGTAGGCACCCAAGGCGCACCACGGGAATGCGTCCATGAAATAGAGATCACAATGACGATTGTTAACGGTACAAAAACCAGAAACCACAGGTCCATGACGTGTTTCCCCTAGAAGTCCTTATGTCTGAAACCACCGGTAACCGCCCCGGCCATCATTCTGGTTAGATTCATCCAGCTTGGCGCCAGGGCAAAATGGGCCATATTTCTCGACAGGGCGTCATTCGCCGATATGTTCGTATTCATCATATGTCCAGCGGACATGAAGTTGGCCTCAATGATCGATTTTTCGACGTTTTCATAGTTCAGCAGATTACCAAAGTTCCCGTGACCCGACACAAAGGTTTTGCCTTCTTCGTTGCCGCCCCAGGTCAGGTAAGGGCTGAGGAATATGAACGGCGGCATGGTGTTGATGGCAATTCCGCCATATTCCATATCGGTCACCGCCTGGTCCAGAACCGCCTGATGGGTTTTCTTGGTATCTTCATCGATCAGAATGCTGCTGCCTAAGGTGCCTAGCAGTTTGTTGTTGCAGAACTCAACTGCTTTGGGCAAAAACTCAGCAGCATTGGCGGGCACATCGAGCGGTACCTCGTCCAGAATCTGGCAAAACGCTTCGTGGGACACAGCATAGCCGTCTTTGGCCACGTCTGTGATCACCAGGAAATCCGCATGGTCATATTTGCCACCCTCAGGCTTCAGCGTCTCAAAGTTGGGATGATTTTCTTTGAAGTCTGCGGCTACCTTGTTCGATCCTGGATAATAGGTTCCTGCTGCTGGCGTAGCTTCGGCGACGGCCTTTTTGAGTTCCGCCAGGAATTCTGCGCGCTGGGGCCAATGTTTCGAGGTCACAATCGTTTGCGGACGGCCACAGACAGCGCCACCATTTAGTTTGGCCATTGTGGCAATTTGCACCGCCTGATGGTGGATTTCTTTCTCGGTCCAGGGCCGGTCTCCGGGGACAATGATGCATGGATTGTTTCCTCCGCACTCCGACACTAACTCCGTATCGGTGGCATTCATAATCGCCTGCGCCGTGCTCGTGCCGCCGGTGAAGTAGATTTTGGACAGGCGTGGGTCTTGGGTCAGCGCCCGGCCATCCGAGGCATCGCAGAAGCTCAACGCATACACATCGACCAGCGGTTTGAAGATCTTCTCCCACACTTTGTCGGTGGCTTCATTTAATCGGTGTGGCTTATGCACAACGGCGCAGTTTTCCCAAAACATCGCTTTAACCATTTCCAGCGATGAGGAGTAGTTGCCTGCGCCTGATACAGCAATGATGCCGGCCGGCTTGTCGAGCGGATTGACTTGTTGTGGCTCCCCTTTGACGCGGAGCCGATCCTTGCGGTCGGCGTATAAGATTCTGTCTTTGGCGTGCTGTGGGAAGACGTGAATGTCGTACAAACCGTCTTTCACCTTGGTAATGCTGATGGGTTTCAGCATCTCGCCATGAACCAAGGCTTCGTATAACTCGATACTCGCCGTAACCGTGTTGGCCACCGGAACCACCGTGGCGACCAATGACACGTCTTGATTGAATAGCGCTTCGCCCATTAGGTTATTTTTCATTTTGGCATCCGCCGCGGCCAATTCATCGGCGTAGATTTTCATGTTCTCACGCACCTCCTCAAGGAGGTGTAAGCGTTCTATGGCCGGCGTTTCCGCCCATTTTTCTGGTTTCAAATAATCAACTGCTTCTTTTGCATTCATTTCAGATTCCTCCTTGCAATTCTTCTAGGTCACCGGTTATTCTCAAGACCAACCCTCTATTCGTTGTTTAACCCAACCAAATCAAAGCTCAAATCAACCAACCTCCTGGCCGTATCCATATTCTTTGCATTGGGATTGGGTGATTCCATCGGCCAACCGCCATCGCGACATTCTCTGTCTCGATACAGCACACTGCTTTGGCTGAAATAGGCACCAGAATGGTTAGGGGCATCATCTGAGAGTAAACAGTGCAGGGTTGATTGGGCAGATTCTTCATTGCTGTCGGTCATTGAGCGGGTAAACGGCCGCATGATTGCCATCGCCGTATTCATCAGCCAGTTAGCACCTGATCCAAAGTTCGACCTTGCCCAGCCGGGATGCACCGAGAACGTGGAGACACCGCTGCCTTTCAATCTTTCTGCCAGTTCCTTGGCATATAAAATGTTGGCAACTTTTGCTTCGGCATAGGCGGTCATATTTGCGTATGGTCTTTTTTCCCAGCTCAAGTCATCCAGATCTACATCAGGACGGTTTCTGGGGTTGCCTGCATGCACTACTGAGGAAACGATAACCATTCGTGATGGCGCGCTTTGCTTCAGCATATCGAGCAACAGTTCCGTTAACAGGAAATGACCGAAGTAGCTAATACCAATGGTGATTTCAAACCCATCTTTGGTCACCTTCCGTTCCCTCTGCATATTTGCCATGCCTGCATTGCAAGCCAGGCCATCGAGCCGATCGTATTTCCGCAAGAACTGAGTCGCAAAATCCCGCACCGATTGCAGATCGGCGAGATCTATTCTCATGACCACATAGCTGCCTTTTAGTTCACTAAAGCTCTGGGCAACTTCTTCACCTGCTTCTGGTCGGCGGCAAGCCATGACGACATGGCCACCTTGCCGAACCAACTGGCGAGTTGTCTCCAGACCGACACCGGAATTAGCTCCGGTTACAATATATACTTTTCCGCTAAGATCCTTACCAGCGGTTTCTTCATCAATGTGTCGTTTAATTCTTCCAGCCATTTTAATCTCCTTATTCTTATTAGGTAAGTTACAAAAAATTTTCTGAAATAAGGTATCCGCAGAGCGCGTAGCGCAGAACCGTAGGTTCGCAGATTTTCGCAGATTAGAGAGAGAAATCTGTGAAAATCCGTGTTAATCCGTGGCTTTTTTTAACAATTCTTTTTGTAAACTACTTAATAATTCGTTCTGTATATAAAAATCTCTACTTCACAACTACGCCATTCTTCCAATGATCCGATCAAACATGCGATCTCCGAACCATTTGCGGATGAAAATCAAAAGAATTTATTGCCTGATTGCTTCCCAAGCGGTTTCAATCACTTGTTCAATTAAGATGACATGTCCTTGACTTATCTGTTACCGAATGAATGGTCATACTTATGCTATATATGTTAGATTGCAGGCCTAACCAAGTGAATACATAATTGTGCGGACATCTTGCACAATTGTTCGGACGTTCTGCGTTTTGCTTCTACTAGGGAATGAATTCAAGTATAATTTGTGTGAACTACTGAAAGAATCTAATCGTGACGCCTGCGGCCATCATGATATTTAGAGCACAAAAATAGGAGGCTCACCCAACGAGCAGCGCATGACGCGGGCTGGTGAAAAAGCGTATGACGTATCAAACTGAAAAACTTGAAGCGTTTATCAAACAACTGGATAAGCATGGCCCGGAAGAGGGTTTCAATACAACCTATCTGGATGCTGTGGCTGTCATCAGAGAGTCTGAATCACATGCGAAGGTCCGGGCGGTTTACGAGCCGTTTCTGGTAATCGTTGGCAAGGGGGAGAAAATATGCTACGTGGGTGAACGGGCGTATGAATACGGTCCGGGCAGCGGGCTCGTGGTCCTTTTGCCCATGCCTGTGCAAACCGAAATTATCGGGGCCACACCAGACAATCCATTCTTGGCGGCAGTTATTGCCTTAAATCATGACCGGATGTCTGACATCCTTCTGAGAATGGAGCGGGCAGATGGTTACCATTCACAACCGACTGTTGGGGAATCGTCTGGCATCTTCTCCATACCGTTGACTGATGAGCTGATTCGTCCGATTTTGCGGCTCTTTGAAGCACTGGAAAGTCCCAGGGACACGGCTATCTTAAGCGAATTGATCATTGACGAAATTCATTATCGTTTGCTGTGCCACGAGCGCGGTGAGATGCTGCGCGTGCTCCTGCAGCAGCGAGGGCAGATTTCGCGGATAACCAGAGCGGTCGATCATATTCATCATAACCTGGATAAACCCGTCTCCGTGGAGCAACTGGCGGAGATGGTGCATATGAGTCGAACCACCTTCCACGAGCACTTCAGAGCGGTCATGCATGTCTCTCCATTACAGTATGCCAAGTCAATGAAGTTGTTTCAGGCGCAGCAGTTCATTCGAGAGGGGAAGAACGCCAGTGAAGCGGGGTATCTGGTGGGTTACAACAGCCCAGCGCAATTTAGCCGGGAGTATAAGCGGCATTTTGGGTATGCGCCGTCGGCCACTGCGGCGGCCGGCTAGAGAACGAATGTGAGCCGTGCGCCTAGCAACTTCACATCAGCGCGCAATAATGCGTTCGGTATTTTGTGCAACCAATTCATCCTCCAATCTCCAGCTGCCAATCCTCGGAAGTCAAATCAACCCACAATTTCTGTAACTCCTAAGCCTTTAACCCAAGTTGCGACCTTTTGACGCGACCGAATTTATTCGGTCGCTATGGAAACCGAAACCGGATAGTTAATTAACGCGATTTTGAGTTTTGACAAATAAATACCGATATCGCTTTGTCATTCCCGCGAAAGCGGGAATCCATTGGATGGTCACCGATGGATCCCCGCCGTAGTTTACC
>JASJCR010000160.1 GCA_030065875.1 Ardenticatenaceae bacterium | reverse complement strand
CTTCCGGGGCCACATTCACGGTCGTCAGGATCGTCTGAGGGGCGGAAACCAAATCCGCTTCGCGAAAGACAAAGGAAAATCGAGGGGCAAACGAAGCTTCTTCCTGATCGATTTCCCGCAGGCTGGTCACTTCAGCCTCAAGAGGCACCCCTTGAATACTAAACTCGATCACGTCTCCCACCTCAAACGGATATGCTTCCAGCAGTTCAGAGGAAACCGATACCTGCGCCCGGCCGATCTCCTGATCGGAAAAAACGGCATTCCCGGCCATCAGCTGCTCAAAAGATTCAAGTTCCCCGCCCGTTCGATAGGTCAGCGAAAATGGGAAGTCAAGATTAGGGCCGTCTTCATCCTGCTGCTGCGGGTCATTGGCGCCGGCCGCCTGATTGTTGGTTTCATCCTCAGTGACCGCTTCGCCATTAACCGCCACGACGCGGCCGCGCACCACCGGGAAAAAGGTAGTGGGTCGGCTCAATATCTCAGCCACCCCTTCTCGCTGATCCGGCTGGATATCGAGGATAAACATATTGGGCGCATCTTCGGGATATGCTTCCACAAATGAGGCGTCGAGATTGGCTTCGATCAGATAAATGGTAAAGAGAACGGCCAGTGACGTGGCCAGGGTGATAATAATGGCGGCCGTGGCGTTGCGCGGCCGAAACAAACCGCGCAAGGCCTGTCGTGAGGCGAGCGGTTTCAGCTTTCGCCGCCGCAAAACCCACAGCACTCCCTGCGTAATAGCGGCCGTGATCAGGACGAGCCCAACCGTACCACCGGCAAAGTAAATCGTTCGTTCCGGGTTGCGCAAATACCAGTACACCATGCCCGCAAAAAAGAGCAAAATCAGCCCAATCGCGGTGAAGTAAAGCCAACCGCGGGCCAGGGGGACCGATTCACGCCGGAAAATAAAGCGTGGCTTTAAATTATATATTTGATAAAGGGGCAAAAAAGTAAAGGCGGCCACCACAAAAAAGCCGAGCAGCACCCCTTCCAGCATCGCCCGAATTGATAAAATAAACTCAACCTGGGGGGGCAAAAACGGCGCAAATACCACCGGAAAAAGAAACTGCATGATATAACCAAGAATCAGCCCAATGACGATGCCAACCATGCCCAAGATAACGGTGACCGAGAAAAATTGGCGAATCACAAATCCCCCGCTGGCCCCAAAGGTGCGCAAGACGGCGATGGTGTCTTCCCGTTCTTTTAAAAACGCTGATAGGGAGCTTTGGATCCCAATACCGGCCAGCATCAGCGTAAAAATGCCGATCAAATTGAGAAAAGAGAGAAAATCTTCAAAAAACGCCTGCACGCCGGATTGATTGGTCAGGTACGTATCGACAGATTCCTGGCGGGTGTCGGCCGCCGCTTCGAGTTGGGCGGCCACCGTCTCCACCTGCCCTTCCGGCACCTGCAGCAGGGTGCGATAAGAGACTCGGCTGCCCGGCTTAATCAGGTTGAGGGCTTCCAAATCGGCGGCGGCGGTAAAGATCCGCGGTCCCAGCACAAAAAAGTCGACCGGCTGATCCGGCTCGAAAATCACCACGTCAGCAATCGTCAATTCGGCATCCCCCACCTGCAGGGAATCACCAATTTCTAAACCAAGACGGTCAAGCAAATTTTGCCCCACAATAATTTGGCCCGCCTGCAGCACTTCGCCAAACGGCCGGCCGCTTTCCAGTACAACCTCGCCGTAAAACGGGTATCCCGGCTCCACGACTTTTAGCTCCGACAGCAGGGTATCTTCTCCGTCCGTCACGCGCACAACGGAGATAAATTCATAGGTGTTGGCCACAACCACGTCTTCTTGCGTGGCCAGCTCATCCAGCTCGGCCGCCAGCTCATCCTGAAACGGAAAGCCGGCCTCGACAACCACATCGGCCGCCAACAGCTGCCGCGCATCCCGCAAGAGAGAGTTGTTGACGCTCTCTCCAAAGCCCCCCAGTGAGACCAGCGTCACCAAAGAAAGAGCTACACACGCCACAAAGACGGTGGTTTGTTTCCACGAGGTGGTGATTTGACGGTAAATGAAGCGAAAATGCATAGAAGACTTCAGACCTCAGACAACAGAGTTCAGACTTTCTGCAGTCTGTCGTCTGAAGTCTGTTGTCTCTCAACTATCCTGCCATCTTGAAGCTGTATCTTCCGATCGGCCAGACCCGCCAGCTGCTGGTCGTGGGTGACCAGCACCAGGGTGGTTTGACGCTCTTTTTGCAGCTCGAGCAGCAGTTCCAAAATCCCCTGGCCGTTGCGCGAGTCGAGATTGCCGGTGGGTTCATCAGCAAAGACAATTTGGGGTTCGTTGATGAGGGCGCGGCAAATGGCCACGCGCTGCTTCTCACCGCCGGAAAGCTGGTGAGGAAAGTTATCGGCCCGCTCAAGCAGGCCAACCCGGCCGAGAAGCGCCTGCGCCTTGGTCTCGGCGTCTTTGCTGCCCTGCAGCTCGGCCGGGAACATGATGTTTTCAATGGCGTTTAGCGAAGGGACCAGATGAAACGATTGAAAGACAAAGCCGATCGTTTGATTGCGAATCGGAGCCAGTTCATCTTCTGTCAAATCGGTGATGTCGCTCCCGGCGATAAACACCCGGCCGTGGGTGGGGCTGTCTAAACCGGAAAGCAGGCTGAGCAGGGTCGATTTACCGCTGCCGCTGCTGCCGGTAATGGCCACAAATTCGCCGGGATTTAGCGCCAGGGACACATCGCTCAATACATCGATTTGCCGGTCGCCAATTTGATAGGTTTTGGTAATCGAATTTGCTTCTAAAATGGACATGTATGATACCTGAGTAAATATTGGACTGGAAAGAATGTAGCGTGTGTCTGTTTGATCTACAGTAGAAAATAGAGGATATTTAGACGAGAGAAAGAAGACAAGAGATAGGAGACCAGAGACCAGAGTTCAGAACAAGTGCCGTTACTCTCTGGTCTCTCGTCTCTTGTCTCTCGTCTTTAACCTCTGGTCTTTTGCTTAACGGCATACAAAAACAAGACCCCCATCGTCACCACCCCCGCACAAACCAGAAAGGTCATGCCGCCTCCTGCCGCATCATACAGCTGACCACCGGCTGGCAGGGCAAACGTCCGCGCTGCCCCCATGCCGATTAGGGTGGTGGCTTGGGCTGAGGCGGACCATTCCACCGGCACCCGCCGGTCAACCAGCACCGTATTGGCCGGGAGGGCGATGCCAAAGCCGATGCCGCGCAGGGCGCCAAAGAAGGGCATCATCCAGGCGGCCGTGGCCACACCGTACCCCAACATCGACAGGGCGATTAGTCCGTAACCAACCATCAGGGTCGTGGCTCCACCAAAGCGACGAATCAGGCGTTCCGCCCCGAGCATGCCGGGCAGCTCGCACATCGCCACCACGCCCAGGGTCAGCCCAATCAGCGACTCAGATCCACCCAATTCCTGGATATAAATCCCTTCAAAAACAAGGGCAATCCCAAACCCCATCATCATCAATACCCAGGGAATCAGCAGCTCCCACAACTTTGTTTCCAGGATAACGGTCACAAAAGGAGGGGACGGTTGCGCTTTATCAGCATGAGGCAATTGTGCAGGAGAAGGCTCCTCGAGCAAACCGGCCATCAGCCAGGCCACGGCAAAAATGACCGCCGCGGCCGGAAACATCAGCAGCAAACCGTACGCTTCAATGACAAAGCCAAACCCAACCGAAAGGACGGAAAAAATAATCGAGCCCCAAAGCCGCATACCGCCAAAGGTCAGTTGGTGACGCACGGCCATGCGGGCGATCAGGCCATTGGCCAGGGAAATCGATGGGGCGTTAAACGAGGCGAAGGCCACATACCAGATCAATATTCCGCCAAAGGTCGTGGGAAGACGGCCGAGCCAAAACAAGATAACGCAGCCGGCCAGGCAAATCTGCAAAAACAGGCGTCGACGCTGCAGCTTATCGGCCCACGAAGAAACCGGCAGGGAAACCACGGCCATGACGATCGGGGTAACCACGGCCGTCCAGCCGATTTGCCCCCCGGTCAACCCCAATTCGCGAAAATGAAGGCTCAAAAAGGGGATGTAGAGGCCCAATGCGCCAAAAAAAGCGCCAAAATAAAAACCCCCTCGGGCGTAGGGGGAGAGGAGAGATTGTTTGAGCTGCATGAAGACTGATACGAAATACGAGATACGAAATACGATTTACGATTTTCGATTTGGGATTTACGATTGAGCTTTTAATCCAGGTTCTCTGCTTAGCACTCAGCACTTAGGACTTAGGACTTAGGACTCAGGACTTCTCCTACCTTTTTAGCACCGTTAGAAACCGATCAACTTCTTCGGCCGTGTTAAAGAGGTGAGTTGAGACACGCACGCGCTTGACGCCACCGTAAGCTCCCCAGATTAATATGTTATTTTCAGCCATACCCCTGACCAGTTCATCGACATTGGGGGTCATAAAACACACGTTTCCGGCCCGACTTTGGCTGGCCGATGGGGTCATCATTTCCCATCCCTGAGCGGCTACACCCTCCCACAGACGGCCGCTAAGACCCAAAATATATGGTTCAATTTTGGCCGGCCCAATCGATAATAAATGATCAAGCGCATTCTCCAGCACATAAAGGCCAATATAGCTCGGGTTACCGGGCACAAAGCGATCGGCCGTGGGAGGCAGGGAATACGCCAGCGGGTTGTCCCAGCTCGGCAGCTCCGGCGGGGTGGCCCAGCCGACAAACGGCGGTTCAAGTTGGGGAACGCGCTCCCGGTTCCAGTAAAAAACGGCCGAACCATGCACGCCCAGAAGCCATTTATAGCAGCTGCACACGAGGATATCCGCCAGCGAGGCATCGACCTGTACGACCCCAGCCGCATGGGTGGCATCAACCAGAAAGAGCGGCCCCTGGGCCCGAACCAGGGCGGACAGCTCAGCCAGCGGCAGTCGCTGCCCGGTGAAATAGCTCACGTGGCTGCAGACCACAACGCGGGTGCGCTCATCAATCAAGGCATCAATATCTTCCAGCGAAACGTGCCAGTTTTTATTGCGCACGATCCGCACCTCAACCCCTCGCTCAGCCAGGCGGGTCCAGGGGAGCACGTCAGATGGGAACTCAACATCAGCAACGACGACGTTATCCCCCGGCCGCCATTCAAGCGCGTACGCCAGCAGGTTGACCCCGTCGGAGGCCGAGGAGAGAAAAGCGATATCATCGGCCGCGGCACCCAGCAGACGGGCGATCTTTTGCTGGGCGCGGCGGTAAGTGGCTTCGATCAGCACCCGGCTTGGTTCGCCCTGGCTTTTGTCTTGAAAAAAACGCGCAACCGCATCCTGATGGGATTTCAGGGCGGGTGATTCACCCCCCGTTGCGAGGTGAATGTGGTTGTCGAGGTTAAAGAAAAGGTTTTGAGAAAGCAACATGATGTACGATTTACGATATACGACAGGATCTTCAATCCGGTCTCTTCACTTTTTACTCAGCACTTAGGACTTAGCACTCAGCACTTAGTTGGCTATTGGAATTTGTTAATTCTTAATTGTTAATTGATAATTCTTTTATGCGCTACCATTCTATCTTCCGACCCGACTTATTGGCCAATCAAACCTTTTTAATTACTGGCGGCGGCACCGGCATCGGCCGGGCGATCGCTCATGAGCTGGCATCGCTGGGGGCCCAGGTAATCGTGGCCGCCCGAAAAATGGAGCGGCTTGAACAAACCGTTGGTGAAATTAAAGAGGCCGGTGGAAAGGCCGCCGCTTACGAGCTCAATATTCGCGATGAAGCGTTGGTCGGCCGGGTGGTCCAGTCCGCTCTCGACGATCATGGCCCGATCCATGGCCTGGTAAACAACGCCGGAGGGCAATTTCCCAGCCCGGCCGAAAACATCTCCAAAAAGGGGTGGCACGCGGTAGTCGAGACCAATTTGACCGGCACGTTTCTGGTGACCCGGGAGCTGTTTAACCGCTCCATGAAAACAAACGGCGGCACCATCGTCAATATCGTCGCCGAAATGTGGCGCGGTTTTCCCGGGATGGCTCATACCGGCGCCGCACGGGCCGGCGTGGTCAACCTGACCCAAACGCTGGCCGTCGAATGGGCGCGTTACGGGGTGCGCATCAATTCTGTAGCTCCTGGGATCATCAAGGGGCACGGACTCACCCAATACGATCCGGCTTTTGTTGACTCATTTGTTCAGGAAGCCGAAAAGGATGTGCCGGTCAAGCGCCTGGGTACCGAAAGTGAGGTGGCTGCGGCCGTGACATTTTTGCTGTCCCCAGCAGCAGCTTATATCACCGGCGAAACGATCCGGGTCGACGGCGGCAGTTCCCTTTGGCGCAAAACGTGGGATATTCCCCCTCACGATCTCTCCCAACCGTTTAACGGGTTTGAGGAAGATATCGCGTAATTTACGGATCAGCCCAGATTTTTTTCTTCAAATGGGTCAAAGATCAATATTTAAAAACAGGATTTTACGGGTTTCACAATTTTTACCTTTTTACAGAAAAAATCCTTAAAATTCGTGTAATCCTGATATTTAAAATTTTAAATGTGATCCACTTTATCTCTTTAATCCGGGAAAATCCGTGCCATCCGCGGCTAAAATTATTCGTGAAATGAAGCACTCAAGAAGTATTACTAAAAAGGACGACGCCATGAAAACATCCGGTTATGACGTATCGCTTGATGAAAATCGCACCCGCAGAGAAGCAGACCAGCTGGATGAGATCTTGAAAAATCACACTTCTTATGAAGCGGCTAAAATGATCGCCGGCCGCTTCCTTGGGGCGCGAAAAACGGGAGACGGCCAGGCGTTATTTGGCTTTTGGGTGCCGGGTCTGGTGACCGGCGATCTGGTCGGCAAAGCTCATCAAATCAAGCTTGAAATTCTCACGCCCCTGGAGTCAATCGATTTCCGCGCTTTAAAAAAAGGAGCCCCGGTCACGACCTCCTTTCAGGTGGATGAGGTGCAGCCCACAGCGGTTGGTGATTACATGATCGCCGTAGTTAACGGCGTGCAAATCGGCCGTAAAGAGCAGGCCGGCTCGTTCTACTGGCTTCGCTACGCCGCGGGTGATGAGCGATATATCATTCGCGATCCACTGGTTGCGTCAACCCCGTTTGGGGTCTATGCTCCGGCCGAGCTGTTTGATATCGAGGGGATGCTGGCCAATCGGCGGGATTTTGAATATTTTAAAAGCTGGAACAAGATCGTTTATCCGGATGGGAGCTATCGGGCGAAAGATATCGGCAGTCATCTGGAAATTCACCCCGAAACCGCCACGGAGGCCGGTACAATCGAAGCCTTGACCATCCGCTATCAAACAATCGGACAAAAAATTCAGAGCAATATCGATGCCCAAAAAGAAAATATGTATGACGGCCTAACCCCGGCCGATTTAAACTTTATCGGCTTTGATTCGATTGAGTTGACCCCCGAGGTCCCGCAGGCCGAGCGGGAGGGTGTTGAAGAAGAAACGGGTGAATTTTTCCAATTTTTAGGTGAAGAGGATCAGGCGGTCATCATCCAGCTCAAGCGGCCGGATATCTCTAACTGGGGCTACGACACCCCCGTATTGGGCTCGGCAGCCGTCAATCCTTCAATTTTAGGCTCGCTGCGACCCAATGAGCTGCTGGAATTTATCGAAACGATTCACCTGATGCCCGGCCGGCCGATCCAGCTGTGCATCGACTCGGTTTTGGGCCACTGCGATTTTCAGGGGGCGCGCCTGCTGGAGACATTTGATCAGCCGTCAGAAGATCGGACCGATCCGCAAACGATCAACAGCAAATATTTAACCGGTTCAAACATGTACGGCCGCGACATCGACTTCTCAGAGCCCAACGTCAAGGCGATTTTGCTCGAGCTGCTGGTGCGCAAAATCAACTATGGCTTTGACTGCGTGCGGGTGGATGGGGCTCAAGATTTTATTCGCGCCAGAGATGAGCATACGGGGTTTCGCCTTCACGACGACAAATTTCTGAACGAGATGGCCAACGTGGTGCAGGATATCAACGGGCTGAGGCGCCGGCCGGACATGAACCTGGAAGACGGCCGACCGTGGCCGGACGATCTAAACTGGCTTTACAACTCCAAATACCTCGATCATACAATCGAGCGCACCCTGCCGTTTGATGATCGGGTTAAACAGTGGAGCCCGATCATTTTTGCCCACAACGTGCACGGCAAGTACAAGTGGTTCATGAACAAGTGGGATCGCTTCGTCGAAGTTTTTCGCTACGGTGAAAACTGGATCACCGGCCACTCCAACCACGACAACGTGCGCTATTTTTATCGGCTGGTCGACATGAAACCGTCAAGCCTTTATCGTCCCGGCGATCCGTTTGACGATTATTACAACGACCAGCTGGGCGCAACCATGAAAGAAGCGGCCCACAACGCCATGGACCACAACGGGTTAACCGCCCTGACGCTGGGTTTCCTGCCGGGCAACCCCATGTTTTTGCTCAACGCGCTGTTTCACACCCCGTGGCTCTTTATGCGCGATATCGACAAAACCTACGCGGTGCGCATCGTTGGCGATGAAGGGTCTCGTTTTCTGAGCTGGTATGTCGATGAGGCACTCTACAATCAGTCGGATAAATTCCGGCGGCTCAAGAAGCTGGGCTTTCTGGAATACCGGCGGTTGGTCGCCCCCCCCGCCGAAAAACAACACGTTCCCGGATTTATGGATGCGCTGTTTGCCCTGTGCCAGCAGATCAAAACCGAGGCGCTCATGGTGCGCTTTTTGTTTGATGATCCGGCCGACGCTGGAGGATTTGCCCACGTCGACGAGCTGCGCGCCCACCACCAGACGCTGGTTTATTCTGAAGATGAAAGGGATGAGGCGTATCGAGCCGCCCTGGAAGACCGTCTCCATGCGACCCAGAGAGACACACCCAGAAAAATTGAAGACGCCCGCAAGCTCATGGCCAAAAATCGGCGTTTTTTGCAGCGGGACCGGGAAAATGCCCCGGCCGATAAAGTCGAGGAAATTGCCGCTCAGCTGCAGAAGCTGGCCTATCTGGCCCATATTAGCGACCGGGACCTCGGCTTTTTACTTCACGATGCCGACCTGCGCACCGAATACAACGTGGAGACCTGGGCGGCCGATCCCCAGCTAAATGCCCTGGCACCAACTATTATGCAGCCAGATGGCTATTTAACCGCCGAGATGCTAAATCGATTTTCCCTGGCGTTTATGCTCGACGCCCGGGATGCGGCTAAAGTTCATCAGTACGAAGCGCAGGTAGACCCCTCTCAAGCCCGATTTAATTTCACCCTGCGCCAATTTCGCCAGCAGAATCCCTGGCTGCTCAAGAATCCAACCAACGACGTGAGGCTTGATTATTTCGGCCGCAAGCTCTTTATCAACGGGGCTAAAGATATCGGGGATTGGGGAGATAAGGGGGACGTTATCAACAGCAATACGATTTACTACGGCTGGCGCACCAATCCGGAAAAAACCAGGCAGGTGTTTTTGATCGCCAATATGGAAGGGAAACCGCTTGATCGCTGCCCGTTAAATCTCTTTATGAACCAAAAAGGAAGCTGGCGAGTGGTGGCGGCCTCACCAACCATGAACGACATCCCAGAGCGCATTGATCAACACTTTGTCATCGAAGATTTTAGAAATGGGCAGGCTCTGCTTATTGAAAGGTCTCTAATAAATTAAACGATATGTCGTACAAAAGAAAATTTCTGCCTTTTTGATTGCCCGGCCTTCGACAGGCTCAGGCCTCTATGGCAGCGGTGGCTGAACTTGTCGAAGCCATTCACTCACTGGTAAAGATTAATTCTGGAACATTACATGAAGTAGTTCTGATTGACTGACAAAACTTATTTTACATAAAGAAGGTACTTCAATGTTTTGAGATAAACTTGTTAAGAACCACCAAAACAAGTTCAAACAAAGAAGTACCTTGACTAATCATAACACGCTCTTT
>JASJCR010000047.1 GCA_030065875.1 Ardenticatenaceae bacterium | reverse complement strand
GGGGCAGCCCTGATTTTTCTGCATCAAATTGCAAAAGAAGAAGTAGCGGCCGTCACCACGGTACACGGCAATACCGATTTGCCCAACGTGCTCCACAACACGCGCCGGATGCTTGCTTATCTGGATTGGACGGTGCCGCTGGGCAGGGGAGCAGAGCAGGGATTAATCGAGCAAAAGGAGTGGTTTGCCGAGTGGCAGGCCGGTTATGGACCCACGGAACCGTGGCCGGATGAAGGCGCAGAAGGCGCACTGCCATCGGCCGTTAATCTGATCGTCGATTTAATTCGCGCCAATCCGCACGAGGTGACGATCATCGCCGTGGGGCCGCTAACCAATTTGGCCCTGGCTGCCCGCCTGGCGCCGGATGTTGTTCCCCTGACCCGCCAAATCATTGCCATGGGCTCTTCTTTTGGCGAAGGGGAATCGGATGCTGAATTTAATACCAAGTGTGATCCGGAAGCGACCCAAATTGTGTTGTCGGCCGGCTGGCCCATCAAGTTGATCGGTCTCAACATTACCACCCAGGTTCAATTTTCCCGGGCTGATTTTGCCGCGCTGCCCGATCAAAACCGAGCCATTATGCTTTTAAAAAATCAGGCCCAGGGCTGGATCGACCGCGTGGAATCAAAAGGTTGGGGGGACGGAGGCTGCGCCTTACACGATGCGTTGGCCGCGGCGGCATATTTTCGACCGGATTATTTTACCTGGCATCAAACGGGGGTGGCGGTAGATTTGTGGCCGCAAAACAGGCGGGGTGTTTCCAGATTTGTGTCGGTTTCAGAAAAACATCCGCCGATCGAAATCGCCACGGCCGTTGATGTGGCGGCGTGTCGGCAGTTCATCAAAAATGCTTTATATAAAATTTAACTCAAGCTGCAGCCTTCATGCGCAGTCGAATTTTGAATTTTAACAAATTAACACAGATACACAGCTGTCATTCCCGCGAAAGCGGGAATCCATTTGACTGACACCGATGGATCCCCGCCTACGCGGGGATGACGGGTCTGTTTTGGTCTACTTGGCCTATTTATCGGGAAGGTAAGGTAGCAACTTGAGTCAAAATTTTAATCAGATTCACTGCTAACTTAAATTGTGCCTGCGCCGTACCTCAGCCACCCAAGCCTCTAACTGTTCCTGGGTTCGCACCTCACGCTCCCATTTCCAACCCGCTTGTCGAGCTTCATCCCTTAGAATATGAATGATGTGACCATGCTCGGCCTCCAACCACCTCAACCATTTTGGTTTTAACCACCAGGGCTGCCATACAGCCAGAATATAAATGGCAATTAATAGGGGACCAAAGATGTACAGGATCAAATCTCCCCGAGTTTCCGGCGCCACGGGCAGTATCAGGATGAAGAATAAAGACAACAACATGATTCCCCCTGGAATTAAGACAAAAACGAGCGCCTGAGGCGTAGCTACAGGATTTCCTTCAAACACATAAATAGAACGCCAGATACCTAAACGGGCCAGAAGCCCCATAACAAGAACCAATGTTGCAGGACCGCCAATTAGCAAGAATTTTAATAGATCATCATTCATACGACTCTCTTTTAGATAAATATCCTTCGATTTCCATACCTACACATCAAGGAACAATTAGAGAGGATACGGCAAGCCACTTGAATATTCGAGGAACTGCAAATACCTCAAGCGCTGCATCAAATGCAAATGAAGAACCTGTTCATGCGGCCGCCCTGAGGAGGTAAATAGTAATCACCTCCCCGTGTTTTGCTCCAGTTCAGAAAGCATGACGATTTCACCGGTTGGCTCACTGCTTCCCCCGGCCGGTTCGATTGAAACCCCAATCGCCTCAAAATTTTCGATGGGCTCATCCAGGTCAACGCGGAGAATGCCGATCCCGTCTTCCCCGATGGTAAATAGACCGGCATCAACGGCCGTTTCGCTATTGATCGCCCAAAATTGATACGTCTGGTCCGCTGCCAAAGGGGACAAATCAGAGACGAGGAGAATCCCATCCGCCCCATTTTCCCGGAGCAGAAGCTGCCCGCTCGAGCCGGGTGAGCCTTCGGTGCCGGCAATTGAAAACTTATCGACCTCATCATCCAGTAAATAAGAAATCAGCCACCCCTGATCGACGAGGGATTGAGATAAGGCTGTATTTTGCCCCTGCAAAGTGTCCATTTGCCGCTGAAGAGAAACAACCTGCACCACAGAAAGCGCCAGCACGGCCATCGCGCCAACACTGGCCAGAGCGACCAGCGGTCGGAAGACGCTGAACCGGCTAACCCACCCTTTTTTGGATGACGAAAGGTCGGTGGAAATCACTTTTGGACGTGACGAAACCTCTTTGACGGCCGACCGCTGCACGTGGCCGATCACGGCCGTTTTGACGTGGCTCGGCGGCTCGAGATCCGGTACCGCTTCGGCCAACAGGGAGGCGGCATCGCTCATCGCCTCAACTTCCGCCTGTTTTTCGGGATGTTGAGCCAGGAACGCTTCAACCTGAGCCATTTCAGCCGCGGATAACCCGCCCAGGGCATACAGCGGCAGCAGCGCATCAATGTCGCGAAAATTGTTTGTTGAGCTAGGCGACTTATTCATGTTCACCCTGCAACTCTTCCAGCAGCTGCCCCAGTTTCTTTAGGGCCAATCTCGCCCGAGAGTGAACGGTACCCAACGGTATGTTCATCGTCGTTGCGATCTCCTGACGGGTTAAGCCACCAAAATACGCCTGCTCGATCACCCGCCGCTGATCTTCCGGCAGCGCCTGAACGGCCGTTGTCAGCTGCTGATAACGCAAACGATTAGACACCTCTTGGGCCACATTCTGCCCGGCGTCAGCTGCTCGTTCCATCTGTTCCATTTCTGCTTCACTTTCAACCGGTGCCGGCCGTCGCTTCATGCGTCGCAGGCGATCAATTGCCATATTGCGGGCGATGCCAAACATCCAGGTTGTAAAACGGGCTTTGGAGGAATTATACTGTTTCCGGCGATCCCACAGCCGAATAAACAGCTCTTGAAGAATTTCGGCCGCAGCCCCCTGATCTTGCACAATTTTATAGATAAATCCCATCACCTTGGCCGCATAGCGATCATAAAGCTGCTCAAAAGCAGCCTCATCACCGGCGGCCGTGCGAGACATCAATTGTTCATCGCTTAAGGTACGGAGTTGGTTCATTAAAAGTTTTTGACGACGCTTTTGTAATAGTGTTACGCAAAAAAGGGTATTCTGCATCATTTTGCGTGAAAATGCACGCCGCTGCAAGGCTTTTAGCACGGGCTACGCCCTGTCAGCTCGGTGCTAATGCACCTCTCAGCCCGGCGCTTTGCGCCTGTTAGCACATTAGCACGGCCCTGCGGGCCTGTCAGCTCGGCCTTCGGCCTCTCAGCTTTTAGCTATAAGCTACGTAGTAGCGTGCTGAAAGGAGCGCCAGCGACGTGCTGACAGGGCGAAGCCCGTGCTAACAGCCGCGCAGCGGCGTGCTATCAGGGCGCCACCCGTCCTTTTGAGCTATACTTCTCTCGGCATGACCGATCCTCAAAAAATTATACGCAGCTTTCTGACCCTCAACGGTATCTATACCCTTTCCGCCTCCCTCATCTGGGGGGTAAATACCCTGTTCTTGCTCGGTACCGGCTTAACAATTGGAGAAGTTTTCCTGGTTAACGCGGTGTTTACGGGTGCAATGGCGGTATTTGAGATTCCCACCGGCGTACTGGCTGATACCCGCGGCCGCCGGGCCTCTTTTTTGCTGAGTATCGCCATTTTATTTTTAGGCACGATGGGCTACGTGGCGGCGGCCGAATTTGACAACAGCCTGGGGCTTTTTATGCTGGTCTCGGTTTTTCTGGGGTTGGGATTTACCTTTTATTCGGGCGCGATGGAAGCGTGGCTGGTTGATGCTTTAAACGACAGCGGCTTCACCGGCAACCTTGACGATATTTTTGCCCGCTCCGGGATCGTTTCCGGCATGGCGATGCTCATCGGCTCGATTTTGGGCGGCCTGCTGGGCAATTTAGATCTTTCGCTGCCCTACGTGGGCCGGTCGGTTCTACTGGCAACCGTCTTTTTTATCGCCTATCGCAACATGCACGACCTCGGGTTTACCCCGCATAAACTTTCCATTTCGGCGCTCCCGGCGGAAATGTCAAAAATAGCCCGGTCGAGCCTGCAGTACGGCTGGCAGCAGCCTACGGTGCGTTTGCTCATCATCTGTTCGCTCATTCAGTCGTTGTTTATGGCCTGGGGGTTTTACGCCTGGCAGCCGTATTTTCTTGAGCTCCTGGGAAATGATGCTCCCTGGGTGGCCGGGGTCATCGCCGCCCTGATTTCTATCGCCACGATGGGGGGCAACTATATCGTTGAATGGCAAATGCACCGCTGCGGCCGGCGGACAACATTGCTTCTGGGGGCAGCAGTCGTGGCCACCCTGGCGTCGATTGCTGTCGGTCTGGTCTCATCATTTTGGCTGGCGGTTGGCCTCTATTTGCTGGTGATGGCTGCCGGTGGGGTGTATGGCCCGGTCAAACAGGCTTACATGCATCAAAACATCCCTTCTGAGCAGCGAGCCACCGTAATCTCATTTGATGCGCTGGTGGCCAGCGGCGGCAGCGTCGTGGGACAAAGTGCCCTCGGCCGGCTGGCTGAAACGCGCTCAATCGCCAGCGGCTATGTGGTTGGCGGGTTGACCACCGCCCTCATGTGGCCGGTCATCCTGATTCTTCGCCGCCGCAACGACAAAGCTGATTTTATTGTGGGGTATGATGCGGGTGTCGACAGCTCCTGCGGTGCCCAAGGGCTGCCGGCCGTTGCTCATGTCGACTCACAGGCCGGTACGGCCCACGCCGGGGATTAGAGACTACAGACCACAGACTTCAGACCACAGGGGTTTAATTATTCGCGATCAGGCTCTGATACAAAATACCCTCTCTGTTGTCTGATGTCTGAAGTCTGTGGTCTTTACTTGAATTTTTGCATCGCCCGCCGATAACTGACCGCCACCGCATCAAACTTAAGATGGAGCTCGTCCGCCAGGTCAAACGGCACCTGTTCCGGCCGCTGGGATTCCACGATGCGCCTGTCCTGGTTAAATATGGTGTTTTCAAACTCCTGCAGGACGCTGTCCGGCTGATCAAGATCGTAGTTGCGGCCGATAATACAGAACCCGCGGCATTTGTTATCTGAGATCGGCTGGGAGGCAAAGAAATACACCATTCCCTTTTCACCACCCCAGCCCAGCCGCAAAACGATGGTGTAGGGAAGATGCAGTTCATACCGGCTGCGTCGTTCCGGCCGGACCACCTCTTCGTTAGCAAAAACCGGAAAATCATCGGAGTTGGGTGCTTCCGGCCGCACGACGGTGTAGTGCAGCACGTGCCCTCTGGTCTCAACGGTGTGATCGGGGACCACCGGCCGGTCTACATCACCCAACAAACCCGGATGAACCCAGGGAAAGTGGCCAAAATCGGTAAAGTTTTCGACCTGGCGCGAGGCGTCCGACCCCCATTCAAACGGCCCGGTATTGACAATTTTCCACAACCCATTTTCCAGCTCCGGGATTTCCGGCAGGGGATAAATCGGCTCTTCCAAGGCAACCCAAATCAATCCGTACCGCTCCTGGCAGCGATATTTGATCGTCCTGGCTTTGGCCGGAATATTGGGATTTGCCGTTTGAGGGATGAGCACGCAGGCTCCGGACTCGTCATAGCGCCAGCCGTGATACGGGCAGACCAGGCAGTCGTCGGCCAACCAGCCCAGAGAAAGGGCGGTTCCGCGGTGGATACATAGATCCTGCATGGCGTGGGCTGACCCATCAGACGTGCGCCAAATGACGAGATGTTCATCCAGCAGCTTGGTGCCAAATGGCGCATCGGCCGGGACATCCCGGGCGTAAGCGACAGGATGCCAGCAGTTCAGCAGTGTTTTTGTCATACCTCCTCCTAAAAAGACCACAGACTTCAGACATCAGACTACAGGGGTTTGATTATTCGCGGATCGGCTTCTGTTCAAAGAATCCTCTCTGTGGTCTGACGTCTGTGGTCTGAAGTCTCTTATAGCATCGGCACCTTAATCCCGTGCTTCCGCGCGTTTTCTTTCGCCAAATCATATCCAGCATCAACATGGCGCACGATGCCCATGCCCGGATCGACGGTCAAGACCCGTTCGAGGCGGGCGGCCGCTTCAGGGGTTCCGTCAGCCACGATCACCTGCCCGGCGTGCAGGCTGTAGCCGATGCCCACCCCGCCACCGTGGTGGAAGCTGACCCACGTTGCCCCGCTGGCGGTATTGATCAGGGCGTTTAAGATCGCCCAGTCGGCGATGGCGTCAGAGCCGTCGAGCATCCCTTCGGTTTCCCGATTGGGGCTGGCGACGGAGCCACAGTCGAGATGATCGCGGCCAATCACAATCGGGGCTTTCACCTTGCCAGAAGCGACCAGCTCGTTAAATTTCAAGCCGGCTCGGGCCCGTTCCCCATAGCCCAGCCAGCAAATACGGGCCGGCAGCCCCTGAAATTCGATATCGCGCTGGGCCATGTTGATCCAGCGGGCCAGGTGTTCATCTTCGGGGAACAGCTCCAGGATCGCCCGATCGGTGGCGTAGATATCCTGGGGATCGCCGGAGAGGGCCACCCAGCGAAACGGTCCTTTTCCTTCGCAGAAAAGCGGCCGGATGTAGGCTGGTACAAAGCCTGGATAATTAAACGCTTCTTCTAAACCGTTGTCGTACGCCCGCTGGCGCAGGTTGTTGCCGTAGTCAAAGACCACCGCCCCCTGTTTTTGCCAGTCGAGCATCGCCTGCACGTGCACGGTCATTGAGTCGAGCGAGCGTTGCAAATAAGTGTCCGGATCGCTCTGACGCAGCTCGGCCGCTTCTTCAGGTGAAAGGCCGGTTGGAATATAGCCGTAAAGCGGATCGTGGGCGCTGGTTTGATCGGTTACTACGTCGGGTACCTTGCCCATGGCCACCAGTTTGGGCAAAATTTCGGCCGCGTTGCCCACCAGACCGATTGATTTGGGTTCTTCATTTTTGAGCGAAGCTTCCGCCCAAATCATCGCTTCTTCCAGATCATCGGTCAGAACGTCGATTTGGCGCAGTTCGAGACGTCGTTCTGCCCGCCAGCGCTCCACCTCGACAAAGACACCCACCCCGCCGTTCATCGTCACCGCCAGCGGCTGTGCCCCGCCCATCTCTCCAAGACCGGCGGTTAGCACTAGCTTGCCTTTGAGGCTGCCCCAGCCGTTTTGTCGGGCCAGCGAGCCAAACGTTTCGTATGTGCCCTGCAGAATGCCCTGAGTGCCGATGTAGATCCAGCTGCCGGCCGTCATTTGCCCGTACATGATTAGCCCTTCCGCCTCCCAACGATCAAAATTTTCCTGGGTGGCCCAGGCCGGGACGATATTGGAGTTGGCGATCAGCACGCGAGGGGCGTCGGTATGGGTGCGAAATACGGCCACCGGTTTGCCGGATTGAACCAGCAGCGTTTCATCTTCTTCCAACCGTTCAAGCGACTTCAAAATACCATCAAACGCTTCCCAGTTACGGGCGGCTTTCCCCCGGCCGCCGTAAACGATCAGGTTGTCCGGATCGCCGGCCACGATCGGGTCGAGGTTGTTTTGAAGCATCCGGTATGGAGCTTCAATCAGCCAGTTTTTGCAGGTCAACTGGGTGCCTCGTGGGGCACGTATGGTTCGTTTCATGGTTTCCTCCTGGGTGGCTCGTTAGCTCGGGCCTGTGGCCCTTGTAGCCCGGTGCTGCGCACCTTATAGCTTGGGCCTGCGGCCCTTGTAGCCCGGTGCTACGCACCTTTTAGCTCGGGCCTGCGGCCCTTCTAGGGCGGCGCTAACGCGCCTTTTAGCTTTCAGCTCAGAGCTAATAGCTGAGAGGCGCGCAGCGCCGAGCTAACCGCTAAAAGGAGCGAAGCTCCGTGCTGACTACTGAGAGGCGCGCAGCGCCGAGCTAATCGCTGACGGCTGAGAGGTGCGCAGCACCGAGCTAAAAGGTGCGTAGCACCGAGCTAAAAGGTGCGTAGCACCGAGCTAAACCCCTTGCCCGCCATTTATACAGGTGTAGAATCCCTTCTGTCAACCAAAGGATAACACGTGATGACCCCACTAAAAATTTCCGGTGAAAATTTAACGCTTGATGACGTTTCTTCTGTGGTAGACGGCCGGCTGGTGGTGCTGGATCCTCAGGCGATTCCGGCGATCAAGCGCTCGCGGGCGGCCGTTGAGCAGCTGGTGGCTGAGGGGCGAGTGGCGTATGGAATTACCACCGGTTTTGGCCGCTTTAAAGACAAGATTATTTCGGCTGAGGAAACCCGCCAGCTGCAGCTCAACCTGGTTCGCAGCCATGCCGCCGGCACCGGTCCGGATTTAGATGAGCACACGGTGCGGGCGATGCTTCTGGCGCGGGCCAATACGCTGGCTCTCGGTTTTTCCGGGGTGCGGCCGGTCGTTATCGAAACCCTGCTGGCGATGTTGAATCGGAGAGTCCATCCACGAGTACCTGCTCAGGGATCTCTTGGTGCCAGCGGTGATCTGGCTCCGCTGGCCCATTTGACGCTGCCGCTGGTGGGCGAAGGAGAGGCGTTTTATGACGGCGAACGGCTGCCGGGAAGCCAGGCGCTGGCTCGGGTCGGGATTCAGCCGTTGGTCTTGGAGGCGAAAGAGGGATTGGCGCTGCTCAACGGCACGGCCATGATGGTGGGGATGGGTTCCCTTTTGGTGCGGCGGGCGATCAATCTAGCCTTAACGGCCGATATTGCTGTCGGGCTCACCCTGGAGGCTTTACACGGCACCGATCGGGCTTATGATGAGCGAGTCCATGCGCTGCGACCGCATCCGCGCCAGATCGACAGCGCGGCTTTTTTGCGTCGCGTTATTCAAGGCAGCGAGATGCTGCGGCCGCCGGATTCACCCAACGTCCAGGATGCATACACCTTGCGCTGCGTGCCTCAGGTACACGGGGCGTGTCGCGATTCGATCGCCTATGCCCAGTGGGTCATTGAAATTGAGCTCAACTCCGTCAACGACAACCCGCTCATTTTTGTGGATGAAAATAGTGGAGAAATCGAGGTGATTTCGGCGGGAAATTTTCACGGGGAGCCGATTGCTCTGGCGATGGATTATATGAAGCTGGCGTTGACTGAGATCGGCAACATGAGCGAGCGGCGCACGGCGCAGATGGTTGATGCCAACAGCAACGGGGGAGTTTTGCCGATGTTTTTGACGGAAAAAGGGGGATTGGAATCCGGCTTTATGATTGCTCATTACACGGCCGCCGCTCTAGCTTCTGAAAACAAGGTGTTGGCCCATCCGGCCAGCGCCGACACGATACCCAGCAGCGCCAACGTTGAGGATCACGTCAGTATGGGGGCCACAGCGGCGCGGCAGGCCGAGCAGATTTTGACCCATACCGAGACGATTGTGGCCATCGAGCTGATGGCGGCCGCCCAGGGAGTTGATTTTCGTCGTCGAAATGGGGGAGGGCGCTTGGGACAGGGAACGCAGGTCGCTTACGATCTGATCCGCAGCAAGATACCGTTTGTAGGAGAAGATGTTTATCTCTCGCCATTTATTGAGGAAGTCCGGCGCTTGGTGGCGGAAGGCACGATCAAACGTGCGGTTGAGGTTAAACTGGATCAATAAATTCGTGTAGCCATTAACAAACAAAAGAAAAACACCACAAGCATCCCCAAAAGCAGCAACCAACCTTCAGACTTTAGTGAAGATCTTGAACAGATCTCATAAGTTTTGAGGTTTTGATGCCCAGACCAATGATGAATTAAACTATTGCCAATCACGAACTAATGTTCTATGATGAATTTGCTCAATTTAATTAGGAGGCTTTATCATCATGACCCTTCCTCAACCTGATGGCTTTTTTGCCCTGCCTTCCGCCGGCAAGGGACCAGGCGTGCTGGTGCTGCATGCCTGGTGGGGTTTAAACGACACCGTCAAGGCTTTCTGCACCCGGCTGGCCGAGGCGGGTTTTGCGACCTTCGCCCCTGACCTCTACCTCGGCCAGGTTGCAGACACGATTGTCGGCGCCGAAGCTCTAGCAGACTCCCTCGACTCCGTTCAGGCCAAGGCCAAAATAGTGGAGGCAGCACATTTTCTCGACGCGCATATCGATCAGCCCGGCCGCCCTGTTGCTGTGATCGGTTTCTCGCTGGGCGCCTTTTTTGCCCTGGATTTTGCCGCGGCCCATCCGGATCACGTGCATTCCGTCGTCATTTTTTACGGAACTGGAGAGGGGGATTTCAGCGGCTCTCGCGCCGCTTTTTTAGGCCACTTTGCCGAGAGCGACCCCTACGAGCCGCAGTCCAACGTTGACTGGTTGGAGAATGCGCTGCGGCAGGCCGGCCGAGAAGTAACATTTCATCAATACCCAGGGACAGGTCACTGGTTTTTTGAGCCAGACCGATTGGATGCCTACAACCAAACAGCCGCGGAACTGGCCTGGGAGAGAACGGTAAATTTTCTGAGGGCTTCCGAGCAATAAAAAATCATCCATGATGTTAAACATTGATAATAAAACAGCCCGTCGTTTTATACTCGGCAAGCAGGGCCTGTGGCCCGGCCGCCGCTGGCAGGGCACCGCAGGGATTGAGCGGGCGATACGCGAGGTGGAGTATCTACAGCTCGATCCGCTGCAGATCATTGCCCGCAGCCACGACATCCAGCTGCACGGCCGGGTGTTCGACTACACGCCTGGATTGTGGGAGGAGGCCACCTATCAACAGCGGAAATTCTTCGACTGGGGCGGCTGGCTGGCCGTCCGGCCGATGGACGAGCTGCCGTACTGGCGTACGATCATGCACCGGGAACGGGATGGTCACCCGGACTGCGACCCTCGCATTCGTAGAATGGGCCTCGAGCATGCCGAGGTGATCGAGGAAATTCGCAGCGTATTGCGCGAACGTGGCGTCGTCAACAACCGAGATTTTAAAATGACATCGCGAAAGCGCACGCAGCATTATCGCGGCCGTAAAGACAGCGCCCTGGCGCTGTTCTATTTGTGGCGCACCGGTGAAGTCATGACCCATCATCGGGAGAAGTTCGAGCGTGCCTATGCACTCACGGAAGCGGTTGCGCCGGCCGAGCTTATCCAGGGAAAAAATGATGAGGAGGTCGACCGCTTCCTGATCAAAAAAGAAATCAGCTTTCTCGGCCTGTCACGGCTGCAGCGCACGAGCGACGCCTTTCAACGCGGCGTGCCGTTTAGCAAGAAGAAACAAATTCTTGAGTCTTTGCTGGCAGATGGCGAAATCAGAGAGATCAAGGTCGGAGGGTGGCGGATGATGCACTATGTACTCGGCCGGGATGTCCATCTTCTCGATGATTTGAGCGCGGGGCGCACGCCGGAAGCCTGGTCACCTTTGGCCGCAACCACGACTGAAGAAGTCGTCTTTCTTGCTCCGCTCGATCCGGTTTGCGCCCGCGGCCGAGCGAAAGTGTTATTTGACTTTGACTATGTGTGGGAGGTTTACAAGCCCAAGGACAAGCGCAAGTTCGGCTACTACACGTTGCCAATCTTGTGGGGCGACCGGCTCGTCGGCCGCTTCGACAGCAAGCTCGATCGGGAAAGCAACACCTTTCTTATCCTTGGTTTCTGGCTGGAAGATGAAACCCTCGGCAAGGATGAGGCCTTTGCGCAAGCGCTGGCACGGGGGTTTGATCGATTTGTCGGGTTTCTGGGGGCAGATCAGCTAGATGCACGGGCGATACGCGAGCCGCTGCTGCGACAGTACGCAGGCGTTTCATAAAACGCAGCTTTTATTCATGATGCCGACTCTTAAGGAGATTAAAATGGACATCCTCGATGATGACCTCAGCAATTTTGAGGCGAATGGTGCCAAGCCTTTGCCATCGACAGCTGATCAAGGTTATGTTGAAAATAATGGCGCTCGAATTTGGTATGCCTCGTATGGATCTGGTTTACCTGTCATTCTGTTACACGGCGGGCTCGGGCACAGCGGCAACTGGGGGTATCAAGTGCCGGCATTGGTCAGTCACGGCTATCGCGCCATTGTGATAGACAGTCGCGGTCATGGACGAAGCACGCGCGACAAGCAACCGTATACTTATGAGTTAATGGCGTCCGATGTATTGGCGGTGATGGACACATTAAATCTTAAAAAGGTCGCTTTCGCCGGGTGGAGCGACGGCGCATGCATCGCCTTGATCCTGGCGTCGCAAATCCCTGCACGTACTGCTGGCGTATTCTTCTTTGCCTGCAATATGGACCCAAGTGGAACAAAGGAATTTGAATTCACGCCCATCATCGGCCGCTGCTTTGCTCGGCACATGAAGGAGTATGCAGAATTATCATCCACACCAGATAAGTTCAAGGAGTTTTCTGAGGCCGTTAACCTCATGCAAGAAACGCAACCGAATTATTCAGCGACCGATTTGGCTCAGATTCGTGTACCAGTTGTCGTCGCGCACAGCGAACATGATGAGTTCATCAAACGTGAACACGCCGAATACCTCGCTCGGAATATTCCAAAGGCAGAGCTTGTTATCCTGCACGGTGTGAGTCACTTTGCACCGCTACAAAGGCCCGAGCAATTCAATCGCGTCGTTTTTGCTTTTTTAGGGAAAGTCCTACAGTGATTAATGTTAATGTAATGATCACGCAGCAGATGGGCTCACGTGGCTCGTAGGGTAAGATAGAGAAACGTCAATCTCTGGAGCAAGGCTGGCGTGGTACACAACCTCCTGATGTCTGAAGTCTGTGGTCTGTCGTCTCTAGGGTTTTCCAATCACATCCCTGGCAATCACAATGCGCTGAATGTGCGATGAACCCTCGTAAATCTGCAGCCCCTTGATGTCGCGATAAAGGCGCTCCACCGGATATTCGCTGCTGTACCCCCGGCCGCCGTGCAGCAGTACTGCTTCCCCGGCCGCTTTGCAGGCCATCTCGGTGGCAAACAGCTTGGCGGTCGACGTGGCCCGAGTCGTGGGCAGCCCCTTTTCCTTCATCCACGCAGCTTTGTAGACCAGCAGTCGAGCTGCTTCGATATCGGCCGACATGTCGGCAATTGCGGCCTGAATCATCTGGAAGTCACCGATACGCTGCCCGAACTGTTCCCGGGTGCGAGCAAAATCTACTGACGCATCGAGACACTGTTGAGCGATGCCGACCGCCCCGGCCGCCACTCCCAGCCGGCCGTGATCGAGGGCGCTCATGCCGATTTTGAACCCCTGGCCCACTTCACCAAGAAGATTCTCCTTGGGCACCCGCAGCTCGTTGAGGGTCACAAACGCATGATCGGAAGAGCGATGACCCAATTCTTGACCGCCCATCGGCCGGGTCTCAAAACCGGGCCACCCGGTTTCGACGATAAAGGCGCAAATCCCTCGATGTCTTTGCTCTCGATCGATTGACGCAAAAACAAGGCCGATATCGGCGATGCCGCCGTTGGTGATCCAGTGTTTGGTGCCGTTGAGGACAAAAGCACCCTCTTCTTCGCGGACGGTTGATTTCATGCTGGCCACATCGGAGCCGGCCTCTGGCTCAGTCAGGCAGTAGCAGCCGATTTTTTCCCCGCTGGCCAGGAGGGGAAGATACTTGCTCTTCTGCGCTTCGGTGCCCCAATCGTTGATGCACAGCGAAACGAGGCTGGCGTGCACGGCCAGAAAACCGCGCACCGAAGAGTCGGCCCACCCCAGTTCTTCCGAAATGAGGGTAAAGCTCGGGTAATCCATGTCGGATCCGCCGTAAGCGCTGGAAATTGTCGCCGCTAAAAAGCCCAATTTACCCATACGTTTGACCAAATGCAGAGGGAAATCACCGCTTTCATCGCTTTGGCGGGCTTGCGGCGCAACTTCATCCCGGGCAAACTGCCGGGCGATTTGTTGGACAGCCAGCTGGTTGGGAGTGAGTTGAAAATTCATGTTTATTAATAGCTAATTGCTATTTGTCAATAACCAATAGCTAACCGGGTTCTTTAGCAATTAGCAATTGGCGATTAGCAATTAGCTATTCTATATAAGCGGTTCCTTCAATTTCCACCAGGTTTTCTTTCTGATAAAAGCCAACGATTTCAAAGAGGGCGGTGGCAGGATAGTGACGTCCAAAATATCGCTGGTGAATCTCACCCAATTTCTTTAGATGAGCCACATACAAATCGCGATCGCTGACGAAAATATTCATTTTGACGATATCGTGCAGAGTGCCACCGGCCGCCAAGCACACCGCCTGCAGGTTTTTGAGTACCTGCTCGTATTGGGCCACGATGTCACCGGGGGCCACGATCCGGCCGTCCGGCCCGCTGGCGTCCTGACCGGCCAGAAAGAGGGTTTGCCCACCGGAACACAAAAACCCGTGGTTAAATCCCCTTGGCTCCACCAACTCTGAAGGATTAACGACTTGTTTCACAGAAATTTCCTGCCTTACTCTATTCCACTTTTGAGATGGGATCATACGGTACATCTGGGTCCAGCTGCATTACTAACCGTCCATAGGAAAATACGCGTACATTGCCGTCGGTGGCAGAAACGACGATAGCTGTAGCCCGCGTGCGTGCGGTTACGGCCGCAGCCACCGTGTGTCTGGCGCCCAGACCGGCGGGTATGTTCAAATCATGTTCGCCCTCACCGGCCGCTAAGAAAACAGCTGCGGACTGAATAAATCCGTCGCCTCGAATCACAAAAGCGCCATCCAGCTTGGCTAACTCAATCAACGTATCATGAACGGCGGGATTCGTCAGGCGGCGGATGTTGTTATCATGTCCTTTAAACGGGTTGGGGATGAGCTGCCGGGCGCCTTCCAATACCTTCAGCGAGTCACCAAGCATAAATATAGATCCAACCCGCTTGCCACGCCGCGCCACCCGTCCAATCTTGCTGGCAATGGCGATACTCGTCTCAAGTACGGTTGGTTGGATACCATCCGTCAACTTGAGGAGGTCGGAAACCGGCAAATGTTCCAACGCCGGATCCACATCGGTCAATACAATGAGGTCGCCCTCCTCCGGATAAATGCTGGCCCCCACAGCGCAAACGACAAAGTCACCGACTGAAATTACGCCTGTTCTCAAGGCTACAGAAAAAACGTGTCGCACCTGATTGTACTTTTCGGCGGCGTGCAGCGGTAAACGCACCGTCTCAATGCCTGCTTTTTGCAATGAAGCGCACGTTTCGGCCTTGGCCGAAGCCGCCACAATCCGGAACTGATTCACTTTGTTAAGTAAATGCTGCACAAAAACGCCGCTTTCAGTTACGCAAATGATGACGTCCGGCTGGGTGGTTTCAGCAATGGGGGCGACCATCTGCGCCAGTTCAGCATCGGAACGGATAGAGTTGCTCAACATAGGCTTTCACTTTTTCCCGTTTCCCCCATGACTTGCAAAAAACGGTCTACGATCTCACCTACCAGTTGATTTGTTTTTTGTCCAGCAAGGGGCACCTGCCCACCGGCCATCGTGCCGTGGCCGCCCGCTTTACCTGGGGGAACAATTACCTGCTGGACGAGCAAACCGGCGTCTTGTCCCATGGGTCTGGTGCGGATTGAAAGATGCAGAATTTGTTCGTAAATGCCCAGACAAAGGACAGCCTCAGCTTCTTCAAAACGGATGAGTATATCGGCCAATTCAGCCGCCAGGTCAGGACGGTGCATCATCTCCAGATTAGCTACCACGGATTGGGTGTAAACCCTTGCGGCACGCAATCCGCGGCTAAAGGCGCGAAAATATATCCGTGATAATCCTGCTTGCTCTATTTGAATCAGCTTACTATGGTCAATTTGGGCCAATAGTTTGAGGTAGACAACCTCATCAGCTGAGGAAGCCCCCCGGGATAAGCCCCGCGTATCGGTCTTTAGCGCGTAGAACATCGCGGTTGCCAAATTAGAATCAACCACGATCCCGGCGGCTTCCAGGTATTGATCCAACAAAGTCGCGGTAGCTCCTATCTCCGGCCGAACGTCGGCATAAGGTACCAGTGGCAGATTTTTCCGAATGGGATGATGATGGTCGATGACAATCTGGGGGATGTGAGAAACGGGCAAGCGATTGTTTCCTGCCCCTGGTTGAGTGTCAATCAGCGCTACGGCAGAGAATTGGTCCAATTGAGGAAGCACGTTGCTGTGTTCCCATTCCGGGGTTAAGAGGTTGAGGAGGGCCCGGTTTTCTGCCCGTTGGATTAACCCGCTGTACAACAACCGACTGGAGATATCCCAGGCTGATTTTAGCAAAGCTGCGCAGGCTTTACCGGAAGCCAGCGCATCCGGGTCTGGGTTATCGTGGGTCAGAATTAGCACTGGCCCAGCACCCGCTATGGCTCGCAATTCAGCCAGGCGGTTAGGGCTTATCGGGCCATCCCTAGGCGGATCGTCTGGCCTTTCCGGCAGCATATCAAAAGAAAGGTTGTCTGTTTCTGGCATGTTATTTCGTCATTTCACCTAAATCTAAACGACTGGGGAGATTTAAATCAACATAATAACACGGATTACCACAGATATTCGCATATCTGAAGTCTGAGGTCTTTTGTCTGTGGTCTATCTGCCGCTCCACTGCGGCTCCTGCTTCCTTTTAAATGCTTCAAAAAACGCCCGATGATCCTCTCCCATCATTAGCAGCGCCTGGGCCTGCGCCTCCTGCTCGATGGCTGAAACGAGGTCCATATTCCACTCGTTATTAATCATGCGCTTGGTCATACCATAGGCAAAGGTGGGGCCGGAAGCAAGACGGGCAGCCCATTCCTGGGTCGTGGGCAGCAGGTCATCTGGTGAGAGAACGCGGTTGACTAACCCCATTTGCAGGGCCTGGTCCGGATAAATTTTGTCACCAAACATGAGAATTTCGGTCGCGCGTCCCTGGCCGACCACGCGCGGCAGGAGAAAAGCCGCGCCCATATCGGCCCCGGTCAACCCCACTTTGGTAAAGAGGAAGTGAATGCGCGCGGCTTCAGACATGAGGCGAAAATCGGAGGCCAGGGCGATGACCGCGCCGGCTCCGGCCGTGGTGCCGTTTAGGGCAGCGATGATTGGCTTCTCCAGCAGGCGCATATTTTGCACGACCGCGCCGGTCATGCGGCAAAATTCGAGATGAGCCCGCATATCCCGCTCGAGCATTTCGCCGATAATTTCATACACATCGCCGCCGGAACAAAATGCTCGGCCCCGCCCGGTTAATACCACCACTTTGACCCGCTCATCATGTTGAAGGGTAACCATCAAATCGCGAAATTGAGCGTAAATTGCCAAGGTCAGGGCATTGAGGACATCCGGTCGGTTGAACGTAATGGTGGCTACCCCTTCCGACACGTCATAATCAAAATCATAGCTCATCAATTTGCTTCCTTTCTGGGTTGATCGCCTTAAAATTGCGCGGCTTCCCGCCAATAATAAATTGATCCACTAATCGGTCAAGTTAAACGGGGGGACTGTCAAAGATTTTACCTGCTTCCCGCACAAACGGTAGCCATAAATGACTAGACCGAATGTCTCATAACGAATACCCGGTTCATTGTGATATGATGTTTGGCGATCAAAGAATGCCAGTTTATTAGGGAAAGTCCGTCATTTGTACCTTCCTTTCTTCCCTAATAAAGCCCCGCAGTACATGATTGGCAAATAAGTTCATTCGACTAAGGAGAATTGTAATGCTCTTGAAGAAGGTTTTGGGTTTAGTAGTAGTAACACTTTTTAGCATCGCTGCCGTCGCCTGTGGATCGCCGGCTGTAGAAACGGAACCGGAAACGGAATCGGCACAGGCCGAAGCACCAACCGAACCACCTCCAACAGAGGCACCACCGACAGAGGCGCCCGAACCGGAAGAAGAGAAAACCGTCATAGAATGGTGGGATTACTACGGCATGACTGAATTAAATGAGGAGCTAGAATCGGCGATTGCCCTTTTTGAAGCTGAACATCCAAATATCGATATTGAGCGTACGGTTGTCGGATTTGTGGACTTGGTACCGGCGATCCTGGAAGGGGTAGAAACCGGGGAATTACCCGACATTATGATTGTGGACAATCCAAATCATCAAGCGTTGGCGGCCGTGGGGGCGATGGCCGACCTCACCGATATCATTGCCGATTGGGATGATAAGGATCAATACTTTGATGGTCCATGGAGCTCGACCGTATTTCAAGGACGGAATTACGGAGTTCCTTTTGAAAGCAACGCCACCGCCATGTATTATAACGCGGATATGCTGGCCGAAGTTGGTCTCGACAAGGCCCCGGAAACCTGGGAAGAACTTCGCGATGTGGCTGAACAGCTGACAACTGAGGAGCGGAGCGGATTCTGCTTCTCAACAAGCGGCACCGAAGAAGGAACCTTTACCTTTTTGCCTTTCTTGTGGCAGGCAGGGAGTGACATTCCAACCATCGGGGACGAAGGCAGCGTTGAAGCTTTGTCCTTAATCAACAATCTGGTTAATGTTGACCAGAGTTCACCAGGCGATCCGATGGGACAAGGCACAGTCTATGAGCAGTTTATTACCGGCCAATGTGCTATGATGATCAATGGACCGTGGCAAATGCCGAATTTTGATCGGGACGGCGTTTCTTTCGAATGGGGTGTGGCTCCCTGGCCCACCGGAGTTGAATCTGCTTCAATTTTAGGTGGCGAGAACTTTGCGATTGGGGCGAATACCGATGTGGAAGAGGCCTGGACCGTGATTGACTGGATGACAGACCCGGTTAATTTGCGCAGCTCTCTCCTGGCCGTGGGTTTACCAAACCGGCAGGACATGGCTGATGATCCCGGCTGGAGTGACCCCAACATCAAGGTCTTTGTCGATCAGGTGGCCGTTGCTCGGCCGCGTGCATACGGCCCGAATTACCCGGAAATCTCGGAAGTGGTGTGGACGATGTATCGCAACGTCATTGAAGGGACTCAGACGCCGGAAGAGGCAGCGGCCGCGGCCGGTGAGCTGGTGACCCCGCTGCTCCCTTGAAGGAGCGATTAACTAAAACTGCGGGTTTTCGGCTGGAATCCGGTCGAAAACCCGCCAAAATGTTTATTGGATAATTGCAGTATCAGGTAATACCTCTTTTAATATTATGATGAAACTCATTAATCTGAACCTGCGAAGCAAGCTCATTACCGCCTTTCTGCTGGTCAGCGTGTTGGCCGGCGGTTTAATCGCCTTTACCGCCAACCGCACAACCAGCCAGGCCTTAACCGATGAAGTTGGCAACAATCTGCAGCGGCTGGCCGACACCCAAGCTCTTGCAGTCGGGGATCTTTTGGCTCGTCAAACAGACGCCCTACAATCTTTGAGTCTAAACCGCTCGCTGCGTGAATTTTCAGCCGATCAAAACGCCAACTACCTGAACACCTTCGGCGGTGATCAGGAGGCGATATTGGCTTCTATTCTTGAAATCGATGAAGAATGGGTTTCCGTTGGGGAGGATGATTTGCTGATTCGCCGGCGCCTGTTTAGCACGGCCGCCAGTGAGCTGCAGACGTTTCGCAATTTGTTTCCGGATCAAGTAGAGGTATTTTTTACCGATGAATATGGCGGATTGGCCGCAGCCACCGACCGCACATCCGATTATTATCAGGCGGATGAAGAATGGTGGCAAATTGCCTATAACGATGGAGAAGGTGCCATTTATATCGGCCAGCCTTCTTTTGATGAAAGCAGTCAAACCTTTGGCTTAAATATGGCCGTTCCGATTTATGATCGGGAACGGGAAACGATCCTGGGTATCCTGCGCAGCACCTACAGCCTCGAAACTTTGGCTGATCTTGTATTGGAAACAGAATCGGTGCGCACCGGTTTTGAGATCGGGATTTTACTGCCAAATGATCAGTTTTTGATCTCTAACGAAGGGCGGATGGAAGCGGCCGATGAAACCCTCCTGGCAAATTTGCAGGGTTTGGAAGAGGCCCAATATGCTGAAATAGAAATAAACGGCGCCGTAAATCTCATCAGCCAGGCTCAGGTCACCGACATCACCGGCGTTTCGGGGGTCGATGATCTAGGTTGGCAGATTGTGGTTTTTCAGGACGAACTCACCGCCCTGGAACCGGTTAACAACCAGCGTAGAAACATTCTTCTAACGACATTCCTGGTCACGATTGGCGCGGCCGTAGCGGCGGTTTTTATGGCCAATCTTCTGGCAAATCCCATTTCACGGCTGACAGATACGGCGGCTGATATTGCTGGTGGCAACCTATCTGCCCGGGCTGATGTCGACACCGGTGACGAAATTGGCCTGCTTTCAAACACTTTTAACACGATGGCCGACCAGCTGCAGGAGACTTTGGCCGGTCTGGAAGATCGCGTTGAGGAGCGTACGTCTCAGCTGGCGGAACGGTCAACCCAGTTGGAAACGGCCGCAATCGTGGCCCGAGATGTTACTTCGGTATTGGACTTTGAAGATCTGCTCGAGCGTGTTGCCGTCAAGATTAGTGAATCATTTGGCCATTACCACGTGGCGATATTCCTGGCTGATGAACAGGATCAACAGGCTGTACTGAGAGCAGCGTCCAGTGAAGGCGGTCAGAAGATGCTGGCTCGCCGTCATACCCTTCAAGCAGGAAACGAAAGTATTATTGGGTATGTCCTGGCCAATAAAAGGCATCGCCTGGTCGCTGATGTGAACACCGAAGACGTTTATTTCCAAAACCCCGACCTGCCCCAGACCCAATCAGAAATCGCTCTACCGCTTCAGGCTGGTGGGTATCTATTGGGGGTCCTCGATGTTCAAAGCAAGGAGAAAGATAGCTTTTCTCCGGATGACATTACCATTTTGCAAACGCTGGCGGACCAGATTGCGGTAGCCATTTATAATTCCCAGCTTTTTGAAAACGTTTCCCAGGCACGACAGGAGGCGGAAGAGGCCAATCGCATCAAAACTCAATTTTTGACCAATATGTCGCATGAACTGCGCACCCCGCTCAATGCGATCCTGAACTTTACCGGTTTTGTGGCGGATGGTGTGTTGGGAGAAGTTAACGACGAGCAGGTGGATTCCCTCAACAAAACGATCACCAGTGGGGAACACTTATTAAGCCTCATCAATGACATTCTCGATTTGTCAAAAATTGAAGCGGGTAAAATGAGCCTGTTTGTCCAGGATGTCAATATGAACCACATTTTGGACAGTGCGGCCGCCACCGCAAAAGGATTGATCAAGGAAAAACCGATCTCCCTAACGGTTGACATTGAGCCGAATTTACCTGAATTAAAGGGGGATAAAAGAAGAATTCGACAGGTTATGCTGAACCTCGTTTCTAACGCGGTGAAATTTACCCCCGAAGGAGAAATTCATATTGCTGCGGGGCATGAGGATTCAAACATCCACATTTCAGTGCGTGACACCGGTATCGGCATCAGCCAGGAAGATATGAAAAAGGTCTTTAATTCTTTTGAGCAGATCGAGCACGAACTATACAGCGTATCCGGCACCGGTTTGGGGCTACCTATCTCCAAACACTTTGTTGAAGCACACAACGGTCAGATGTGGGCTGAAAGTGAATTGGGTGTTGGCAGCACGTTCTATGTTACTTTCCCCGTTGAAAGTGAAATTCCGGAAACGGCGCCGGCTTTAGCCTCCAACGGCTATCCAGCACAAGAGTAAGGCAGCGATGAGCAACTCAGAGGCAACATTTTTGTACGTGGATGATGATCCATTAAGTCGCGATGTGTTACAAATCCTGCTGCACAAAGTGATGGGGTTTTCACAAATCGAGTTTTTTGAACACAGCAACAATTTTGTGGAGAGGGTCCAGGCCCTTCCGGCGGTGCCGTCCATTATTTTCTTGGACATCGAAGTACGACCTCATAATGGGTATGAAATGCTGGCTTTGCTGCGCGATATCCCTACCTATCAAGAGGTTCCCATCATAGCAGTGACCGCTCAGGTGATGGCGGCCGATGTCGATAAACTTAGGGAAACCGGTTTTACTGGCTTAATTGGCAAGCCGATTGACAATCGGCTTTTCCCGCAATTTGTCAATCAGATTTTGCAAGGTCAAGCGGTTTGGCATATTTCATGAGATAAATGGGTGATTGATTATTTTAAATTTTTCCCCATAATCAACATTAGGTAAGTTGCAAAAAGTTTTCTGAAGAAGGTGTCCGCAGAGCGCGTAGCGCAGAACCGTAGGTTCGCAGATTTTCGCAGAGCTCCACAGGAACTAGAGAGAAATCTGTGAAAATCCGTGTTAATCCGTGGCTGTTTTTTAATAAAACTTATTGTGAATCACTTAAACAGCAAAAAGTTAAAAGTTTGCAGAAAAAAGTGCCTTGTTCTCTAGAGAATCACTTTCAATTTTAACTTTATACTTCAACCTGTGAAATATTTTAGAGATCAATCAAATTTAAATTATCAAGGAAATCAGCATGCTGTTGAAAGACAAAAGAGTTTTTGTTGTTGAAGACGACCCCTCAAATTTAGCCGTTATTTCATCTATATTAAAGAACAACGGAGCCTATATTTCATACGACCAGTGGGGGGATACAACCCTGGACAAACTGCGGGATATGACCAGAGTCGATATTATTCTTTTAGACTTGATGCTTCCTGGTGGTGGATCTGGTTACGATGTGTTTGAAGCCATTCGCGTCGTGCCAGAACTCGCTGATATACCGATTGTGGTTGTTACCGCATCTGACCCGGATATCGAAATGAGTAAGGCTCGAGATAAGGGCTTGAACGGGTACATCAGCAAACCCCTTAACCGGCTTCAATTTCCCAAGCAAATCGCGGCCGTTCTTAATGGGGAAGAAGTTTGGGGAGAACTTTATTAATTCCCCACACGTTGCATCTTTTTAAGTGGATCCCTATTAAAAACAGCCGCGGATTAGCCCGAATCCCAACATTTAAACACAAATTCCTCATTGCTGATTGACCCCGTTTGCCGGCCGGTATCAAGGGGGACAAACGGCCGTATCTTCATTCTTCAACGATCGCTTTTAAATCAAAAACGCGGTTGTGAACCCCGATCCAGCTGCCCAACCAAAGAAACTTTTTGCCCAGGTCATTTTGACAGCCCAAATTTTTGCTGTTAATGTATTGCGCATAACGGTCGTTAAATATCTATATCAAAAAAAGTACTCATCATGAAAATTTCAATCATCGGTGGTGGACCAGGCGGCTTATATTTTGCGTTGTTGGCAAAGAAGAGATGGCCGGCTTATGAGATCACCGTCTATGAGCGAAACCGCTTTGACGACACCTTTGGTTTTGGCGTGGTATTTAGCGATGAAACCCTGGGAATTTTTCAGGAATATGATGAGCCTTCATACGAAGCAATTCGGCGAAATTTTGCCTACTGGGACGATGTTGATATCGTTTTCAAGGGCAAGACGTTTCGTGTAGCTGGGAATGGATTTGCCGGCTGCTCCCGCAAATCACTGTTGCTGCTGCTTCAATCGCGCTGTCATAATTTGGGGGTTGACCTGACCTTTGAATACGAATTTGATCCGGTCATGCTCAACACATCTCCATTTAAAGAAAGTGATTTGATCATTGCCGCAGACGGCATTAACAGCCGCATTCGCACCGCTCTGACCGATCATTTTGGTACCTCAATTGATAACCGCAAAAATGTTTTTTGCTGGGTTGGTTCCACCAAGGAATTTGATGCATTCAAATACTTCTTTCGCGAAACCGCCTACGGGCCCATTGTGGCTCATTGCTATCAATATGAAGATAACGCCAGCACCTGGGTCATTGAAACCTCAGAAGAAACATGGCGTGGACTGGGTTTTGACAAACTGGACGATAAAAAAGGGGAGCATCTCCCCCTAATCGAGGAAATCTTTGCGGCCGAGCTGGACGGCCATTCCCTCATCGACAATCGCTCCCTGTGGCGACACTTTCCCATGATTCGCAATCAAACGTGGATCAAGGATAACGTCGTTTTATTGGGGGACGCCAAGACAACAGCCCATTACTCCATTGGATCAGGCACAAAATTGGCCATGGAAGACGCCATCGGCCTGTTTGAAGCCCTTTGCGCCGAGGAGGAACTCGACCAGGCCCTGCAGCTGTACCAGGAAAACCGTGAAGATGAGGTCGGCCGTCTGCAGCATGCGGCCGATGTGTCGCTGCAGTGGTTTGAAGCGATGGATCGCCATTGGGATCTTGAACCGGAACAGTTCGCCTTTGGGGTCATGTCCCGCTCCAAGCAGGTCACCTATGAAAACCTCATTTTGCGCGATCCTTCTTTTGTCGATCGGGTGCGCGGCTGGTTCAATCAAAAAGTTCGCGACCAGGGGTTTGACGTGCCTGACGACACGCCGCCGATGTTTACTCCCTTCAAATTACGCGACCTGGTGCTTCCCAACCGCGTGGTGGTTTCACCGATGGCCCAATATTCGGCCGTCGATGGTCTGCCCAACGAGTGGCACCTGGTTCACCTGGGGAGCCGGGCGCTGGGTGGGGCCGGGCTGATGTTTGTGGAGATGACCTGTGTTTCCCCGACTGGCCGTATCACCCCTGGATGCACCGGCATCTGGAATGAAGAACAGTGTGCTGAGTGGGCCAAAATTGTGGACTTTGTCCATCAAAACAGTCACACCAAGCTGTGCATGCAAATTGGTCACTCTGGCCGCAAAGGATCAACGCGACTGGCCTGGGATGGGATCGATTTACCGCTTGACGGTCCTGACAATTGGCCGCTTATCTCCGCTTCCCCAATCCCGTACAAACCAGGGGTCAGTCAGACGCCGCGGGAAATGACGCAGAAAGACATGGATTTGGTGGTCCGGCAGTTTACCCAGTCGGCCGAATACGCCAATCAGGCCGGCTTTGATATGCTCGAAGTTCACATGGCCCACGGCTACTTGCTGGCCAGCTTTATTTCCCCCTTAACCAACATTCGCCAGGATGAATTTGGCGGTTCAATTGAAAATCGCCTGCGCTTCCCGCTGCGGGTGTTCGCCGCCTGTCGGGCCGTCTGGCCAGATCATAAGCCGATATCGGTGCGTATTTCAGCCACCGATTGGGCTAAAGGGGGGTTAAGTGAAGCTGATTTGGTGGGGATGGCCCGGATGCTTAAGCAGGCCGGGGTGGATTTAATCGATGTGTCTTCCGGCCAAACCGTTGATGATCAAAAACCAACCTACGGCCGCATGTATCAAACCCCTTTTGCCGATATCGTGCGCCAGGAAGCCGGGATACCCACGATGTCGGTGGGCAATATTTACAGCCCGGACCACGTCAATACCATTTTGCTGCAGGGGCGCGCGGACCTGGTCGCTCTGGCGCGCCTGCATTTATCTACCCCGTTTTTCACCCATCAGGCGGCGGCCTGGTACGATTTTCGCGGCCACGATTGGCCCAAACAGTATCACACCGGCCGGAACCAGGCGTTTCAGCTCGCGCAGAAAGAGCGTGACGAGTACTTGCGAATGCGAGCGGCACTACGGCCGCCAACCCATCAAGTCCAGAAATAACAGGAGGTCGACGTGAAAGCAGCTGATTTACCCCTTCATTACAACGCCATCGAAATTTTGGAGCATAATCTGGCCACTCGCAGCAGCAAGGGCGCTCTTTTTAGCGACAGCCGGTCGCTAACGTTTCAGCAGCTGTCGGCCGAAGTCAATCGCGTGGCCAACGCGCTCAAGGCGGCCGGGGTGCGGCCGGGTGAGTATGTCGGTTTACTGGCTCACGACACGCCGGAGTGGGTGATCTGCTTCTTTGCCACCCTCAAGATTGGGGCCATTCACGTCGGCATAAATACTTTGCTTACCCCGGAAGAGTACGATTATATTTTAAACGACTGCCGCGCCCGCATTCTGATTGTCAGCGAACCGCTCTTGGAAAAAATCGAGGTGATTCGCGAACGGCAATCATTTTTAGAGGAAGTCATCGTTTTGGGGGACCCTCAACCCGGCGCCCTTGGATACAAACAGTGGATCGATGGCCACCCGACCACCTGTGCCACATACCCAACCCATCGAGAAGATATCGCCACGCTCAATTATTCAAGCGGTTCCACCGGGCAGCCAAAGGGCATATTGCACGCCCATAAAGATTTGATTCTCACGGCCGTTTTGTGGGGGCAAAACGTATTGGGGCTGCAGGAAGATGACTGTACGTTCGCCCTGGCCAAGCTGTTTTTCACCTTTGGTACCGGCGGCAATTTGCTGATGCCCTTCTCTGTCGGGGCCAGCATCGTGCTGTTTGCCGGTTCCCCTCGAATCGCCAAGGACGTCATGAGGCAGATTAACCGCTACCGGCCGACGATTTTCTATAATTCGCCCACCGGTTACGCCATGACCCTGGCTATACCTGATTTGCTGGAGCGCTATGATCTATCTTCTCTGCGGCTTTGCGTTTCGGCCGGTGAAGCGCTGCCGGCCCCGATCTGGCACCAGTGGAAGGAGACCACCGGCTTAGATATTATTGACGGCATTGGGGCCACTGAGGTATATCACATCTTTATCTCCAATCAACCGGGTCACATCAAACCGGGTGCCAGCGGCAAACCGGTTCCTGGTTATGAGGTACGCATAATTGATGAAAATTGGGATGACGTACAGCCGGGAGAAATTGGCAACCTCATCTTAAAAGGGGAGTCGATCGCCCTTTCTTATTTACACCAATATGATCGAAGCAAGCGGGCCTTTGTCGGGGAATGGCTCTTCACCGGAGACAAATACTGGATGGATAAAGAGGGGTATTTTTATCATGCCGGCCGCTCAGACGACATGATGAAGGTTGGGGGGATTTGGGCTTCACCCACCGAGATTGAAAGCACCATCATCAGCCATCCGGCGGTTGTTGAGTGCGCCGTCGTGGCCAAGAGTGACCAATCGGAGTTGGTAAAACCCAAAGCATTTGTGGTTTTAAAAGACAATCATCCGGCGACCCCTGAACTGGCCCAGGAGATTATCAGCTTCTGTCGCGAGCACATGGCGGCATACAAGCGGCCGCGCTGGGTCGAGTTTGTCGATCATTTGCCCAAAACCGCAACGGGGAAGATACAGCGGTTTAAACTGAGAGGCGAATAGCTGACTAGCACGGGGCTGACGCCCCTGTAAGCTTTTTAGCTCGGTGCTGCGCACCTTATAGCCCGGCGCTTTAGCGCCTCTCAGCTCAGCCCTTCGGGCTTTTCAGCCATTAGCCATTGATAAAGCTAATTGCTGACAGGCCGCAGGCCGTGCTGAGAGGTGCTGCATAGCACCGAGCTAAAAGGGGCGTCAGCCCCGAGCTAATCACCTACGAGCCGCTCCGCGGCGAATAAATCTTCGACAGCGCCCGCACCTGCTTATCCGCATGATAGCTGCTGCGGACCAGAGGGCCGCTTTCCACCCACTTAAACCCCATCGCCAAACCGATTTCCTTGAGTTCGGCAAACTCCTCTGGAGAGTAGTAGCGTTCAATTGGCAGATGGCGCTGGCTGTTGGGGGTTAAATATTGACCCAGGGTCAAAATGTCGACCTTACGATCGGCCAAATCCTGCATGACCTGCAGCAGTTCATCCCACTCTTCACCCAAACCAAGCATGATGCCGCTCTTGGTGAGCACTTCCGGATCGAGTTTCTTGGCGTTTTCAAGCGTGTCCATCGCCCATTGATATTTGTCCTGTGGCTGAACCTTTTTGAACAGGCTGGGCACCGTCTCGACATTGTGGTTGAGGATTTCCGGCCGGGCATCCATGACGATTTTTAACGCCTCGATGCTCCCTTTGAAGTCCGGAATCAGCACTTCGATCGAGCAGCCCGGCTGAATTTTGCGGATTTCCTCAATGCAGCCGGCAAAAATCGGTGCGCCACCATCTTTGCGTTCGTCCCGATTGACGGACGTGATAACGACATGATTAAGGTTCATCGCCTTAACCGCCTGGGCGACTCGTTTGGGCTCTTCCCAGTCGAGCGGAAGCGGCCGGCCGGTCTTAATATCGCAAAAGGCGCAGCTGCGGGTACAGATATCACCCATGATCAAGAAAGTAGCCGTGCCTGATCCCCAGCACTCACCGATATTGGGGCAGCGCGCCTCTTCACAAACGGTATGCAGTGATTTGCTGCGCATTAATCCCTTGAGAAAATCGTAATTTTCTCCGCTGGGGGCCCGGACCCGAATCCAGGGCGGCCGCTTTAAACGGGGTTTATCTTTTTTGACAACATCGATTGAATCGAGTGAAATGTTTGACATTTGTCTTCCTTGTATTGATGTCCATCACAAAATCCAGGGCAGGAATTTGTGAATCGTTTAGACACTTACTTCAGTAGAAGTAGAAAATAATTCCTGAAATGCATCTTTGACGGCCGGCAGCACATCGAGCGTTGAGATTGACCGGCCGGTTTCTCTGGCCATACTGGTCACCCCGTGATCGGCAATGCCGCAGGGAATAATATGGTCAAAATGAGTCATGTCGGGATTTACGTTGAGGGCAAACCCGTGGCTGCAAATCGCTTTGGTGGTGACGTGGATGCCGATGGCGGCAATTTTTCGCGGATCTTCTTCTGGGCCGATCCAGACCCCGGTGTAGCCCGGATAGCGCCACCCCGTTAGACCAAAATGGGAAATCGCTCGAATAATTGTCTCTTCCAGGTCCCGCACATACCCGTGAAGCTTAAAATTGGAAAAACCGCGGGCTTTAAAGAGCCGTCGCAAATTTAAGATCGGGTACCCGACAAGCTGACCGGGCCCGTGATAGGTGATATCTCCACCTCGATTGATGTGGTGGACGGCAAATCCTCCGTCTGCCAACTGCTGATCGTTGAGAAGTAAATGCTCGAGTTTGCCGCTCACCCCCAGGGTGTATGTGGGAGGGTGTTCTAGAAGTAAAATCTGATCTGGGGTGTCGGGGTTCGTATGATGTGCCCGAACCAGATTTTTCTGCATTTCTAGTGCAGTTAAGTATTCAACTTGGCCGTGCCATTTTGAAAAGGTCATACGCCTAATTTTAGCATATCTCGCCCGCCAGGCTGTAAGAAATTGTTTGGAAATTTAATTTCTGATGTTTGGGGTTTTATCGCCCTCACCGGCAATTTTTGATCTGCGGTTCATTAAACGGCCGCTCAGCCACAGACCAAATCCGCTGACAAAAAAATCTCTTAAACGCATGATCAATGTGGCGCTGATGCCGATGGTCATAGGTTGATCAACCGCCATGACGGCCAGCAGTTGACTGGCTTCCAGGGTGCCCACACTGCCGGGGAAGGGGAGTAAAAAGGCGATTCGGGCGGCCGTGACCAAAATCATCAGCTCCGTAAATGACATTTGAAACCCCAACAGGCCATAAACAAACCAGAATTCAAGCAGCCAGAAGATCCAGTTTGCAATCGTCACCAGCAGAGCCAGGAGCAGGGCACCTGGAGCGTATTGGTATAGACGTGTAACCTCGGCTTCACTGGCTGCGGTGGTTTGAATCAGTTCGTGAGTGAAGGCCTTGTAGCGCGTAGGCAACTTCTGAAGCAACTGGAAGGCAAAAAGCCGCCGCAAAAAAGAAGAAAACGGAGTTCTGCCGCGGGCCAGCAGCCACAGCAGCCATAAAGGCCCGATCCATAGACCGGCCGCCACAATCAGGGTCCAGCGGTTTGTTTGACCGGGTACTGCGGCCGCCTGGAGCACAATCACAATCCCCCCGGCCAGCACGGCAAAGTTGACGATTAACTCCAGCAGCTTGTCAACTGTCACCGACGCGATGGCGGTGCTGGTTGACGTGTTGTGATAGCGGCTCAGGACCCAAACCTGCAGCGGTTCACCACCAAATTGAGGGCCGGGCGTGAAGAAGCTAATGCCCAAGGCAGCCAGGCGATACCCGGTGAGCGTCAGGTAGCTGATTTGCTGCCCATAACCTCGCAAGCCCAGAAGGATAAGCCACCACCGGCCGCTGACCGTGAGCACCACCGCCAGATTGAGCAGAATGAGCAGCAGCAGCCCCTCTACAGAGAGATTGAACAGCAGCTGCAGCACGTCCGGCCACGGGATTTGAACCCATATCCAGAAGAGGAGCGCCAGTGCAGTCAACCACAGGAAGAAGCGTTTTTTCATGTGCAACTAGAAGTGAGCTATAAAATATTTCCTGAATAAATTTAGCCGCTGATTACAGGTATAGCAACGTCATTCCCGCGAAAGCGGGAATCCATTGGATGTCCACCGATGGATCCCCGCTTTCGCGGGGATGACGAGTCTGTTAAATTATACGGGCAACCGGGAATTGAATCTCCATGATACATTTCTCCGGCGCTTGCGGATAATGATTTTCAAGCAGGATTTCTCGCCCGGGTCCGATGATCCGATAGCGATTTTGAGCCAGCCAGCGCCCCAGCGCGTTGTAGGTCAAGGGATGATCCTCCATTCCATGGTGAACAACGGTAGCCATTTGATCTACGGCCGGGAGTTTATCTACCGTCAGGGTGATGTCTTCCATTACATCATAGGCGGCCGGCTCGATAGACGGCTGGTCGACCATGTAACCAATCTCAAGATCCAACGGCTCCTCAGGGATAAACAGCTCTGAATGCAAAACGGAGATGATATGGCCGATTTGACCACGTTTTAGATAAATGCGGGGTGCTTGCCGGCTGATTGTTTCAAATAGGTCAAAAAAAGCCGTTTCGGATAGGCTTGAATTTCGGTAGGTCAGCACCGGCTGGGCAGGCATCTGCTTAATGATGACATCCGGAATCCAATTTTCATCCTGTCGTTCCAGCTGGGTGAGGCGGACCTGCAGCAGCTGCAGGCGCGCCATTTCTTCGGCGATGGTTTGTTCAATCTTCAATTTGTGCTGCCGATAGAGATCGCGAATGCGGCCGGTGGTAATCTCCTGATTGACCATCGGTTTGATTTCATCAAGAGAAAAACCAAGCTCTTTGAGGGCCAGGATGCGGTTAAGACGGGTTAGCTGATCGGCCGTGTAGTAACGATAGCTGGTCCAGGGATCGATATAGCTGGGCTTTAATAAATCAATTTGGTCATAATAGCGCAGCAGCCGGCCGGAGACCTGCGCGATTTTGGAAAATTCGCCAATTCTAAACATGATGATCAAAATAATAACCGCGGATTGTCAGATTGAGTAACAAAACCAAACTCACCGCGAAGATCACAGAGAAAACTCTGGAAAGCAGGTTCTTTGCCCTCTCTGTGTCTCCGCGGTGAATTCTTAGGTCTATCTGGCGTACAGCCGCTTTTGCTCGGCGTGAAACCAGGTGCTGTGGTCCATGTCCATCATCCCCATGAGGGCATGAATTTCCGGAACGGCCGTCAACCCCTCTTCTGCGTGTTTTGCCGCCTGCTGATCCCGAAAGTATACCAGATCCAGCCACTGCCCATCCGCTGAGCAGGACAGTTCGCGCCGGATAAACCCATCAACCCGTTCAAAAGCGGCCGAGGTCGCATCGGAAGCGACTATAAAATCTTCAGCCGTCACCTCCGGTTTTAAACGAACAATTCCTACTTCAATAAATTCACTCATGACTGAGCCTCCTGTTCGACAAATGTTTTTAAGCCATGCAAATTAACTTCGATCGCCTTGCGCATTTGACCCCCGGCCATCAACCCCAGCAGCGGGCTAATGAGGCCACCTTTCATTTGGTAAGCCATCGTTTGCTGCACGCGGGTTTCTGGTCCTTCTTCGTATAGTTGGAATGACACCAGCATACGCTTGAGCGGCCCCAAGCCCCCACCATCGGCGATTTCGAGCGTATACCCTTCCAGATCGCTCCAGGCAGTGACTCGCTCGGTGACCCAGGCTGATCCCAAATCGCATTTGCGAGCGGCACCAACGCCAGATTTATGATCGGTCACGTATTCCGAAAATTCTACGTTGGTCGAATATTGATAGACATCGCCCAAATTAGATAAGACGTCCCACACTTTGCTGCGCGGGGCCTGAATGACAACTTCTTGTGTTACTGAATTCATTTTGCCTCTCATGTTTTTGTTTTTAGCTCAACGTTAAGCAGGATTTTGCTACGGTAATGTTTGACGCTGCGTCAAAGTCAAGGAGTTGGCAAAACTTCACTCTATAAATACCAAATTTGTAAAATTATCGGTATCTATAACAATGACAAACGACCCTGTTTCAGCCACAAACGACACTATATCAACTCATTCCTGAGTGATATACTTTTACTGGGTCGTGTTGACGCTCCTCTCATTTACGATCGCCAACAGGACCCAACAAAATAAATAAATATCTGGGAGGAAACCCCGTGAGTCAAAGAAGCAAAAAAATCCTTCCTTTTGAAAAGGAAATGATCACCATGGAATTGATCGGCACCGGTCTGATCGGTGTCATCATTGGTGGTTTTATCGGTGTGATATTGCCGCTGGCCGGTTTAGCGATCGGCACGATCGTGTTTACAGATAGCTGGATGGCAGCCCTGGTTGATTTTATCCCGTACAGCGCCCCTGTTTGTGCGCTGATCGGGCTATTTTGGAATTTAGCCCGCTATCAACCAACAACCTGAGCAAGCAGCTTGGAAATAACGGTATAGGGTAATTCGTCCGTAGAGTGCGCACCGCAGAACCGCAAGTTCGCAGATGGCCGCAGATTTTTCACTGTCATCTGCGAAATCTGCGGATGTATTTTTGTGTAACTTTTGCTGATTACCTAATAAAAAATTCTTAACTTCTTATTTTATATACGCCTCTTTGCCGCAGCCGAATAAATTCGGCCGCTACGGAAACCGAAACGCGATAAATCGCGTTATAAACCGGATTTATCCGGTTTCGGTCTCCATGGCCGATGGATTTATTCATCGGCCAAGAAAGGGGGCAACAAGGTTAAACGTTAGGAAAACATTTGTTACACAGTACTTAACCCTATAAAAGGTCAAACAGGTCATTTAAACGATGGTTGTTCCGCGGCCGTTCAGATGGCGTGGGGTAAACCTGAATAAAGTGCTCAGCGGCTGCGGCTTTGAGCATTATCTCCTTCGGAATTTTTCTAAACATATGCTCTTCGGAAAATTGAGTGCGGTGCTGGGCCATGGCCTCCTGCCTGATGTCAAACAGCGGTTCGATATATATTTCGTGTGTGACCTGGGCTTCGGCCTGGGCCTGCACCTCTCTTGATGATTCTCCTCCAAATCCTTCGCTGCCCATCTCCTCAATAAAGCCCCCTTTAACCGCTTCCTGAATCATCTCTTCAAATTTACTGATGGGGATCACAGCGTGGAACAAACGCCGGTTTTGTGCGGCTCTGTTTTTTTGGTCTTCAGCGTTCATAAACGCGGCCGTGGCCCAGCGGCTGACAACCTGATGATCGGGATGCCCGTACCAGCCAAACGGCTCAAACGTAATCACGATATCCGGAGCGTATTTCTCATACAGCTTACCAATTTTTGAGACCACTTCATCCTCGTCAGCCTGGACCAAAGCGCGAGCATCCACATTTTCGGGGGTGCCAACCATCCCCGAATCGCGGTAATCGAGAAATTCAAGATGTTTTATGCCCAATATCCGGCACGCCGCTTCCAGCTCTTGCTGACGGACTTCACCCAACGTTTCTGGCGTCGCCAATGATGGATCGCTAATTTGACCGACTTCTCCCCTTGTGGCGCAAACAAGAACCACTTCGGTGTTGTTTTGAGCATAACGGTACAGCGTGCCGGCCACCGCCCCTTCGTCATCGGGATGTGCAAAAACAGCCATCATTTTTTTCATTTGCAATTCAACCTCATTTTCATAGCAAGTTACTGACCGGATACGGCGGAAAAGGTCGGCCGCAGGGCCGGATACAAGTCGCGATAAAGCGGGTAAACCTCATCATACACGGCAGAATTTTGACCAACCGGGGTCTGACCGGTCACCTGAATCAGCGTCGCACACGCCTCGGGCACCGAGGCAAACGCCCCGGAGCCTACGGCCGCTAAAATTGCGGCCCCGTAGGCGGCCCCTTCGGCCGTATTAATCGTCACCATTTCCGCCTGCAGGACGTCCGCTAAAATCTGACGCCACAGGCTGCTGCGAGTGCCGCCGCCGGATACGCGCACCTGAGTCACATCAGCCAAACCGGCCTCCTTCATGAGCTCAAAGCTGTCGCGTAGACCAAAGGCAACCCCTTCCAACACCGCCCGGGTCATGTGGGCGCGGGTGTGACGGACCGTCAGCCCGACAAACGCCCCGCGGGCCAGCGGGTCGGGATGTGGGGTGCGTTCCCCGGTCAAATACGGCAGGAATAAAAGCCCATCGCTGCCGGGGGGGATCGCTTCCGCCTCGGCCACAAGGTCGTCAAAGCTCACGCCCGGTGCCAGGGCATCGCGAAACCAGCGCAGGCTGCCGGCAGCCGAGAGCATCACCCCCATCAAATGCCACTTGTTCGGCACGGCGTGGCAAAAGGCGTGCAGCCGGCCTTCCGGCTGGATGAGCGGCCGGTCGTTGGAGGCAAAGACAACACCGGAGGTCCCCAAACTCAAGGCCACTACCCCATCAACCACGGCCCCGGTCCCCACGGCGTTGGCGGCCTGATCTCCTCCCCCACCGACAACCGGTATACCGGCGACAAGACCGCACGCTGCGGCCGCCTCAGCCGAGACCACCCCGGTTTGGGCGGTACCTTCAAATGTTGGCGGCAGCCAGCCGCGCTCGATTCCCAGGGCCTCCAGCAGCGGTTCCGACCAGTTGCGGGCGCGTACATCAAACAGCTGCGTTCCTGCCCCACCGGCCTTGTCAATCGCGTACTGACCGGTTAATTTAAAGCGCACATAATCTTTGGGAAGCAATATCTGGGCGATTTGAGCATAAAATTCCGGCTCGTTGTTTTTGACCCACAGGATTTTGGGGGCGGTAAAACCGGTCAGGGCGTCGTTGCCGGTGACGTCGATCAACCGGTCCTTACCGAATTTCTCGCGCATCTCGTCGCATTCAGCCCCCGTGCGCTGATCGTTCCACAAAATCGCCGGCCGCAGCACCTCGCCGCGTTGATCGAGCAGCACCATGCCGTGCATCTGCCCCGTCAACCCAATCCCTTTAATTTCAGCAGGTGGCACCCCGGTTTGAGCCAATACCTGGCGGATACTTTGACAGGTGGCGTCCCACCACAGGTCTGGCGACTGCTCGGTCCACAGCGGCCGTGGGGTTTCATAATCGTATTCGGCTGCCGCCACACCAATCACTGCTCCCCGATCATCCATCAACAGGGTTTTTGTAGCCGTTGTTGAGGAATCAATGCCGATGAAGTAGCTCATTTTGCCTCTCTTTTTAACTGTTTACCTGAATTTCCAATCATTCGCTTAATCCCCTGTCGATCGCCTGTATGATCCGCTCAACATCGTAAACCGCCCCGGCCCAGGTGCCACCGCTGGCCCGCTGCAGCGCCGCCCACAGGCGGGTATCGGCCGGCAAATCCGGATGAGGGGCGATGTCGGGATGAGAGGATCGCGTCTCAAATTCGACGCCATCCCCTGTTTCCACGACGTTGATCGTGCCGCTCAACGCCTGGCGATCGATGGCGATTTCAATTATATCCCCATCTCGCACGCGGCCGAACGGGCCACCGGCCAACGCCTCCGGCCCGATATGGCCGATACACGCTCCGGTTGATACACCGGAAAAGCGGGCGTCGGTCAGGACCGGCACCGTTTTTCCCCAGGGGATGTATTTGAGCGCGGCCGTAATTTGATAAGTCTCCTCCATCCCGGTCCCTAGAGGTCCAACCCCCATCAAAACCAGCACGTCCCCTGGCTCAACCGGCCGGTCAGTTAACCCTTTTACGGCAGCGACCGCCTCCTTTTCAGAGGTAAAAACACGGACCGGGCCACGATGGTGATAGACGTTGTCTTCATTAACGACGGATGGATCAATGGCCGTGGCCTTAATGACCGATCCCTCCGGAGCGATGTTGCCGGTTGGAAAAACAACGGTGCTGGTCAATCCTGCTTTTTGGGCCGCATCTGCATCCATGATGACCTGTGCTGGATCAACAGCTCCGGCCGCAGCCAGACGCTCCCGGGCGGCCGTACGTCGTGAAGAATCGGCCCACCAGTCAAGAACCAAATCTAGCGTTTCGCCGCTGGCGGTCAGCACATCGGTATGGAGCACCCCCATACGACGCAAATGGAGCATCACTTCCGGCACCCCACCAGCCATAAACACCTGGACGGTGGGGTGATTGCGCGGGCCGTTCGGCAAAGCGTCAACCAGTCGTGGGGTTTGCTGATTGATCCGGTTCCAGTCCGCCACGGTAGGCGGTTTTAGACCGGCCGCGTGGGCGATGGCCGGGATGTGAAGGAGCAAATTTGTAGATCCGCCAAAGGCAGCGTGAACCAGCATGGCGTTTTCCACCGCTTTTGGGGTCAAAATGTGCTTGAGGTGGATATTTTTTTCCGACAGCTGCAGCATGGCCAGTGCAGACCGATGAGCAAGATCGAGCCAAACCGGTTCCCCCGAAGGAGCCAGCGCGCTGTGAGGTAAGGCGAGGCCAAAAGCTTCAGCCACCACTTGAGAAGTGGCGGCCGTCCCTAAAAATTGACATCCGCCGCCAGCGGAGCCGCACGCCCGGCACCCCATCTCGGCCGCATAATCGAGTGAGATTAAATCGTGCGCAAAGCGCGCCCCGATCGTTTGGACCGTGCCGGCATCTTCTGCCTCGGCCGCAGGGAGCGTCACACCCCCGGGCACGATGATGCCGGGCAGCTCCCCCATTCCGGCCAGGGCGATCATCATTGCGGGAAGTCCTTTATCACAGGTGGCTATCCCCATCACTCCTTCCCGGGTGGGCAGCGAACGAATCAAGCGGCGCATCGTGATCGCCGCATCGTTCCGGTACGGCAGGCTGTCAAACATCCCGGTGGTGCCCTGGGTTCGCCCATCACATGGATCACTTACCATAGCGGAAAACGGAATCATTCCCTTATCTCGCAGGGTTTTGGCCGCCTGCTCGACAAGCAGCCCAATTTCCCAATGTCCGGTGTGATATCCCAGCGCCAGGGGTGATCCGTCGGCCGCGCGCAGTCCGCCCTGGGTGGAAACAATCAAATATTGCGGACGGCCGACATCTTCCGGCCGCCAACCCATCCCCACATTTTGGGTCAGGCCAAAAAGATGACCACTGGGCTGATTGAGCAGCTGGTTTTCAGTTAGCGGCAGCGCCCCGGCCGGCCCCTCACCATGCAAACGGGAAGCTTTAATGGTTGATTCATCACCAAGAATTTGAGAAAGCGCTGGTTCCATGTTTCTTTAAAGACGAGAGACCAGAGACAAGAGACAAGAGAACCCCTCATGCCAAGAGTGACTTCCTGCAACCAAGGTTTATCCAGTCTCTGGTCTCCAGTCTCTCGTCTTCATTCCGGTGGCGGGCTGACCGCCGACCACCCCCCGTCAATCACCAGGGTTTGACCGGTGATTTGTCTGGCCTGGGGAGAAAGCAGGAAGAGGGCCGCGGCCGCAATATCAGCCGTTTCAGCCGGCCGGCCGGTTGGCGTGATCTTGCCCCAAACCTCTCGATAGTTGCCACCATCGAGCTCTTCAGTACGTTTGGTCAGGGTAGCACCCGGGGCCAGGGCATTTACCGTAATACCGTATTGAGCCAGCTCAACCCCCAGACTTTTGGCCAGCATACGGATGGCCGCTTTTGACATGCCGTAAGCCGTGAGATCGGGGTGATATTGGTAGCCGGTCACAGAAGACATCAGCAGAATGCGGCCGCCCTCCCCCTGCTTGATCAATTGACGCGCCGCTCGCTGAGCCAGAAAAAATGTGCCCTGCAAATTGACCTGTACCACTTCTTCAAACCGCTCAAGCGGATAATTTAAAAAATCACCGTAAGTGGTTACACCGGCATTGGCCACAGCCAGGTCAAGCCGGCCAAAGGCGGTTAAAGCGGTAGACACCATCTCATCGATACATGCTAAATTGCCGGAATTCCCAACAACGATTTGACTCCGGCCGCCGGCCGCTCGTATTTTTTGAGCGGCCGCTCGGGCCGCAGGGCCATCCATGTCGTTGATAATCACCGCCGCACCTTGCTGAGACAGCTGCCGGGCGATCTCAAACCCGATTCCGACCGCCGCTCCGGTGATGATAGCCACCTGGTTTTGAAACGTATGTTCACTCATATCAAAATAAGATGAGAGACTGGAGACCAGAGACCGGAGATTGCTTACCTGCAACATCTCGTCTCTCGTCTCTCGTCTTTCATGTATTTAGGGTTAGAAACCCCCCATCAATTGGATAAAAACTACCGGTCACAAATGCCGCTTCATCAGAACAAAGATAGGTGATCAACCAGGCGATCTCTTCCGGTTTTCCCATGCGGCCGATCGGCTGGGTGTTGGAAAGTTTTTCAAACATCTCCTGCTCTTGTCCGGGGTATGTGTTTTTGAGGTACCCGTCAACAAACGGGGTATGCACCCGGCCGGGTCCAACCGCATTGCAGCGGATATTGTCGGCCAGATAATCCTTGGCCACTGAAAAGGTCATCGTGTATACCGCCCCTTTGCTCATGGAATAGGCAAAGCGATCGGCCAAACCCAAAACCGAAGCAACCGAAGCCAAATTGACAATCGCCCCGCCACCGGAATTCTTCATATGTGGAATCGCGAAATGGAGGCAGCTATAAACGCTTTTAACGTTGCACGCATACAGGCGATCGAGTTCCTCTGGCGTCGTTGTTTCCACATTGCCGATGTGCGCGACCCCAGCATTGTTGATTAAGATATCCAGGCGGTTGTGGGTCTTAAAAATCTGATCAAACACCTCCCCCACCCGTTCATGGTCCGTAACATCACAGTGGTGAAAGGTGGCGTCACTTCCGGCAGCGATGATATCGGCCGTCACTTGTTCACCGTTCTCCCGATCAATGTCCAGGATATGAACAATGGCGCCCTGCTGGGAAAATATCCGGCAGATGCTTTCGCCAATCCCTTTGGCTCCTCCAGTCACAACGGCCACCTTTTTATCCAAACGAAAGGGTGCTTCCATAAATCAATGCTCCTCTCAACGAACGCCTAAAGTGTAAAGTAAACTCTGCAGCTGACGGTGGTCCGGAACATTTTCGGCAAAAGATCGGGCGAACTTTGCATCCCCAATTTCCGCTTGCCGGCGCTTAAACCATTCGGCCGCCTGACGGGCGATCGATCTTTTGCGGGAATCTCCAATTAATTGAGCGGCCCGGATAGCATAATGCCATACGCTTCCCGGATGAATCACCCCGGCCAGCAGCGGATAAGATTTCTGATAAAACTGAAATTGATCTAAATGATGCTTAACGGTCGATTTTTCCCCGCCAACGGCCGCCAAATAAGCCAATCCGGCCGCACTCCCAACCTGAATTCCCTTGTGATTCAAATCGGAGGCAGTGGTGAGGGCCTGTTGAAAGTGGGCTTCGGCCGTGGCGTTTTCTTCGCGGTTTAAATGGGCATTCCCCAAAAAAAGGTGGGTAAAAGCACTGATCATCGGAGAGGGTACCTCTTCCAGATGAGTCAGGGTTTCTTTAAACCGTTTTTCCGCTTCGACAAATTCTTCATCGAGGAAGTGCAACAAGCCCTTGCGAAAGAGCGTAAACCCTTTCGCCTGCCCGTTTTTACTACTCTGATTAAAATGCAGTGATTCCTTTAAGTGAAATTGGGCCTTGTCAACCATGCCCATCATGAGAAGCGATCCGGCAATATTGCTGTGTGCCGCCTCAAGTGTCCAGGCCACCTGCATTTCATGGGCCATCAGCAAAGATGCCTTGAAGTGCAAATACGCCTTGTAATGATCGCCCATCACCTGAAAAATTATGCCCAGAATATTCCACAGGCGGGATTCATTTTGGCGGTCCCCAGCCTCTTGAAATATTTTATGAGCCATGCGGCCGTGACGCAGGGCCGAATCAAATTTCTGCTCCCAAAAATAAGTTAGGCTCATCGTGCGGTGGAGATCACCTTCGAGGCAGCGGAGACCCAGTCGATCAATGATTTGAAGCGCATCTTTCATATATTCTCGCGCTTTCTCTTGTATCCCTCTGTGAACGGCCGTTTCTGCCAGTCGATCCAACGCCTCTGCCTGATAACGTTTAAAATCCAGGCGTTCACTCAATTCGAGTGCTTCCATGCTCAACGTCTCAGCCATATCATATTTCCCCTGGCGGAAATACCCGTTTGCGCAGCCCAGCAGGGCCATTATGAGCGTTTCTTCTAATTCTGAATAGCGGCAAAGGGCCGCGGCCTGATCAAATTGAGCTACGGCCGCAGCGGTTTGTCCCTGATGGAAGAGCGCCACCCCCCATGCCAGCCGTCCTTCAGCATGCAGCTTTATATTGGCCATTGCGGCCCCGGTTCTGACAACCTCCTGGGCCATAGAAATGGCAATTCTGTATTTTCCCGTGACCTGCGCCCAGTGCGAATAACGCAGCGTTACCTTGGCTCGGTCCTCGGGCGTGCCTACTTTAGCGGCCAATTCGGCCAGCCGCGCCAAATCCCTCTCCTGCTCAACCCGGTCTCCAAGGGCGTTACAGCTGGCTTCTCGCAAGTAAAGCAGTTCAAACCGCTCGTGTGGATCTTCGGTTAAGGCGATGGCCCGTTCGAGAAAAATAATCGCCTCATGATGGGCAAATCGTTTACAGGCGTAGCGGCCGGCTCTTTGCGCATATATCCGCGCTTTCTCCAAATCACCTGCTTCCCCCCAGTGATAGGTGAGTGAAACAGCCCGATGGATATCATTCGGATAACATTTTTCAATTAATTCAGCGATCTTTCGATGATAAACGACCAATTGATCGGCTGGTATTTGGGCTAAAATTCTTTCCCTGATTTTTTCGTGGGTAAAATGCCATTGGCCATTTTGCACTTCTAATATATTGGCCTCAGCACACAAACTCAGAAGACGATTGACCGCCTTGGAATCGTCCAGTTCATGGAGGAGTGTCAAATCAATTTCTCGACCGGCAACCGCAGTAAACTCCAGCAGATTTTGCTCGCTGGGCATGATGCGGGCCAGCCGCTGATCGATTATGGTTAATATGCCGTCGGGCAGCAATGGCGTTTGCCATTCTTCATCAGCAATATCTTCTAACCGGCCGGTTTTTTGGGCCAAAGAGCGAACAACCTCAACGAGGAATAAGACGTTTCCTTCAGTTTCTTTGTGGAGGCGGGCAACCAGATCCGGTTGATCACCCACCTCTCCCAACATCGAAGCGGCAAGTTCGGCAACAGCCTCTTTTTCCAGCCGTTCGAGGATCATCAGCTTCATTTCCTTGAGGGTGACCGGCAGCTCAGAGCGTTCATCGTTACGATAGGTAGCCACAATCATCAGCGGAAGAGATGAGCATTGGCGGGCAATAAAAGGGAGGATCGATAGACTGCGGTTAACCAGATGTAAATCTTCGAGAATAATTAAAATCGGCCGGCGCTGCTGCTGCACCAGCCGGCTGATGGTTGTAAACAAGCGAATTGAAGATGCTTCTTCATCCACTTCTGGTGGTGGTTTAACCTCGCGCCCCAACAGCTTTTCGATATCAGGAATAAGGGGCATCAAAACCCCAGCGCTCAAATCATCAATGGTGTTGGATGTCAAAATTAAATGACGCAGTGGGTCGCGCCAAACCTGATAACTTAGCCCCCCATCCCCCTGAATCCCTTTTCCCTTTAACACCAGAAAACCCTCGACCAGGGCTAAGGTTTGTAATTCGCGGATGAGGCGAGATTTCCCCACGCCGGTTTCTCCACCGATTAACCATGCTGACCCCTCACCCATAATCGTTTGGCGCAAGGCCACCTGCAGCAACCCGACTTCTTTTTCTCGGCCGACAAATTCGGCCGCCTGCAAATAGCTTTCGCGGATCACATCGCTTTCAGGGAGAGAGGGTTCTCCAAGGGCTTCGGCAATCGCCTGGAAGGTAAGCTGCGCACTCTCAAAACGATCAGCTGGTGCTTTAGACAGCAGTTTTCCAATCACCTGGCCAAGCGGTTCACTTACGTTCAGGGCGGATAAATCAGGATCACTCTCTAAAACTTGTTTGGAAAAGTCTGGGCTTTCAACGTCAAACGGATGATGACCGGCCAATAACTGATAGGCGATCACCCCGACCGCATAAAGATCAGATGCTTCGCTGGGTTCGCCATTATTCTCATCCAGGAGTTCAGGAGCCAAATAAAAAAGCGGCCCTCCAGATGCGGTATCAACTTTGTGTTTAGGCACCGAAAGACCAAAATCAAGGAGCTTAACTTGATTTTCGCTGACCAATATATTGGTTGGTTTGATGTCTCGATGAATGATTTTCCGTCGATGGAGATAGGCCAGCGCTTCGAGCGTTTGTCGAATTAACCCCAACTTGAAGGACAAATCACCGGTGGCCCCTGCCTCAAGAATGGTTTGGCTGTCAGACAGGTAACTCATCACATAAAAGGGCTGCCTCTGATGATCAAAGCCGTAATCGAGCACGCTAATAATATGAGGATGGCGTAAACCAGCAAGAAGTTGAAACTCTTGGGTCAAGGCTAACCGCAAGGTGGAAATATGTTGAGCTCGGGATCCTAGAGAAAGATCGATTTGTTCGAGGGATAGGTCGATTTGCTTTAAAGCGACGATTTGGCCCTCTAAACGATCATACGCCCGATGCACGATTCCCATTACCCCCCGGCCGATCGGTTCAAACAATTGGTAACGCCCGTCGGTCATGAAGTCTCCATAGTTCACAGGTGGATAAAGGCAAAATCAATTGTTCCAACAAAATTGGGGTGATTTCAAAACTGATTTCAGAAAACATGGAATCGGTCAAAGATATTATTTTGAGAGCTTTTTGCTGCGATGAAAATAATTGATTAATTATAATATGCTTGTCAATCATATCTTTGATTGGCGTGATGTTCACAGGTTCAATTAATATTCCGCTCATATTGCCTGGTTGAGTTAATGTTTGCTGGGGTTTTGGAAATTGATATTTGTTCGTTAATATAACTTGGAACCCCAAGCAAAGAATCACCACATCGCGGCCGAGACCTTTATTAACCCCTGGGGGACAGACAAGGAACAGTGCCATGGACAGCATCCAATTTTATCAGCGGCTACAACAAATATTTCCAGACAAAAGATGCTTAACGCGCGATGTTGATCTGTTGCCTTATGAATCAGATGCTCTAACCGCGTTTCGAGCCAAACCGGCCGCGGTGGTGATTCCAGAAAATGAAGAAGAAGTGATCGCTGCAGTAAAGCTTTGTTATGAAGCTGGCGTTCCGTTTGTAGCCCGAGGCAGCGGAACCAGCTTGTCAGGCGGATCGTTACCGATTCGGGACGGACTGGTCATCGCTCTAAACCGCCTGAACCGCATCAAACATATCGACCCCGAGCAGCGCACGGCCGTTGTCGAACCGGGCGTGATTAACTTAAAAATTACGGAAGCGGTTGAGAGGTTTGGCCTTTATTACGCTCCGGATCCATCAAGTCAGCTCATCTGTACCATCGGGGGGAATGTGGCCTTCAACTCAGGTGGTGCCCACTGCCTCAAATATGGGATGACCAGCAATCACATATTGGGCTTGAAAGTCGTCTTGCCCGATGGAGAAGTGGTTGAATTCGGAAGCAGCAGCCTGGAAGGAGTCGGTATTGGCCCTGATTTGATCGGTCTGTTTATCGGTTCTGAAGGGCTGTTTGGCATCGCCTTGGAAATTACCGTGCGTCTGATGCCGCGGCCGGAAGTATACCGCACCGTACTGGCTGCCTACCGCGATTTAGAAACGGCCGGGAATGCGGTTGCGGCCGTGGTTGCCTCAGGGCTGCTGCCAGGGGCCATGGAAATCATGGACCGCCTGGCCCTCAAGGCGGCCGAAATAGCCGTAAAAGCCGGTTATCCAGCTGGGGCGGAAGCGGTTTTGATCGTTGAACTTGAAGGAGAAAAACAGCAGGTTGAAGCGGAATTTGTGCAGCTGAACGAAGTCATCCACGCTTCAGGTGCTTATGAAATTCAGGTTGCTCAGAACGAAGCGCAGCGAGCCAAAATATGGAAAGGGCGCAAAGGAGCATTTTCTTCCGTCGGCCGCCTGAGCCCCGATTATGTCGTGCAGGACGGGGTGGTGCCACGCAGCCAGCTGGGAAAGGCCCTGGCTGAGATCAGCCGCCTCAGCGACGCTTACGGATTGGATGTTGCCAACGTATTTCACGCAGGGGATGGCAATTTACACCCCTTGATTTTGTACGACGGCCGGGTTGAGGGTGCTCTTGAACACGCGGAAAAGCTGGCCGGTGAAATTTTGCGATTGTGCATTCGTCTGGGGGGAACGATCACCGGTGAGCACGGTGTGGGCCTGGAAAAGCGGGACTACATGCCCGAACTATTTTCCGAAAGCGATCTCGAAGCGATGGTGGCGATCCGGCGGGAAATCGACCCAAAAATGATTGCCAATCGCGGCAAAAAATTGCCGCAGGGCGAAGCGCCGGCCCTTTCCTCTCACGGTCTGCATCCGCTGGAGAAAAAAGGGGTCATTTCAAGAGAATAGGAAAACGAAATACGAAATACGAAATACGAGATACGAGATACGAGATACCAAAAGATTTTAGGGGTCATTATGGTGGAAAAGCAACCCATTGTTAACGAGCTAATTGACCTTGTAAAAATGCAGGAGCGTGTGTGGGTACGGGGTGGCGGATCAAAGCCGTCGCTAAGTGCAAATGGCGGTGAAATTCAATTTGATCTGCGCCGGTTGAGCGGCCTGATCGAATATGATCCTGGAGAATATACCTTTACGGCCTGGGCCGGAACCCCGATTAAGGAAATAGCGGCCGTGTTGGCGGAGCATCAGCAGTACCTCCCTTTTGATCCCCTATTTATAGAAGAAGGCTCGACGCTGGGCGGCACGATAGTCGCCAACACGGCCGGTTCCGGTCGCTATCGCTATGGTGGGGTCCGCGATTTTTTGATCGGGATTCAATTTGTTGACGGCCGCGGAGAACTCATTCGCGGTGGCGGCAAGGTCGTTAAAAATGCATCCGGTTTTGATTTGCCAAAATTTTTTGTGGGCAGCCTCGGCCGGTACGGTGTTCTGGTAGAAACAACGTGGAAAGTTTTCCCGCAGCCTTTTGACTATGCGAATATCCAGGTCACCTACCTGTCTGCGGCCGACCTCCAGCAAGCCAGCTTTGCCCTGGCCACATCTCCGCTGGAAATGGACGTGCAAGATTGGATGCCGCAAGATGATCGATGGGTTTTGGATATTCGCATGGGTGGCCTGCCCGATGTCATCCCTTCTCGACTCGAACGCTTAACCCAATTTTTAAATGATCACTCCCAACCGGTCGATTTTTTGATTGGTCGCGGCCCGGAAGAAACCGCAAAATGGCGCGACCAAAACAGCTGTCGCTGGCAGCCAAACGATACGATCCTGGTCAAAATACCGCTAAATCCTCAAAAATTGACCGAGTTGGAAACCATCATTGACCGGTACCCGCGCCGGTACACCGCGGCCGGCAATACCGCCTGGGTCGCGGTGGATACCCTGGATCATTTGCCCCGGCAGCTCGACGCAGTGGGGCTGACCGGTCTTGTCCTGCGGGGCGATCAATTGGATGAGCCGATTATCGGCCGCCGCAAAGGGATGCCCCTGGCTCAACGGGTCAAACGAGCACTAGATCCCAACGGAGTTTTTGGCGAGGTTTAAGTGGATCACGATTAAAAACCAGCCACGGATTAACGCGGATTATCACAGATTTCTCTCTGTAATCTGCGGACACTAACCGGATTTTGGAGATTTACAAATAAACACGGACATGAATCGACTTTCAAAACAGACTCGTCATCCTGGCCCCCGTCATCACGGGGGTAAACGACGGCCGGGATCCATCGGTGGCTATCCAATGGATTCCCGCTTTCGCGGGAATGACGGCGCTGTATCGATATTAATTTGTTAAAATTCAATATCTGGTTTCGGTCTCTTTGACCTATTCATCGGGAAGATAAGATAGCAACTTGAGTTAATTAATAAACTCACTCGGGAAAGACATATGCAGCATGATATCAAACCGGAAGACCACGGATCTCGGGGGCAAGCGATGGCTGATGCGGTGCAATCCTGCGTCCACTGCGGCTTTTGCCTCGCCGCCTGCCCCACATACAGCGTCTTGGGTGAAGAGATGGATTCACCACGCGGCCGAATCTATCTCATGAAAAATGTCCTTGAAGGACATCTGGAAGCAGAAGAAGCCCAACCCTACATCGATCGCTGTTTGGGGTGTATGGGGTGTGTCCCAGCGTGTCCCTCCGGCGTGGCCTATGGCGATCTGCTAACCAGCTATCGGGCCATTCAGGAAAAAAACCGCCAGCGACCGCTTATCGACACGATAACCCGCCGCCTAATCATCGAAACCCTCCCCTACCCGCAGCGCTTCCGGCTGGCCGCCCGCACCGGCAAACTCGGCCGGATGGTTCAGGGTGCCCTGCCCGATCAGCTGGGGGCGATGATCGGTTTGCTGCCGGAAACGCTGCCGGCTCAGCGGCCGCTGCCAAACCTGATTCCTGCTCAAGGCAAGCGGCGAGCCCGGGTAGCTTTTCTGACCGGGTGCGTGCAGCAGGTGTTAAACCCCGAAATCAACCGGGCCACCGTGGATCTGCTGGCGGCCAACGGGGTTGAAGTCATCATTCCGGCCGGGCAGGGTTGCTGCGGCTCGATCCTCATGCATATCGGCGAGGAGAAGCGGGCGCAGCAGCTGGCCCGCAACAACCTCAGCGTCTTTCCAAAAGACGTTGACGCCATCATCACCAATGCGGCCGGCTGCGGGTCGGGTATGCACGAGTACCCCCTGCTGTTCAAGGGTGAAAGTGAAGAATCTGAGGCGGCCTCGTTTGCCCACAAGGTTCAGGATGTGACCACGTTTTTGGCGGCGCTGGGACTGCGCGATATACCAGAGGAACAGCCCCCGCGCCGGGCCGCCTATCACGACGCCTGCCATTTGGCCCACGCCCAGGGCATCACCGATCCGCCGCGCGATCTTCTGCGAGCCATTCCCAATTTATCGCTAATTGAACTGAATGACGGGGCTTTTTGTTGTGGCTCGGCCGGAACATACAATTTAGAGCAGCCGGAAATCGCCCAGGAGCTCGGCCGTCAAAAAGCACAGGCGATTATCAGCAGCGGGGCGGAGATGGTGGTCATGGGTAATATCGGCTGCTTTACCCAGATTCAAACCCACTTGAATATCTTAAATCATCCCCTTCCAATACGCCATACCGTGCAGCTGTTGGCTGACGCTTATCACCTTTAGGACCGCTGTACTAAACCCCAAAAAATCGTTCACGTTTTCTTTTCAGACCGTTCACGCTGCTGCAACGATCACCCTTTTCCGCTTCCATTACAATGCAGTGGCAAGTCCTCTCTCATTAATTGGCTTGATGTTGTGGCTCAATGGGATAGCTTAGTTTATAAGGATAAGTACTATGTTTGGCTTTGGAAAACCAATTTTTTCGGGATCAGTTTCGGATGACAACGGTAATTCTGCAGATGTCGAGCTGGATGGCTCCGGCTACTATAAGGAAAATCGCAAAGTGTGGCGCTATCGCTTAACTGGCGGCTCCGTAGAAACTGACAGCGATTTGTCGATGGAAATGGGGAATAAAACCCGTTCAGCACGCATTAATTCCGACCCAGACGATTCAAATTACGGCTATATTGAGTTGTTTTAAAGCAATTTTTTAAATTTTCTAACTTCTCCCTCTTTCATTCTTGACTTGGACGGCCAAAATTTTGGCCGTCCTTTTTTTCATCCCACGCCCCACGCACTTGAAAAAACAATTCTTGCCTATAACATACGTTAGCCTTTATGTAAGGGCTTGGCTAGCCAAGCCCCTGCACATGTGGATTGGTTAAGGTGAGTCGGAAAGCAAATTTCCCGATTCGGGTTCACATATTAAAGTCACCAAATCCTTGGGAAGATCGATGATTTTTAGTGTGGGACGCATTCTCATAATTTTACTCTTGCTGACCGGCTGCAACCGTGGAAACCGGGCTGACAATCAGCGAGAATTGACGGTGTTCGCGGCCGCATCCCTCACCGATGCCTTTCTAGCGTTGGCCGAAAGCTTTGAAGCGCAAAACCCGGACGTACAGATCATCTTAAATTTTGCTGGTTCGTCTCAACTGGCCGCCCAGCTGCGGGAGGGGGCACCGGCCGATCTCTTCGCTTCCGCCAATCCGGCGCAAATGCAGGCGGTTATTGCGGCCGGTCAAGTTGAACCTGGCTCAGAAACCGAGTTTGCCACCAATCAGCTGACCCTGGTTGTCCCCCAGGATAACCCTGCAGAAATCGCAGCTTTCGAAGATTTAGCCCGGCCGAATGTGGGGCTTATTTTAGCGGTTGAAGGGGTGCCCATACGTCAATACACCGATCAAATTTTAGCCTCAATGCCGGGTGAATTTCAGGATTCTTTTTATGCTAATCTACTTTCTGAAGAAGATAACGTGCGGCAGGTCTTAGCCAAAATCGCCCTGGGGGAAGCCGATGCGGGGATTGTTTACACGTCTGACATCACTCCGGATCTGGACCAAGAAGTAAGAGAAATCGCCATTCCCACCGGACAAAATGTCGTGGCTGCCTACTCGATCGCCCCACTAGCCGATACGGCTGATTCGGAATTATCACAGAGATTTATTAATTTTGTCCTCAGTCCAGCGGGACAGGATATACTGATGAGCTGGGGGTTTGGCCCGAAGCCGTAATGCCGAAAATTCTCCCTCAATCAACCAAATCAATATGAAAACATGGGTAATCAGGATAACCAGGATGTCAAGAGGTCAAATGCTGCCTGCTTTGCGGCCGGAAAAATTTCGGGGATGGGCAGCAGGGGGCCTGGCCACCGCTATGGTCTTGTTCCTCCTCATCCCGTTTATCGGACTGATATGGCGGACGCTTACCCTCGACGGAGACGCAGCTCTCAATGAGCCTTCAATCTTTTCCTCCCTGATTTTGAGTCTCGGGACAACTGCGATAACGGTAGCGCTTATCGTTTTATTTGGTACCCCCCTGGCCTTTTTTCTGGCTCGCAATCAATTCCCCTTCAAACGATTGGTAACTTTATTAATTGATATTCCCATCGTGATGCCTCCCGTAGTCGCGGGTCTGGCTCTTCTGTCCGCGTTTGGGCGCCGAGGGTTGATCGGCCAGACGCTGGCCAACCTCGATATTACGATTACTTTTACCGCCGCGGCCGTTGTTTTGGCGCAGCTTTTTGTTTCCTCGCCCTTTTACATCCGAGCGGCTCAAAGCAGTTTTGAATCCCTGCCGCGGGAATACGAGGATGCCGCGGCCGTAGATGGCGCTGACCGCTGGACGACTTTTTGGTATGTGATTCTCCCTCAAAGTGCTCGGGCGCTTCTGGCCGGATTGATCCTCAGCTGGGCTCGCGCCCTGGGCGAATTTGGGGCCACCATTCTTTTTGCCGGCAATTTGCAGGGGCGCACGCAAACGATGCCGCTGCTGGTCTATGGCGCATTGGAGCGTGATTTGCGCGTGACCTTTATCACCGCTCTTATTTTATTAGGGATGGCCATTGCCGCCTTTGCGCTAACCCGCTGGCTGGCCGGAGTAGACGATACTGATGGGGATAGTTAAGTGTTGCCCCTCATAAACAAATTTAGCCACAGATTTTCTCAGATTAACACCAATTTCTCTTTTGCTCCTTTGGAGCTCTGTGAAAATCCGTGTTAATCTTTGGCTAAATTTGTTTATGAACTTGAGAAATCAACCACTTAATTTGAAATCAATTTAACTGTTTCAACAAATTTATTAACGCTTGGAGCTTTAATACCAAATGCCTTTTCCCGAACCATTTTATCGCGCTCGACCACATCCGTGGCACGGATTAGCCACCGGTGAACGCGCCCCGGAATACGTCACCGCTTATATCGAGATTACTCCGTTTGACCTCATCAAATACGAGATCGACAAAACGACCGGCTACATGCGCGTGGACCGGCCGCAGCGCACCTCTTCACAACCGCCGACGCTGTACGGGTTTGTACCGCGCACCTACTGTGGCTCACGCGTCAGAGCTCTGGCGCCTGGAGCGGAACGGGGGGATGGAGACCCTCTCGATATTTGCGTGGTTTCCGACCGGCCGATTAACCGGGCCGAAGTGATTCTCTCCGCTCGCGTGATTGGCGGCCTGCAAATGATCGATGGCGGCGAGGCGGACGACAAGATTGTGGCCATTTTGGAGCAGGATAACGTCTGGAAACATATCAACGATATTTCAGAAATGCCGGACGTCATGGTGGAGCGGCTGGAGCATTATTTCCTGACCTACAAACTGCGGCCGGGGCAGCCGTCCAACACCCGCATCGACCTCGTTTATGGCAAAGAGCACGCCTACAAAGTAATTAAAGCCTCGATGAAAGATTATCAAAACGAATTTGAAATTTAGGTCTCACCAGCTGCATAATCAGCCGCGCGTTTGCGCATAAAGCCTGGTCAAAATTTCTTGCCGCAGCTTTACCAGTTCGGGGTATTGATAGAAAAAGAGAATTTTTTCTTCAGCCACAGTATTCCCGGCCGGTTTTGGCTTAAGCACAAAATGGGTCCATGACTCGGCAATATCTTCACCTGGATTGGTTGCAGCATAATCGGTCACAAATTGATCCGCATAGCGATCGTAAAAATCGGCCAGTTCATCTTCGTCGACGATCCCCTCTTCATCGGGAAATGGAAGTTCATCATAAATTTCCGTCCAAAATGTGGCGTAAAATGCGCCAATATACGAAGTATCCTCAGCACACCCTTCCCCTGTAAAAAAGGTCGAGCATGCTTCGGCCGCGGCCTCGTAAGCATCCCCCGTATCGTCAAAATAGGCCTCCTGATCAAACGGCACCTGCCGATCGTTTAAGGTCAGAACGTGGCCATACTCGTGAATCAAGGTGTAGGTGAAATCATCCCGATCGGCCGTATCGGCCGGGTCAAGCACGATCAACCAGGTTTCCGGATTATCCGGGTTTGGTTCGACGTACGCCAGCGTGCCGTCGATCCCATCAGTAAATACCCCAAATTGGGTCAAATCACGTCGAAATTCCTGCGGAATTAATGTGGCAAACTGCTCCCACAGCGCATTATGGGATGCAGAATCGTTTTGAATCTCGCTTTCCAAATCGGTGAGCGCTTCTCCATTTTGTGGATCAGAAATCCGGTCGCCAACCACCGCATATTGAATGATAACCTGTCCTTCCCCACCATCACTAAAGGCAACTTCATTGTCGACAATTTCTTCAGCCAGAGAGCTTAACCATCCCCCTAGATTACCGCCGTCTTCAGCAGCAAACGCCTCTTCATTTAGATAGCACGTTTGATCGGCCTCATCAAAATACTCATCTTCATAGCAATCGGCCGCGGTCAACACAAAGTCATCATCGTAAGCCGCATCATCATTTACGATGTCGTCATATGCGGCCTCATCCCCGACAAAATCTTCGTCCCCCTCATCAGCATATACACTCTCTTTTAGGTAACAAGCCTCATCACTTGGATCAAAATATTCATCTTCATAACAATCGGCCGCGGTGAGAGGCTCTTCAAATCCACCACAGGCCGCCGTAAAAAAAATCATGCCCACCGCAACAAAACCAAGAAAATAACGGTATGAATTCATATGAAACACCTTTTATAAATTTGAGAGGATATTCATTAACGCGATCTAATGCGTTTCGATTTTCCTAGCAGTCGGATTTATTCGGCTGCGTATGAAAGCTACAACTGGAGTTAATGATTAATGATTTTGCAGACGGGCACAATAGTAGATATCACCCAAATTGCACCCTCCTTGCCGGGTTCAAGCTGCGGACAGGTGGTCAGGATGAAACCGATGTAAGGGCTTGGCTAGTAGGGGCTTGGCTTGCCAAGCCCTCACACATGTGGATGGATTAAAACGCCCTCGGACCACCTTTTCATTTAACAATCAAAAATCTTGTCATTAAATCAATATTATTAACCGTGGTTAACTCTCGTTTAAACGCCGTGCCTATTTTTCTTTAATCCGCAATCAATTTTGAAATGAACGCCATGGCTAGATATCCACTGGCCCCTTTGTTATAAATGAGACCAACACTTGAAATGAGCGAAGTTAGAATTTAATGGGAATCCATTTTTTTGAATCCAGATCCAAAACGGTAAGCTTACAGCAAACCATCGCCCAGCCACTCCATCGAGCGATTCAAACAACCGCATCCCGCCTGATGCCGGCGGCCTACCCACTCCAAAGTCGAATTGGCCATCGTATAGACTCCCCTTTTGCCCTGATGCTCTATTTTGGAGCGGCCCTGGTTGCGGGTCTTATCCTGTTTGTACCGGCCTATCTGCTGCTGCAGATGATCCAGGGGTGGGAAGCGGCCGCGGCAACCATTATTAAGCCAACCACGCTAAACGTGCTGGGCAACAGCTTGATTTTGGCCGGATCGGTCACGGCCGGGGCCACGGCAATTGCCGTCCCTCTGGCGTGGCTGACCACCCTCACCGATCTGCCCGGCCGCAAGATATGGTCTGTTTTAGCCGCCCTGCCACTGGTGATGCCCAGCTACATTTTTGCCTACTTGTTTATTTCTTTTCTTTCCCCAAAAGGATTGCTGCAGGGGCTGCTTGAACCCCTTTTTGGCGTTGAAAAACTGCCCAGCGTTTACGGGTTTAGCGGTGCATTTGCCGTTTTGACCCTGGTTACCTTTCCCTATGTCTTTTTGACGGTCCGGGCGTGCCTGCAGCAGCTTAATCCGGCCATTATCGAAGCGGCCGAAGACCTCGGGGCCTCGCGGTGGCAAATTTTCCGCCGCATCATTTTCCCGGTTATTCGACCGTCGATGGCCGCCGGTGGCCTGCTGGTTACCCTCTACACCTTGCGCGATTTTGGGGCGGTCACTCTCCTCCAGTACAGCACCTTCACCCGGGTTATTTACAATCGTTTTCAAGGGTATCGTTTGGATGAAGCCGCCTCGCTGGCCATCATGCTGGTCATCCTGACGATGGTCATCCTGTATTTTGAATCCCGGACGCGCGGCCAAACCAACCTGTCAAACGAAGATATGGAAGTGATGCGCCCTCATAAGCGGCTCGCTCTCGGCCGCTGGCGCTGGCCAGCCCTGACTTTTGCGGCCTCGGTTGTGTTTATCTCGCTTATTCTGCCGATCATCCTCCTCACATACTGGGTCATCCGCGGCTTGCAGCAGGATTGGCTTGTGGCTGAACCGTCGGTGATCCAGCAAAATACAGGGGCGCTGCTGCCCTTGCTAGAGCCAACGTTCAACTCCCTTTTTGCGGCCGGTGGGGCTGCCTTCCTGGCTATGGCCATGGCGATTCCGATCGCCATTTTGGTGGTGCGCAAACCGGGCAAATTGTCCGCCTTTTTTGAGAAACTCACCTACGCCAGCTACGCCCTGCCAGGCATTGTGGTGGCACTGGCCTATGTCTTTGCCGGTTTAAATTTTGCCCAACCGCTGTATCAAACGATGCCTCTTCTGCTGGTGGTTTACGTCGTCCTCTTTATCCCCCAGGCGATTGGCGCCCAACGCACCACGCTGCTAAAAATCCCTCATACGTTTGCCGAAGCGGCTCAGGGATTGGGAGCCACCCCCCTGCAGGTCTTCCGCAGGATCACCCTGCCGTTAATGAGGCCGGGCATTACAGCCGGAGGATTGCTGGTTTTCCTGACGGTGATTAAAGAGTTGCCCGCCACCCTGATTCTGAGCCCGCTTGGCTTTAACACCCTCTCCGCTTCAATTTGGACCCACATCAACGAAGCATTTTTCGCCAAAGCGGCCGTCCCAACGCTAATTTTACTCCTCATTTCCTCTCTCCCCCTGGCCTGGTCCTCCTGGCGCAGCGCCCGAGAAACCACCTAACACCCAATACCTATCACCCAATACCCAATACCCATCACCCGTCTCGCCACCTTGACTTTTGTTAACATTGCATTAAAATCTTAAAGGCGATCCCTCTGCAATACCAATCAATTCAATTCAATCTATTCCGCTGTACCCAAATCGCATCGTCGAATATCCAATTAATTTTGTATGCCATCTTCTTTAGATTTAATACGTGAAATGGAGGACAAAACGCATGCGTCGGTTTGCAAAACCCCTGGTTCGGCTCCTGGCAGGAGTCATGATTTTACTTCTTGTGGGGCCGGTTCTCAGTCAGGGTAGCCCACTACCCCAACTGCAAAATTACCCCATTCGGCTAAAAGCCGGAGCGTTCTTTCCCACGGCCGGGCAAACCTTGCCGATCCCGGAAAGCCTGCAGGCGCGGGAAAGCACCACCGGACAGGCCCAATACTATATCGTGCAGTTCAATGGACCAATCGAACAGGTTTGGAAGGACGGCGTAATCGAATTAGGGGGGAAATTCCATGGATACATTCCAGATTTTGCCTTCAAAGTAAAGTTAAATTCCGGACAGGTCGACGCGGTTCAGGCACTTGATTTTGTGCGCTGGGTTGGAGTCTTTGAACCAGCTTACCGCCTCGATCCAGACATCAGCAGAGGGGATGCCCAGCTTTACCGCGTGCGCTTTGAGGCGGGATCGGCAGACGCAGCCAACGTGCGGGCTTTGATTGCCACCGGGGCAGAAATCTCCCGGTATGATGATGGCTCGGCCCTGGTGCTGGCCAACTCACCACAGCTAGACGCTCTCGCCTATATCGTTGAAGTGGCCTGGATTGAAGATTTTTTCTTTTATGAAAAACACAATGAGTATGGAGCCGGTCAAATTATCGGCGGAGCCATCGCCAATGCCAACGGGTACAACGGCTCAACTCAAATCGTGGCCGTTGCCGATACCGGATTGGGCACCGGCGTTGCCGCAACCGCTCATCCAGACGTGCCGGCCAGCCGCATCGTGGCCATACAGGATTTCCCTGCCACCAGTTCCCCATTTTGCTATAACGCTTTCCCTGATGGCGCTTTAGATCCAGACAGCGGCCATGGCACTCACGTTGCCCTGTCTGTTTTGGGGGATGGTGGTATCAATGGCGTTGGCCAGGGGTCAGCCCCGGCCGCCAGCCTCGTCTTCCAGTCGGTCGAAGATTACATCGATACGATTGGCTTTTGTGGGGCGACACCCGATGGTTATTATCTGGTCGGCTTACCCGATCCCCTCGGCAATTTGTATTTGCCGGCCTACAACGCCGGTGCACGCATTCATTCTAATTCCTGGGGCAGCAACGCGGCCGGTGATTACACGGCCGACAGCGCAGCCACCGACCAATTTATCTGGAATAACCCCGATATGCTCATCAGCTTCTCGGCCGGCAACTCCGGGGTTGATACCAACAACAACGGCGTGGTTGACAATGATTCAATCGGGTCTCCGGCTACGGCCAAAAACGTGTTGACCGTCGGGGCAAGCGAAGGAGAACGGGCGGATAATTTTGCCTGTGATACAGGTCTAAGTTATACCTCCAGCGATTCATATCAGGCGGGACAAACTTGCACCAGCATGGGCGGAGAAAACGCGGTGGGCACCGCCGGACAGCGCTGGGGGTTCTCAACAGAACCGTTGGCCAGCGATCCGTCGGGTGGCAACGCCAACCAGATGGCTCCGTTTTCCAGTCGCGGCCCGACTGATGACGGCCGCATCAAACCGGATATCGTGGCTCCGGGCACCTGGATCCTCTCCGGATACTCCGATATGTTCCAGCAGGGGTATGACGGCAGCCCAAACCCTCAAAACGGGCTGTTCCAAAGCGATGGTTGGGGCATGCCGTTTAACGATGACTACAAATACTTCGGGGGCACGTCGATGTCCAATCCGATTGCGGCCGGAGGAGCGGCCGTCGTCCGCGATTTTTACCAAAAATCGGAAGGCCACGCCGCCAGTGCGGCTTTGGTTAAGGGCACCTTGATCAATTCGGCCGTGGACCTGCTCGATGAAAACAACGACGGCGCCAACGATAACGACTTCCCCATTCCCAACGTCCATGAAGGTTGGGGGCGAATCGACCTGGCCGCCGCAACAGATGGATCTCACATCTGGGTTGACAATGCCGGCGGCTTGTCAACCGGTCAAAGTGATACCTATAACTATAATGTAACGGCCGGCACCACCTTTAAAGTCACGCTGGTATGGAGCGATTTCCCTTCAACTGAAACCGCGGCCGTCAATTTGGTAAACAACCTGAATCTAACCGTTACCAGCCCCGGCGGAACGGTATATCGAGGCAATGTTTTCAGCGGTGGGTGGTCAACCAGCGGTGGCAGCAGTGATTCGGTAAACAACGTAGAAAATGTGTACATTCAGGCGGCCGAGGCCGGAACGTGGACCGTGACCATAAACGGCAGCAACGTCCCCCAGAGTGCCCAACCGTACGCCCTTGTTGTTGATGGCCAGAGCGGCACCGGACCAACACCGACCCCAACCAACACGCCAGTTGCGCCTACCCCAACGCCAACCAATACGCCCGTTACCCCGTCTCCCACACCGGTAGCTCCTACCTCGACCCCGACTAACACGCCGGTGGCCCCCTCCCCCACCCCGGTAGTGCCCACCAATACGCCGACGCCAACCAATACACCGGTGGCTCCTACCCCCACCCCGACCAATACGCCGGTAGCACCCTCCCCCACCCCAATCGTGCCCACCAACACGCCGGTGCCCCCCACCAGCACCCCACCACCATCTGGCGGTGACATCCTCTATGTCAGCTCCACGAGCGGAGGCAATGTGGGCTTTGGCTTTTCCGACGAAGACATCCTGGCTTACGATACCGCCACGGGCACCTGGTCGAAATATTTTGACGGGTCGGATGTTGGCTTAAGCGGCTCAAGCTATCGAGATGTTGATGCGTTCCACGTTCGTGATGACGGATCAATTTTGCTGAGCATCACCGTGGCTTCATCCATCCCTGATGTGGGAGCCATCGATGACTCCGACATCGTGCTCTTCACTCCCTCTTCGCTCGGCAACAACACCAGCGGCACTTTTTCGATGTATTTTGACGGGTCTGACGTTGGGTTAACCACCAATGGGGAAGATATCGACGCCATTTACGAAACCAGCTCAGGCGATCTGTTTATCAGCACCAAAAACAGATTTTCCGTTCCTGGCGTCTCCGGCCTCGATGAAGACCTCATCCGTTTCATCCCTACCAGCTTTGGGTCCAACACGGCCGGTTCCTGGTCGGTGGCCTTTGATGGCTCGGATGTCGGTTTGAGCAACACCAGCGGTGAGGACGTCAATGGCGTGTGGCATGATGAAGCGATCAACAGCGTTTATCTAACCACGGCCGGGTCATTCTCGGTCAGCGGTGCCTCAGGCGATTGGTCTGACATCATCGAATGTGCCTCGGCATCTTTGGGCAGCTCAACCAGCTGCAATTTCAGCCTGTTTTGGGATGGGTCCGCCAACGGATTTTCCGGTGAACTCGTCGACGGGTTGTCGATTAATCGACCTTGATTCCCTGATTTAAACAGCGTCGGCCGGCAAAAATACCGGCCGACGCTGATTATTTAGTCATGGTGACCAAAAGAGCCATAACATTTGGCAAAATTGGTTGATTTTCGGGTTGACATTCTGCCAAAATTGGCTATTCTTATTCTTGTGTAGGCTCCCTCTGAGGTGGTTGATTTAGCGCCCGCTAGATCTCCACCTCTCTTTTTTTATTCTATTGTCTGCACCCAGATAATCGCATTGCCACTTTCAAGATTTTTGGCGGCAACTTCTTCACCATTTGATCCCTCATAAAAATTAAGGGCCGGATCGATATCAAGTTCCAACAGGTAAGGAATATACGACTCGACAATTTGCATTGCCAACTCATCCTCAACGGGGACAATGAGGGTAATTGTGCGATAATTCAGCCGGCCGAGCATGGCCGATGCCCGGTCCGGGTTGTATTCAAATTGAGCGGCCGGTTCAACCCCTTGGCGACCCAAATCAAATAAAACCTGATACTCGGGATTGCCGCTGATCTCCGAAGCAATATCCTGCCACGGCGCTGCGGCAAAATAAGCCTCACGGAATGTGGGGCTGTCTCCATCTGGCCCACCCAAACGCAGAATCAATCCCTGTGGCCCTTCGTCAAACTCATCCTCATCAAAATCATCTTGATTGCCGGCCGGAATAAGCCCACCGGCCGGTAATACCCCGTCAACGGACGCCTGAAACTCTAATTGGGGAAAATAAATATCCAGACCCAGATCTCTGGCCACGGCCGGCAAATCGGTCAGCGGCAGCGGTGTTCTGGGGGGCAGACCAGCGATCGGGCGCGGAGGGTCGGGCATGGTAAACGCAAACTCCTCTGTTCCCAGGTCAAAGGTCCGACCCGTCGACCCCGTGGCAATATCGATCACCGGGTCAACCTCAACTTTCCCATCGAGGACAACTATCAAAGTTACTTCCGGTTCGGGTTGATATCCCAGAGCGTACCACGTGCCCAACGGCCGGATAATCGCCGTGTCGGTACCGCTGGAAACGTCAACTTCCTGTGAACATTGATGATTATGAGCACTCATCCCGTTGATCAGACATGTGCCGCCACCGCTTCTTGCACATGCTGAGGCTTGCAAACCGCTTTGTTGATAGAGGTAGATGCTGCTGCATCCTTTAATTTGAATGCGCGCCTGGCCATTCACGTCTGTGCGCACGCCATCTCCTGGACTGAGCGGTTTTGATTGATCGTCGGTGATCTCAGTGTTGGCCGGCTGCCCATACCACACGCGGGCGTCCACTCGTGACACCACGTCGGAGGCGCACCCCACCACAAACAGCCACAGGGTGGCCAAAATTAATGTCCATCGGGTTAGATTTTTCATGCCTGCCTCCATTTGGCCCAGGCTCACCTGCATTTTTTCGGCAACAAGAGAGTGGTCAACTCAATTTTATAAACCCGCAGCCGGCCGCATTTTCGCCATCATTCAGCCTGACGTACCAGCCAGCGATAAAACCGGCTTCCTCCCCAAATTACGCCCCAGGCGATTATGATGCCGGTTATCGTTGAATCCAGCAAAAAGGGGACCGCCGCCCAATTGGGAAACGAGGTTTTGATCCCCTCGGGAAGATAGACGGCAAAAAAAGTCCGGTGGTTTTCGATTCCCTCAACGATCGGATATTCAATACGGTAAAACCATCCGCTTTGTTGGGCAAAAACGGCCGGCAGATGCGCGGCGGCGACAAGCCCTCCAGCCAGAAGCATGCGCCATTTTGCAGCGATCGGGTCCCATTCTTCAGGCAGGTCCCACACCGCCCAGGCAACCCCTGCACCACCGACGAAAAAAAGCAACAGAAGTGGGGAATTCCACAAAACGGCAGAAAAGCTGATCAGGGCAACTATTATTTGCGCCAGGGCAAAAGCGACCGTGCCGGAAATGATGGCTGTGCGCCGGCCAGGACGAATGGGATTTTGCTTGTCAAAGGGATTGAGCGCTTCTGGCGGAAGCGCAAATAGGCGGCTGACCAAAACGGCGTACATGACGCTGGATCCGGTAATAAACCCAAAGAAAAACCCCACCCCAAAGAAAGGCCCTACATTATATTCTCGGCCGGCCAAAGCAATAAGCATGCGCCACAATCCCAGCAAAAGGGCGACTCCGAATCCGCTGGCAAACGCCCGGCGGCCGATTTCGCCACCGTAGCGATAAATTCGCTTTCTAAACCGCCCCCACCATATGCGCCAGCGCCATGACCACGGGCGCTGGCGATTATCGGCCGCAATTTCTTCATTTAAATCGGACAGCAGCACCCGCATGCCGATATGGGGCTCCTGAGGATTGGGCATTTGGGCCATAATCCGTGCCTGAGCCGCAGCACCATAAGCGGCCGTCAGCATGGCCGCTGCCACCTCCTGGACAGCGGTAGATGAAGAGGTCGACCCGACGGCGGTTTTGGACAGCAAGTTGGGCTCAAACGGCTGCCCGTCTAAATCCAAAAGACTCAAAACCGCCGGCCGCTGGACGAGCAGCGAACTTTTACCCTGATCATCCGCCTCTTCCAGCAGGCGAATTAACAACAGGGTTTGACCATCTTCAAGCCGTTGTATCCACGGCTGCAGCGGCAAACCACATTCAGACGCAGCCCGCAGCAGCAGGATCGCCTGCAGCGGTTCGGGCTGACCAAGCGCCTGATCGCCCTGAAGCTCGCGCAATTGATCGGCCGTTGGCAGCGCTTTCGAATCATTGAAGTAGCGTACCCACATGTATTCCAGTCGTTCCCGCGCCTGAACCTTGCTTCTCGTTTCCGGATCGGCCAGCCGCAAGGCAAAGTTGGCCAACATGATGCTGCCAAAAGCCACAACCCAACGCCCATCAACCACCCTGGCATCGAGCAACCCGGCGGCCGCCAGGCGATTCACCAGAAGCTTAATGTCTACGGAATTTGTTTGAAGCGCCTCTAAATCTTTTAGAGGAACCCACGCCTCAAATTGAGGGTCTGTCATTTGGGAAAACAAAGTCAAGGCCACATCCTCATGGCCCGGGACAATGCCGATTAAGCGCTGCTTTAAATGCTCACTGACCAGACGATCGATCCCAAATCCCCCGTGGGCTTTCTGATAAAACGGTTCGTCAATCGACGGCTGCAAAGCCTCCTGCGCCAGCAAAAATAGCCGATGAGCCACAACCTGGCAGTCGGCCGGCAATATTTTTGAGGGATGGCTTGGGGATAGCCGATCCAGGTCGGGTAAAAGAGCGTTTTGCAGAAGCGCCTCAGAGATAATGAGCCGCTCCTGGGAGATTTTTAACGGCTCCACGATCGCTTCACGGGCCTGTTGAAAATCAAAGGGGGTGACCGTGAAGGTCATCGCCTGGCTCATCAAATCGCCAAAAAGAGGATCGGCCTTTAACTGGGTCAGGTCATTGTCGCGACAGCTTAAGACGAGGCGAAGTTTCTCTTGAGGAACCGCCTCGATAACCGTTTTCAGAATCCCCCGCAGGGCGGTTCGCCTTTGTTCGCTGAGCAGCGGATCGAGGTACCGTTCTAAAGAATCGAGGAATAATACAAAGCGTTTTTCAGATTCAGTAATGATGCGGGTCAGCTGTGCCGGCAGTTGACCGGGGCTTGAGAAGCGATTTTCTGTTAGCCACCCTTCAAAAAACGATTCAGGATCAAGATAATCATTCAGCTCAATAATTTGGGCACCGGGTGATATTTGAGAGGCAAGTGGGGGAAACACACCGGCCGCTAACAGCGAACTTTTGCCTATGCCGGCCGCGCCGGTCACGATCACAACCTGATACCGATTAATTAAGTCGGTGACCGCGCTAATTTCTCGTTGACGGCCGGCGAACAGGGGATAATCATCAAATTGAAACGGCCCATCCGGTCGATAGGGAGAATGATACCCTTGTGAGGTGGCCCGCAGCAGGGCTTGACGAATATCGGCCGTTGGCAGCGATATCTTATATTCGTAATGGTTGTTAATTTGATCTCCACCAATCAGGGTGCCTCCACCGCCGATATTTACATCGGCCGCAAAATACGCCCCTCCCTGGGTGGATACGTGAATCGATTGTCCATCACTCATGGTAATCACAAAAATAAATCGTTGGGATGAGGTGTAAAAATAAACCGCTACTAAGCCAGCATTTCCATATAAACAGCAGCATAGAATCAGTATATCATAGGCTGAATATCGAATTTTGTAACGTTTTCTCGCCCCTTTCGTTATACCACATAGCTTAACAGGGCATACCCCACTTTCATTTTGTCCACCTGTTGACAATTGTTCCTCATTCCCAACCACAACACACTCTGGAACGGCCCCGATCCTTTGATCGGGGTTTTTGCTTCCAGTTCAATCTCCCTGTACCATCCCGTTCTCGTTCATACACTATTGCAAAACCACAGGAACAATCATGTCTAACAATCAATATTTTCATCTCGATCAAGCGCTAGCCGGCGATGGGTATACATCGTTAGAGGCGATGGATGTCCTCACTACCCTCTGCGATGAGTTTGGTTCCCGCTTTGGCGGCACAAAAGGAGAACGGCTGGCGGCCGATTTTATGAAGGCCAAACTGGAAGCGTATGGCCTGCATGATGTTCACCTGGAGGAGTTTCCTTACGTCACCTGGCGGCGCGGCAAAGTCACCCTTGAAATCACCTCACCAATTCAAAAAGAAATTCCCTGCATCTCCCTTCCCTATTCCCCACCGGCGGCCGTTGAAGCAACCTTAATCGACTTAAACGATGGCTCCCCGGCCGATTTTGATCAACTCGCAGCCGACATCGACGGAAAAATTGTCCTCGCCAACAGCGTTGTTTTCCCAAAAGGGTCAAAAAGGTGGGTGCATCGCAGCGAGAAATACGGCCGGAGCCTTTTAAATGGGGCGGCAGGATTTATCTTTATGAACCATTATCCCGCGTATGGTCCGGCCACCGGAGGGATCGGTTTTGAGGGAAATGAAGCGTTGATACCCGGCATCTCGGTATCTTATGAAGATGGGACTTTCCTACAGCGCTTGTTGAAGCGCCACGGTCAGGTCTCGGTCCGCATCACCAGCACAGACCGCTGTGAGCCGGCCGTTTCCTGGAATGTCATCGGCGAGATTCCCGGCAAAGTCGATCGATCAACCATTGTGATGCTCGGTTCCCACTATGATGGTCACGATATCTCCCAGGGGGCCCAAGATCCCGCCTCCGGTGCCGCCGCGGTTCTGGAAACGGCTCGCCTGCTTGGGAAACACGCCGTCGACTTACCCCACACCGTTCGTTTTGCGCTGTGGGGGGTTGAAGAGATCGGCTTACTGGGCTCAAGGGCGTATGTTGACGCTCACGCTCATGAACTTGACCAGATTCGTTTCTATTTTAATATGGATGGAGCCGGAGCGGTTGAGAATAAAGGGGTGGCCTTAAATGAATGGGAGGCTCTGGAAACCCTGGTGGCTGCCTGGCAAAAAGAGATGGCGGTAGATTTTGGCATCACCCAATCGGTCAATGCCTTTTCCGATCACTATCCATTTTTGCTCAAAGGGGTGCCCACCGGCGGCATGGAGTCGGTTCCTCAATCAACCGGCGGCCGTGGGTATGGTCACACCCGCTACGACACGCTCGACAAAGTAACCTTACGTGAGCTTCAGGATGCAGCGGTTTTGGCCGCCCGCCTGGCGATTCGCCTGGCCAGTGAAGAAAAATGGCCGGTTTCCCGTCGCTCTCAGGATGCAGTTGAAGAGATCCTAAACCGGCCGGAATATCTCGAAACCCAGGCGATCAAGGCCCAGGTCGCCTCTTTTTACAAAAAGAAGCGCGGCTAATATCTACGTATTACTACGGATAGAAATGCCTCACCATAGACGTTAAGATAATAACCATACTCCAACAACCAAATACGGTCGGTGCAGGCGACTTGGACACCTTTCATCATCCACATCCGATTCAGCCACCATTACAGATTCAAACCAGCAATCAATGCGCCACTTCCACAGCCAAATCCAGGAACCCGCATCGACCAACATCGCTATACCATGGAGTTAGAAACCCCGCAACAGGCGGGGTTTTTTATTTTGCACCAAAATAGTTTAATTTTTTTCACCTTTTGTGTAAAAAGAGTTGCTTTTTGCCTATGCGTCAATGGCTTGCCTTTTAACCCAAAACACACTTTAATGTACTCCATAAACCTCTGTGGAGAAAACCATGAGCAACGAGTTTGTACAAGCCGATTACGATAAATTGCAGGAGATTGCCGATCTCTTTTCTAAACACGGCGAAGAGAACCAGGCGATGCAGGCCCGGATCGTCAAAATTTTTGAAGCCTTGCGCGATGGCGGTTGGGAAGGGCGCGGTGCAGAAGCTTATTTTGCCGAGATGGATGGGGTCATGATGCCGGCCGCCACTCGGCTGCACGAAGCGCTCCGGGAAGCTAATCGGGTCACAACATCGATTGCGGCCATTCTCCAGCAGGCGGAAGAGGAAGCGGCAGCTCCCTTCAGAGGCAGCAACGGCCGCGGAGGCCCAGGCTTGGGCGGTGGGATAAGCACCGGTCAACCGGTTGGGGGCATTGGGGGTTCACTTCCGGGAGGTGGAGTTAGCACCGGCCAGCCGGTGGGTGGTTCCGGGGGATCTTTGCCCGGTAGCGGGGTCAGTACCGGTCAACCGGTTGGCGGCTCGGGTGGTTCTATTCCGACCAGCAGTCAGGAATACGTAGTCCAAAACCCCAGCGAACTGTTTAAAGAAGATTACATGCGAGATTTTATCGGGTCGCAGTACGAAGGGGCAGGCAACGGCCGGTTAAATGAACTCATGGAGCACCTGGTTTTTAACGATACCGGAAACGTCGAAGAAATGGGGCCAACTCTGGATGAGATCGCCGATCTTCGCGGGGTAGATCGCGCTGAATTTCGGGAACAGTACAGCCGCTACCGGGAATTATTGGCCAATGCCAACGCTATTGGTGGCAATGAACCATATATCGACGTAAATCGGCATCCGAATTTCTTAGGATCAACCGTGTCGCTCCGGTACGGCGATCTGGTTGGGGAAACGTTCGGCGTGGATCCGGTCTTTGGCTCCCTGCTCAATCCAACCGGCGGCATGGTCGGCCCGGGTGACGACGCGTATGTTCCCGGAGACAATGATGCCATCGGCTATCACGGCACTTTTCACGACGCGGCCGGATATTTGTACAACTATCACAACGTCGGGCCTGGGTATGATTACATGGGGCGCGAACCGTTTCCAACCGGCAACCCCCTTTCCGGGCAAGTTGGGGGCATTTCCTGGTGGTCTACCCAGCCCGGGCTGGAAATTGATGTCCTTCCAAATTTAGTTCCGGATATTCCATACGTTCCCTCATTTGTCGAGCGAGGAGCGGCCGAAATTATTGAAGGCCCTGTTGTGGCCGTCGGTCGGATCGCGACTTCAACGGTTGAGGGCGGCGCAGATATTGTCGATGGGATTGGTGACGTCTTTACCGGAGATTTTTCGGAAGGGTTAGATGACATCGGCTCGGGTGCGGGAATTATCGTTAGGGGATTTGGCCGTTCCGTTCTCGATTTATTTGATTAGCTGGAAGAGTGAAAATCATGCAAGCAAAACTTGAACCTAGTGAATTCGCCTATTTACTCAACGTCCTTGACGCGCGAAAAATCGTGGGGGTTGACAATGATCTGCTGTTTCCGGCCGAGCCCGCCCAAAAAGAAGCTCTCCTGACTGAGGGGTTTGAGCAATTGGTCGAACACGGCTGGTTTCAAAAAGAAGATGGGCAAATCAACGCCAATAACACCCTTTTTCTGATGACGGCCGTCACTGCCCAACCAGAGATTGTTATTACCGTCACGTACATCGACTCGCAAAAACTAGAGCATACCGTCACATATTATTTGGCAGATCGCTTTATTGTGGAGCAATTTCCGGATCAAGAGGGTGATTTTTTGCTGACGATGATCGATGATGAGACGCAAATCTTAACCCACATCCATCAGGCGTTTGCCCCCCCTACCCTGTCTCAACAGATGCAAATTGAATTGCCATTAGAGGGGTTCTCCTTTGGATTGGCGGCCGCGCGTCAGGATGATTTGAGGCCCTTGCAGCAGCTTATTACCCAGAACCCTTCCCTTGCCAAAATGGCTGAACCGCTGGCCAGAGCCCTGGGCTCTCTACAGCCGGCCGGGCAAATCGAAGGAGCAGCCGTACCGGGTGGTCGTCTGGTCCACTGGCAAGAGATTGGCCTGCTGCGCGATAGCTCAAATCAATTGTGGTCGGCCGTGCAGGATGACGAGGCGGAAACCATCACCCTGGCTCAAATCTCAGCTGATCCGTTTAAATTGCAGCTTGAGGGATTTATTGCAACTCTCAAGAAGGCCGCAGCCAATTAATAGTTAACTCAAGCTGCTACCCTAACACCTGCATTCCGAGCCCTTCGACTTCGCTCAGGACAGGCTTTGCGAGGAATCTCGTCTAGTTGCATTCAGGCCTGGATGGCTGAAAATGGAAACGCTTCTCTTCTAGATATCAATGGAAATTGACGGGATCCTTGTAAATTAAAGAGAAAGGTGGCCCGAGGGCGATTGTACCTATCCAAACAATCTGCATTTGTAAGGGCTTGGCTAGCCAAGCCCCTACTAGCCAAGCCCTTAAACACGGAAGTCGCCTGACTGTTCACACGATATCTTCGCTTCTTTCAGGATGACAGGGGGGCCGTGGGCGATAGAGACACGTAATGAATCGATTAACCCGTTATCTTGTAAACCTGCATCATTCATCGGGAAGGTAAGGTAGCAACTTTGGTTAATAAATAGGATAATTTACCCAAATACAAGAAATTCAGGCAAAAGACGTAAGATTTGACCCCATAAATGCATAAACAAACAACCGGTGCCTTTTTGACATTAAATTAAACAGATTGCGAACCATGCACATCGAAGAATTAAAAGAAAAACTTAGAGAGCTGCAGCAACAGGGGCTAACACCAGAACAGGAATCTGCCGTCTCCATTCTATTGGCGATGCTTAATGAAGAAGAGTTGGCGCTAAATCCCCATTTACTCAGACAGCTACAGCCGCTGATTTCCACATCCGAGGATAGTGAAGACGCCGATCAAGCGTTTTTGGCGTGGCGGGATTTGCTTCTCAAAGATCCAGCCGCCGCTAAGGAAATCGCGTCCACCAAGTGGGACCGGCCGGTAAATCTTGCCTTTTTGGCTGAAATTCCACCGCAGCCCACCTTATCCCAAGATGCTCAAGAAAAAATCTCGGCCAGTTGGCGTTTGACTCCGGCAATTATTCAAAACTCGATCCACCGCTACAGTAAAAATCTCGAAGACCATCGTCTCAGCAATCAAGGCTTGACCGATCAGCAAATTGAGTTAATGCGCGACATTCAGCGGGTGGGCCGTTTAAATTTAGATATTCAGATTATGCTCCTGCTGCCGCTGGAAAACCTCGAGGTCTGTCATCTGACTCTTCTTTGCCGGGACGTACACCAGCTCAATTGGTCTGACCCTCCGAAGGTTGAGGTCACCTGGGGAAATTTTAAAACAAAAGGTCATATTGGCGAATCGGGTTCATTTAGGTATGATGGTATTCCTTTTATAGAAATGGGGTGTTTTGATGAAGATTTTAATCCCCAGGCCCCAATGGATATTCAGCTGACCTTTTGACCTTATGAGTCGTACAGGATTACTTGCTCACCTTTACGAAGCCACAATCACCAATCACCCTTCAACCCCTCCACATATCATCACTTCACTTCCAGAGTTAAACCCTCACGAACTAGACGCGCTTGAAAAACGAATTAATTATTGGGTGCTGCGCCGGCCAAAGTTCGCCCGGCAGCTGGCTGATCTTATTGAAACAAAAGCGGCCGCGCAGCCCGATCCGTTTTTGCGTGGCCGGGCGGCATTTTTAGGGGGGCTGGCCGCCCAGGGTTTATGCTCACCGGCTTGGGTTAAAGAAAAAACCGATCAGGCACGCGTTTTTTTTGAAGCGGCCGGACGGCCGGAATGGGTGATCGCTACCAACTGGCTTTCGATGAGCCAGGTGTGGCTCACCGAAAATTTTCAGCTGGCCGTGGAGGAACTAGAAAAAACGGCCGAACATCTCCGCCAAATCGGGTTTTTGAGATACATGTCCGATCTGCAGCTTTCGCTAGCGTATGGGTACGTTTTGGTATCTCAATGGCCAAACGCCAGAGCTACTTTTGACAAACTGCTAAACACCACGTCACCAGATAATCAGGAGTTCATCACCCACGTCCTGCTGCATAAAGTGGTGATCAACATGCGAGCCGAGGCAGATCCAAAGAAGTCGGAAGTTATATTAAATCAAATCCAGTTGCAGCTGATCGACAGCGATGCGGATATGCTCAAAGGGAAGCTGGCCTATCGTGAAGCCATCGTGGCCCACGTTTTTTATACCAATTATGCTAAAGTCTTGGAAAAAACCACGACGGCCGTTCAATTTTTTGAACGTACTGAAAATGAAGTGTGGGTTGCCCAAGCGCTTCAGATCCAGGCCGGCGTTGAAATGGAGCAAAAACATTTTCATCGAGCAATTGAGTACCTCAATCAGGCGCGGAACATTTTTTCCAAATATCAGCTCAAAGGCCCATTAGCCAATAACTTACAGGAACAGGCCCTGATTCAAAAAAACCTGCTCAATTTTAAGAAAAGTTTGTCGATGAGCCACCAGGCGGTGGCGATGTATAAACAGCTGCAAACAAATCCGATAATTTGGCTCCACATGGAATCCTCAATCGCTTTGTGTTTGATAGGAATCGGCGATTATCAAAAAGCGATCCAAACCTTGGAAAATGTTCTCGCTTTTCCGGAATTGGGCCAATATGTGGAAGGGTATGATTACGCCCTGGCTTCAATCGTTCAAGTATGGCTTATTCTTCAACAGCCGGACCAGGCATGGAAATATTTACAACTGCTCAATGAACTGGATTTAGAAAACACGATTTTCTCACGATTCCGCAGATACAGCCTGCAGCTTAAATTGGCAGAATTTGAAGATTACACCCATATAGCTAATGAGACTCTGCAGGAGATCAATCAATTTTTAAGCGGCAAATTAGATCAATATCCTTATATAAAGGGATGGCTGCATCAACAGCTCGCCCATTACTTTCTAAATCTAAAACAATTTAAAACAGCTGAACACCACATCGCTGAAGCCCGCAAATTATATCAACAGCTGGAATTGGGGTTTGAAGAAACCGCATGTTGGATCACTCAGGCGCAAATCGCTTTTGAAGCCGGCGATGTCCATACTGCGGCTCACTACTGCTCGAGAGCCGAAGAAGCAAACGTTTATCAATCTTCTGAGCTAAACTGGAGGCTTCTTGCACTAAAGGGTTTAATTTTACTAAAGAACGGTGATCATAGGTCAGGATTGGAAAATCTAAAAACAGGACTCCTCTACATCAGCAAAATTTTAGAGCAATTTTGGCAGCCCGAATTAATCGAGCATTATCTTAAAGAAAGCAAGCCGATCATAGAATCCGGATTATCTGTTGCCGCTGCCCAAAATGAAAGTGAAACAGCCCTGGCATTTATGCAAGTGGCCAGAGCAGGGCATACCATTAATCGGCTTAAGCTGCAATTTTCGGCCAGTGAAATGTTATCTGATCGGGAAAAAGAAATTGTCGCTCAGATTCTTTCAATCGATGAGGATTTAATCGGCCAAAATAACCCGTTTAAAATTCGACAGCTTAATCACCAAAAATTAAGCTTGGTAGAGGATCTATCCCAGGCGCAAAATCATACCGCTCTCAGGCAGGTATCAAACTATTCATCATTTGAAATTTTGCAGCGGGAGGAAGATTTTAGAACCCTGTTGGACAAACAATTTGGGCAAAATTGGTGTGGAGTCACCTACCATCTGGGTAAGAAAGACCTATGGATCCATGTATTAACCCCTGATCATGCCGACATTTTTCATCATAATCTTGACGCTCATCATCAGGAAGCATTACAGCGCCTGGGCAGTGCGCAAAATTCGGCAAGCCCCCTGTTCGACAGCGATTGTGCCTTGATCGGCTCTCTTCTCCTCCCCAAAGAGATTGCAAAACTTCTACATCCAGAAATTAACCTGCTTCTTCTGTGTCATCAGGAACTCCATTTAATCCCCTGGCCTGCCTTAATTTTGTTCGAAAATAAACGTTTGATTGAGCTTTCTGTTCCCTGCCAAATTCCCTCATGGCAGGACCTCGAATTAATCTTGAATCGCTCCATTTCACGAGATAGAGGTGCCGGGAATATTTTCTCGGTCAGTGATTTTCAAGATCGATACCCACCGCTTCCGGCCGTTGTAGATGAGTGCCAAGCCATAAAAAACGTGGTGGGCCAAGATCTCGAAATCACCCATATACACAATGATGAAGCGACATTAGATGGCTTAAAACAGCTTGATTTATCTGATTCGCGTTTTATCCATATTGCCACCCATGCGTTTGTCGATGAAAAATCCGGATATTTGAGCGGTTTAGTGCTCCACGATCAAAAAATTTGGCATCAAGCACTGCTCCATGCGGTTCAATTCCCGCCGCTGGTGACCCTGACCGCCTGCAGCGCCCTGCGCAGCGTAATCGTGGCGGGAAATGTACAGTATGGCCTGGCCACGACCACCCTGGCCGCAGGGGCCAATACCATAATCAGCTCTTTATGGCCGGTCCCTGACGGCCGGGCCAACAGGCTGATGGAAGAATTTTATCAACATTGGTTATCCGGTTTGACGCCTGCGGAAGCCCTAACCACCGCTCAGCGCCACCACCTGCAAAATAATGAGCTGTTTGTATTGAGCTTTAATGCGTACGGCTCGCCAAAATAAAAAAGAATCAGAGACGTGTATCAGGCACGCGTCTCTGATTTCAGCAATAGGCTACATTAATCGATCCGGTCTATCCCCCACAGCTGCCGCTCGTACCGCCAGAACAGGCGATTTTGACACCCTGATCCACTTCCACCAGGGTAGATTTGCCCAAGGCAACCCCACCAACGGCCGAGATCAACATCGCTCCAGCTAAAACCAGACCCACTAACTTAACTTTTAAAGTATTCATTACTCACGCTCCTAATTGAACTTGATCGAGATTCAGGAGCGTGGTGGCCACCACGCCAATTCACTTTATTCAGCTGACGTGTAATTAAGCATTACTATAAATATCTCGGCCGGTTAAAACATCACAGGGAAGTGGGAGTTTGTATGGGCTTTTTCTGAGTTTTCAGTTTTGGTTGGACGGGAATAAACTGATTTATGGTTGCTCTGTTACGGGCTTTACAAGTGGCCATTTTTGCAGGAAGAGAGTACTAAAGGACTAATGTGCATTCACGGTTTCATCACTTTGGATTCACGTTGTCACCACGTCTGACCGGCCGCCCTCCCCTTACACTAAATCATGGTCTATGGAACCGACGGCAACGGTGGAGTGGTCGTCACGAGATGCCTGATGCAGCAGCCAATGCAGGTTATGGAGCAGTGGAGTTTCATCATGTTTGGTTTTCGCAATTGGTCAATTTCCTCTTTTTCGGGGTCCATTTCAAATGAGGAAGGCCAATCGGCCGATATTGAAATGGATGGCAGTGGCTACATTCACAAGGGACGAAAAGTTTGGCGCTTTCGTTTTAAAAGCGGCGAGGTTCGCGACAGCGACGATCTTCAAATGACCGTTGACAACCGCTCGCGACCGGTCCGCATCGCATCCGATCCGGATGACAGCGATTACGGATATATCGAACTGCTATAATTTCTCATTTTTTTTTCTGCTAAGTAGTTTACAAAAAGAATTGTTAAAAAAAGCCACGGATTAACACGAATTTTCACAGATTTCTCTCTCTAATCTGCGAAAATCTGCGAACCTACGGTTCTGCGCTACGCGCTCTGCGGACACCTTCTTCAGAAAACTTTTTGTAACTTACCTAATT
>JASJCR010000005.1 GCA_030065875.1 Ardenticatenaceae bacterium | reverse complement strand
CCCAATTTAATCGAAATATATCGCGATCGTGATGCGGTCATTTTTGAAGTGATACCCTAAAAAACGGCCGGTGGCTGGCCGGTTGTTAACCGCCACTCGTTGCGATGGCGTTGCCTGCCCGACCAGTAATCGTAAGCATTCAACGGTACTCTTTAGGCATGACCAGCTCAAAAAGAATTTATCTCACTATTTTTCTTGGCTTAATGATTTTTATAGGTGGTTGTGAAACTTCCCCGCTCGAGATCAACCGCTTCTTATACGGCCAATACGCGATCGTACCCTACGAAAAAACCCTCCATATCATCGATCTTTCCCGGCCGACCAACCCCCAAATCGTCTCCTCGCTCGAGATTGGTTCCCCGATCGCCAACGTGGTTTTATTTGATACGTATGCCGCGGTTCTGCGTCGGGAAGAGATTAATTACGCATCCATAAATGACAGCTCGCCTGGTGGAATTGTTTTTGTCGATCTCACCCGGCCGGAAAATCCGCAAATCATCAGCGAATTAGCCGAACCCGTCCATCCGAACACGTTTTACAAGGTTGGCCAAACCGGCTATGTATCTGGTTACGATGGTGAATTTGAAATCAATCTGGTCAGCGTCGCGAATCCTCACGCTACAAAAAAGATTGAGCCCACGCCAGGATCTATTACCTGGGTGTATGTACAACAGGATGATGATGTTTTAGCGATGGGTGGCGGGTGTAACTTTCGGACCGGCTACTGTCAGGGAAAGATTAAAACATATGAGGTTGGAAATGGCCGGTTAACCGGCTCACAAACTGAATCGATCAATATCCCCATTTATGATGCGGTCGTTATGAACGATACTCTATACACAATTGGCCGGGGGGTCGCAGCCGCCCCATTTAACCGGCCTATCGAGCTTGAGAAACACCATCTGCCCGAAAATATAGCCTTTCATCAGGGGAAAATTATCGGAGACGGCCGTTACCTTTACGCAGTGGGCGATCATCGCCTCGTCATTCTGGACACTGCCGACCCTCTAAATCCGACCCCGGTCGGCATCGAAGAATCGGCTCCCCGAGGGACATTTTTTCGCGACCTGGTTTATCAGGAACCATACGTCACGCTGATCAGCCAGTACGGGCTGCACGTCATCGATATGACTCATCCCGATCAACCTCGCGGAGCGGCGTTTTTACCACTGGGCGATAATTAATAACCAATAACTAATAACCAATTGTCAATGAAATACCATCCCACCCTGCTTCTCGGTCTGCTTCTAATGCCGCTTGCTGTCATTCTGGTCAATTGTTCCGCGCCATCACCCCCCATAACGCCTGAACCCGTTATTTTGACCGCCGGTTGTGAGCAATATACTCATCTCGATATTGATTGGACCGCCCGAGCACCACGGCCGCCAATCCAATCGGTGAGCCGGCCGGCTCAGCTGGCGGTTCACACGCTGTTTATTGATGAAACCATCCTCGACTATGCGGTCGCCGGTGGGTTTGATACGATTGTGCAGGTGCTCCCCTGGTACACTGTTGAACCTCAACAGAATCAGTTTGATTGGCAGGATGCGGATCGCATCGTGCGCGAAGTGGCCGAAAAGGATTTGAACCTCGTGCTGCGGCTCGATATGCCCCCTCAGTGGGCGGCCGGTGATGACCCGTACGGATTTCCCTTTAACCTCGAAGGTTATCTGCGCTTTGTGACCGCCGTTGCCGATCGATATCGCGGTCACGTTTTGGGCTACATCATCTGGAATGAAACCAATTTAGCCGCTGAATGGAGCTTTTCCGGACAAAATCTCATTTTCCACTACGATCTCGGTCACGGCCGGGTGGCTGCACCCGAGCAATATGCCGGTCTTCTTGGGGCAGCTTATCAACAAATCAAGGCGGTTGATGAGCAGGCGCTGGTTATCACGGCCGGCATGGCCCCCACCAACGAAAATTCCCCGCGAGCGGTCGACGATCGCCGTTTTCTCGATCACTTTCTTTTTTTAACCAAAGGTGAGTGTTTTGATGTCCTTGGAGCCCACGTATACGACTTTGGCCGAGATCCTCTTGCCCCATATGAAGAAGACGCCATTTCCCTCAGCCGCATCGAAGACCTGAAAGCCCTTCTCGACACCTATGAGATTAATCGGCCGATATGGATTACCGAAATAGGGTACACCGTTGACAGTCCCTATCATCCAACCGTCAGCCAGGCTGAACAGGCCGATTACCTCCAAGGTGCCCTGGAGCGAATTGAAACCCAGTGGCCGTGGGTTCAATTAACCACTGTCTGGAACCTATCATATGGCCCTGGTGTTGAAGAGGAGATGGCCGGTTATAGTCTTCTGGCTTCTAAAGAAGAGGTTCGGCCGGCATTTTACACAGTTCAAAATTTTGCTCCTTAAGAAGCCAGCTAAAAGATTTAAGAAAAAAATATCCGCAGAGCCCTAGGGGTGAGCCTTCAGGGGCAGAAAGGTCTTTCATCACCCGATTCATCGTTCGCGGACCCCCTGTCATCCTGAGCGGAGCGAAGGATCCCGTCCACTGGCATGAAGGTGGAGATGACTATGAATGGGCTTGCATCGCTTCCAATCAGCCTCCTTTTACTCAAGCTTGATGAGATTCTTCACGTCGCTGCGCTCCGTTCTGAATGACAAGTGGTTTGCAGCCAACGCGTCCACCCTTGAAAAGGTGAACCTACGAGGTCTGCGGATAAATTATTTTTGAAAGGTTTATATATTTTACTCAGATAAACCCTGCAGCTGGCCAGAACGTACAGGTTTCCAGGTTTTTATTGATTTTATAAGATTAATCTCCTAAACTCATACTTCATTGTCGGTAAAAATTTTTTGCCGGTAAAAAGGTTTCGATATTTAAGACACTCACTAAAAAATACAAAACCCAACGGTCTTTCAACATTGCGCGCGAGCTTTTTTAATGATCTTGAATCCATCCAACGACTTCAAGCGGTTTTGGGCAAATCTGTTTCGCTTCTTCATGCCCGATCCGATTGATTTGGACGCAAGCGACAATGTGAATTCGGTCCTCGCTCAAACTCGGGAGCGAACCGTCACCAGCCTGCTCAGGCTTTGCGCGTTTTTTGGCATTATTCCCGTAGCCCTTGGCACCCTGGCCAGCATTCAAAATCGAGATTGGATTTCTCTGATAGTTGGCAATGTCGCTCTCGTTGCCATTTTTTACCTGGCGCTCAATCGTCAAATTAATTATCAAATTCGGGCGGCCGTTCTCGTCGTTATAACCTACATCTATCTTTTTTTCTGGTCTATTTTATCCCCCAACGAGCTTTTTTTAGCCGGCACCTATGCCTTTGTCATCATGGCCACCCTTCTCCTCGGCCGAGGACCAGGAATCACCGCCTTTCTCCTCAGCATGATCACAATCTTTACGGCCAACTGGCGTATAACCCTTGGGAATACCACCCTTAATTCAGCGATGATACCTCTAACTGAACCGGCCTGGATCGTGGCCGGTTTTTACGTCGAACTCGCTTTTTATATCGTCCTGGTGCTGTTCACCGTGATGATTTTCATCGACGATTTTCACGTCGCCTGGCGTCGAGAACGGGAAGCCGCCCAGCAAGCTCAAATTGAACGAGACCGGCTGTCCGATGCGCTCAAACGGGAACACCGCCTTATGGAAGAGGTCAAGCTGGCCTACGAGCGCGAAGCGGCCGTCAGCCAGCTCAAAACGAGAATTATTCAAACGGTTTCACATGAGTTCCGCACCCCGATGACGGTGATTCAAAACTCAACGGATTTGATTCTTCGATATGGGAATAGAGTGAGTGCCCAACAAAAAGAAAGCATTGAAAAACGGATTCAAGATTCAATTTTTTACCTCAACGATCTTCTTCAAGATGTTGTTTTTGTAGATTCCGTAAATACTGACGAAATCAATCCGGATCCGCGCTTCATCGATGGTAAAACGTTCATCGAAAAATTTAAAAAAGAGGTACATCAGGAAACGGGGGAACCCAATCATCTTTTAATTAAGGTGAACCAGCACTCAAAAAACAGAATCCTCGTTGATTTTAGCCTGATTCGCCAAATCGCCGTTAATCTGGTAGGAAACGCCCTCAAATACTCCCCCGGCCGGCTCGACATTCAAGTCACGGTCGACATCAACCTGGACAACCTGACCATAAAAGTCAAGGATCAGGGAATAGGTATTTTGCCGGAAGATCAGCCGCTCATTTTTGACCTGTTCTACCGGGGTGCAAATACGGTTGATCGGCGCGGTTTGGGGTTGGGGCTGTTTGTCGTTAAGCGGCTCGTTGAAGCTCAAAACGGCACGATCTCAGTTGATTCTGCCCCCAATCAAGGAACCACTTTTACGGTCACAATTCCCACAAGAGTAAGCTAACATTAAGACACGCCTGTGCCTATTCGCCTTTAGCGACAAAATTTTTCAAACGCCCAATCTGCTCAATTTCTACCACAATTTCGTCTCCATCCTGGAGAAAAACCGGTGGCGTGCGTGCAAAACCAACCCCCTCTGGCGTACCGGTCAAAATGACGTCGCCGGGCTCCAGGGTCACAATTTGCGACACGTAGCTGATCATAAATGGCACGCTAAAAATCATAAAGCTCGTGTTGCTATTTTGCATTTCCCGGCCGTTTAGGAACGTTCGAATATTGAGGTTGTGCACATCGTCAATCTCATCTTTGGTGACCAGAACCGGTCCCAGCGGGCCAAAGGTATCCACCATCTTACCGACCGTAAATTGGCTGGTCCGCCGCTGCCAGTCGCGGGCACTGACGTCGTTGGCTACCGTATAGCCGGCAACATAATCAAGAGCCTCCGCTTCTGAAACATTTTTGCAGGACCGACCGATAATCACCGCCAATTCACCTTCGTAATCTGCTTCAGCGGTCACTGGCGGAATGACAATGGTGCCGCCGTGCCCGATCAGGGAGGTAGCCGCCTTATGAAAAAACATCGGGTAGTCCGGGGGGACAGTGCCACCTTCGGCCGCATGAGCCGCATAGTTACGACCAACAGCCAATACCTTGCCCGGCCGGCGAACCGGCGGTAAAAATTCGATTTCAGAAACATCCACCGTTTTGTCAATGTTCATATCGATAAACATTTGCACTTCCGCCAATCCCCCCTCCCCAGAGGCTAAAACTTCTCTCATCGTGCGGGGAAATCCACCGGCAGTCAAATTGTGTACCTGATTGCCATCCAACACCCCAAAAAGAAACTCACCATCAATGTTGCCGGTTAATAATTTCATATTGTCCCCTGTTTAATCCCTTGTGCATAATTTGGCACAGCCGAATAATGAAGATTTACAAATAAATGCGGATACTTCCAAAACAAGGCCGTCATCCCGGCCCCCGTCTTCACGGGGGTAAACTACGGCGGGGATCCACCGGCGGCAATTTAATGGATTCCCGCTTTCGCGGGAATGACGACGCGATATCAAGGTTAATTTGTCAAAGCTCAAGATTTGGCCATTGATCGTTAGTAGTTTACTGACTAACACCATCGCCAGGCAAACTTTTAATTTTCCTCACCCCAAAACACATCTCTGGTCTCTTGTCTCCGGTCTCTCATCTTTCGTTTAATATCTTTTTCCCCAAAACCAACACCCCATACGATACGATGGCTCCGGCAGCTAGGTGAATAATCTGCCCATTGAGCTTAAATGCCATAGCGGTGGCGGCGCCAACTAACCAGGCGAAAAGGGTAAGGCGAGGGGGCGGTTTCTTAACCCACCAGGCTGAAATGATCATCACCACCATAGCCGGTGGCAATATCGCTCCAACCCAGTCGAGAAAGGTCAACAGCTCTCGATCAAAGCGCAGCAGCCCCAAAATCAAGCCGATTCCCACCAAAATAAGCGACCCCTGCCAATATTTTAGCGGCAGAATCTCCGCCCAAGCCAGCGCTCCGGAATGCATCGTCGATAAAGCTGGAGACAGCAAGGAAACAAATAAAAAGATCTGGCCCAAAATCGCCAGCGGCGTGCCCGCCAAAATTTGGGCTAAATCCCAATCTCCGGTGGTGCGGAACAGCTGGATTCCAATCACCAGCGAGATTAAAAAGACCCCGAGAAAGCAGAGACCGTCGATAATTACATCGCGGTCGGATGCCAAATCCCACGTGAAGTCGGTGCTGCGAAGGGAGAAAAGCGAGGCAAACGAAATAATGCTGCCCACGACCCAAAACGCACGCTCGGCCGAAAACGGTTCGGTGACGTATTCGAGCGACGGCCGCAGCCCAACCGCCACCAGCGCCGTGACCGCCAGGGCCAGTGCGGAAAGGGTCGTCAACCACACAAATACGTTCCAGCGGTTGACGTTTAAATTCCCCAAAACCACAATCAAAATAGCCATTGCCAGCGGCCCACCCCACCACGGTAAGCCGAACAAATTGCCAAAGCTAGTACCGCCCAACCCCATCTGAAAACCACCCCAGCCGCTCATCCCCAGAGCCATCATCAGGTTAAGCAAGACCGCCCCTACGCCCAGGCCAAAGGTATGTGCCGACCAGCGGGCAAAGGTGGCGCGATAGCGACGGCCGATAATGCCGCAGATCACCGCGAGAGAAGCCAGCATCATTGCCCCCAGCGGCACCAACCACACCAGGGCGGATACAGCTACGGTCGAAGCCAAACCACCACCCAAGGTGATGCTTGCCGGGTTGATCGCTATCCCAACCCAAATTCCGGCCCGGTTGTACCAGCGCGCAGAATGTGGGGGAGGAGCGGGTTTGGTTAAAGGAGGGTTCACGAGGGGGATTGGGTGATGGGTGTTGGGTGATGGGTGTTAGGTGATGGGTGATGGGTGTTGGGTGTTAGTTATTGATTATTGGTTTATTCGTCTCTCGTCTCTTGTCTCTGGTCTGAGGTCTGAAGTCTGAAGTCTGTGGTCTGTTACTCCAATTCTTTGCGCGAGTAACCTAATATGGCTCGGGCCACAATCAGCAGATTGATTTGCCGCGTTCCTTCATAAATATCGTTGATTTTGGCGTCACGCATCCATTTCTCAGCCAGGATATCGCGTGAGTACCCCAGCGGGCCAAGCAGCTCCACCGCTTTTTGAGTGATCCAGGTGACCGCCTCACCGGCACGACATTTGCACATGCTTGCTTCCAGCCGATTGCTTTCGTTGTAAACCAGCTGGGAAACCGCCCGCAGGGTCAAATTCCACGCTCCCCGATAACGGGCCTCCATCTCCATCAAATCGCGCTGCACGGCCGACAGGCGGTGTTTCGGTAGGGTATGATCGACGGTAATCCCTTCGGCCGCGAGGGTATCGCGCGTGAATTCCAGAGCGGCCCGGGCGATCCCCATAGCGCTGGCGGCGATCGTCGGCCGGGACGCGTTAAACGTCTTCATCGCCCCCTTGAACCCTCTGGTGCCGCTGGTCCGCTGCACCACCTCTGGGTTACCGAGCAGGTTATTGTATGGAATACGCGCTTCTTGAAAGACCAGGGAAACCGTGTCGCTGGCCCGAATCCCCAATTTGTGCTCCTGTTTGGCGATAACCACACCGGGAGATCCGGCCTCCACCACAAACGACTTGATCCCGGCCCGGCCGGCCGTGGGATCGATTGTCGCCCACACCACGCACAATCCGTGCGATTCTTCCAGGGCCAGCCGGCCGTTGGTAATAAACACTTTTTCCCCGTTGAGCACCCACTCATGGGTCTCTTTGTCGAGGCGAGCCGTGGTGCGCATCGAGCTGTTGTCTGAACCGGCTCCCGGTTCGGTGATGGCCATCGAACCCCATTTTGGTGGGTCCTCAGTCCATCGCTGATACAGCCGCAGCTTTTGTTCCGAGGTGCCTACCGCATCGATGGCCGCTCCACCGAGCGAGGGGGTCGGCCGGCACAAATACTGCCCAGTATCACCCCAGCTGAGCCATTCAACCATCAGGATGTTTTCCAGTCGCTCCCATGCCGGGCCAACATCTTGCGCTTCACCGGCCCGAATCAAATCCAGCTTCTCCTCATAATCCGCCTTGACGGTCGGCCACATGGCGTTGATGTAATCAACCGGCCGTTGATGCTCATTTTCATCAAGCTCGCGGGCCACCGGCCGCATCACCTCAACGGCAATGGCCTTATATTTGTCTATCCGCTCAAGGATGTGTGGGGGAAGTTCGAAAGAAATCATGGAAATATGATTGGTTCGATTGGTTCGATTATACGATTAATTGGGTTGGGGGACACGCATCTCAAAGTGAGTGATACCTCCCCCTTTTCAGCTTTTAGAAACTCACGGCTGATTTTCTTCTGATTGATCGACGGTGTAGCCGGCCGTTTCTTCGCGGATAACGCGTCGCAAAAGGGTTTCTAGATTTTCACCGGCAATACTCTGGCGCAGGGTGTCGTTGATCAACGTTTGATAACCGCGACCTCCGGCCTTGGCCTTAAAAAACGCCACAATATCGGCATCCAGATACATATTGACTCGCACTTTCCCTGACGGAATCGGCTGCCCCTTGTATTTTATCTTTGCATCTCGCAGCTGGTCTTCGGTAACTTCAGGGATATCCGACAAATCGATATCCTCATCCTGGGCGTTGTGCAAAAAATTTAAATCACTTTCCGATTGTTTTGAGGAATATTTTTTCTTCATATCTGGTCGCCTTGCGCATCGATATAATTCTTGTATTCTGTTCTGTCTCCGTGTGCGCAATTAATACAATTATTCCGTGTAAGAAGCCAATTGAGATATATCGATCTTCTCCATATTCAAACCGTTTGTCTTCAATCGTCACGGTCAACCCATCAAATACGATATTCGCATCCCTGAAGTCTAGATGATGTTTTTTTAAATTGACTACCCTTTTAGCTTCATCCCATGAAAAGCGCATCATTATATTATACACACAATTATGTGCATATCAACCTCAGTTCCCCGCTTCATTTTAATGGAGACCGGCGGGATTCCTCACTGCCTACGGATTAACAGGTGGTCTGCGGCTCGTGACTCAATCAAAGGCCACCCAATCGTCAATCGTATATCGTAATTCGTCAATCTCCCTATCGGTTCGCCGCCACCATCCACTGCTGCAGACGCTTGAGCAGACCTGGGGCGTACCGCTTCAGGCGATGGGCGATCCGGGCGGTGCGGTCCGGGAAGATGTGCAGGGCATCGCGCTCGATCCCCTGGATCGATTCCGCCACCACATCAGCCGGTTCGGTGATTCCTCTAATCTCCGTCTCTTCCATCGGGTTCATCTCCCCCAGAGTGCCAAAACGGGGAGAGTTTAAAATCGGGGTGCGGCTAAAAAACGGATAAACGGCCGACACGCGTATCCCATACCCTCCAAGTTCCTCCGCCAGACTCTCGCTAAAGCCGCGCAGCCCAAATTTGCTGGCTGAATAGGCGGACAGGCCAACCTCGGCCGTCCACCCGGCAATTGAAGAAATATTGACGATATGACCGCTGCCCCGAGCGATCATCTGCGGAGCAAACAGGGCGCTAAGCCGCATGGGGGCCAGCAGGTTAATCTGCATTAAGCGCTCCCACGCCTCAGTCGGCACTTCATCGTGCCGACCCAGAATACCGATCCCGGCATTGTTGATGAGCACATCCACCGGCCCATCCAGGGCCGACACCCGCTCAAACAGGGCGTCAGCTCCGTCGGCGGTGCTTAGATCACCGGCGACAATTCCGGTGACGCGCCCAGACCCTTGACCGGCCGCTAGCGTTCCCGCCTGCTCTTCGAGATGATCCTCGTTCAGATCGGTCAAAATGAGCTGATTGCCCTTCTGATGAAGCTGGCGGGCGAACTCCTGCCCAAAACCACCGGCCGCCCCGGTGATGAGGATGGTTTTGTTGGTGAGAATAGTCATAGGGTCTAAAAATTTGAAATATGATGTACGAATTACGAATAGGTGGTCATTGGTGAAACCCCAACCAAGATATCAAAGAAGGTCAATGCTCAAATTTTTAAAACAAGATTCCACGAATTTTCCCACTTTAAAGAGACAACCCATTAAATTTGTGTCATCCTGGTTTTACAAATTCAAGTGTGATTCACTTAGCTATCCAAATTTAATCTCAGGCCTAAAATCTCAAATCTCACATTTCGTATCTCGTATCTCGTATTTCGTATCTCGTATTTCGTATCTCGTTAATTTCTCAACGGTTTTCCCGTCTTCAACATATGCTCGATCCTGGCCAGGGTTTTTTCATTGATGCGGATCGTCAGGCTGGCTTCCCGTTCGAGGTCGAGGATAACCCACGGGTCAACCCAGCCGGCGGGCGCATCTTCACCGCCCCCGGTCAGAATGCGGGCCAGGTGACGACCGATTTCCTTATCATAATCACTCAATGGCCGCTCCCACGAACCGGTTTCCAGCTGGTTGAGAAGTAATTCGAAACCCACAGCGCCGGCCGCGTAAATTTGCTCGTTCTCCGGCGGGGGCGTACCGGTCTTCCACAAATTCAGCACCATCTCTTTGGCAACCGCCAGCCGGTGATCGGGGTTCATCACAATTTTCGCCTCTTCATCGACATATCCCAGCGACTTCGCCTCCCAGGCGCTGCCGCTGACGCGGGCCATCATGAGCTGCTGAAACGCCGCTTGCAGTGCCCCTGACGGATCGCCCGCTCGGGCGGCCGGATTGACTTTGCGCCGCAGCGTTTCTTTGCATCCCCCCCAAGCCGGCACCAGACCCACATTGACTTCGACCAGGCCGATCATAAACTCGTGGGCGGCCGCGGCTGTCCAGGTGTGCATGGCGAATTCCGCTCCACCACCCAGAGCCCGGCCGTGCAGTGCCGCCACCACCGGCTTCGGAGCGTGGCGCAAAGCCATCATAAACTCCTGTCCGGCTCGAATGCGCGCTTTCGTCGCTTCCCACTGCGCCTGCTGATCCTGCCCGGCGGCTGCCTTCCCCAAATTGGCCCCCACCGAAAAGTGACGGCCGTCGTTGCCGATGACGAGGGCGCGATAGGGACCGCCCAGCCGCTCGAGCGCTTCATACCCCATGGCAAAAATATCGGTGTCGATGGCGTTGGCCTTGGTGTGAAACTCGAGCAGCAGGACCTGATCGCCCAGCTCATGGAGCGAGGCGCTCTCGTTGCCGGCCAGCTGCGGCCGCTGGCGGCGCACCGCAGCCACGGTCAGATGGCGCGGGTCCTGTGGTCGTGTGTGGGACGAACCGTCGCTAAAATCATAAACGGTGCCGTTCTCGTAAAAAGAAGCCCGGCCGGAAGCCAGCATCTGCGCCACCCATTCCGGCACGTCAAACCCGGCAGTAGTCATTTTTTTGGCCGTTACTTCTACCCCCAGCATATCCCAGATTTCAAACGGTCCGGCCTGATGGTTAAATCCCCAGCGCACGGCGTTATCGATATCGTGTAGGTTAAACGCGATTTCCGGGGCGGTGTGCGCCGCATATGCCAGGGTGAAATACAGCACGTCGCGCACGTAGCGGCACCCTTCATCATCCCCGTCAAACAGTTTACCCAGCCGCTCCCCCAGCAGTCGGATTTTAGCAGCGGCCGCCACACCCGGAAAAACGCGGGGCTGCGGCAGCGAATAATCCAGGGTCTCCACGTCGAGCGTCCAGAATTCACGCCGGCCGTCGACCATTGTTTTCTTGTAAAACCCCTGCCCAGCCTTGTTGCCCAGCCAGCCGTTGGCCAGCATCTGCTCATAAACCGCCCAGCTCTTTTCAGCGCGCAGCCAGCGACGATGCGGGTCGTGCGGGATAAGCGGATAAAGGTTGCTCAGGACGCTGGTGCGGATATCCAAACCCACCAGATCCGCCAGTCGAAAATAACCGGTGCGCGGACGGCCGAGCAGCGGCCCCACCAGCTCATCCACTTCAGCCACGCTCAAACCGGCGGACAGGGCCCGCTCGGCCGTGTACCCGCCGGTCACCGCCCCAAATCGGTTGGCGATAAAATTGGGGGTATCTTTGCAAAGCACGATCCCCTTCCCCAGCACGTTTTGGCCAAAATCGCCGATAAATTTTGTGACGGCCGGGTCTGTGTCGTTTGTGGGAATAATTTCGAGCAGCTTGAGATAGCGTGGGGGATTAAAAAAGTGGGTGCCTAAAAACCGCTTTTTGAACACGGGTGAGCGGCCGGCGGCGATCTGGGAAATCGGGATGCCGGAAGTATTGCTGCTAATGATCGCCCCGGGTTTGCACGTCTCCTCCAGACGGGTCATCAACGCCTGCTTGGGAGCCAGCCGTTCGATAATGACTTCGATGACCCAGTCACAATCGGCCAAAAGATCAAAATCATCTTCAGTATTGCCTAGGGTGATCAGGCGGCCACGTTCCGGGCGACCGAGCTGCACCGGCCGGCCATGAGCCATCCGATCATATAGGGATTGTACCAGCCGATTGCGTGCCTCGCGGCTGTGCGCCTCTTCTGGTGGCAAATCGGGGGTAGGGATATCAAGCAGCACCACGGGGATGCCGCTGTTGGCCAGATGGGCCGCAATGCCGGAACCCATCGTCCCGGCGCCGACAATGCCGACTTTGTGAATGGAAAACATTGGATATACGAGATGAGATTTACGATATACGAAATTAGATTGGGTTGATTATACACCTGATCGAATAAAATGGGTCTGTATGCCGTAAGCACTCATTGACCATTGATTATTGACCATTGATAATTGATTATTGCCATGTTTCGCATTGAACAGCCCACCAATTTCCCTATCGGAACGATGAACAGCTACCTTTTTCTGGAGCCGGAGCCGGTGTTAATTGACTGCAGCGTCAACACCGATGAGGCCCTTTCGTCTCTGGTCTCCGGTCTCTCGTCTCATGGCCTGACGCCCAAGGATCTTACCAAAATCATCATTACCCACGCCCATTCCGACCATATGGGACTGCTCGGCCGCCTGGGTGAACATACAGAGGCCGAAATTTGGGTCACACCGATTGCCCGGCCGTGGGCCACGAATTATCAAGCACTCTGGCGGCAGCGATCGGACCTGGTGGCTCGCACCATGCGGCTGGGTGGGATACCGGAAGCGGGGATCGAGCGGGCGGTGCACTTTACGCGTGACGTGATCCCCTCGTTTTGGAGCGCGGCCGATCCCGCGCGGCTGGTTGATTTTCCGATTGACGGCGTGCTCGAATTTGGCGGTCATCAATGGCAGGTGATTTACACACCGGGGCATGCCAGCAGCCACACTTGCTTTTATCAACCGGACCAAAAGATCATGCTTTCTGCTGACACCCTTTTCCCCCGGATTCCCCTCCCTTTAATCGAAGAGTGGCCGCATGATCCGGCCGCCCGCATGCCCGGCCTGCCCCACCTGGTACGGACGCTCAAAACGCTGCAGGGTTTCGATTTTTCTGTTGCTTATCCTGGTCACGGCCCACCACTAAACAACCCGCGGGTGGTTATTGCCGAGCAGTTAATTCGTATAGAAAGACGGCGCAAACAATGTCTGGAATTGGTGGCGGGTGGCCGTCATACCGTATTCGAGGTCATCCAGGAATTATATGGTCATATTCTGCAGCGAGATCCTTACACCGCTTTTTGCCTGACGTTAGGGTATCTAGACCTGCTGGAAGAAGCGCGGCTGGTCGAGAAACGTTTGGTTGATGGGGTGTGGTGGTATTTTAATTCCCCAGAAAAAAAGAAAATGTGAGATCTCCCTTAAGCATTTTCCAGGGAATTGAAGCGCCGATGCACATCCGGCAGCAGAAGCAACAGCAAGATACCCACGGCGATAATTGAATTGGCCATAAATCGACCCTGATAAACCCACCGATCGGCCGAAACAGCCGGATCCATGTAGATCTTTTCGACCGTTTGCACTCCGGCAACCGGCCTGACCTCTCCACCAAAACCAACCAATCTCCGAGCCAGCGTATCTACCGCAGTAAGTGTGACCTGTTCACCAGGCTGAACGTCGTTTAAGAAACCTCGCCAGTCAAAATAATCGAGTTCATTCGCCCGGTTGACGTAAAATATTCGGCCGCCATCTAAAATGATCGACATGTCCCCGTAATCAGGATGAGGTTCGGTGGCCCGCACCAGTTCGCCTGTCACCACGGTGGCCGTCCGGGTCGAAGGGGCCGGAACCGTGCCCAAAGCGAGCAGTCCAAAGAAAAAAACAGCAAAGCCGGTCAAGAGAATCAGTCCATAACGACCCCAGAGCCAGAAATTTGTGTGCATGGTCAAAACCTCCTAATTTTCTTATGCATAATTATATTATGTATAAATCAAATCTTGTCAACCCTGGTTTCAAAAAAACAAATTTGCACCCGGCCGCGTGACTCAAGTAACATCAATTCATGACCTTTTTCACTACCTCCTTTCCGCTGTCAACTCTAACGTCTAACAAAACCAATTTCCCAAAGATACCAGGAGAGTTCCCATGCAGGTCGAGCAGGATACAGCAGCGAAATTATTTAAAGTCAGCGTTTATGGTTTTATTCCGGTTTCAACTCTTTTTCTATGCATTTTGATCGGTTGGCTGACCCAAAATGTTGGAACAGATGAAGACGCCTGGCTGTTTGTGGTCTTGACGATCTATCTGGTCGCGCTCTATCTGCTGGGCCTTTACCTGACGCGCACCTTTTATCTGACGTCGAAAAATAAATGGCGCCAGGATGAATATCGGCCGTGGCGGATCTCGGTCATATTTAACCTGGTCTCGCTCCCTTTGTGGCTGTGGGCATTTATCGGATCATTAATCGATCCCCTGCCAGGTCAATTGATTATATTGTTAATTAGCGGCATCTTAATTGTGACCCATTCAACACTGCTTTGGCACTCTGTCAAACGACTCTGATGTGCTTTGACTTTCCAGCCGCCTGAACGGATAATACCTCCCATGGAGCAAACGTCTTTCGCGGCCACAACCGACGGCCTCCACATCGCTTATGATGTCAGCGGCGAGGGACCCTTTCTGATGCTGCTGCACGGTGGAGGCGGCAGCCAATCTCGTCGAAAATGGCACGAGGTCGGTTATGTATCTCGCTTACACGATCAATTCACGGTCATCACCATGGATATTCGCGGGCATGGCGAGAGCGATAAGCCGACCGATCCCAATTCTTACACCATCGATCAAATGTGTGATGATGTGCTGGCCGTGGCCGATGCCTGTGAAGCCAAACAATTTGTGCTGTGGGGATATTCTTTTGGTGGAAATATCGGCCGCTTCCTGGCCACCAGGTCCAATCGCGTCACCCGCTTTATTGTGATCGGCATTCCCTTTGGCCCGGCCGCCGGTGGCAGTTTTCGACAGTTTATCGACGAATTTCAGTTGAAATGGAAACCGGTTGTCGATCTCCATGCGCAGGACCAGCTGATCCTGACAAACCTGTCGGAAGAGGATCGGGGAATCTGGCAAAGGGTCGATATCCCGGTAATGTTGGCCTGGCTGACGGCGATGCTCGACTGGCCGGAGAATCATCCTGGGGAGCTGCGCTGCCCCACATTGTGGCTGTCCGGCTCAAAAAATGAGGGAACCATCGCCAGCATGGATTCTTACAGCGACTCCGTTAACCAAACCAACGTTGAAATCCAGATTATTGAAGGCCTCAATCATCAACAAGAATTTGACGAGATCGATCGCGTCCTGCCTGTGTTACTGGAGTATTCCCTGGGAAATTCATAAAAGTTAGGTTTCGTTGAAGCATTTCCCAGAGAATTGAGGGAAGACATTTTCCGGGAAAATATAAAAAAGAGAGTTTACAATGACCAAAGTATTTCGCCTGCTCACCTCCATTTTGATCGCGTTTGGCTGTTTTTTCCTCTTTTGGCAATCTCTCAGGCCGGTTAAAGCGGCCGTCATCGCCGTGAATCCGGGTGATTCGATCCAGGCGGCCATCGATGCGGCCGCATCGGGAGACACGATTTTGATCAACGCCGGGCGCTACACTGAAAGCTTGACCCTCAACAAGGCGGTCAGCCTAACCGGAGTCAGCTCGGCCACGACGATCATCCACGCCCGACCGAACAACACCGTCATAACCGTCACCGGGGCCGCCATCGACCAGAGCGTCGTTATTTCCGGCTTGATGCTCACTGGGGGCGTTGTTAGCGACGGCCCGACGTTTGACAGCGGCCGGGCGGCCGGGTTGGCGGTGGAAAATGGGGCCCGGCCGGCCATCCAACACGTTCATTTTAAAGACATGATGGGCAATTTTGGCTTTGGGATGATCGTGGATCAGGGTGATCCCCTAACCCTCAACCACGTCACCTTTGAAGATAATTTCGGCGGGGGGATTTTTAGCCGCTCAGATTTAACGCTGACCCATGCTTATTTAGAGAATAATTTCAGCGGCATCATAGCCATCAACGCCGATGTGGACCTTCACGATTCGACCTTTATCAGCCATTTAGTCGCCATTTCGGCCACCAATGTCCTGATGGAAAACAGCCACATGGCCGAAAATGATGCCAATCGCGTGGTTTTTTTTAGCTTGCATTATGATGGAGGAGCTTATGAATTGAGGACCCCAATTGATATTAAGTGGCCACCTTATTCCTATCCACCTTACATCTTGAACGGATTAGGGCCGGTGTTAGCCGTCAACGCTTCAGTTATTAATTCAATATTTATAAGCAATGTGGGCAGCCTGGGCGGCGTCTTTCGCGTAATTGATACCATTCACGTCACCAATTCCACATTTATCAGCAATCAGGTTATCGGCGACGATTATAGAAATGGGACTGTTGATGGTAAGGGGGGAGCGATATATGCGAACCAACTGGCCAAGATTTACAGCTCCACATTTCAAAACAACGGTGCGGTTGATGGTGCAAATGGATCTGCAATTTATTCAGATAATAAGATTGCCATAATTAACAGTACATTTATAAATCAACGATGCGATGATCGTGACGCATTTTTCCCACCAATTCTAGAAATACCTTGTTTTGATGGGCATGTTCTATACGGTGTCGAGATCGAGATTTTTAGCTCAAACTTAAATGAAAATTACGTTGGGCCATGGGGAGCTGTGGTTAAGGGAAGAAGGGTGGACATTATTGAAAGCTCTTTTTCTAATAATATTGCCGGATTGGGCTCTGTTTTTCTTGATGGGGCAAATGTAGATAACACGGGGTATGGGTCTGATGGCGCTGCTTTTGGAAAAATAGATTCGTCTCTGTTTTTTTCAAACACCGGCCATTTTGCTAGTGGAATTGTTAATTATTCTGGCACGATGACGATCTCGAACTCACTATTTGAGGCCAATACTTTATCCAACGATGTTTATTTGGGCGAAAAACCAGATACCGTCATTTGGGCAGACGGTAACTTAACTATTAATCATAGCACTTTTTTGAATAATAAAAGCGTGCAGCCAACCATTATGGTTGCGCGCGAGAGCCTCACTTTTTTGCCCGTTCTCCAGGTCAATCATAGCAAATTTGTCCACAACAGTACTGTTGAGAATCGAGGTGTCATCGGTGTTTATGGTGGGTCTGCAAAGCTGTCGAATTCAATCGTCCAGGATGGACCGGTTGCATCGGCCGCCCTGTCTTTGGCTAACTCCTTCGTTGGAAGTTCGATTACAGAAAGCGTATTAATTGTCGAAAACACCACCATTTCCAATTCGCTGCCGTTAACTGTCCCAGCGTTCTATTCCGGTGATACGATAATTATTTCCAACACCATTGTGGCTGGCTTTGATCTCATGGCTGAAGGAATCGGGGTTGAAGAAGATTACAATATATTTACCAACCCTCCGGACGCTAATTCCGGCATCGTCATCAGCGGCGGCCATTCGCTGTACGAGACCGACCCGCTCTTTGTCGATCCCGCGGCCGGTGATTTCCGCCTCCAGCTCAGTTCCCCGGCTATTGATGCCGGAGTTGACATGGGTTTGACGGCCGACTTTGCTGGGAATCCCCGCCCGGGCACCGGCTCACCCCTGCACGATATCGGGGCATTTGAGTTTCAGGGGGTGGGCCGCTGTGGGGTGATTGCCTGCTATATCTATCTGCCGATTGTAATTAATTCCCCGGAAAATTCGTAAATGGAAGATTCCCCGTAAATATTTTCCGGGGAATTGGCAGTAATGGAAATCAGGAGTTAACATGACAAACCTACTTAAAACAATTTCTCTGGTTGGCGTGATGTTCCTATCTTTTCTGAGTGTTTTTTCTAACATGGAGGGTTTTACAGCATCGCCCAATCTCATTTACCCTCAAACTGACAAATTTCCATTCCAGGAGCAGCCTGGAGAGCCGGTTTTCAAACAATATCATCTAGGGCAGTTTGGTCCCGAAGGCTGTACCCGGTATGGTGACCCGTTTAGCCCCTTGGGCAGCCCTTACGATCCTGATTTGCATACCTACCAATACGAGATTCTGATTCCCCCGGATTATGAATCCCAGAGCGGCAGTTCCATGATCCGAGTCGAGCTTCTAGACCCCGATTCGATTAACGGCAGCAGCCAGCAGGCAGTGATCACTCATACCCAAAGATGGCTGGAAATCAATCCGACTGAACCCCTGACCCAAACTGCTCAGTGTACAAGGGGCATCTATAATCCTTGTGAAATTCACACCTGTGAATGGGATAGAGCCCAAGGTGATTCGAATAACAGAGACGATATTTGCTTCTTAGCATCCTCTACTTCGATTTCAAACGCGGTCGAAATCAATCCTTTTTGGGTGCTTAGCATGGACGAGATTCGAGGCGACAATCCAGGGAATGGCTTGTGTCGCGAATTTGTCGGCAATTTGACCGAGTATGGCACAACCACACTGTATGAATTGTACTACGTGCACGAAAATAAAGAACGTGTTTCCCTGGCCCGCTATACAGCCCAAAGTGGGTACAAAGAGGCCGGTTATCCAAATTCCGATTATGACAATTATGATCACGGCACAGATTTGCGCTGGGTATCCCCTGGTGCGTTTAATGAATTTGGAGAAGTCCCAACTGACTGCGGCAGTTCAACTGGAGGCTACGTCGTTTCACATGATCTGGATCGCTGCCCAAACCCATCGCCAGAAGCCCAAACCGGCCCCGGCCGAGGCTTTGAAATTGACCTGGCTCAGGACACCTTCAATTTGCCGATAGATTCCCTTGGATTTAGATCGCTTTATCTCGATGTAACTACCCTCGGTGGCAGTTCAGAAAACAGCTTTGGCATATGGGCCGGCCCGCCTGAAGCGGTCGCTAACCTACCGACCGACATCAATTTGCGGCACGTCGCCCTGGCCAATGCTCGGCATATGGGCGAGGTCATGGATAACAGCGTACGGATCTTGGCCGTTGACGCATTATATATCGATGCCATGACGTATGTGACGATTACGCTCCCTTTGCAGTTCATCACGGAATACGACATCGTCCAATCGTATGACTTTTCGGTCTTCGATCTCGATGCCTGGGCCAGACCACCTCTATTCCTCTATCACGATCAGATCGACCGGAACCAATTCCAGTTTGAGCTTAATCCATCTGCTGCGGATTCTTGTTTTGGTACGGATTTTGGGTGCAACAATCTTTGGCTGGGCGAAAATGAATACACAACCGTTGACGATGTAGGAGGTGACTTTCCTCCACTAAATTTGCCTGAGGGAACACCCAACGGCCGGCTGATGATGGAAGTACAGGTAGGACTGATGGACAGTTTTGTCATCTTGGTTGATAAACATCCACTTCATTCTCTGCTGCTGCCACTCGCCGCTCGATCGCCTTAAACTGCCACGTCCAGCGCGCATTGTAGAGAAACTGTCGCAGATCGAAGCGGTTGTCGTCCGGAGAGTATGATTCGGCGTGATAGGAAGGAGTTAACACCGTCATCTTGTGCCGGTTGATGCTGTAGTAGTAAAAGAAGTGCCTGACTTTATCGGCCACTTCTCGCGGGGAAAGATGGTCCCATTCATGCACCAGCTGCTCGTACATCTCCAGCGGACCGCAGCGCTGCATCTTGCGCAGCCGGCCGAAGTGGCTCAGCTCGTCATATGTCATTCCCATATCCACTTCATCTTTTTGGGCATAACTTTCGGTGATCGGCTCCAGCTCGGCCGTGGGGGCCGCAGCCACAATCTCTTTTAGGGCGCTGTAGCCCAGGTGATCGGCCGCCCAGCGCAAAAAACGACGCAGGTCGGTCTTGCTGATCCCCCCAATGGGATTGATGTCGGCGCTGGAGTTGTCGTATTTGGTCATATAGCCGCGCAGCGCCTCATCGACGTTTGAGGTCCCCAATACGAGCAGCGCCCCCGACCGGCCGCGCACCCACGGCAGCAGCTGAGCAAACAGATAAGCCAGCACCATCCGCAGCCGGGCCTGGATATTTTGCAGGGCCACGTTTTCGGCCGCGCTCCCGCCGTTGAGCTTAAACCGTGGGGTTTTGCCGGTGGCGGCCACAAATATTTTGAGCAGGGCGTCCACCACCGCATCAATTTTGAGCGTCAGCTGATACGCTCCAACTTCTTCTGACAGAAGCTGGGCGCGGGCAAGCGTTTCTTTCGAGCTGTTGTCGGTGCCGAGATACGCCGTATGCAGCAGCTGATGGGCCAGCGCCTGGGCGTCCCCGTCAAACTCCCCTACCAGACGAGTTACATCGTCGATTACCTGCTGGTTGCCGGCCCGTATCTCTCGCACCACAAGCTGGCACATCGAACCGACAATGGCGGCCACCGACGCACTGTCCGCTCCACCGGAAAGCGGCAGGAAAAAGCCGGCCGTCCCGGAGCGGCGTAAATAATCCCACAGCCAACACGCCGGACCATAGGCGATCTCTTCTTCGGCGGTATGGTAGCGAACCGGCTGCGGCGCCGTCGGCCGAACGCCTGGTTCGTCTGACGTCAGGGCCACGTCAACCTTGACCCGCGGCACCTCTGGCGAACGACTGGCCTGCACCATGCGGCTGGCCACCGCCCCGCGAAAAGAGCGCACGGCGTCAAGATCAACCGTAGCGGTCACCACCTCAACATCTTTTAGCGAAAATTGGGATCCTTGGGCCACCACCTGGCCATTAACGGCGATAAGGGCACAGCCATCAAAATACAGCCGGCCGCCGTCACATCCCTGTTGATTTGCGTATAGATATACTCCGCCATTTTTACCCGTCGCGCTCTGAATGAGATCGAGGCGTTTGTTTAATTTGCGCAATTCATGATGAGATCCGGAGCCGTTGGCTACAATTTCCACACCGTCTAATCCCAGATAAATATTGGGGCTGTCGGGCGCAAACAGCTCTTCACACGTTTCGGCCGCCAGGGTGGTATCCAGCGCGGCCACGGCCGCATCGCCAAAAGGCACTTCTTTCTGATCGGTAATGGCGCGAATTTGGGTCGGCAGCAAAAAAGGCTCAACTTCTCGCGGCCGCTGCCACGGTACAAACCAGCGAGTTTCCCGGTAGTTGCCGTCATTGGCCAGGATAAGCTTGGGACGAATCAGCAAAATTTTCCGGTTTAAGACAAAAACCCGGCAGTTGTAGCGAGCATTTTTGTGCATAACCGGCATCCCGATGTCGCATAAAATACCGTCGGTCAAATCGCTGTCGATGATCCTGGCCAAAACTTCCCATGAATGTCGCAGCGTATCCCCTTCTAAAAAGTGATCCTGACACCCATAGCCGGGAATCTCCAGTTCCGGCCCCAACCGATAGGTCGCGCCTCGCTGCTTCGAAACGCGAATCGATTCTTCAATTCGGGCCAGGTTTCCAGAAAAATCAAGGGCCCACTGGTTGAGATTGCAGGTAGCCAACGTGATGAGATTCATAAAAGAAGTCCTGAGTCCTTTGTTTAAAGTAAAAAGAGATGGTAATTTAAAACCGTCTATTTTGTGTAATTAATACACTAATTATGGCCCAGTCACCCCCCTTTGTCAATCGCCTTCCACCTTTCACCTTCCACCTTTCACCTTCCACCTATCACCTTCCACCTTCCACCTTTCACCCTTCACCTATCACCCAACACCCGATCTCCTTTTCACTTTCCTCTTTTAACTTTAAACTTGGCACCTGATGACCCGCTACGCTACTCCTCTCTATCTGACTTCTATCACCCTCTTGGCCGGCTGGCTCCGCTTCTGGCAGCTGGATACGCTCCCACCGGGGTTGTGGTTCGATGAAGGTTGGGTCACTCTGGCGGCCCGCGACGCTGGAAATCAAATTTATTTCTCGGCCGGATTTGGGGGGATGCACCCGGCCGTGGTTTACTTGACCCGGGTATGGCAGCAGATGAGCGACAATCCTCGCGCAATTCGCTACGCCATTGCCACCGTTGGGACCTTGTGTGTTCCCCTGGCTTTTTTTACTTTTCGGGCGATTTTTAACCTGGACGGCCCCCATAAAAATGAAGGAAAAGCGCTGCTCGGGGCGTATATCCTGGCGATTCTCTATCCCTTTTTACACTTTAGCCGCCTGGGGTTTGAATCGATGCTGCCGCTTCCGGCTTCCCTTGTTGCCTTATGGCTGCTGGTTTCACCACCGCGCTGGTGGCGCACTATTTTGCTGGGCGTGGTGCTGGGCGTATCGATTTACACGTTTGATACCGGCCGATTCGTGCCCGTTGCCGCAGCGGCCGTTTACTGGTTTGTCTTGACCTGGCACCCCTCCTTCCGGAATCCTAACCCTCACAAGATTTTCCCCTCGTTTTGGTTCTCTACCCATCTGGGACGTTTTTTGCTGATCGTGGCCATCGCTCTGCTGATCGGTGCCCCACTGCTCCTCTTCTTTGGCCAAAATTGGGATCAGCTAACCGCTCGAGCGGCCGTGACCACCTACAACACCCTTGGGGAAGGGGCCGAATCAATCCCCTTGGCCCTGCTGCGCAACAGCGGCCGAACGTTGGCGGGTTTATCTGTTCCGGGCTTTGGAGATCAGCTGGCTCGTCACAATTTGCCCGGTCGGCCGGTATTTGATCCATTTTTGTCCCTCATATTCTGGATTGGTCTGGGTGGTTTATTGATTACCTGGGTCCGCTCGTTCCGGATCTCTTTTTCAAATCGCGTGCTGTTGTGCTGGTTGGTGGTTGGTCTTTTGCCGATCGTCCTGACCGATGGCGCACCAACCTACACCCGCTTTTTTGTGGCCGCAGCCGCGTTGCCGGCTGCAGCCGGTTCAGCAGCCTGGCAGCTGGCCACCTACGGCAACCAGCTGCGCCGTCATGTTGGAACGGTCGTCATCGGCCTGCTTCTGCTGCTGGGCTTTCAGCGCACCTATTCCGATTATTTTGCCGTCTGGTCGGAACATCCACAGCTGTACGATGATTTTCAGGTCGCCCAGTGGGAAATCTCCCAATTTGGTCAATCGCTGGCACCAGAGATCAACAGTTATTTTATTCCCCAAACTCTGTACGGTGCAGAACCGGTTTACAATCTGCGCCCACCCTCACCACACGCAATCCCCTCACCCCCGTGTCTGGTCTTGCCTCCAATCGAGCAGATCAACATGATCATGGTCGATCAGAGGCTAGCCAAAGATGCCCTGATCCCGTATCAAGCGGTTTACCCCACGGCCGTTGTCGACACGCCCTTAATCCATCCACGCGATGGCGGGGAGATTCTTAAAACCCTGACCATTCCGGCCGAGGCGAAACCTCAGCTAGCCGGAAAGCCGCTGCCCGCCCAATTTGGTGAGCATATTCAGCTGCTTCGCTGGGAGTTGATTGATGATCAATTAACCTTCGTTTGGGAAGCCTTAGACCGGCCGGCGGTTGACCAAACGATGTTTATACACGTTTACCTATCCGAAAAAGAAAACGAAACGCCGATCTTTCAGGTTGATCGCCAACCTTGTTATCCAACCGTTCTGTGGCGAAAAGGAGAACGCTTCGTCGATTCTTTCTCTTTTTCCTTGCCGGATGGGCTAACCGCAGATGACGTCACCGTTGGCCTGGGATGGTATGATCCACTGACTATTGAACGACTAGCGGCACAGGTTGATCCTTCACTTGATCTCAAAGAGAATCGCGTTCGGCTGCCCATCGGCCAGTAAACCTATTGCCCTAGATTAAGTGGATCGCTTTTAAAAAACAGCCGCGGATGGCACGGATATTCCCCGATTAAAGAGAAAAATCGTGATTATCCGCGAAATCCGCGGCCAATATCATTTATGAAATGCAGCACCCTACCGAACGACCGTTGGAATATACGCGGCCGGTGTACACACGTTGGCGATATTGGTGATCGACCGATTATTTTGATTAAAGGTGGTATACCCCGCTTTGCTGTCCGCCCAGCCACCGTGGGCGTCGACCTGTTCATATCCCCATGACCATGCTCCGGCATAACCATTATCGAGCAGACCGGTTAAAAATTGATTCATGTTGTCTTCATTGGCGGAAAACTCTCCGATAACGGTCGGCTTGTCGAGGCTGGCGTCAGCAAAAGAGTTTACCAGGGGTGAAAATGACCAGTTAACCCCATCCCCATCCATCCAGTGATAGTAATGGACCTGATAAAAGTCGAGGGTTCCATCGGCCGCATAGGGGGCAAGCTGATCATCCGCCCAAATATTGCCGGTTGCTCCCAGCGCCGTATCGCTGTTCCATTTGAGGGCAGCGCTTCCCACCGTCACCATCTGCGTTGAGTTTTGATGGATAACCGAGGAAAGCTCAGCCACGAAGCGCTGCATTTGGGCCAATGAAACCGGCTGTGGCACCCGTGAATCCACCGCATCCAATTCAGATACCGTCCATTCCGGCTCATTCATAATTTCCCAGGCAAAAATATGGGGATGAGTGCCTATCGTGTATCCACCAACCGGGTGGGCCAGCATGGGCAGCAGGGCGTTATCGATAAACGACTGCCGCGCGCTGCTATTGACAAAGAGATTGCGATGGCCACCCGCATGTTCGCCTCGATCAAAAGCGGTGCTGTCATTAAACAGCATGGCAAAATCCCACAGGCTAAACACAATGTAAATATTATACTGATCGGCAAGCTGCACGGCGCTGGCCATGCTGGGCAAAAAGTTTGCGTCCAAACCGGTCACCGTGCCACCATTATTGGCGCTAAATTCGGGTGCTCCCCGGCCGTCGGTAAACACCCACCAGCGTACGGTATTAACCCCGGCCGCCTGCAGCTCCGCAAACATCGCCTCGGTTTGTTCCGCAGAATACAGATGTTGCCCCCACTCCTCAACAGTCCCAAAATCAGCCCCATACCCGGTATTTTGCCAGGGCACATTTACGCCCGATAAGAACCAGGTATCGCAATATTTGGGCACTAAGTTGGCAGCTGTTGGGGCGGCCGGTTCGGCCGTCGCCGGCTGAGCCAGATGACCCATCCAAACGGCAGCCGTCAACCCAATAACCAAACTCAAGCAGGTATAAATCAAAGCTCTATTTTGCATGCTTTTCTCTCCTATTTCCTATGGCCCTTCCATCATAGGGGATTGCCCATGAAAGAACGTTTCATAGTAGACCCGAAAAGTGCAAAATAAGAAACAGTTTGATCAATTGCCAGGCGCTTCATAAGTGAATTTTAAAAAATATCGCCTGTCTCACCCCGTTATGAGGGCAGTTTTGACAAAAATGCGATGGGCAGCCCGCCCGGTCCCTGAAGATAATAGATCCGTTCTCCATGGGCGTCAGTCGGGCCGTGCGGGTTGAGTCCATTCGCTTTTGCCTGTTCCGCCCACGCGTCAGCATCATCGGTGACGATGTGGAGCATGATGGTCGCCTCCATACCTTCCCCTTCCTGCCACATTTCAATCCAGCTGTGCTCCCCGGCCGGGAATACCGCGCCAAAAAATCCTTCCGCATCCCCCATTCCCAAATCCTGTTCCGGCAGACCCAATCCATTTGAACCCAAAAAATCAGCCAGAGCGCTGGCTTCCTTGTTTACTACTGAAAAACGAATACCCAATACCTTCATGACATCCTCTCTAAACTATCACACAGAACATATGATCTAAATCATAATTATCTTATCAACTTTGTCAAAGGTGATCATATTGACAAGATGGCCATTGCATTGTATTCTATTTCAGAATATTAATTCTGAAACAAGCATATGGCAAGACCCAGAAATTTTGATCCCCAGGAAGCTTTACAGAAAACAATGGCTTTTTTCTGGCAGAATGGATACAGGGCCACGTCAATTGACGATATAGTAAGGGCCACGGGGGTCAACCGCTACAGCCTCTACACTGAATTTGGCGATAAAGAAGCGTTATTTGAAAAAGCGATACAATTTTATGCGGATCATTTTATCTCGAATATGATTGCCCCACTAGAGGCGCCCGAAGCGGCCTTGTCCAGCGTCATTCACTACTTTGAGCTGCTCCAACAAGATGTCTATAGTGATTCACCCAGGGGTTGTTTGATCGGCAATAGTTCACTTGAATTAAGCCGGCCATCAGAGGCTGTTGTGGCTGCGATAACCGCCCACTTTGGCCGGCTGAAGCACGCATTTGTTCACGCGCTGACCAACGCTCAACAGGCTGCAGAAATTTCCAGCTCGATGGATGTTGAAAGACAGGCGGATTTTTTGGTAGGTGTCGTCAGAGGGTATTTGGCCGGTCTGCGTGCTCAGGACTCAGCGGATTCGATTGACCATTTAATTTTGGTCGCTCTTGAAACGTTAAAATAATCCGCTAAATTTTTTTATCAATTACAGAATTTATATTCTGAAATAAAAGGAGACTCAATTTTATGGTTAAGATAGATAAGAATAAATTTGGCCCTTGGGCAGTTATCACCGGTGCCTCGGCCGGTATTGGCGAGGCGTTTGCCTATCATCTGGCCAAAAACGGCCTTCATCTGGTGCTGATCGCCCGACGCGAAGACCGCCTTCATCAATTGGCAGCCACCCTCGAAGAGCAATTTGGGGTGCAAACACTGGTCATCGCCGCCGATTTAACTGAAGAGGCAGCCGTTGAACAGATCATTCACCAGACAAAAAACCTTTCCATCGGCACCTTGATATCCAACGCCGGCACCGGCCAACCGGGTCAATTTGCCGAGCTCAAACAGCAAACCCTGATGAACATCATTCATCTCAACGTCGTGGCAACGATGAAGCTGACCCATCATTTTGGCCAACGGTTTATTACCCAAGGTTATGGAGGAATTTTGCTTGTCTCAGCCATGGGGGCGCAAAGCGGGATCCCATTTATGGCCAACGATTCCGGGACAAAATCGTACATCGATGGATTTGGGCAGGCCCTCAATGCCGAATGGAAACCACACGGGGTTCACGTCACGGTCTTGCAGCCCGGCCCGACGGATACTCCTGTGTTGGAAAAATTCGGTTTTGATCTGGAAAAATTGCCCCTCAAACCGCTGTCGGCTGCCCAAACAGCTGCAGAGGGGCTGCGCGCGCTTAAAGCCAACCGGCCAATCCATCTTTCGGGCCTGCTGTTCCGGATTTTTGATCGACTTGCTCCCCCTTCGCTCATGCGCCTGGTAAACGGCATCATGTTCACCAACGCTGTTGCAAATTTAGAGGCCCGGCAAAGGGTCAAATTATAGCGGCCGCTCTTGCGGGTTAAGATGGCGGTCGTGACCGGCATACGGGTAACGAACCGCCACCTCCTCATTTAATTCGACCCCCAAACCGGGTTCAGTTGGAGGTAAGATGTACCCATCCTGCCACACGATCGATTTTTTTAAGATTTTGGCGTGAAACCCGCCCCACGTTTCAATCCCTTCCAGAATTAGAAAATTGGGGCTGCAGGCGGCCAGCTGGATATTGGCCGCGCCAACGATCGGGCCGCAGTAGAGGTGAGGGGCAATTTGCGCATAGTGTGCTTCGGCCATTCCGGCAATTTTTTTCGCTTCAAGCAACCCGCCAACCCGCCCCAGATCCATTTGCAAAATCGAAGCGGATCCCGCTCGCAAAATTCGGGCAAAATCGTATTTGGTGGTTAATCTTTCGCCAGTTGCAATGGGCACAGAAGTGGCTGCAGCCACTTTCGCCATCTCATTTTCATTTTCCGGTGGAACCGGCTCTTCAAACCACAGGGGATCATACGGTTCAATCCGCCGCGCCACCCGAATCGCACCCGCGGTTGTAAACTGGCCGTGCGTCCCGACCAGCAGGTCGGCCCGACTGCCAACCGCTTCCCGAATCTTTTTGACAAACGCTTCGGCTCTATCAAGCAAGGTCATAGACGGCTGGCGAGGGTCAAAGGCGGTGTACGGATAAAGAGGGTCAAACTTGACGGCCGTAAATCCCATTTCGACATAGGCAGCCGCCCGTTCGGCCGCCAAATCCGCCTCATAATAAACCGATTCGTCATCAGCTTGATCGGCCGCGGGATACAAATACGTATACGAACGCAGTTTTTCGTAAATTTGCCCACCGAGTAACTCATACACCGGTTTGTCGAGCGATTTACCGATGATGTCCCAACAGGCCATTTCGATAGCGCTCAACACCCCCATCAACGACAAATCCGGATGCTGTGTATAACCGCTTGAATAAACAATGCGCCACAGCGACTCAATTTTGAACGGATCAAACCCGATGACAAATCGTTCGCCAACATCTTCGATCATTCGTGCCACCGTATGGGGACCAAACGGCACGCCGTATGCTTCACCGACCCCCTCAAGACCTCCACTGGTGATGAGTTTGACAAAAATGAAGTACGGGCCGCCAAAATGGGGCGGCGGATTTTCGACAACAAATGTTTTAATATCGGTGATTTTCATAGTTGGGTGTCACCCATTGCGATGGATTAGCAGGTCAATCGTCAAAGACAATCACGTTACGCAGGGCATTCCCGGCCGTAACATCGGCAATGGCCTCGTTAATCTGGTCAAGCGAATAGCGGCCGCTGATTAATTCGGCCAGTTTGAGACGGCCCTGCCGGTGTAATTCCACCAAAAACGGCACATCATGGGTCAGCCGCGTGGAGCCCATCTTGCTGCCGATCAGGGTGCGGCCGTACGTCATCGTGTGGGCGTTAATCGGCACGGTCACGTCATCATTGGCCGGCATGCCGACAATGACGGCCGTCCCTCCAGGACGCACCATTTCGCTCCCCTGCTGGATCGCCCGGGAACTGCCGGCCGCTACAAAAGCGTAGTCAGCTCCTCGGCCATTGGTTATTTCCATGACCCTTTTAACGGCGTCGACCTTCCGGCCGTTAATTCCGTGCGTGGCGCCAAATTGATGGGCCGCTTCCAGCTTGTCGTCCAGTAGATCAACGGCGATAATTTTGCTTGCTCCAGATAAAACCGCACCTTGAACGCTGTTTAAGCCCACGCCCCCACAGCCGATCACCACCACCTGACTCCCGGTTTCGATCTGCACCGTGTTAACCACTGCGCCCAGGCCGGTAATCACCCCGCAAGCCAGCAAAGAAGCTTGATCAAAAGGCAAATCGGCCGGAACCGTAACCACCTGTGATTGATCGATAACGGTATATTCGGCAAATGCCGCGGTGTTTAATCCCTGAACCAGCGGCTCTCGGTTTTGATTAAAGAGACGCGTTTCCCGCGATAGGGCAAATTCTCCTTCGCAGTTGTACGGCCGGCCGGCCGCGCAGTAAAAACAGCGTCCACAGGAGCGCAGCAGGGTAATCACTACATGGTCTCCGACCTTGACTCGATCAACCCCGGGACCGATCTCAGCCACAACACCGGCCGCTTCGTGACCGGCCACAAGGGGTAAATTCCCTCCCCAGGAGCCTTTTATGGCGTGAATATCGCTGTGACAAATGGCGCAGGCCGCGACTTTAACCTTGATCTCCCCCACTTGGGGTGGATCGAGGGTAACCTCTTCTACAACAAGGGGTTTGGAAAAATCATAGCAAATTGCAGCTTTCATGGTTTTTTTCTTTGATGTTGAGGTGAAATGACTGATTCACAATTATGCCTCGAAATATCGGTTAAACCATACCAATAATTAACCCTGGTCCTCAATTTTATATTTCCTGCAACTTTTATTGACACTTTTCCTGTAATAAGATTTATCGCCAAGAATTGATAAACAGGGTTTTATTACCAATGGTGCAGGGTTTTTAAATTCAGGAGAAGAGCGCCCATGAGTAGAACGACCGACCGCCGCACGTTTTTCCGGCAAATGATCAAACCTTCTTCCTCTCCGGGGGATACGGAGGCCAAGACGGCCGCGGTGCGGAACGCCACGCTCACGGCCGAGCAAAACGCCTCCCGCTTTTTGGCACAGGCCACTCTGGGGGCTGATCTTGCTTTGATCCAGCAGGTGGCATCAGGCGGTATTGAAAATTGGATTGACCAGCAGTTTTCCCTGCCCCAAAGTCAAATCCTCAATTACCTGAACACCCACCTCTTCGACCAGTCGACGATCGGGGAAGAGCAGGCCCCACGTCGCCTGTTTCGCTACGCGATGTGGGACATGATCATGAACGGCACCGATCTGCTGCGGCAGCGGGTGGCCCTGGCCCTAAGCGAAATTTTTGTCATTTCTACCGAAAAAGACGACATTTGGGGGGTCGCCAACGGTGCGGCCGACTGGTACGACATGCTGCTGCGCAACGCCTTTGGCAACTTCCGCGATTTGCTGCAGGACGTAACCTTAAGTCCACTGATGGGAAATTATTTGAGTCATGCCGGGAACCGCAAAACCGACGTGGCCACCAACCGTTTTCCGGATGAAAATTACGCTCGGGAATTGATGCAGTTGTTTACCATCGGGCTCTTTTTGCTCAATGACGACGGCAGCCAAATCCTCGATGGCAATTCAAATCCGATCCCCACGTATGACAATTCCCACATCACCGAATTTGCCAAAATCTTTACCGGCCTGACCTATGATTTTGAAGGGGATCCTCACATTTTCTGGAACCCCTCGTTTACCAGCGGCTGGCTCAACCCCTATACCGCCACTCGGCCGATGAAAATGTGGAATGATGAACATGAGCCAGGATCAAAGACGCTCCTCAACAATTATGTGGTCTCGGCCGGGCAAACCGGCATGCAAGACGTCAATGAAGCCCTCGATCATCTATTTAATCACCCCAACGTCGGGCCATTTATCGGCCGGCAGCTCATCCAGCGCCTGGTTAAATCCAACCCATCACCGGCGTATATCGCCCGAGTCACCGCGGTGTTTAATAACAACGGGTCCAACGTGCGCGGTGACATGAAGGCGGTCATCAAAGCGATCCTGCTTGACGATGAGGCACGCAATCCCGCTTTTATTACCGATCAGCACAACGGGAAACTGCGCGAACCGTTTTTCCGGTTTACTCAGCTGCTGCGGACATTTCACTACGATAATCCCCAAAACAAATTTTGGGATGGCGGTTGGAGCGCGGAAGAGGACCTCTTGCAGTATATGTTTAACTCACCCAGCGTTTTTAATTTCTTCTCACCCGATTATCGGCCGCCGGGGGCGATGGGAGCGGCCGGGCTTACCGGACCGGAATTTCAGCTGATGAACAGCTACAGCGCCATCTCGACAATCAATTTTTGGTATTCACGCATTGATTGGAATTACGTGTTCAATTTGCCCGGCCCGCAGCAGCCGGTCAAAGGACAAATTCACACGATCGATCAACCGGAAGCCGATTTGAGTTATGAGCTAACGCTGGTCAACGATATTGACAGCCTACTCGATCATCTCGACCTTCTTTTGACATACGGGACGATGTCCAGCGAAATGCGGGCGATCATTAAAACGGCCGTCAGCGGCTACGCGAACAGCACATCGAATCAAGAACGGATCGTCCAATTCGCCATGTTTCTTTTTATGATGTGCCCGGAATATGCCATTCAGGTTTAAGTGCTCTATATCATAAATAAATATATTTAGCCGCGGATGGCACGGATTTTTCTAACCCTAATCTTCGCCACCTGCTGAAAGAATAATTACCATGACAACTAAGATCAATCGACGACAATTTTTGGGCAGCGCCAGCTGCGCGGCCGTGGGCTCGGCCTCTCTTTATTCAACCCTGCTCAATTTGCGCATGGCCAACTCAGCGGCGGCCGAAACGCTGCGCGCTCCCTCGGCTTCGGCTGATTCACTGGCCTTCGGAAATGATTTTCGAGCGCTCGTGTGTATTTTTCTGGCGGGTGGCAACGACTCCTTTAATATGCTGGTGCCGAGCGACGACAGCGGCTACAGCGAATATGCTCAGATCCGGGCCGATTTAGCGTTACCGAAAGGAAATTTGCTGCCGATCACGCCTGGAAACCAGCCAGGACGGCAATTTGGGCTTCATCCATCGATGCCTGAGGTCGCCCAACTGTTCAACGATGGCAATTTGGCGTTTGTGGCCAATGTTGGCACCCTCGTCGAACCAACCACCAAGTCGGGGTACGAATCAGGTTTAAATAAGCTGCCGCTTGGTCTCTACTCTCACAGCGATCAAATTATGCATTGGCAAACGTCCGTGCCCGATAAGCGCACCGGGTTTGGCTGGGGCGGCCGAACGGCCGATTTGCTCCACTCGCTAAACGACAGCGACAAAATTTCGATGAATATCTCGCTGGCAGGCACCAACTTGTTCCAAACCGGCACCTCTTTGACCGAATATAGCATCTCCTCATCTGGAAATGGGGCCATTCAAATTCACGGTCATGATGATAATTCGTGGTCACGACACGTGTTCCAAAATGCGGCCATCGAATCGATGCTTGATTTGCAATATCAAAACCTCTTTGAACAAACGTTTGCCAACACCACCCGCTCAGCTATTGATGGGGCAGATTTATTCGCCACTTCTATTGCCAACGTATCCCCTTTTGCCACCCAGTTTTCAGATAATGAGCTTTCAAATGATCTGTCGATGGTGGCTAAATCAATTGCCGCTCGTCAAACGCTTGGTTTCCGGCGCCAAACCTACTTCATTTTGTTTGGCGGCTGGGATCATCACGATGAAGTCCTCAACAATCAGGTGGAGATGTTGTCCATTGTCAGTAAGGGGTTAAAAGAGTTTTACGATGCGCTTGGGGAGATCAACCTGCAGCATGCGGTCACGACATTTACAGCCAGTGATTTTGGTCGCACCCTGACATCCAATGGGCAAGGATCGGATCACGCCTGGGGCGGCAATCACATGGTCATGGGCGCTGCGGTAAACGGCGGGAATATTTATGGGGAGTATCCAGCCCTTTATGAAGACAATCCGCTTGATACCGGCCGCGGCCGATTAATCCCCACGACCTCGTGTGATGAATATTTTGCCGAGCTGGCCATGTGGTTGGGGGTCGCTCCCAGCGATCTGCCGATGGTCTTCCCGAATATCGGCCGCTTCTATGATGTGTCCACCAAGCAAATGCCTCTCGGGTTCCTCAATCGCACCCTCACCCCGGGGGAAGTGACCGATGAGCTCTTCCTGCCGCTGGTCACCCGTTGATTCTTTTCGCAAAATTTTGTAAATTTGCTTTTTGCGCTTCTTCACAATGCCGACCGTCCTTGTCGCGTTCAGGCTATGGACAGGCGGCCAGGATGAAACCGGTGTAGGGGCTTGGCTAGCCAAGCCTTTACACACCCACACAGATTGCTGCAAATTTTACAGCAAGGGAAACGAATAAATGAGCGAATTTATCACTTATCTAAAAGACGTCTTTCAAGAATTCGGCGCGATTAAAACCCGGAAGATGTTCGGTGGGTACGGCATCTATCGCGACGGGTTGATGTTTGGCCTCGTGGCCGATGATGTCCTGTATTTGAAGGTCGACGCCCAAAGTGAGCCCCTGTTTGAAGCGGAAGGGATGTCCCCTTTTATGTATGACAAAGGGGGCAAAATGGTCAAAATGTCGTACTACACCGCTCCTGAAGTCATTTATGATGAGCCGTCTGAAGCGCGGCATTGGGGTCAAATCGCCTTTGATGCGGCCGTGCGCGCAAAATCAGAATAATGGTCAATTGACTATTGACGATTGATTATTTGATAATATCCTTGCCCCGCACACGCCCGGCACAACACTTGCCCATCGATCATCACTTCGCGTTCGTTGATGATTTCTTCGCCGCACTGCTGGCAGTTCACGCGCACGCCCGGCCGGCTTAATATTTCGCGTAGTGTACTGGAAAGCCGAACTTTCTCGATATGCAGTAATTCACGATCCGGCATCTTCTGATACCCTTCAAGCATGGCAAAATATCGACGCCGTTGATCCTTCCCCACATAACGCCATACTTTCTCGCGCACGTCCAGCTGCGGCGCTACGCGCACAGCTTTCTCACTTTTGACGTTGACAAAAGTAACCCCGATTCGGCCGAGGTCGATGATGCGCAAGGTCCGCCGATTGACGCTTAAACCGGTCGCCGCCTGAACGCCGCTAATAAAACAGCCGTCTGTTTCTACAAAAACAACCATCTTTTTATCGTTGCGCGGCACCTCAAACCCCAACGCGGCCGCGCCAGCCAGGCCAATACGCACCCCCAACACCTGCCGCGGACAGAGATGATGGTGCCAGGCGGCCGCTTTTTGCAGCAGTGGCTCAAGCCGAGGCTGAAGATCTACTTCGCTGATATCAACGTGAATGTGATCGAAAGACATAGGAGATACGAAATACGATTTACGATTAGTTCGATTGATCCTTTACACAACTACACCAATAACCAACCCTTACCCCACCGGCTGAACCCGCACCGGAATATACTTATGATACGGCGTCTTGGCAATCGGGTCACACCACGCGGCCGAGGTAATTTCATTGAGTCGAGGGCCAACCTGAACCATCTCTTCAGATTGTAAATCGGGGTATTCCAATCCGTATCCATGCGGCAAAGACAAAAAGCCGCGACGCTGCGCAGGGTCAATGGCGGCCGTCACTTCAATGCCACCGCGCGAGGTTTCACACCGCACCCGCGCCCCATCAACAACTCCGGAATCCGCTGCATCGTCAGGGTGAATGCGCAGGGCTCCATCCCGGTCGTTTCGCCGCCAGTTTGGATCGCGCACAATTTGATTGGCGTTGTAATCTCGCCGCTCACCAGCCGCTAGGATGAGTGGAAAATCGGGATCAAGCACGGCTTCTTCAACCGCCAAGTCGAGGATTTCTTCAACCATTTCGGGAATCCACAGGTGAATTTTTCCATCATCGTGGCGAATCAACGACCACGCCTCTTCATAGGTGTGTTTGCTAATCGGCACGGCAGTAGGATCGTCCAATATCGCCCGAAATAAATTTTCACCCAGCATATGGCCCACCCCGTCATAACCGGCCCGGCGAACCTGTTCCTGATATCGATGCGCATAAAATTGACATACGCCCCACAAAGCGGCCGCAGACTGTTTTTCCGGCGGGAGCGCCTTTCCTAACGTCGCATAAAGAATCACCGAGGCCAGCGAAGACCAATTTTTATTTTGAGCCAGGGCCATCTGAAACGCCATGGCAAACGATCCAGATTCTGGCTGAGCCACGTACTCTCTGGCCAGTTTTTCCAGCTCGGGGAAATCATCCGGGAGTTCACCCATGGCCACGAGAAGACGGCGATAAATTTCCGGTTCGGGCAGCGTATCCCCTTGCGGTTCAACAATCGGCTTGCGCAGATAAAAGAAATTTTCCGGAAACATAAAGGTAAAAAACGCCGCTTCGCTTTTTTCATACTGGGTTTGAGCGGGCAAAATATAATCTGCATGTTCGGCCGTTTCAGTCATGGCCACATCGATGACGACGACCAGATCGAGCGCTGCAAATGCCTCCCGGTACGCCTGGGTGTCAGCTGCGGTTTGCATCGGATTAGAGCTGTCAACGATCAGCGCTCGCAGGCGGTCCGGCTGATCGCTCAACACCTCTTGAGGCAGTATGTTTGGCGGATAAATTTTGCTAATTTCGGCCATGTTGCTCACCTTGGTCCTGCGATTTCCCTGGTGGTGAAAATCCGGCGAGTGACCGATTAGCGGAGCAAATTGAGTATGCAGATTGTTGGCACCCGGCTTGCCAAAGTTACCGGTAAATAAAAAGAGCAATTTTTCCAGATACGTGTTGAGGGTACTGTGTAGGCTCATCTCCACCCCCAAATCGTGACGGGTGCTGGCGGCCGTGGCCGCCGCCAAATCGCGGGTCACCTGCCGAACAACCGACTCATCCAGTTCGCAGCGAGCGATGTAGTCGGACACATCGACGTCCCCCAGCAAATCGGCCAGCTGCTCAAACCCAACCGTACGGGCAGCGATAAAATCGTGATCGACCAAATTCTCCTGCACCATTTGGGCCAGCATGGCGGTCATCAAGAAAGCGTCTGTGCCCGGCTTGATCGGCAAATGTACGTCAGCCAAATCAGCCGTCTTGGTCCGTCGGGGATCCACCACAACCAGGGTCCGATTGGGGTCTTTTGAAATTTCTCGGAGCACTTTTCGCGCCTGAGGAAAGCCGTGCGATTGAAATGAGTTGGTGCCGATCAGCATCACAAAATCAGCCTCGTGAATCCCTTCGGTCACATGGCAGGTTTGCCGGCCGAAGAGACGGCCGTTTACCCAGAAATCCCCGGTTTTTTCCTGGGCCAGTGAGCTATAGTAATACGGGGTGCCGATCGCCGCTCGCAAAGCCGAGGCGTGTAGCCCGGGTAAATGGTTGGCTTGTCCCCCACCCCCGTAATAAGCAAAGGCGATTCCCCCATGCTCATTTTTGATCTGATTAATTTTGCCGGCGATTTCTTTGATAGCTGATCCCCAATCCAGCGGCTGAAACTCCCCGTTGGGCTGCCGCTTTAATGGCTGTCTGATCCGTCGCAAATGGTTCTGATAATGGTTTAGACGAGCGGCTTTCTGACATAGATATCCCTCAGAAACCGGATGTGACTTGTCCCCTCGAATTTTGACAAATTCACCATCTTTGACCTTGACTTCGATACCGCAGTTGAGGGCACATAAAATACAGCAGGTTTGCTGCCAGGGGATATCGTTGTATTGCTCACGCTTCGAACGGGAAGAAACGGACATTTCTTACTCCTTTTTCTTTTAAAGAAATTTTGCACCCCCTCCCCTAACCCCTCCCCCGATGCGGGGGAGGGGAACTAAACCAGCGGTTGTTGGGGGCGCCTTGCGCCCCCAACAACCGCAGCCAATCACCCCCTTCCTTGGGGAAGGGGGCAGGGGGATGGGGAAAATAATTGCACAACCGCTCTCTTTTTGTTAACCTACGGTCGATAGTAAGTTCTTTTTTGGAACTTGTCAAGGATTAATCTTATGCGCTGGAACGACATCAAACACGAACCTTGCTCAATCGCCCGAACTTTATCGATTATCGGTGATCGCTGGACCCTGCTCATTTTGCGCAACGCTTTTTTAGGCATGCGCCGCTTTGACGACTTTCAGCGCCAGCTGGACGTGACCCGTCATCTGCTAACCGACCGGCTCAACCTGCTGCACGATCACGGCATTTTACACAAAGTCCCCTATCAGGAGAGACCCACTCGCCATGAATATCGCCTGACGGCAAAGGGGAAAGAGCTCTATCCAATTATCATGACCCTGGTACAATGGGGCGACAAATGGATGGCGGGCGATGATGGACCGCCGCTTAACTATGTGGATCGCCAAACGGGTGAGCCTTTACGGCCGATCTTAGTCGATCAGAACAGCGGTCGGCCGATTGATATCCATCAGGTAAAAATTGAACCTGGTCCCGGACTGGATAAAGCCCTGGAAGACCCGGAATTTCGCCGGAGATGGATGGCGCTGCTGCCTTCTTAGGTAAACTTCATCTATAATTTAGTGGTTAATAAAAAAATTGTCCGCAGATTTTTCTCTGTAATCTGCGGCCATCTGCGTAATCTGCGGACAATTTTTCTCATAACATTTATTGTAAACCACTTAATCTGTGGCTAAAAATTTTTATGAAATAAAGCACTGATACAATCGACTGAGGGTGAGTGAATAATCCGGTCAGACCCGTAAAATTCGGAGGTAAAATGGACAAATTTCGCTGGGGAATCATCGCCACGGGCAATATTGCCGGCTCGATGGCCCAATCATTAAATGCCGCAGAAGATGCTGAATTATTGGCGGTAGCCTCCCGCGATCAGGAGCGAGCCAATGCTTTTGGCGAGCGGTGGCACATCCCTCGTCGCTACGCCGGCTATGAAACTTTGGCCGCCGATCCGGATATCGATATTGTTTATATCGCTACCCCCCACAGCAACCATTTTGACAATATGAAGCTCTGTCTCAACGCCAGGAAACACGTTCTATGCGAAAAGCCACTGACCCTAAACGCACGCGAGGCGGCCGAATGTATTGAATTGGCCCAGGAAAAAGGGCTCTTCTTAATGGAAGCGGTGTGGATGCGTTTCTTTCCGGCCATTGACCAGATTCGGCAGTGGATGAATAAAGGTATTTTAGGTGATATTCGCCTCATTACAGCCGATTTTTGCTTCCAACTGCCTTTTGATCCCCATCATCGACTATACGACCCGAATCTGGGCGGCGGAGCGCTGCTCGACATCGGCATCTATCCGCTATCCTTTGCTACCATGCTGCTGGGCTTTCCGGAGCATCACAGCAGTCAGGTCGTTTTAGGGGAAACCGGTATAGACGAACTTAACGCCATCACCCTGCGCTACCAGTCAGGGGCGATTGCCCAGTTAACCAGCAGCATGCGCATCGATAAACCGCGAGAGGCGTTTATCGTGGGGTCTCGAGGGTATATCAAGGTTCACGACATTTTTTTCAGACCGGATAAGCTGACCCTTCACCTGAACGGGATGCCTGCCAAAACGATCGACAAGCCTTATCGGGTCAACGGTTACATTCATGAAGTAGAAGAGGTCCACGCCTGTCTGCGCGCCGGAAAGCTTGAAAGTGACCTCATGTCCCACGCTGAGACCCTCAAAATGATGGCTCTGATGGACCAGCTGCGGGCGGATTGGGGGGTGAAATACCCCTCCGAGAAGACAACAGACCTCAGAAATCAGACCACAGAATAGCACTTGGTGAAACAATCACTTTTCTGAAGTCTGTCGTCTGTTGTCTGTTGTCTTCTTATACCATCGAACCGTTTCCCGAATTCCCTCTTTAATGGGGGTTGGTTGATGGTCAAAACGCGCGGCGTACGCGGTGTGATCGACGACAAAAGGTTCATTAAATTCGTAAAGCATTTCGACGATTTCTTTGACTTCGGGATTAAACAAACCCATCACTCGCAGAATAAATGATCCAGCCAAACGGGTTTTAACCGGCCGATCAATTTCATCTTCCAAAATATCGATAAATTTCCGGGTGGACTGAGCGGGGGCGTTGACCACATGCCACGCCCGGCCGTACGCTTCTTCTTCTCGACTCAAATTGATCAGGGCGCGGGCAAAGTCGCGAATGTAAGTATAGGAGTGGGGCAAATCAATGTTGCCGACCAGATTTACCGGTTTCCCGGCCAGAGCAGACTCAAACACCAGCTGACCCAACGCCGAATCTTTTACTCGCGGCCCGTAAAAATCTGAAGCGCGGCCGATGACCACCGGCAGCCGCCCCTCCTGATGGGCGGTAAAAAGCATGCGGGCCATCTGAGCGCGCACTTTCCCTTTTCGAGTTTCCGCGGCGTAAGGGCGATCTTCGGTCAGCGGCCGGCCGTGACTTTCTCCGTACATATACACATTGCTGCCAAAGATGAGCTTTGCGCCACTTTGGGCCACCCCGTCAATAACGGCGGCCGTCATCTGCGGAAATCGTTCAGGCCACTGATGATACGCCGGCTGCGTACAAAAAAAGACGTATGATGCCCCGGCCGTAACCGCGGCAACCTGTGACGGATCAGTAACGTCAGCCTGTGCTAAAACCACCCCGTTTGGCAAGGGCTCATTGACCCGGCCGCTTCGATTCACTAACTTGACCGATACACCCTCACCAACCAGTTCATCCATGATGGCCAGGCCCAGCTGGCCGGTCCCCAAAATAACGTGTTTTGCGTTCATGACCTCACTCCTTTTCTTGATACCTCAACGATACAGCTTGACACAGTGTGAAAGTCAAGACGCAAATTTTTTGCCCGGCCGCGCAAAACCTCTTACACTCTTCTGCACAGACCACTTGAATTTTTGTGCTTTTTGTGTTTTTGTGATTTAAATTCACATCCCAAGGCAGGTACCCATCATGAATCCTTCCGAAATCATCCTTCAACATCTGAACGAACAAGACGAAAAATTGACCTTTATCGCCAAAGAAATCTGGAGCCGTCCTCAGGTCGCCCTGCAGGAAACGTTCGCTTCCAAGCTGATTGGCCAGGAGCTGGAGCAGGAAGGGTTTTCAGTTCAGTGGGGAGTGGGCCAGATGCCGACCGCCTTTGTCGCCTCATGGGGCTCCGGGAAGCCGATTATCGGTTTTTTGGGTGAGTATGATGCCCTGCCCGGCCTATCTCAAACCGTTTCGGCCGCGATCGATCCCATCGAGAAGGGGGGGCCAGGGCATGGATGTGGCCACAATTTGTTTGGGACCGCCTGTATGGGGTCAGCTATCGCTCTAAAAAAGGCGATGGAAGCCCATCATATTTCAGGCACGGTGCGCTTCTACGGATGCCCGGCCGAGGAAACCCTGGTTGGCAAAACTTTTATGGCCCGCGACGGGGTGTTTGACGATCTCGACGCCGCCATCAGCTGGCATCCCAGCAGCAGTAATCTCGTTTGGAACGGCTCTTCGGTGGCCATGAATTCTTTTAAAGTCAATTTTCACGGTATTGCCTCCCACGCCGGCATGTCCCCTCACCTCGGCCGTTCCGCCCTCGATGGGGTGATGCTCATGGATGTCGGCGTCAACTATTTGCGCGAACACGTGATACAGGAAGCCCGCATTCACAGCGTCGTGACCAGCGGCGGACAGGCCCCCAACGTCGTGCCGGCTTACGCTCAAATCTGGTACTTTGTGCGCGCTCCCCATCGCGATCAGGTGGAAGAGATCTACGAGCGCATGCTCGATATCGCCAAAGGAGCCGCGCTGATGAGCGGTACTACCCACGACATTGAATTTGTAACCGGTTGTTATGACTTGCTGCCCAATGACACCCTGTCAAACCTCCTGCATCAGAAGATGGCTGAAGTGGATGATTTGAAGTTTACCGAGCAGGAGCGAGAATTCGGCCGCCAGCTCCAGGCCACTTTTCCCGAAGGGTCGGTCGAACGGGAATTCGAATGGATGCAGCAGTCTACAAAGACCCAGCTGTCAACTGACCTGTTAACAGACCCTCTGTGGGAAAGCGTGCTGCTCCACGCGGACAATCCGCCGCTGATGGGTGGTTCAACCGAGGTGGGCGATGTCAGCTGGATTACCCCAACAGGCCAACTGACCACAACCTGCTGGCCGTTGGGCACCCCCGGCCACAGCTGGCAAACGGTGGCCTCTTCCGGGTCGAATATCGGTACAAAAGGGATGATGTTTGCCGCCAAGGGGATGGCCCTGGCCGGTTTAGAGCTGATGACCGATGCGGATCTTCGTCAGCGAGCGCGGGCAGAATTTGAGGTCGCCAAAAACGGGCAGGAATATGTCTCCCCCTTACCGGAAGGAATCAAACCCAGTTGAGGATTGGACAAGAATATGGAAGAAAAAGATATTAGCCAGAAAAGTTTGGCGCTGATGCGCAAATTTGTAGCGAAATACATCGAGAAATCCGGCACGGCGCTTCATCCAGTTGATGACGTATCGGAAGGGGTTATCCTTGGTCTGGCTCACAACCACCAAACGTTGGGCAAACCGCTCTGTCCGTGCCGTTATTATCCCGACAAAGAGGAAGAAGTTCAGCATCGCACCTGGATTTGTGCCTGTGACGACATGCAGATTTACAAATATTGTCACTGCCTGCTCTTTGTCACGGAGGACGGCCTGCCGATCACGGAATATCTGCCGGATGATCATGAAGGGCGCGAAATTTACGGCCTGGTCCGGGATCCTTCACCGGACAAGGGCCGGCCGCTGCGCCACAAGGCGGCCGAGCGGGAAGAAGAGCGGCGCAACCGCCCCTCCTAATGATCTAGCCCGCAGCCTGATGGACCCCTTCATCGGTGTCGATCATCATGGTCAGGCTTTCCCGCGACATCAATACATAGCGGCTCATTCGCCTGGCCGTGGCCGCAGCCTGCCTTTTTAACAGCATCCGCTGCGTCAAATACAGCCCCTTGCCTATCATCCCGCGACGAAATGCCTTTTCCAGCAGCACCAGTTCATTTAGGGTGCGCTCTTTTTCTCCAAGCAGCTCTTCCTTTGAAGGAATAAACACCTTCTCGCTTTTTGACCCGATGTTGTCAAAGTAAAAAAAATAAAATCCGATTCCGACGATTGCTAAAGAAACAACAACAAATCCTTCCATCTCTCCGACCTCCAAAGTTGTGCGAAACACGATCCTGTCTAGAATCGTCTTTTCAGCTTTAATGTACACAAGTTTGACGGATCATCTGCCTGGGCAGCCGACAAATCGGGCGATTTGCTTCGATACGGCTGGAGCAACGGCGTTGGCTGCGCATTTGTTGGGGTTTTACCTTAAAAAGGCAGTCATCAAATTTGAGATGTGGCAAAGTTGTTTTGATGAACCCCACAATTTTTCAGGACTTTTGTACTATTATTTTGCGCATTCCAAAGGAGTTTGCCGCGCTCAAAAACACATTTTTCGTATCAATTTGGATACAAACTGTTTAAGATACAACAAAAATGACCTCGAAATCCTCACCGGCCGCAGCGAGCCGCAGGTTTTTTTCGATTAACGGGCGCAGCCGATTTTCCAACCATTCTTGAGCATAAGCGGTCTCTACTGCCACAATCAGCTCACCGGGCTTCCCTTCAATACATTCACTTTTGTGCAGCCACTGATCATAGGTTGACCGGGCCATTTGCAAAGAAAGCGCCTCTTTAACCTCCTGCCAAATCGACCGATAGCGGGCGGTTTCGTCGACACCGGTTGGTTGGTCCTCGCTCACACCTTGAACGTGAAACTCAAGCTCAAGCGACCGGCCGGCTATTTGCGCCAGAACCTCCTCGATCTGCGGCCGCAGCGCCTGCTCGAGGTACGTTTGAGCGGTTTGATCCGGCACCGACAAAGACACCGCTCCCCTACCCCATGCACATTGTATAGGCTTGACAAAAATTTCGTATATCGATGCGGGCATCTGCTGTTGAAGAATTTCACAAGCGGCCGGCCACCATCCCTCAGCCGGATGGGCATCATCCGCGGTCACGCTATCCTGACTATCCACTACACGAATCATGTGTCTGTACAGCGGCTCGTCTAGCACCTCCACCCAACCCATCACCAGGAGCGGCAGCTCTCTCTCTAAGCCGTAAATCTCTGACCAATGCCCGTAAACCGGATCACTCCCCCACTCAAGCCGCAATGCTTCTGGAAGCTGCTCGTTTAAGGCGAAGGTAAGCCACCCTTCAACCGACAGGTTGGCCAAATCAACAAACGGCCGCGGGGGCGGCACCCCCGCCGACATCCGGGCAATGACAAAATGCATCGGCCGCTGTAAACCAGGCTGGGTCAGCGCGTAGAGCCACCACGCCGTGCCCTCTACCGCTGACAATCCGCTCGCCCTGATTCGCTGTCTGGCTGGGCCACCAGGATCGATCCCCAGAAAATCCAGGAACGTGTCCAAATCATTCTGAGAAATCGCATGAACCAACGATTGTCTCAGCAGGTCCAGCGAAAATGGCCAGCCGGCCGCCGCCAGCCAGGTGTTTATTTCATCCTGCTGCAGTGATAAAAGAGTTGGGAAGTATTTAAAAGACGCGCATTCTGGCACTGACCCCCTATCATTTTTGTGTTCAGCCGCGCTCAAATTCGGATTCTGCCCTTGATCGTGACGTTCATTTTCGGATCGACCAAGGGCTTTAACGCTGTTGTGATGCTCAAATTCGGATTCAGACGGGGTGGCGAGACGCTCATTTTCGGATCGAGGCTCGCTATTGGCCGGGTCGTGACGCTCAAAATCAGATTGAGAGTGGGCAAATTGAGGCTCTTTGTGAATCTCATTTTCGGATTGAGATGGGGTGTTTTCCTCTTTCTTGTGACGCTCATTTTCGGATCGACCCCTATTTGTGATGGTGATCGGCTGTGGAGATGAGGGATCGTGGGCTGAAACGGCCGCTTCATATTGCGGTAGATCGTCCGGGGTCAGTGGATCGAGCATTCCGACCTGGTAGGTAAAAACATACGTATTTTCGGCCGTGCGCCCTTTTTTCTGCAGGGTTAAAAACGGGGGCAGCGTTTGCTGTGGGGCAATGGTAGCCAATGTTTTCAGCCAGTCGGAAATGGTGTTGGGCTTGACGGCCAGCGTTTGGGCCAGCTGCTGGCGATCGACAATGATTTCATTGCGCAGCTCCCCACTTTGTTCGTTGTAGTAACAGAGGCTGCGGAGATAAATTAACAAGAATGCCGGTCCCGCCTTGAGGTGCTTTAGCCAGCGGTGACGGAAATACTGTTTGCCGACAAAGTCATTATCGGTCAGATAGGCGTGCAGCGCCTCAGACGCTTTGATAATTTCCGGTTGATCGGCGATATGGCCCCCAAACACCTGCCGCACCACCTGCAGGACGGTAACCGGTTCCAAGCCGACGGTACCGCCCCACGCGATGGGGGCAGGGTGAGGGTCAAGTAATTCCTGGCGGGAAATTTCCCGGGCGCTGTGCAGCAGGCGGACCACATCATCTGTGCGGCGCTTTACCTGCCGTTGGCGAAGCCAGCCGGCCAGATAGGCGGCGTCGGCCGGCGTGAGCGGATCATCAAGCCGGACGTGATAGAGAGTGGGTTTCGGCCGTGTTTTGCCGTTCACCACGTGATAAGTGGTTGCTTGTCGTGAGATGAAGCTAGAGAGCAGGCCGTTTTGATCGTCCATTTCGGCCTTTAGACGACGGTAATGGGCGCGGCTGATCTGAATCTCCTGGGCAACGGCCGCATCATACCCTTCAAACCAATCTTCATGCTGGTTGCGGTAGCACAGCTGACGCGCGGTGACGATCGTCCAGAAACGGGTCGGCCCCAGATAGGGTCCCCAGCGGCGCAAGAAGTATTTGCTAACCCGCCAAACCTGGCCAGATTGAATGATGCTGTTGTAGATTTGACTATAGTAGCCAAGAAGCTTGAGCTCGGCTACCTGCGAATTGAGCACGACATCTCCTTCGTCGTTTTGAGAGTTGGAAAACGTCTAGATCACCAGCAGTTTTTCTGACCCGCTAAAGGGTAAGATTTAGCTGCCAACTGATCGGCCGTTCGAGTCCAAATTGCCACGCGGCCGCGGCCGCTGAAGGAGACAAATAATGTGAGGCTAAGCGGAATGATCTCTGACCAAATTGATGAATAAACAAATATCCCCTTGTTTACTCACGCACATTTTGGTATAATCTACGAAACACAGCAGTGACGAATAGCGCCTGACTAAGGCGTCCCGTCACATTCCGCCAAGCCACGTCTCCCCCGTGGCTTGTTTTTTTTTGCGTCTATGGCATCGGTAAATCTCCAAACCATTTAATCATCATTAGAATACCCCGTTAAACAGGCGCGGCTGAATCACCGGCGCCATCAGCTGACTACCAACGAGCGATTGCTGCCCCGCTCCCCACGCGGCTAAATCCTCGTTGATGCGGCTTAATTCGACCAGTTCCACCCCGGCCGCTCTCCAACGTTTGCCTTGCTCTCCCCGCATGGCAAATTGTCTGGCTAGCGCCTGCGCTTCATCGGTCCATCCGGCACTTGAAAAAGTAATGTAATACACTTCCCACTCGCCCGTTTTGGGCAGCAGTGAAGGGGTACGGCGAATCAGTGACTGCAGGGATTGACCGGATGCCAGTTCGCTGCCCCAGAAACAATCCCCTAAAATCAGGCGCCCGCCGGGCCGATCGATGGCGGCCAGACCGGCTTCCTGTGACCGGGTCCAGGCCCCGCCCACTTTTTCCAGATCAAACGGCAGCATGCCGGTTTGACTGGCTTTACTCAGCCATTCCCGGCACAAATCGCGCCACGTATTTTGCTCGACAAAATCATCGAGCTGTTCTTGAATGGTTTGCAACGTTTTTTGTTGACCACCCATCGCCAGCTGGGCCTGGTTGGTTGACAAAAAGCGATAGTAAAAGCGCAGATAGGGATCGGTCACAAAGTAGCGGCCGCGGCGCGAGGTTTCAGCCGATTCGGTGACCGGAACCTGCCGCTCAACAAACCCGGTTTCGCGCAGCACCCCCAGATACTTGGAAACGTGACCCTGTGAAAGTCCGGTGCGACGGCCGATCTTGCTCTGTGTATTGGCACCGTGGGCGATCGCCCGCATGATGCTGACATAATTGTATGGATCGGTGAGGAAATCCTGCAGCAGCAGTCGCGGCTCTTCCTGCATCAGCGAGTTGGAGGTCAACAGCTGGGCGTAAATGTTTTCAAAAATAGTTGCCTGGGGATCCAGCCTTTCCCAATAGGCGGGAATGCCGCCAAAAATGCCGTAAAGGGCCACGCGCTCCTTGGCGGAATAATCCGGGAAAAATTGGGTGGTGACGTCAAACGGCAGCGGGGGCAGCTTGACCTGGGCGGTGGCCCGGCCGTACAGCGGCGCATCATAAGAGAGCACCTGCTTTTGCATCATGCCCATCTGGGATCCGGAAAGGGCCATCAGCAAATTGGCTTCCGAGAGATAATGATCCCACACTTTTTGCAGGGTCCCGACAAATTTGGGGTTCACGTCGATGAGATAGGTTACCTCATCGATAAAAATCGCAATTTTTTGCTCTTCGGACATGCGGGCCAGCTGCTGAAACGCCTGTTCCCAGGTGGCATAGGTGAATTCGGGTGGTGCGGGCGTGTCGGGATGGGCATAATTGTAGAGCGCCTGCGAAAACGAGCGCAGCTGATCATAGGCTGAGGTGGGTTCGGCCACCCAGTAGAGGGAATTCTCCGGAACCTTTTCCAGCCAGTGGGTCAGCAAACGGGTTTTGCCAACGCGGCGACGGCCGTAAAGGATCAAAAGGGTGCTGCGGGGCAGATCCCAGAGCTCATCGAGCAGTTGAAGTTCGGCCGACCGGCCTTTAAAGATTGTTTTACCCATAATATACACGCTCGGTATAATACTTGAAAGTATAATAATGTAATTTTATGTTAAATTGGGTGGCGTGTCAAGGGGTTTAGTTGACATAAATTGTGAAGTTGGTGGCTCGCGATTGACATAAGCAGCAAAAGCATATGCAATCAGGGTATGATACTTTCAAGTATCATATACGAAAGTATACTGAGCGGTTTCGTTATTGTCAAGTTAATAGGAATGGAGTCATGGGTGTAGTCGTTGTTGGAAATGTGGGAATCGACACCAACGTGTATTTGCATGGAGAGGAGGTCGATTTCTCGGTCGAAGCCAACTTCACCGAAAATATCGATTATGTCGGACAGGCCGGAGGGTATGCGGCACGGGGATATGCGCAGCTGGGGCGTAAAACCGCCTTTATCGGTCACGTTGGTGACGATGCGGCCGGCCGGATGGTGCGAGAGGCGTTCGCCCGCGATCAGATCGACTGCACCGGGTTGCTCGTCGACCCTTCCGGCACCGCCCGCAGCGTCAACATCATGTACAAAGACGGCCGGCGCAAAAATTTTTACGATGGCAAAGGGCATATGGAACTTTCTCCCCCCCTTGAGATCGCCAAAAAACTTTTTGCCGGGGCCAAACTGGCCCACTTCAATATCCCTAACTGGGCGCGACACCTGCTGCCGCTGGCCAGAACGGCCGGGGTAACCATCGCCTGCGATATTCAGGATGTGGTAGATCCGGAAGATCCCTACCGGCGTGAATTTGTTGATCTGGCCGATATCCTATTCTTTTCCGCCACCAACCATGAGGATCCCGCACCACTGATGTGCCTTTTGCTCGCTAATAAGCCCGGCCGGATTGTGGTGAGCGGTCTGGGGGCTAAGGGAGCGGCCGTTGGCACCGTGGACGACATTCAATTTTTACCGCCGATTCCCCTTGATTTACCGGTTGTTGATACCAATGGGGCGGGTGACGGGTTGGCGGTGGGTTTTTTAACCAGCTATGTTCTCGAAAAACGGCCGCTGATCGAGTCGGTGAATCGTGGGCAAATCGTGGCCCGCTACACCTGTGCCCAACGGGCCAGCACGGATACACTCATCAATCAAAAAATGTTGAAAAGACTACAGACCTCAGACTACAGACCACAGACGAAAGACAAGGGACGGGAGACAGGAGACCCGAGATAGCAACCCTTCTCCCGTCTCTCGTCTTTTTCCTTAGGACTTTTAACTCAGGACTTTCAACTATGTCATCTTCCTCCCAATGGCTTAACTGGGCCAAAGCCCTGCAGGCGATCAGCCAAACCGGCCTGCACTTCAATGAAAACCAATACGATCGAGAGCGATACGAGCAGATCGCCAATATTGCGGCCGAGATGATGGGGGCGTACAGCGATACCGAGCCGGCCTGGATTCGCAATCTGTTTGATCTCGAATACGGTTATGCCACTCCCAAAGTTGATGTCCGCGGCGTGGCCCTGCGTGAGGGTCAGGTTTTGCTGGTGCGCGAAATTGCCGATCAGGGTCGCTGGACCTTACCGGGAGGTTGGGCCGATGTCAACGATTCTCCGGCCGAAGCGGTTCGACGGGAAATGTGGGAGGAAAGCGGCTTTGAAGTGGATGTCCGCCGCGTTTTGGCCGTCTACGATCGTGAAAAACAGGGGCATTTGCCGCCTGCTCCCTACCATATATACAAACTTTTCTTTCACTGTGAAATTACCGGCGGCCGGCCGACCCCCAACGCAGAAGCCAGCGAAGTCGCCTTTTTCCCCCCAGATGCGCTTCCGGAACTCTCGCTGGCCCGAGTTCTCCCCCACCAAATCCAGGACGCGGTGGCCATGATCCAAAACGGGCGCGGCCCAACTCGCTTTGATTAACCACCCCATTCATTCACCTTTGTCACAACTTTGCCAACAAAGGTCACTATAGTTTGCGGCTCTCCTGCGGTTTACAATTAAAGACAGCTTCGGGATTTTTCAAGGAGAAAAACATGTCACTTACTATAGAAGAAAGCAAAGTTTATACACACCCGTCAGCCGTTGTATTTGAAGCCGCTAAAGAGGCGATCTTGGGTTTGGAGGGCCAGCTCCAGGAAAATGATTCTGAGCAGGGTGTTCTGGTTGCCCAGTTTCACAAAACCATTTTAGGCAAGACTTTGGGTGATCGTAGCTGGCTGAAAATTGAACTTGTCCCCTCTCAAGAGGGGCAAACAACGCTTAATTTAACCGCTTATCCCTTAAATGCGGTCGGCCAAAAGCTCATGTTTGGGGCCAGAAAAGGGGTTTTAAAGACCGTTGTCACCTGGTTTTACGCCCACCTGGATCACAGATTGCCCAAATAGCCTCCCCCAACCATCAAATCATCTACTTTTGTCAAAAGATCTGCACAAAAAGGTGCAGGAGTTTTTAGTACAAATTGCCCAAATGATTTGCTACAATGAACTCGTTGAATGTTAACAAAAGGTTAATGAGTTCGTTACGCAAGGTCATTTACTTTGATCCACCCAACCACAACCACAATCATGATATCTCTTAATACGAGACAGCGAGATATGCTGCGAATGCTGCTGGAGACAGACGGTGTCGTGGTCATTGCTGACCTCGCAGACAGATTGAACTTGACCCCCCGGCAAATCAATTATGGTTTAAAAGGGGTTCGTCAATGGTTGGGGCAAAGAAATATTGATATCCACATTTCACCGGGGATTGGGATCGATTTAAGCTGTACAGCGGCCGAGCGGTCGCAGCTGCTTGCGGAGCTGCAGGCGGGACAGCGAGTTGATTTAATTTTAACGGCCGGTCAACGGCATCAGCTGATCGCCCTGACGCTGCTCCGTGCTGACCAGCCGCTTAATTTGATCAACCTGCAAAACGATAACCAGGTATCCCGGTCAACGATCTTAAAAGATATGGAGCGCGTTGAGGCGTGGCTGAAGAGTTTCGACCTGACCGTTGAGCGCCGGCCAAATTATGGCATCTGGATCAGCGGCTCCGAACATAAGCAGCGTCAGGCTTTAACCGCCCTGCTGTGGGGTGAGGTTCCGTTTGAAGATCCGATTTGGTCGGTTAATCAAGCCGGATACCTTGAATTTACGCTGATAAAAGATGTTGAACTCATGCCGATTCTCAAAGTGGTTCACGGGTATTTAAATGATCTTTACCTGGATGTGGCGATGGACCAGGTCGCTTTTGCCGAAGCCGATATCGGCGGCCGCTTTACCGACCACGAGGTTTGGCACCTCGCCCTGGCTTTTGCCATCCAGTTTGATCAGATCGCTCGGGCAAACCGCTTAAGCGCGATGCCGGGGCGCCTGGAATTGATCGCCCAGTTCGAAGATGGCGCGGTGTGGAATGTGGCCCGGAATATGCTCCTTTCCCAATTTCCCGCGCTCGAAAATGAGTCCCCAGTTGTCAACTACGAGACGGCCGCGATCACGATTCATTTGTTGTCCAGCGCCAAAAATGATCGCTGGCCCAGTGACTCAGAAACAGAAAGATCATTTGAGAAACTCATTTCAAAGCTGCTGCGCCTGGCTGCAGAAGCGTATGAGATGCCGACGATTAATTATGACGCCACGCTGCGGGATGGCCTGATCGCCAACCTTGTCCCGGCATATTTGCGAAATTTGTTTGAACTGTGGGCACCGACCCCCAATCAGATTAATTCACTATCAAGTGAAAAGTACGCTTTTGAATATGAAGTAGCCAACGCTCTGGCTGAAGAAATTAGCCGATCAACCGGCATTCATCTTCCGGAACACGATATCAATAACCTGGTGCTGCTGCTGCGCGCGGCGTACATTCGTGAACGGCCGCATGAATTAAAAGATGTGCTGGTTGTTTGCCCCAGCGGGATGGCCACCGCCCAGCTGCTGGTGGCCCGATTAAAGGCCCGTTTTCCAAGATTGGGCCATCTGACCGTGATCTCGCTGCGCGAATTAACCGCCAGCCGTCAGAAATTAGCCGATTTAATCATCACCACCGTTCCATTAGAAACCATACCGCTGCAGGTGAAGGTGATTCAGGTTCATCCCCTGCTTCTGCCAGAGGATATTAATGCCATTACCAACTGGCTCGCGCAATAAGCGCATTCTGATCCGACTATAAATAATCAAAGCCGAATGAAATAAATCAATCAAGTCAACATGGCTGAGCATTCTTGCCTGGCTGTTCATTCTGGACACATAAAAATTGTGAAGGATATTTTGAAGATAAGGAGAGCAAAATGAGAGAACGATTGCAGCAGTTTGGTGGGTTCATGGCCGGCATGATCATCCCCAACATCGGGGCGTTTATCGCCTGGGGATTGATTACAGCTATCTTTATTCCTACAGGGTGGCTGCCCAACGAGACCTTTTCCGAATTGGTCGGCCCAATGATTTTGAACCTTCTGCCGATTTTGATCGGCTACACCGGCGGCAAGATGATACACGGCCATCGCGGTGGCGTGCTGGGGGCGATCATGACGATGGGGGTTGTTGTCGGGGCTGATATTCCGATGTTTCTTGGAGCAATGATAGTCGGTCCGCTGGCCGGCTGGATCATGATGAAGGTTGATGAGGCGGTTGAAGATCGGATCCCGGTTGGTTTTGAAATGTTGGTTAACAACTTCTCGATTGGCATTATCGGCACCGTTCTGGCCATGATCGCCCTGATCGCCATCGGCCCGGTTGTTGAAGCGATCAGCAACTTCCTGGGTGGGATTGTCGACGTCATGATCAACGCTCGTCTGCTGCCCCTGGCGGCCATTATCATCGAGCCGGCCAAGGTGTTGTTCCTCAACAACGCTCTAAATCACGGCGTGTTGGCTCCCCTTGGGGTGGCCGCGGCAGAAGAATCCGGCCGGGCGATTCATTTCCTGCTGGAAACCAATCCCGGTCCGGGTTTGGGTCTGCTCATCGCTTACTATGTAGCCGGGAAGGGCATGATGAAACAATCCGCTCCGGGGGCGATGATCATTCACTTCCTGGGTGGCATTCACGAAATTTATTTTCCCTACGTGCTGGCCCATCCGATTATGATCCTGGCCACCATTGCCGGTGGCTTTGCAGCCGACTTGTGGTTCACGATATCCGGGGCCGGTCTTGTGGCTACCCCATCACCCGGGTCGATTTTAGCCTATATTGCCGTCACCCCACCAGGTCAGTTTTTTGCGGTGATGACCGGCGTTGCCATTGGGACAGTTGTTTCCGCCGCGGTGGGCATTGGAATCTTGCGGTTCCGGCCGGTTACGGTTGGCGAAGAAGAAGAAAGTGAAGAGGAAATCATGGAGGGTGTACCCGGTTTGACCTAAAACCGGTTTACCACGCAGAGGTGGTTTCGGTTGGAATAAACTCCCTTCGCAATTTAGCAGGCTGACCGAAACACCTTCTGCCACAATCAGCATAGAGTAAAAATATGGATACAGTTAAACCTTCAGAAGTAAATACCATTATCATGGCCTGTGAAGCAGGCATGGGATCGAGCTTGATGGTTGTCAATTCGATCAAGAAAAAGTTGAAAAAGGCCAAGGTCACCGGCGTCAAACTTGTGCACAAGCCGGCGCGAGCGGTGCCGGCCGATGCTAAGCTGATCATCGTGCACAAAGGATTGGCCAAAACGGTGCGCAAAAAGGCACCGTCGGCGGTCATCATCACCTTTAACCATTTTCTGAACGACCCGGCTTTTGATACCCTGGTCAATTCATTTGCCGAAGATCGGCCGATTGTAAATACAGTGAGTTGAAACCATGAGTATTTTAGCGCTTGATTGTATTGCATTGGGTATGGCCCCCCAAAACAAGGAAGAGGCGATCCGCCAGGCCGGAATGCTCCTCGTAAACAGCGGCCGGGTCAAAGAATCCTATGTAGACGGCATGTTGACCCGCGAGGAAGCGATGTCTACCTATTTGGGGAATGGGGTGGCTATCCCTCACGGTATGCATGAAAACCTGCCGGATATTTTAAAGACCGGCATATCCGTGGTCCAAATTCCCGATGGGGTCGTTTGGGAAGACGATGAACCGGTTTATCTGGTTATCGGCATCGCTTCCGGATCGGATGAACATATTGAAATTCTATCCAATTTGGCCGACGCCGTTGAAGATGAAGAACAGGTCATGCGCCTGGCCAAAACATCGGATCCCAAGGCGATTTTAGCGGTCCTGAATGGGGAGACAGTGGTTGAAAGTTAAGAAGTAAAAGAAGATTGACTTATCAGGGTGTTAGGAAAGGACAGAGGGTGTTGTGAAAGCATTATCACTGGTTATTCAAAATCCAACCGGGCTGCATGCTCGACCGGCCAAATATCTCGTCAATCTAGCCAAGCGGTTTGAATCGGACGTATCGATTCACTATGGTGAAAAAGTGGCCAACGCCAAAAGCTTGATCTCGATCTTGAAGTTGGGTGTAAAAACTTCCAGCGAGATTGAGGTGCATATTGCCGGGCCGGATGAGCAGCAGGCCTCCGAAGAAATTAGCCACGCGGTTCACAATGGTTTGGGAGAAGGAACGGTGACCGAAACACCGGCTGCCGACAGCTCCCCTCCCAAAGAAGTACTACCGGCCGAGGCGGAAAAGCAGCCGGAACATCTGCTGCAGGGGGTTGGCGCTTCAACCGGCATCGTCACCGGCCGACTTTTTCAACTGAAAAGCCGCGATTTTGAACTCCCCACAGATTTTCAAGGGGTAGAAAAAGAATCAGCCGCTCTCGTGGAAGCCATTGCCAGTGCCGCTGATGAAGTTGAGGCGCTGCACGAGCACATGTTGAGCCAAAATGCAGCGGCCGAAGCGGAGATTTTTGCCGCTCATTCAGAAATGCTGCACGACCCCCAGCTCAAACAGGCTGTTCAGGCCCGCATCAAACAAAAGACGAACGCCCCGCAGGCGTGGTGGAGTGAGATCGAAGACCAGGCTAATGAACTGGCCCAGGTGAAAGATGAACTGCTGTCTGCTCGGGCGGCCGACGTGCGCGATATCGGCCGGCGGGTGCTGAACCACCTGCTGGGCAAGGGTGCTCAAACGGATTGGACCCGGGAAATTGTCGAGCCGGTGATCCTGGTGGCTCGTGATCTAACCCCCTCCGACACCGCCCAGCTCGATAAAAGCAAGGTGATTGGAATCGCCACGGTCGCCGGTGGACCGAACGCCCATTCAGCCATTATCGCCCGCGCCCTGGGCATACCGGCCGTGGTCGCAATGGGTGATTCACTCCTGAAGGCCCCGGTTGGCCAGATGGCCATCCTCGATGGGCAGGCGGGCGTTTTGAACATCTCTCCCACAGCTTCGGAGCTCAAGGAGGCGGAAAAACGGCACCAGGCAGCTGACATGGCGGCCGCCGAAGCCCGAAAAACCGCCCATCTGGAGGCGATCACCGTTGATGGGCGAAAAATTGAAGTGGCCGCCAATGCCGGTTCGGTCGAAGACGCCCGAAAGGCCGCGGCCGCCGGAGCAGACGGCATCGGCCTGCTGCGCACCGAATTTATCTTTATTCAGGCTCAAACCGCCCCAACGGAAGAAGAACAAACTGAAATTTACGCCGCAATTGCCAGTGAAATGAACGGGCGGCCGGTGATCCTGCGCACCCTCGATATCGGTGGGGATAAACCGGTGCCCTATATCGACATTGAAAAAGAAGAAAATCCATTTTTGGGTGAACGGGGCATTCGTCTGGCCCTCAATCGTCCTCAGCTCCTTAAGACGCAGCTGCGCGCGATTTTGCGGTCGGCTGCGCAGGGTTCCCTGCGGATTATGTTTCCCATGATTGGTCAATATCACGAATGGCAGGCTGCCCGCCAGATGGTGGAGGAGGTGCGGCAGGAAGTCGGCGCTCCGGCCGTCGAGGTCGGCATGATGATCGAAGTTCCCTCAGCCGCCCTGCTGGCCGAGACCTTTGCCCCTGAAATCGACTTTTTCTCCATTGGGACCAATGATTTGACCCAATACACCCTGGCCATCGACCGCCAGCATCCGATTCTGGCGGCCGAGGCGGATGGGCTGCACCCGGCCGTGCTGCAGCTCATTGCGCGCACGGTGGCTGCCGCTCACGCCCACGGCAAGTGGGTTGGCGTCTGCGGGGAGTTGGGGGCTGACCCGGCGGCACTACCTGTTTTGCTAGGGCTGGGGGTCGACGAATTGAGCGTCAATACCAGCGCCTTGCCAATGGTAAAAGCCCAGATTCGAACGCTTTCGTTTGCCGACTGTCGGAAGATCGCCCAGCAGGCGCTGCACTGCCGCACGGCCGCTGAAGTTCGGAATCTTTCTAATCTGCGAAAATCTGATTAATCTGCAGCGCTGCACCTGTCGTTCTGAGCCCTTCGGCTTCGCTCAGGACAGGCTTCGCGAAGAATCTGGCCAACTCACGCTCAGGCACAAATGGCTGAAAGGATCGCCTCTCTCCATTTGGGGTCCATTTTAGTGATTGCTGACGGGATACTTCACTCCGCTGCGCTCCGTTCAGAATGACAAAGGGTTATGCTGAAATCCGCTGTTGAGAAAGAAAAATCTGTGATAATCTGTGGCTTTTTTTTGAACAATTCTTTTTGTAAGCTTCTTAATCTATTAACCTCATGAACAGTAAGTACAAACGATATGCTTCCGGTGACGACACACGGCCGGAAGAGACACTCGCCTGGAATATGTATGGACCCGGTTTGGAAAATATCGGCCGGGACAGCCAGCCGGAGCTGCTGGAGATCCCCCAGCCGGGACCCGATCAAATGCTGGTTCGGGTTGACACGGTTGGCATGTGTTTTTCTGACGTTAAGCTGATCAAACAGGGAGGTGAGCACCCCAAACTGTACCATCGCAATTTGGCCCAGGAGCCAACCCGGCTCGGTCATGAGGCAGCGATTACGGTGATCGAAGTAGGTGAAAATCTGCGTGAAAGTTACCAACCGGGGCAGCGGCTGGCGATTCAGCCGGATATTTACCAGGATGGGCGGTCAACCGCTTACGGATATACCGTACCTGGGGGATTAATCCAGTATCATTTGATTGGCCCGGAGGTGCTTGAAACCGATGCCGGGGCGTGCGTGCTGCCGCTGGCCGGACAGATGGGGTATGCGGAAGCGGCCCTGCTGGAGCCATGGGGGTGTGTGATGGCCGCTTACACCCAGCGCCGGCGGTTGACGCCCTTAGCTGATGGGGTGATGTGGCTTGTTGGGCACCCCGGGCTTGATGAAGCGTATCAATTTACCCAATATTTAGATCGCCCGCGGCTGATCGTGCTCACCGATGTGCCCCAGAATTTGGCTGACATGGCCGTTTCTTCAGCGGCTGATGTGCTGGTGAGAAACGGGTTGACGCCCGCTGATTATGCATCTTTGGCGGCTGAGTTAACGGGTGAGCGCGGGTTTGACGACATCGTGGTTCTGGACCCGTCTTCAAGCGAGGCGGTCAGCGAAATCGCCCGCCATATCGCTCGACGGGGAACGCTTAATCTGATTGGTAAACGGCCGCTAGACGGTCTGGTGCAGGCGGATGTTGGTCGACTGCATTATGATTACATCGCTTTTGTGGGTCACAGCGGTTCAGATATCGCCGCCGCCTATGGAGAAAGTCGGAATCGCTGTGAACTCCAGGCCAACGGCACCGCTGTATTTATCGGTGCCGGGGGTCCGATGGGGCAAATGCACGTGCAGCGGGCTCTGGAGCTGCCCAACGGGCCAACGATCGTGATCGCCACGGACGTTAATCACGATCGCTTGACCGCTTTGGACGAGCGTTTTGGGGAATTGGCCGCCGAAAACGGGCGGCAGCTGGTGCTGGTCAACCCCACGGCCGCCGATCAACCGGACTTAAAGCAGCTGGTAATGAAGCTGACCGGCGGTGCCGGAGCGGATGATGTGGTGGTCAGCGTGCCGTCGGCCGGATTAATGGCCGAAGCGGCCCAATTAATGAACGTCAGCGGCATGCTGGTGCTGTTTGCCGGCGTTCCCAACGGCACCGAGGCTCCCCTGGATTTGAGCCAGGTCTACCTGCACAATGCCCAATACACCGGCACGAGCGGATTGACGTTGGAGGACCAGGCCCAGGTGATGGAGCGAGCGCTAGCCGAGACTTTGTCTCCTGGCCGCTCGGTGGCGGCCATCGGCGGTATGAATGCGGTGATTGAGGGATTACAGGCGATGATGGACGGCCGTTTTCCGGGCAAAATTGTCATTTTTCCTCAAATTCCCGATTTGCCGCTGCTTGGATTGGATCAATTAGCTGATCTATACCCTGATATTGCGGCCCGATTGGGTCCGGGTGGGAGTTGGACCTCAGAAGCGGAGATCGCCTTAATCGAGAAAATGTGGTCTACAGCTGAAGCGTTGTTATGATTTACACGCTGACCCTAAATCCGGCCGTTGATCGCGAATATCGGGTGCCGGCGATTGAATTTAATGAAATTTTGCGCGCTGATGCGGTGCGCAATGATCCGGGTGGAAAAGGATTTAACGTCTCCCGCATGATTGCCGGATTGGGTGGGCAAAGTGCCGCGGTGGGGATTGTAGGAGGGGCTGCCGGCCGGTGGCTTGCCGGCCGGTTAGCCAGCCTGCAAATTCAGACAGAATTTTTGGAAATTCAAACGGAAACGCGGGTCAATACAACCATCGTCACCCCTACAGGCAAGCAATATATCAAGGTGAATGAAGGGGGGCCGGAGTTGACGGTCGGTCATGTTGAACAACTCCTTGATTTAATAAAGAAGTTAGCCCGCCGAGGAGATTGGTGGGTGCTGGCCGGGAGCCTGCCCGGTGGCTGCCCCCGGTCGATCTACGCCACGATAATCGCGCTGCTGCAGGAAGCGGGATGTCGCGTTTTTCTCGATGCCAGTGGTGAGCCGCTGCGGTTGGGATGTGAGGCCCGGCCAGATTGGATTAAACCCAATGCTGATGAGGCGATAGCCATCACCGGACAGCCGGATGGCTTAAAAGCCGGGCTGGCTCTGCGGCAAATGGGGCTTGAGCAGGTTATTGTCTCTCTAGGAAAAGATGGGGCATATTATTTTTCAGATCGGGAACAGTTGTGTATCGCTTCTCCGCCCATCCGCGAGCAAAATCCGATAGGTGCCGGAGACGCCCTGGTTGGCGGCGTTGTTTACCAACTTTCTCTAGGCCGGCCGCCGGAGGAGGCGCTCAAGTGGGGAGCTGCGTGTGGGGCCGCGGCTGCGGCGCTGCCGGGCACAAACTTTGGTCAGAATGAAGACATTGAGAAGCTGGTTCAACAGTGTGAGGTTACTCCCCTTGACAAAAATGAGAGGTAAAAAATTGACATGAAGCAATCAATCAAAGCCCATCGATCATCAGGTTTTTTGTTCTTTCTTGCACCGAATTTGCGCCGTTATTTTTGGGTCGGGGGGGCGATTGGCCTATATTTTGGCTGGTTTTTTCGGCCGGTTAGGGAACCCAGTATTCTGATTGTCGTTGGGCTCAGCTTCTTGATCGCCCTGGGGTTGGCCGTCCTGTCTTATTTTCGACGGGAAGGTTCCATCCTCACTCAGTTTGGCCGCAACATGGGCAAATACATGATCATTCTGGCCGTTCTAGAATGTCGCCATTTTGCGCATGATTTGGGCGGCCGCTTGGCCGTGGTTCTCATGAGCGTCACTATGGGGATGATCATCGGAGTTTGGTTAGGCTGGAGCGAAACGGCCGGTCAGAAAAATAAACGTTGACGATAAGTACAAGCAAAATCCACCTCGGGTCATTTACAATACCCACACCGGAAAAGATTTTTGTCATTATCGGGTGTGGTTATGAACGATTCGCAAAATCGTCAAATATTTCAACTCTCCGTCATCGTTATCCTGTCGATTTATGCTTTGGCATTTAATCAGGCCCAGCTTAATCCAAGTCGATGGTTTCCTCAGTTTGATCTCACATTTGCCTCCGATCAACCGGAAAGCGGTTCTCATTATGATTTGCGGTTTATTTCCATTAATGGGCAGACCTTTCCTGCACCGCTCTACTTTTCCGAGGCGGAAAATTGGATTGCCGATGAACAAATATATGATGGGCAGCAGGTGATTAACCGGTTGGGTATTGCGGTTTACCGGGAGGATACTGCCAGAATTCAAGCCCTTAGCCGCATATTGGAAGAGGATTTTTTTGGTTCAATTGATGCTGCAGAGTATCAAATTGTCTTCAGAGTAATTAATCCGGTTGAAAAATATCATTTGCAGGGCAATTACTCAGAGGAAATAATCGGAAACTACACTTATACCCGGACCCCCCATTTCCTTGATTAATCAAAAGAAGCCTCTTACATACTGACCTTTTTCGATACAAATCGTCATCTTTGCTCTCCTAGTTTAATTTGATTTTTGCCACCAAAGTCGATTGCACGTATACTAACCAACTAGTTGGTTGGTGCTGGTTGATTAGTATAAGAATAGGAGAAAAATTTTGCAAGAGATTACCTATGAAACGATTTTGACAGACCTTGAAGATGGCATATTCACCATTACTCTGAATCGGCCGAAGTCATTGAATACGATTGTTCCCCCCATGCCGGAAGAATTTGAGCACGCGATGACTGTGGCGTCGCGCGATGAAAATGTGCACGTAGTCGTTGTAAGGGGTGCAGGCCGCTCCTTCTGTGCGGGCTACGATTTTGGTGAGGGTTTCCATCACTGGGACGAAAAGCTGACGAGTGACGGCCGATGGGACCCAGCGAAAGATGCCAGCTGGGGCACAAACAAATTTACAAGCCCCCATCAGCAATTTTTCTCAATGTGGCGATCACCCAAACCGGTTATCGCCCAAGTTCATGGCTGGTGCGTTGGTGGAGGGAGTGATAATGCGCTTTCAGCAGATATTGTGATCGCCAGCGAGGACGCCGTCATCGGCACGCCTTACTCACGGATGTGGGGAGCCTACCTGACAGGGATGTGGATCTATCGGCTTGGGCTTGCAGAGGCAAAGTGGCGTGCCTTGACGGGAGAACCCTTTACCGGCCGGGAAGCGGCCGACATTGGCCTAATAAACAAAGCCGTACCGTTTGACCAGCTCGAATCGACCGTTGCTGAGGTCGCCGCAAAACTCAAGACTATCCCTTGGTCGCAGTTAGCCGCCCAGAAAATGGTTGTTAATCATGCGTATGAGCAGATGGGCGTTGGTGCTGTCCAAACGCTTGGCCCTATTTTGGATGGGATTATGCGCAACACACCAGACGCATTAAGGTGGATTGACAAGGCTAGTCAAGAAGGTGTACGACAGGCGATCATAGAGCGTGACGGGCCGTTTGGGGATTACAGCCAGGCCCCTTCAGATCGCCGTCCAAATCCCAACAACGTCATTAAAGTATGAGCGTCAATACACGTGATCGCATCCTCACTGAGGCGGAGCGGCTCTTCGGACGACACGGCTTTGTTGCAACCCGTCTGGCGAGCATCGCCTCTGCCGTCGGTCTTGGTAACGCCGGGTTGCTTCACCACTTTCCCTCCAAAGCAGCCCTCTATCGAGCGGTGCTTGAAGCCATTGCAGCCGACCTTAACACACGCTATCTCGTTGACGCCCCCTCCATTAGCGAGGTAGAAAAGCTCAACGGATTGATCGACGGCCTCCTCTCTCTGCACCGGGATCGGCCGAACGCACTGGCCATCATCGCGCATGAATTTCTCGATCAATCAGGACGAATCGATGAGGCTGAGTTTCTGCCTCTAGCCAGAGTCGTTGAAGATACAGTGGCTATTTTACAGGCGGGTCAACGCGCCGGCACTGTACGCAATGGAGACCCAATAGCGATGACCGCGGCGTTGCACGGAGCCCTCATAATCGGCTGCCTTGGACGCACGGTATACCGAAAGACTGGAGGTGATTATTCATCTGATGATTGGGAATCAGAACTTGCTCGTAGCGCGTTAGCTACTGTTTTAATAACGAGTTAAAACGCAATTTTCATGGGGTACAAAAAAACAAAGATACTAGTCACTCCTATGACTTCGACCCCAATGATGAAGAGTTTCGCTGCTTTTAAGCTAAAATTGATGTTGTTCAGATTAATTAGGTCATTAAGCAAACCACCTGTCGTTCCAAGCGTTAGCGAGGAATCTCCTCCTATGCTGTTTAAACTCAGATAGGACTCAGGACTTTAAACTTTTTTATATGAACCACTTAACCGACCTCCCGCTCCTTCACCTTCCGGCCGACGTTTACCTCACCGGCCGCCTGCCCCGCCTCGCGGCGGATTTTGCCATGGCCCATGGCCCGATCTTCCGGTATGAGGTTGATTTTCAATCCGCCGTCATGATGGTGGGCCCGGAAGCCAATCGCTTTGTCATGCATACCGGCCGGCACCACTTTAGTCACGAACAGGGATGGACCCCCATCGTGGGAGAAATGGCGGGTCAGGGGCTGCTCAACATGGATGACCCTCCGCATGCTGCTCACCGCAAGATGTGGAATCCGGCGTTTACCGCAGCTTATCTCCAAACGTATATTCCGGTGATGCACCAGGTCATTCAGGAGCGAGTCAGCGGTTGGAGCGGCCGGGGGTTCATCAACGCCCATCAGGAGTCCCAGGAAATCACCTTTGATATCGCCGCTGCTGCGCTTGGCGGATTAACCCGCGGACCGGATATGGATCAGCTGCGCGAGATGTTTTGGATGATGCTCCATGGATTTGATGCGGACACACCTGAAGAATTTTGGACCCGTTTGACGACCGTCCGCGGCCGCGTGACCCAAATGCTGCTGGGTTTAATCAGCGAGCGCCGTTTGATGGATCCCGAGGCGGCGGCTACCGACGTGTTGGGCTTGATTGTTCACGCCAGAGATGATGACGGCCGGCCGCTTTCGGATATCGAAATCCTTGGCCACCTCAACATTTTGCTGATCGCCGGTCATGAAACGACCACTTCATTAAGCGCCTGGCTGATGCACAAACTGGCTACGGAAACAGAATGGAGGCACAAGCTGAGGGCCGAAGTGGACGAGGTTTTAGCGGATATTCCCATTGGAGATACCGCCCGGTCGATTCCGGTTGAGGCGATCGCCAAAATGACCCAGCTTGAATATTTTATAAAAGAGGTCGGGCGCCTTTATCCGCCGGTCTTTATGGTCCCCCGGGGGACCTTGAGTGATTTTGTTTTCCACGATACCGTTATCCCAAAGGGAACCAACGTGCGGCTCAATCTGGCGGCCTCCCATCTTTTACCCGATTCATTTTCAGAACCGGAGCACTTTGATCCCCTGCGTTTTGCTCCTCCACGGCGCGAAGACCGGGCCACTCCCTACAGCCTGGTCACGTTTGGCGGTGGACCTCGGGTGTGTATCGGGTTAAATTTCGCCATGATCGAGGTCAAGGTTCTGGCGGCTCATCTGCTGCGTCATTATGAAGTGGAAATTCCGGCGGACTCCTCCCCTACTCACGGGGGATATTGGACCGCTTTGCCGATTAACGGGCTGCCGGTTTCGTTTGCACCACGATCTGGCAAGAATACTCGCCGCTAAATTTAGCAGCCTGAGCCTGTCGAAGGCGGATTTTCACATGCAGCTGAATCGTAATAAAAATTTTTACCGCAAAGTAGTTGTAGATTCTGTGGCTGGATTTAATTTATGGAGAAGTTGATGCACGATCGCGTATATGCCCATCCTCACCCAACCGTTTCACCATTTGAATTTGACGAAGCGGTGGTTGACGTTTTTCCCGACATGATCGGCCGCTCGGTACCTGGATACGACCTGACCCTGCCTGTGATCGGCTTACTGGCGGCTCGCTACGCCCAACCCCACAGCCGCATTTATGATTTAGGCAGCTCTCTTGGGGCCTGCCTGCTGGCGATGCGCTCCCGGATCACCCAACCTGGGGTGACCTTAATTGGCGTGGACAATTCCCCGGCGATGATCAAGCGGTGTCGTGAACTCGTGGCTGCAGACCCGCATGAAGCAAAAGTAACGCTTGTCGAAAGCGATTTGCAGGAAGTCGAAATTGAAAACGCTTCGATGGTTGTTCTTAATTTTACCTTGCAGTTTTTGCCTGTAGAGCAGCGCACAATCCTTATGCAGCGCATCTTTCACGGCTTGCTGCCAGGGGGTGTTTTGGTTCTTTCTGAGAAAATCGTCTTCCCCGATCCCGAGCAAAATCAGCGCTTTATCGATATTCATCACGACTTTAAACGGGATAACGGCTACACCGATTTGGAGGTCAGCCAGAAGCGCAAGGCGCTGGAAAATGTGCTGGTACCGGAAACGGCCGCTGACCACTGCCGCCGAATCCAGGGGGCGGGCTTTGGTACCTGCGAGCAGTGGTTTCAGGGAATCAACTTCATTTCCCTCCTGGCGATCAAAAATTAGGCGCGAAAAAATCGCTGCAGAGACGATTTTATGGCAGAAGAAGCGCGGCCGATTTATGAGCCATTTCTCGACTATCTGGCTTCAACAGCCCTGCAACCACAACTATACGAAATAAAAGAGCAGGTCGCCCGGTCTGAAATCCAACGCCATGGTCAGGTTCCCCACTGGGCTGCGGCCGTGGCCCAAATGCCTCCCCTCCACCCCTCCCAAATTGATTTAGTCGATCAGGTCAAGGTAGGCACGGCCGCTGATGGCTCACCGGAAGAGATCGCCCACCTTGAACAACAGCTTCAGCTGCTGCACCCGTGGCGCAAAGGCCCCTTTTCTCTATTTGATATTTTGATCGATACCGAATGGCGCTCTGATTGGAAATGGGAGCGCATCCGGCCGGCGCTCCATCCCCTTCAGGGAAGGACCGTTCTCGATATCGGATGCGGCAGTGGATACCATATCTGGCGCATGGTTGGCGCCGGTGCCCGGACGGTCGTTGGGTTAGAACCGATGTGGCTTTATCTTTTTCAGTTTGAGGCGCTCAAACGGTATATCCAGCAGCACAATGCCGGCGTGCTGCCGCTGCGCTTTGAGCAGATGCCGGCCGATCTCAAATCATTTGACACCGTTTTCTCGATGGGCGTTCTCTATCACGCTCGCTCCCCGTTTGATCATCTACTAAAGCTCCACGACGCCCTGCGGCCGGGCGGCCAGCTTATCCTGGAAACCCTGGTAATTGACGGTGGACCCGGCCAAATTCTGGTACCGGAAGGGCGCTATGCCCAAATGCGCAACGTGTGGTTTTTGCCAACCCCACTAACCCTCGAAAGCTGGCTGCGCAAGTGCGGCTTCAACCAAATTGAGTTGATTGACGTCAACGTCACAACCCCGAAAGAGCAGCGCTCAACCCCCTGGATGCGCTTTCATTCTCTGCAAAACTTCCTCAACCCGGATGATCCGACCCGCACGGTTGAGGGGTATCCCGCTCCGACGCGGGCGGCATTCTCCGCCATAAAACCTTAGACCACAGACATCAGACATCAGACATCAGACATCAGACATCAGCGGGGTTGACATAAGGTGAAAGTAGGCTAAACTTTTTGTAGTAGTCTGTAGTCTGTAGTCTGTAGTCTGTAGTCTGTAGTCTGTAGTCTGTAGTCTGTAGTCTGTAGTCTTCCTCACCTCATCATTCTCCTCACCCAACCGCTCATAAGGTCAACAATCAAAGTCAACCCAATGTAAAATAAAAGGGTGAATGGCAACCGCCGATAATCAAAGGCGCTTACCTGCTGGGTTAGCAGACGGCCGAGCCCCCCGGCCCCCACCAATCCAACAATAACGGTGGCCCGAATGGCGATCTCCCACCGATAAAGGGCATACGCCAGATAGCGAAGCCACCCAGCTGGGAAAATGCCGTAAAAAACCACCTGCCCCCAGCTCGCTCCGTGGGTTTGCAGCGCCAGCAGCGGCCGTAAATCCTGATTCTCATTGACCTCCGCCATCAGGCGCCCCAATACGCCCCCGTTGTAAAGGGCCAAAGCAATGGCCCCGGGCAAAATTCCTGGAAACAAAATGAAGAGCAGAACCAGCGCCCAAATCGGGGCAGGGATAGCCCGCATAAACAGCAAAATGATGCGGCTGACGACAAAAACCGGCTGCGACAGGGCTTGAGGATACCCTGAAAGCGTGATCGAAAGGCGGGCGGCCGGAACTGAAAAGAAAATGCCGATCGCCGCGGCCAGCAGAGCGGCCATAACAGACATGGCCAGGGTTTGTCCTGCCAGGTCGAACAGAACCATGACCCCCCCATCCGGTAATCGGGGCGGGAAGGATTCCCGGCCGATCTGACCGATCAACATGCTGGTTCTCGGCGACCAGAGAAGAGACAGTTGGGGCTGGAGAAAATAAAACGACCAGGGAATTAATGCCGCGGCCGCCCACAGCGATATCCCGAGACGGCTCCCCTTTTTCCCAACGCCGCCGCCTGATGATGACTTCTCTGCTTTCCCGTCACGCATCTGCTGCCGCACCAGGCCGCTCCAAAGGTCGATTGCTCCGCTCAGGAGACAGAGAGCAAAGAAGAGCGTCCACAGCTGGTTGTAGCGCAGCGACTGCAGGCTGAGCAAAATTTGATACCCTAATCCGCCCGCCCCGATAATGCCTAAAACGGCCGCAGACCTTACGGCACATTCAAAACGATAAAAGCCGTAAGCCAGCAGATCGGTAATGGTCTGAGGCACGAGGGTGTAAAACAGAGCGCTGCCAGGTCGGGTGCCGCTGTTGATAAGCGTCAAAAACGCGGCCGGCACGGTTTCGTCGAGCAGCTCGGCAAAAACTTTGGCGGTGATCGCGCCAAACGGGATGGCGATGGCCAGTACGGCGGTTAAAGGATCGAGCCCCAGAATATTAAGCAAAATTAACCCCCAAATGAGCTCGTGGATCCCTCGCGGCACGGCAAGAAGCACCCGCAGGAGGGTACGCGCCATCCGAAATTCAAACCCCTTTTGCCGCCCCCTTCCCCGATAATGGTTTTCTACCCCCTCCCACCACCGCTCGGAAAGGACGATACCGCCTGCAAACCCGACAGCCAGAGCCAGAAACGTTCCGAAAGCGGCGTAACTCAAAGTTACACCGACCGCTTGCAGGGTAATTTCCAGAAATTCTGACGTGAGGTCCGGCCGCAAGGCGGCCCGCCAGAAGCGCCAGAAGAGCGTCCAGCCCCCGCTGTTGATCAGCCGCCGGCCGTCTCCTGCTATCTGGACGAATGAAAAAACGGTGGCGATTCCCAAAAGGAGCCACCACCCCCACCGTTTTGTTCGCGGCAGGATCCGCGTTTTTTGTGGGTGGGAGGGGGCGAATTTTTCGAGCGATTTCATATCATAGGGCGTAGAGCGCGTTAATCGCTGAAGGTTGAATCCTTTCTGGACGTTGATCAAAGACGATTTTGCCCTCACGCAGCCCGATCAGACGATCACAATGGGCCATCGCGTACTCGATTTCGTGAACGCTGACGACCAGGGTTTTGTGGAGCGTTTGCGCCAAATCCGCCAGCAGCCTCATGATTTGGCGGCTGCGCTCTGGATCAAGGCTGGCGATCGGCTCGTCCGCCAAAATGACGGCCGGATCTTGAACGAGAACCCTTGCAATCGCCACCCGCTGCTGCTGACCGCCAGACAGCTGATCGGTGCGGGTCAGCAGCTTCTCCGGGATTCCCACCTTGGCCAACGCTGACTGCGCCTGATCGACCTGCTGCGGCCAAATCAATGAAAGCAGCGATTTGGCCAGCGACCAGCGGCCGAGCTGACCGGCATTGACGTTGTGAATCACCCGCAGATTACCAACCAGGTGAAACTGTTGATAAATTGTGCCGATCTGACGATGTACACTTCGCCGTTGAGAGATCGAGAGATTGGGAAGTCTATCCCCCAAAATTTCGACGGTGCCGCTTGTTGGTTGAAGCAGCCCGTTGAGCAAATGAAGCAGGGTCGTTTTGCCTGCCCCACTGGGACCGACCAGGGCGATGCGTTCTCCTCTATGTATAGTTAAACTAATGTCGTTGAGGGCGGGAAACCCGCTGTATTCAACTGAGACCTGATGCAATTTAAATGCTGGCGCCATAATTTACTTCTAATGTTTGGCCGCGGACGGCACAGATTGACCTGGATTTCCTCTTCAATCTGCGAAAATTTGCGAACCTTTGGTTCTGCGCTGCGCGCTCTGCGGACACCTTTTTTCACAATACTTATAGCCCAAGTTGCCACTCTATCTTCTCGATGAATAATTAAAGTTGATGGGATTATCCGATCAGCTTTAATAACAGGCCGTCATCCCCGCGGAAGCGGGGATCTACCGGTAACAAAGCCATGGATTCCTGCCTTCACGGGAATGACGACTATATGACTGAAATAATGTTTTACGCTTCATAATTCATCGGCTAATTGTCCACAATTTGCCCGATTTCACGGCCGACCGCCTCGATCTGGACATAGTTATCGTTGCTCGTGGCCATAAACTTTTCGGCCCCAAACATATCCAGAATTTCCTTTTCGTTTTCTATTGATGGGTTGAGCTGCACAAAGGCGTCGATGACGCGCTGAGGAAAATCATCTCCATAGCGTTCGGTGACCTCCGGCCTAATAACCCAGTGGTAATCGTGGTATGGGGGCGTTGTCCACAGCAAGACCACGCGATTGAGATCCACATCGCCGGATTCCACCCGACTTTGCCATACATTGGCGTTGAGCGCTCCCGCCTCGTAGGTCCCTGCTTCAACCAGGGCGATCGTTGTATCATGGGCTCCGGAGAAGCCGGGCTCCCCGGCGAAATCGGTCAACGATACCCCGGCCTGTGACAAAAACGACTGGGGCATCAGGCGGCCGGAGGTTGATGATTCGCTGCCAAACGTAAAGGTTCGGCCGGCCAGCTGCCGCAAATCCTGGATATCGGAAAAAGGGGTTAAGCTACTGTCGACGTTGGCGATAAAAACCGAGGTAAACTGTTCGTCAATATCTCGCTGAACCAGCGCCTCTGCTCCTTCAACCTGCAGTCTGGCCTGCACCCCGGTCAACCCCCCGAACCACACCATATCGAGATCCCCTACCCGAAAAGCGGAAACGGAGGCGGCGTAATCGGTGACCGGCCGGTATTCAACCGGTACGCCTAACTCCCCTTCCAGGTATGCCGACAGCGTCTCGTAACGCCGCTGTAAAATCTCCGGGTCTTGATCAGGTATCGCCCCAATCACAAAGCTGGCCTCACTTTCCTGTTCCTGCGGGCCGCTGCAGGCAGCCAAAATCATCGTCAACACGACCATTAGACCGGTCATAAACCATCTCGTCATATTTCACTTCCCTTTTTTATGGTGTACAACCGCCTCTGCACACCAAGCGTCCCGGTTGCGGGTAGCAGAGCTTATTAAGTTGACGAGGGTGATGAGGGATTTTCCTCAACAGCCAAATGCTCCTTGAGGAGCCGGCGCTCGGCGCACGGTTTGGCTTAATTGATTGGGGAGATCGCGTACGCAGAGGACGTCCTTACACACGGCAGGATCAAGGATGCGTACGCCATTCAATAGCGAGTGTACACAAGTTTACTCATGTGTGTAACCGTAACAGACTCAAGGGGACGGTGCAAGCGAAGCTATGAAAAAATTAACTACGAGCGATTATCGGCAGAACCTGCTATGAGCACGACCGAAGAATAAGGCAGAAATCCGCAGATTGCCGAGAGTTAATCCGGGCAATCCGCGGCTGATTTTTAGTGGCTTTTCCGAAAAATCACCTAGACTAGAATGGAACGTCATCATCAACTTCAGGCTCCCCATCATCATCCGGTTTGGGGAGAAAATTTGAGGAGCTGATCACAGAGCGGCGGGTTTCCGCTTCGATTTGACGGCGGGCATTTCCGGCGATTTGGCCACCTTTGCTGGCGGTTTTCTTGTTTTCGTTAAACCCTTGAGCATCATCCTGACGGGTAAATTCCGTTGTGGCTGCCTCCCCCAACATCGTTAGAACCAGCTCGAGGGAGGTCATATGATCGCGCAAATTTTCTTTTTGCAATCCCTTGATGTTTTTGTGTTTTGAAGGAGTAATGCCAAATGTTTCTTTGGAAATGATGGAGGTCAGGATGGCGTATTCCCGGCCGGCTTTCACCTTTCGTTTTGACCATTCATCCGTCAGCTCGTCACGCACGATTTTTGACTGGATGCGCTGGTTGATCCACTCTTCATTATAGCCGCGCAGGCGATATTCTTCGCGCATGCGGTCGATGGCCAGCTCCGGATTTTGCACCTCTTCCAGCCGCTGGTAGCCAACTTCGGCCAGCCACCGCTTAAACGGTTCCGCTTTGGGGCTGGGAATCGACTGGATGACGCGCAGCACCCCTTCGGCGTGGGCGCAATCTTCAATGCGTCGTTTGCCATCGGCCGCAATTAGGCGATACCCTTTGGCGACTTCAGCCACCTGCGGCTCTCGTCTCTTCATCGTCCGCCAGTACGCCTTGGCATCCTTGCTGTCGGTCAAAACGCCAACGACATCTGAAACGGAGAAGTACCATTTTTCCTCATCCGGATCCCACGTGCGCCGAATCGCCTGTTCAAATAAATCAATTTCGCTGTTTTTTTCTTCAGACATAGCTTTTTTTTGAACCCGTGACAAATTGTCACGCTTTCCTAGTTAGGGTCTAAGGCATAGGGTTTAAGGTGTAGGGTTTAAGGTATAAGATAGGGTGACTTAAAAATAACCCTTCACCTTATACCTTTCACCTTCTACTTTCTACCTTTCACCGTAAACCCTTCTCTAAAATTCCTCAAAATTAATCTCTCTCATGGCCGGTTTGGTCGGCAGTTCCAGCTCTCCCGAATCGAGCATATCGAGCGAAGAGATGAGCAGGAAGCGCACCAGGTCGTTGATTTTGACCCGTTCCCGGCCGGCGGTTTTCGCCACGCGGTTGACCAAATCCGGGGTCAGAATATAGGTTTTGCGGACCATGGCCGCCTTTTTCGCCTTGGCTTTTCGGGGTTTGCGGGGCTTGGGTGTCTCGGCCGGTTCTTCACTGCTGACGTCGGCATCAGGTGGGGCGGCCGGTCCGGAGATTGTGTCTTGCCAGGACGGCCGGCGGCGCGGTTGCGACCCGCTGCCCAACCGACTGGCCAATTCATCTTTACGCGCCATAGTGAATCATCTCCTGAGCCAGCGCCTTATACGCTTTGGCCCCACTGCTGCTGCTTTCATACTCACCCACGCTCAACCCCTCCAGCGTGGCTTCCGGGATCCGGACGTTGATCGGGATCACGTTGCTAAACACCAGATCTTCAAAACGGCGTCGAGCCTCCTGTTCAATCGCTCCCGTAAGCGAATTTCGCTGATCCCACATCGTTAAAATAAGCCCGAAGAGGTTGAGATCCGGATTTATTTCGCGCACCTGGTCGATAATGATAAACAGTTGATTGATCGCCTTGTACGCATAGGGATGCACCTGCAGTGGGATCAAGATGTCGCTGGCCGCTGCCAGGGAGTTGACGGTAAAGAAGCCCAAACTGGGTGGAGCGTCAATCATGATGATATCATAATAATCGGCCACTGGAGTCAGCGCTTTTTTGAGTTTGTGGTTGCGGTCGATGGCATTGATGTAGGCCAATTCGGCCGCTGCCAGATCGAGATCAGCCGGGATGAGATCGAGATTATCGCGCAGGCCGATAATGGTGTTGGCCGTTTGTTGCGGGTTTTCCAGGGCATCATAAACGGTCAGCCGCTCTTCAACCGGGTCGATCCCCCAGCCAACGGTCAGGTTTGACTGTGGATCGAGATCCACCTGCAGCACCCGCCGGCCGGCCAGGGCCAGCTCTGCCCCCAAGTTTTGCACCAGTGAGGTTTTTCCGACTCCCCCTTTTTGGGAAACCACGCCAAAAATTCTTGCCATCTTATATTCCTTATCGTGATGCGGTTTTAGAACAAAGAGTAATATGATGTATACCGCAGTGTGCAAAGACGTGTTAAATATTACACTAAATTACCAAGTATTACAATGACTTACTAAAGATTACTAACAATTACAAAAGTGTACATAAGTACACATGATATTATTGGGCAAAATCAGGCTCAATTTTCTTGATGAGTGACATCCGCCGTCAGTAGGGGAGTGGAATCCTGCGAAAATTGGCCCATAAATGGTTGAAACCTTAAAAGTGGCTTGTATCGCGCAAAAGAATCTAAACGCGCAAATGGAGGCCAAATATTCGAAATTAGAACAAGTGGCGGCCGAAATCAGAACAAAGGATCGAATGCCAGGCCTGGAAGGCGACCGGATCGGCAAATCGACCCCCTTGGCTGACAGGTTCCATGTCACTTCCGATGCTTTGACGTTCCGAGTCTGGCATGTAGAGGCAATGGTCAGCACACTTTGATAACCTAGGATAAACTCTAGTAAGCGAAGGTACACCTAAGTACACTTTGGTGTTCATTTGTATAACACAATAACCAATAATCAATTGTCAATAGCCAATCATCAATGGTCATTTAGCAACTGCTTTAACGGTTTCTGGGTCGTTCCAATGAGCGAATGTCTTCAAATTCTTTAAACAAAGATTTTGAGTACACTGTTACAAAAATTGCCTTAACTTTTTATTTTAGATACGCCTCTTTGCCGCAGCCGAATAAATTCGGCCGCTATGGAAACCGAAACGCAATAAATCGCGTTAATAACCGGATTTATCCGGTTTCGGTCTCCATGGCCGATGGATTTATTCATCGGCCAAGAAAGGTGGCAACAAGGTTAAAAGTTGGGAAAACATTTGTTACAAAGCATTGAGATCATAGAGATAAACTCGCTAAAGGATTTCATTGACCATTGATTATTGACTGTTGATGATTGGTTATTTTGGCTAGGTTTACTAATGTACACCTGAGTACACTAAAGTAACTCGACCTGATTGGGCCTGGCAGCAGGGCTTTGGAATCCGCATATCGATGATCAGAGGCGTCTGAATTATGTCGCATAGTCGTTTTTGCCGGAAAATATCCCTTGTTGATGATATGATTGGCGCTGAGGATGGAAAGAAAGATTTGATCTCATTATGCTTCTGACGATCACTACCACACATCAACCGGCCACTGATTTGGGTTATCTGCTGCACAAGCATCCGGATCGCGTGCAAAAATTTAAGTTGGCCTTTGGAAAGGCCCACGTGTTTTATCCGGAAGCGACGGCCGAGCGCTGTACGGCCGCTCTACTAATGGAAATCAACCCCGTTGATCTAGTCCGCGGCCGCAAGCGGCAGGATTTTGCTCTCAAACAGTACGTCAACGATCGGCCGTATGTGGCCTCTTCATTTTTGAGTGTGGCCATCGCCCAGGTGCTTGGCACCGCCCTAAACGGCCGCTGCAAGGACCGGCCTTTATTAGTCAAAACCCCGATTCCTCTTGAGGTTACGCTGGCCGCCGTGCCGTGCCAGACGGGCGAAAAATTACTCTATGATTTGTTTGAGCCGCTGGGATACCGGGTCAAAACCGCACGTATGACGCTGGACGAACGGTTTCCCGAATGGGGAAACAGCCATATCTACCAACTGACCCTGGCTCAAACGATTACTCTGGCGGAACTGCTAACTCACCTGTATGTTCTGATTCCGGTACTGGATAATGAAAAACATTATTATGTCGGCGATCATGAAGTGGACAAGCTGCTGACCAAAGGAGAAGGGTGGCTCAAGGAACATCCGCTGCGTGAGGTGATCATACGTCGCTACCTCAAATATCAGCGGTCGCTGCAGCGGCTGGCGGTTGAGCGGCTGACCGCCGATGATCCACCGGCCGATAATGAGGTTGAGGCACAAGATCAAGAAGAGGCGATGCTGGAGTGGCCGCTAAGCCTGCACCAACAGCGGCTCGCTGCCGTCTTTCAAGTGCTCAAGGATGATGGGGCGCAGCGGGTTCTGGACCTTGGCTGTGGGGAAGGGCAGCTGCTGCAGCGCTTGCTCAAGGAACCACACTTTCAAAAAATTGTGGGTGTGGATGTGTCCACCTTATCTCTTGAACGGGCCGCTCAGCGGCTTCATCTGGATCGCCTGTCGGAACGCCAGCGACAGCGGATTCAGCTCATTCAGGGCTCGTTGACCTATCGGGATGCGCGCCTGAAAGGGTACGACGCGGCCGCAGTGGTTGAGGTGATTGAGCATCTGGAACCGGAACGACTGGCCGCCTTTGAGCGGGCGCTGTTTGAATTTGCCCGGCCGAATCTGATCGTGCTTACTACCCCCAACCGCGAATACAACGCCGTGTGGGAAACGCTGCCGGCCGGCACCCTCCGCCATCGGGATCATCGTTTTGAATGGACCCGCGCCGAGTTTGAGGCGTGGACGGCCGATGTCGGCACGCGATTCGGGTACGAGGTAACCATCAAGCCGGTGGGACCGGTTGAAGATCAGCTGGGCGCGCCGTCGCAAATGGCGGTGTTTCGGTTGGGTGAGGGGTGATGGGTATTGGGTAATAGGTGATGGGTGATAGGTGATGGGTGATAGGTGATGGGTGATAGGTGTAAGTGGATGACAAAATACACCAATAAACTAATACACCAATATACCAATAACGAATTATGAACTAGCGTTCGGAATATTGTTCGATAGATTATGTTAATAAAAATCCCTGAATTCTCTCTGGTCGTGCTCATTGGTGCAAGCGGCAGCGGAAAATCGACATTTGCCGCCAGGCACTTTTTACCCACGGAGATCATCTCGTCAGATACCTGCCGCGGATGGGTAAGTGATGATCCCAACAGCCAGGAAGCGACCCAGGATGCGTTTGATATTCTTCATGCCATCGCCGCCAAACGGCTCAAAAACAAGAAGCTGACGGTCATCGATGCCACCAACGTGCAGGCGGAATCGCGCAAGTCGCTGGTCAGGCTGGCGCGCGATTACCACGCCCAATTGGCCGCTATCGTCCTCGATTTGCCGGAACGCGTTTGCGTGGCGCGCAATCGTGAGCGGCCGGATCGCAGCTTTGGCCGGGCGGTTGTGGCTCGTCAGCGCTCCCAGCTGCGACGTTCGCTGCGCAGCCTAAAGCGGGAAGGATTTCGCTATACCTCCATTTTGCACACCGAGTCGGAAGTCGGCGCGGTTGAAATCGAGCGAACCCGCCTGTGGAACGACAAAACAGACGAGCATGGGCCGTTTGACATCATTGGTGACGTGCACGGCTGCTACGACGAGCTGGCTGAACTGCTCCACAAGCTTGGCTATGTGATGGAAGGGAATTCGGCCGCTCATCCGCAGGGGCGGCGGGCGATTTTTCTGGGGGATCTTGTCGATCGCGGGCCGGGCGTGGTCAAGGTGCTCAACCTGGTTATGAATATGGTCCGCGACGGTCGGGCGCTGTGCGTGCCCGGCAATCACGACGTAAAGCTGGTACGGGCCTTGCGCGGCAAAAAGGTGCGCATCGCCCACGGGCTGGACAAGTCGCTGGAACAGCTGGCGGATGAGTCGGATGAGACTAAAAAAGAGGTGGCTGAATTTCTCGACCGGCTGATCAGCCATTACGTGCTTGATGACGGCCGGCTGATCGTCGCTCACGCCGGTATGAAAGAGGAGCTGGCCGGCCGGGCCTCGGGAAAGGTGCGGTCGTTTGCTCTGTATGGAGAAACGACTGGTGAAACCGACGAATTTGGCCTGCCGGAACGGATCAACTGGGCGGCCGACTATCGCGGCCGGGCCAAGGTGGTTTATGGTCATACCCCGGTTGCCCGGGCGCAGTGGCTCAACAGCACCATCAACATCGACACCGGCTGCGTTTTTGGTGGTGCCTTAACCGCCCTGCGCTACCCGGAGGACGAACTGGTGGCGGTGGCTGCTCGCGAAACATACGCCGATCCGATCAAGCCGCTTCGCAGCGAATCAACGTTAACCTCACAGCAGGAACACGATGATTTCCTTGATATAGCTGATGTGATCGGCAAACGCATCGTTGATACCGGGCTGCTGCCGCGTATTACCATTCGGGCTGAGAACAGCGCCGCTGCCCTCGAAGTCATGAGCCGCTTTGCGGTTGATCCGCGCTGGCTCGTTTACCTGCCGCCCACGATGTCACCCACGAAAACCAGCCGGCTGGAACGATACCTCGAGTATCCGGATCAGCCGTTTGATTACTATCGCAGCCGGGGAGTAGAGCAGGTCATCTGTGAAGAAAAACATATGGGATCCCGGGCGGTCGTGATTGTTTGTCGCTACCCCGAAGCCGCCCATACTCGCTTCGGGGTGGCAAACAAGCAGCAGGGGATTGTTTATACGCGAACCGGCCGGCGCTTCTTCACCGATATTGATTTAGAAGCGCAGCTGATCAAGCGGGTCGGGGAGGCGGTTGAAGCGGCCGGATTGTGGGAGGAATTAAAAACGGAGTGGCTGCTCCTCGACTGTGAGCTGATGCCCTGGTCGGCCAAGGCACAGGGGCTGCTGCGCGAGCAGTATGCGGCCGTGGGAGCGGCCGGGCAAAATGCCCTGAGCGATGCTGCCGCGGTGCTGGCCCAAACGGCCGGGCGCGGACTCGATGTCGCTCACTTACAGGAACAGATTGAACTGCGGCGAGAAAATTTGGGCCGCTATATCGACGCGTATGGTCATTATTGCTGGCCGGTTGACGGCTTAGAGGATATGAAGCTGGCCCCGTTTCATCTGCTGGCCTCTGAAGGGGCGGTTCACAGTGACAAGGACCACCGCTGGCACATGGAGACGCTCGGCCGAATTTGTGCCGCCGCCGGCGATTTGCTGCTGGCAACCCCATATAAAATTGTTAATGTGGATGATCCGATCAGCCGTCAAGAGGCGGTCACCTGGTGGGAAACGATGACGACGGCCGGGGGCGAGGGGATGGTTGTCAAACCGCTTGACTTCATCAAAAAAGATCATCGAGGGCTGCTGCAGCCGGCCATTAAATGTCGGGGTCCGGAATATTTGCGCATCATTTACGGGCCGGAATACACCGCCCATATCAACCGCCTGCGCAAACGAGCCCTGCGGCCTAAGCGGTCGTTAGCCATTCGCGAATTTGCGTTGGGGCTTGAAGCGCTGGCGCGTTTTGTGGCCCGGCAGCCGCTGCGTCGGGTTCATGAATGTGTGTTTGGGGTGCTGGCGTTGGAGAGTGAGCCGGTCGATCCGAGACTTTAGATTGACGAAATACGATTGACGATTTACGAAATGTCTAAGGGAGAATACTTATCAAGTAGTTTACAAAAAGAATTGCTAAAAAAAGCCACGGATTAACACGGATTTTCACAGATTAGAAGAGAAAAATCAGAGTCAATCCGTGCCATCCGCGGCTGTTTTTATAATAAAACTTATTGTGATCCACTTATTTTCTAGAAATCCTCAAAAAACATCAACCCTTCGTAAATCGTATTTCGTAAATCGTAATTCTACAGCTCCAGCGCCTCTTTTAGCGATTCCCGGTACGTCTGCAGGGCTTCCTGGCCGGTTGGGCTGAGGCGGCAGATCGTTTGCGGTTTTTTGCCTATATACCCTTTGTGAATCTCGATGTAGCCGGCCGTTTCGAGCTTGGTGAGATGTGATGAGAGGTTGCCCCGCGTCAGCCCCGTTTGATGCAGTAAAAAGAGAAAATCAGCTTCTTCAGCGAGAGAAAGGTAACACAGGAGCAGCAGGCGAGCCGGTTCGTGTATGACGCGATCCAGCGCGGTCAGCTGATGTAAATTTTCTCCGATCAATTTGTCATCTCCTCCATGCTCATATCGGCGATGGGATACCGTTTGACAAAAAGGATCAGGGTGATGAGACCGCCAAGCGAAAGGACCAGGCCGGCTAGGGCCATTATCGCGATAAGCCTGGATATCAACGGGTGGGACAGCGCGGCGGCTCCCAGCCCCGTCACCAGGAGCAGGCCGCTGAAGAGCAGGTAACGACGAACCCCGGTCTGGACAGACAGATAGAGAAAGGCGGCCGGCAGCAGGCACGCCCCGACCAGAGGCACCCAGTCAAACGAGGAAGTGAAGAAGGCGAAGCCACGGCCGCTAAACCCCCAGATGTAACCGATGACGCTCCCGAGCACCAGGGCGATGATCATGTTCTGCCACTGTCGTTGACGAATGGTTTTGGCTGGATATTTCGCATGGCCAATCCGGGGATAAGTAACCCGTTTTTTGAGCCATTGAATTAGGGGGAACTGAATAAGCGGGAGCAGCATCAGGAGGATGTAGAAGGGAAGGATGGAGTTGTTTGTTGTTGTATTCATCCAGAAGTAAGCGGCGGCCAGCAGCAGCCAGCTGCCAAGAACGATTTCCAGAATTCCGTCTAAAAAAGTATGCTGACGGATCTGTTTCTCGATCTGGGGAATATTCATTTTGGGGTTAAGCACAATCAACCTCCTAAAGCCACGCAAATTAGTTTGTATCACAAACTAAATATACCATATCGCAAATCAGTTTGCAATACAAACCAGAAGATTTTCGACATACGATTGATGATCGACCAAAGGTTGATTTTTTTTAAACCCTTTGGATAACAATGAATCTTGCTTTTAGACTTTTCGTAAATCGTTAATCGTATGTCGTATTTCGTATCTCGTATGTCGTATTTCGTATCTCGTATATCGTATTTCGTAAATCGTTAATCCGTCATCATCTTAAACGCCAACCGTCGCCCTTTGCCCTGTCCAAACGCCATGGCGAACCACAGCTTGGTCAGCCCGTCAACCGTATCCAGCTGCTCGTGACCGCCCACATAGATCGGGTTGAGCCCCACATCGGCAACGAGTTGTTCGACTACCTCGCGGCTGTTGTCGTCGGGACCCGCGTAAAAGAGGTCGATAGTCTGCTCGTTCATGGCTGGATTGGCAAAATTTTCCCAGCCGAGGGTGTGAAAGGCGCGGAAAACGTGCGCCTGGGGAGCGTGTTCGAGCAGGTCGGTGACGCTGTTGAGGGTTTGACCGCCAACTTTATTGGTGGCGTCAATTAGAATTTTGCCATCGAGCCCCTTGCCGAATGCCTGGGCCATGCCGGCCACGGCCGTGCCGGGGATGGCGATCAGGATCACTTCACCAAAAGCGATGGCGTCCATGGTCGATCCAACCGTGGTTGTGTTGGGAAAGGCGGCAAATTCCTTTTGCAATTCTTCCAGCTTCGGATTTTTTATATTGCGCACTCCAAACATGAGATCATGCCCGGCCGCAGCCCATTTGCGGCCGATCGTTTGGCCAATAATTCCCGCACCCAAAATACCGATTTTCATACCCAACTCCTTGAGTTAATGATGGTACTCACTATTAAAAACCAGCCACGGATTAACACAGATTTCTCTCTCTATCTGCGGAAATCCGTGTTAATCCGTGGCTTTTTTTAACAATTCTTTTTGTAAACTACTTAACTAAAATTGATCGAAACGATTTGCCTCAATACACCAATATACCAATACACTAATATACCAAAACACCAATACACCAATAACTAAACCACCTCCGCCACCAGCGCTGCCACGGCCGCATGATGATCACCCCAGGCGTGCCACACCTGCTGTGACCAGCGTTTAACCTGGGTAACGTGATCGAGCTGATCTTCAGCCAGGGCCACGTCCAGAATGGTCAGGGAGCCGGTATCGGGTGGGGGAGTGAGGTCTGGGAAATTCGTGTAGTGGTTGGCGAAGGTTTGTAACAGCTTGGGTATTTGCGGCCGGGGCATTTCCAGCTCATAGGCGGCGTAGAGACCGGCCAGGTGAACGGCCACCGATTTGGCCTTGTGCCGGCCGCCGGCGTGCTGCACCGCATAGGTGTCGACGGTCAGCTGGTGGGCCTGACTAAAGGCGACGATGTTACCGTACTCAAAGGCGAGCACTTCAGCGTAGACGCTCCAGCACTCGGCCGTGCAGTTATAATAGCCGTCGTAGGCGAGTTGGGGGTCGGCCGGCATCATCAGGCCGCAGCCGGGGCATTTTGACTCCATCGAATTCATGATTCATCTTATTGCTGTGAGTTCAGGAGTTCCGGATTATACTCTTTGAGCCTGGCTACCAACAGATCATCGATGATGTTGATATTAACTGCGGGATCTATTAAAAAAACTTTTTCAAAAAGGCCTTTAGGATAAATGATTAATGCGTTCCCAATCAATTTGTCATCAACAAATACTTCTCTGATTTCAAAACCTTCTAAATCTTTGTAGGCGTAATGTTTCCAGGCTCTAGATTTTGTATAGTTGATCGTTTTTTTTCTAATTCGAACAACTGGTGGGAAGAAGTCGGCAACCCAATACACCAATACAACAAATAAACCCACAATTGATCCCATACCTAGAAGAAAAGGGAATAGTTTTATAAAAGTTTGAAAATTTAATGGAGAGTCATTAAATAGTATGTTCAAAAGCACACCGATAGCTAATGTAAAAAAGCCTTCTAAGAACGGAATCAAATGTGTATTGATCACTCTCTTCCACCAGGATAGTTCGCGTTGATGCAAGGGTTCTAGGGTTCGGGGCTCTCTCCATTGAAAAAGGATATTATTGCCAATCATAGCTATTTAATTAACCACAGCGTGGCAATCACGCACAAAGCCATTACCACGATGACGATGACGTAATAAGTGGGGGTACGGCGGGTGAGCATCGACTGGGCAAAACCGTGCCGCCAGCGGTTGGGATAGAGGGATTGATCTTGAATATACACCCCCTTATCAAAAAAGCGCAGCTCTTCCTGAATCGCTTCTACGATTTTGCCCTGCCGGGCCATGCTTTGATTTTCCGAGAGAATGCGCACCGCAAACACGGCCGTTGGAATGCCGATCATGACCGTAGCGATCCACTTGACGAGTACCGGATTGGCAAAGATGGCGCTGATATCGGAGACGCTGATCAAGACGGCGAAAACGGCCAGCAACAGGGCGGTGGTCCACTCAAACAGCCGCGTTTCGTTTTCCTGCCGCCGCTGGATTTCGGCCACGTGAAAGTCGAGCCGGCTGAGTAAAATTTCAATTTTTTCACCCTGTTCAAATTCCATATTTTTGCCACCTGAGTCCTTGAGCTTCCAATGTTTGACTGCCAAAATGGAACGTATCGCCAAAACGTCAGCCTCATGACATCATTAACCCTACAACATACATTAAGGAAGTCAAGATGCTTGAAATGTTAACCATCATCCCCAATTTTTTGCAAAACCCGGATAAGTTTTACCAAAGTATTCAAAATAACGAAATTAAGGTTTAATGGATTGAATAAAATTCGTCGCGTTTCCAATTGACTGGATTATCAAGAATATATTTACGCACGGCTGCCAGATGTCGTTCGTTGCGAATGATTTGATCGTGATACCCGCGCTGCCAGAACGAAGCTCCCCGAGTCTGTTCCAAATCGTTGACGGTTTTGGTAACCCCGGATTTAAACCCGCCAATGATTGTGCCAAGCGAACCTTTTTGCGGTTTACTGAATATGGGCTTCGGATTAAAGGGCTTGGCACGCCAAACCCCTGCAGAGGTGGATGAATCGATCGAATCGGGATGGTTGATTCCCTCATTGGCTTTGATGTTGGTGCTATCGATTTGATCCTGCAGCTGCGGCCCTGAATCAGGTAGGGGCTTGGCTTGCCAAGCCCTCATACTGGTTGAACCTTCATCAACAATCCACAATAATCCATGAAAATGATTGGGCATGATCTGATAAACATCCAAAGAAATGTTGGGGCGTAATTCAGGCAGTTGGGTCCAATGATTCTCGACAATTTTTCCCCAGCCATTGAGAATCATTTTCTCGTTCTTAATTTCACCCAAAACACATTGGCGGTTTAAGGTGCAAATTGTAACGAAGTAAGCCCCGGCTTGCGTGTAGTCAAATTCTTGGAGCCTGGTCGATTGTCGATTGTGTAGGTCCGGGTTGTAGGTCATTGTTATATGTTACCGCTACTTCTCTGAATCCGCGAGGGTATTTCAGTTTGTTTATTTCGAGTATGGGTTTCAGATTAAAGGGCTTGGCAAGCCAAGCCCCTACAGAGGTGTTTGCCTCGATCGAATTG
>JASJCR010000048.1 GCA_030065875.1 Ardenticatenaceae bacterium | reverse complement strand
GGCCTGATCCTGATCCCGAACCAGCCATCGCCTCTATGACACAATTTTATCGACCGATGTATGAACTTCAGCATGTTGAATTTTTATGAGTTTTGTCAGTCAATCAGGTTACAGAGTATTAAGTGGTTTACAAAAAATGTTATGAGAAAAATTGTCCGCAGATTACGCAGATGGCCGCAGATTTTTCTCTCTAATCCGCGAAAATCTGCGTAATCTGCGAACCTACGGTTCTGCGCTGCGCGCTCTGTGGACAAATTATTTTAGAAAAGTTTTTATAAGCCACATAAAATTCTTCAAGGAGGGTTAATTTTTAGCCATGAAAGCCGCATACTACGAACATTTTCAGGGCCCCGTCACCATTGAGACCCTCCCAGATCCCCGGCCGGCGGCCGATGGGGTCGTCATTGAAGTCAAGGCCAACGGGGTCTGCCGCAGCGACTGGCACGGCTGGATGGGGCACGATGCGGATATCAACCTGCCGCACGTCCCCGGTCACGAGCTGGCCGGCGTGGTGATTGAGGTCGGCCGGGAGGTGCAAAATTGGCTTGTCGGCGACCGAGTGACCGTGCCGTTTTGCGGCGGCTGCGGCCGGTGCGAGCAGTGCCGGCTCGGCCACCAACACATCTGCGATAATTATTTTCAGCCCGGCTTCACCCACTGGGGCTCATTTGCCGAACAGGTGGCTGTCGATCACGCCGATATCAACCTCGTGCGTCTGCCCGATTCGATGGGGTTTGTCGATGCGGCGCTCCTGGGCTGCCGCTTCATCACCGCTTTTCGGGCGGTCACTCACCTGGGCCGGGTCCAGCCAGAAGAATGGGTGGTGATCCATGGCTGCGGTGGGGTAGGATTATCGGCCGTCATGATCGCGGCCGCTCACGGGGCCAAGGTGATCGCCGTCGATATCGACGACGCCAAGCTCGACTTCGCTCGAACGGTCGGAGCTGCGGCCGGACTAAACGCCCAAACTGAAGCCAACCTGCTCGAGGCCATTCACGACGTCACCAACGGCGGGGCCCATCTGTCACTTGATGCGCTGGGCAGCCAGACGACCTGCACCAATTCGATCTACAGCCTGCGCAAACGCGGCCGTCACCTGCAGGTTGGCCTGATGGTCGGTCAGGACCTCAATCCGCAAATTCCAATGCACGCGGTGATCAGCCGCGAGCTGGAAATTATTGGCAGCCACGGCATGCAGGCCCACGCCTATGGACCCATGCTGGCGATGATCGAGCGGGGTGATCTGCCCATCGGCCGGCTGCTGGGACAAACCATCACCCTGGAGCAGGCCCCCGCAGCTTTGATGCAAATGAATGAGTTTCATGGTGTCGGCGCAACGGTGATTGATTTTTGATCGTTTCCCAAATGTCAAAAAACCGGCCCATCTGCATTTAAATGGGGCAAATAACTAATAAACCAATATACCAACAACCATTAACCTATAAGCGGCGGCCGCAGCCGCGGCTTGCGCGGGTAAACAATCTGCCGCCTTTCGGGGGTTAAGCGGGCCAGCAGCTCGGGTGATGGCTCATACCCATGGCGAAAATTGCCCCACGACGGGCCGTAACGGTAAACCGCGATGCGTCGATACCCTTTGTTTATTCGTTTGGCAGAACCATGGGAAATACAGTCGACAAACAGCAGTACATCACCGGCCTGGAGATGAACCTCAATCGCACCTTCCACATCATCAACAGAGGCTTCGCCACCGCGCATTTTGTGTTTCTCAAAATCAGGATGGACAAAATTGGCCTTATGGCTGCCGGGCACGACCATCGTGGCCCCGTCTCCCGGTCCGATATCGGTCAGAGCGATTAATATATTGATTTGCCCACATTGAAAACGGCCGTTGTGGTAGCGATATTGAATGCGTTTAATCCCGTGATGGCCACCCGAATGCAAACCGATCGCCTGTCCCGGACCGCGAATGTTGGCAAAATTTTCGTCAATAAAAAGCGGGCCGTGTTCCCAGTCGAACGTCCCCTCCCCGCCCACAAAATGTTTGACCTTTTCGATCCAGCTGGGATGATCGATCAAATTCTCAAATGGCGGTCCGCCTTCGTAAATTTGCTGCAGATTGGTCCCGTCATTGTCTTTAAAAGAATGGCCGTGAACATACCCTACCCACTCTTCTTCTTCGATGGGCAGCATGGCGTCGATGGCCGCGTTGCAGGCAGCTACTTCTTGCGCAGACAGAGCATTTTTTAAAACGAGGTATCCGCGAAGATCGAACAGATAAATTTCTCGATCGGTTGGCTTCATTTTGTCTCCTCTTTCTCTTGATTTGAACCACACAGGCAGGATCTACCGGTTTTTTCGTGATCATAATAAAAATTGATCGTTGCCCTCAAACAGCTCTTATCACTATAATCAATGACTCCGGGTATTTCTTCCCATTAATCGGCAAATAGTTATCATTTTTTGATTATTTTGCATGAAAACAGCATTGACCATCCCCACCGAACACGTTGGCAAATTGTGGCTGAGCAAAAAGCCGCGGCTCGACCATTTTCACCAGCACGATGAGCTAGAATGTAATATCGTGGTCAGCGGCCGGGGGGCTTACCTGGTCAACGGCCGGCGCGTCCCTCTGGAGCCAAACAGCCTCCTCTGGCTCTTCCCAGAACATGAACACCTCATGCTCGATCAGTCGGAGGATTTTCAGATTTGGGTTCTGGTCATCAAACCGGGGCATCTTAGGCAGCTTTGCACCGATCCAGACACACAGCTTTTATTGCAAAGGGCCCCCTCCGGAAGTTTTTTTCGTTATGTCAACCAACAGCAGCTGAAGCGGTTAATATCCCTATGTGAGGAGGTCCTTCAACGGGAAAAGAATGCCGCATTGTTTAACGCTGGATTGGGATACCTGCTGCTGTCCGCCTGGGCCGCCTTTAATAATGGCAGCTCCCTACCCCTGCCGGATGCCGGTCACCCGGCAGTTGAGCGGATAGCGAGGATGGTTCATTCCGGTCAATCAGCCGATGATTTGCACGCGATCGCGGCCCTGGTCGATAGGTCTCCGGAAACCGTCAGCCGCCTATTTAAAAAGCAAACCGGAATTACCTTGACTGAATTTCGCAACCGCTGCCGGATCAATCGCTTTCTGGAGCTATACGGGCATGGGCATACAAAAACGATGCTCGAAGCGGCCCTGGAGGCCGGATTTGGCAGCTACGCTCAATTTTACCGCGTGTTTTTACAAATAATGGAAATCACCCCGGCCGGATATCGTGCACAATTAAGAGGGTAAAGATTTACGATTTTGGATTGACGATTTTCGAAGCAGGTTTCCCAAATACCACCCCTCGTAAATCGTTAATCTTTAATCAAAAATTCTTTTACTTACCAGCAAAAAATTCGTTATATTCGTTATTTTTAACCGCCGCCTTTTCATTCCAGGCATTGCGATCGGCAAATGACATCGACGTGTTTGGGTTGTACAAAGGAAGCGGATTCCAGCCGTTGCCGTTGGCATGTCCCCGGCCGCGGAAAATAAAAGCGGCCGGGTGGGGTCTGTCTCTGGTGATCCGGGTTGAGGTGGGAATATAGCGAATGGTCAAACCTCGCCGCCAGCGGGGAGATTCATTTTTGTGAGAGCCGTGAAAAACATTGGGATGATGAATTTCAACATCGCCGGGATTTAAAACGATGTTCACCGCCTCCGATTCGTCAATCGAATTTGGATCCATCGCTACCTCAAAGGCGCTGTCTTCTCCTTGCGCAACATAATCATCCTTTGAAATTAACCGCTTATGCTGGGTGCCGGGTATCACTTTCATGCACCCATTTTCTTCATCGGCGCGATCGATCGCCAGCCAAAAAGTGACGACCTTCATCGGATCGAGCGGCCAGTAGCTGCCGTCCTGGTGCCAGGGCACCGCCTTACCAACCAGCGGTGGCTTGGCGATGTAATGGGAGGCAAAGAGACTCAGATCGGGACCCAGAAATTGTTCGGCAATGTCCAATAGGCGTCTATCGCTGACCAGGCGCACCCAAAATGCATCTTGGGTGATAAGGTGGTGATCCAGCTGTTCCGGCCGCAAATGCGGATTCTTCTGCAAAAGCCAGTCGATGTGCGCCTGAGCTTCCCGTATCAGATCGGCATCAAGTACATTGCGCACGATGACGTATCCTTCGCGTTCATATTGATCGATCAGCGTTTCAGTTTTGGCGATTGTCATGGGATTCTCCTTCTATGTCGGGTATTTTTGGGGTAAGTTAGACAGATAGCCCAAGTTTAAATTACAATCCGCTGATATTTCTTCATATTTTTTGACGTGTTTTTTGCTCTACATTGATTTTTACGACAGTTTGACTCATTCAGAAGTTGAACTGCCAGGGTGATTCTCCATGTTAAGACTTCGCGAGCGGGATTACTTTGAAGCGCACGAAGAGATGCACTATGCGCAAATTCAGGCGGCCGAACGGGTTGCTCCTACGCTGCATACGCATGAATTCTTTGAGATTTTGTTGCTGACCGGGGGGAAAATTGACCATCAAATTAACGGTCACCGCCATACCCTTGTTGAGGGTTCGATGACGTTTATTCGACCGGAAGATATTCACCGCTGCCGGCCGGTCCGCGGCAGCGAGTGTCACGTGATCAACTTAGCCATCGCCCAACAGGCGATCACCGATTTGTTTGCCTATTTGGGAGAAGGATTTCGCGCCGAGCGAATCCTCAATCTCAAGCTCCCGCCAACCGTCAAGTTAACTCAATCCGCCAAACGACAGATCATAACCAAGCTGGAACAGCTTAACGCCATCCCCCGGGACCAAACGGCTCAGAAGCGCACCGCCCTGCGCATGCTCCTGTTTGAGCTGGTGACCCAATATTTTCCTTTGGTTTTACGGGAAAACGGGAGCGACTTGCCCCACTGGCTGCATCATGCCATTCAAGAAATGCGCAAACCGGAAAACCTGGCGGCCGGTCTGCCCCGTATGCTCACTCTGGCAGCGGTCAGTCCGGAACATCTGTCGCGCACAGTTCGCCGGTATTTACAGCAAACACCTACTGATTATGTCAATCAGCTGCGGCTCAACTATGCCGCCAACCTGCTTTCTCACGGCGATCTGGACATTCTGACCATCGCCTCAGAAGTTGGATTTGAAAGCCTGAGCTATTTCTACGCCCTCTTTAAGGCCCAATACGGCCAGACCCCTCGCCAATTTCGGCGGAGCCATCAGCCAAAGCTTTTAGATTGACGATTTCCGATTTTGGATTGACGAAGCGACCTTGCCGAATAGCAGTCCTGGTAAATCGCAAATCAGGCTGCCATGGCAAAAAACATGGGGCTGAAATACGGGATCAGCCAGATCACCCAGACCGCCACGCTAAATCTGTGAAAGCTTTGAAGCGCCTGCTCATCTTTCCGCAACAGCACCACCGCCGCCCAAACAGCGTGGAGCAGCATGAGCACGATGGCTATCAAACCGGTGATACCGTGCAAGTCAAAGGTCATGCCGCCCACAAATTCAAACATCATGCCGGTGCCCCAGGTGTCAAAAACAAGACCCAAAGCAAAGAATCCGAGGTGCCACGGCTTTAACCGGCCGGCTAGCCGCTCGCTCCACACCCCAATCGTGTAAAAAACCAGCGCCGAAGTAATGATTACGGTTGCTGAAGAATCCATTTTCTGCTCCTAAATATTTAAGTGGTTTACAAAAAATGTCATAAGAAAAATCGTCCGCAGATTACGCAGATTACAGAGAAAAATCTGCGGCCATCTGCGTAATCTGCGGACACCTTCTTCAGAAAACTTTTTGTAACTTACCTGAGTGATCAGCAAAAAGTTTTACAAAAAAATCAGCTGCGGATTTTACGGATTAGCCAAGATTTCTCCTTCTAATCTGCGTATTCTGCCTGATCACAGGTGGCCTAGATAACAATCACCCCATCACCTATCACCCATCACCCAATACCCATCACCCACCCCCCCATCCGCCCAGCGCATCACCAAAAGCGCGATCAAACTCAGCACGGCAAAACCACCCACCAGTGGCAAAACCGTGCCGTTAAACGACTGCCCCACCCAGGTTCCCAGCGGGACAGAAATAAACGTGGCCACCGACCCCACGACCGCCGCCCCGACCCCGGCGATGTGCCCCAGCGGCTCCATGGCCAGGGAATTGAGGTTGCCAAACAGAATGCCGATGGCAAAAAAGTTGGCCATGAAGTAGGCCACGGCCGTCCACAGCGGCGGATCCCCACCCTGCATCCAGGCAAAAATGAAGAATACAGTTGATAACACGGTCAACCCCACGTTGGCCCCCCTGGTCAGCGGCCGCATACCCAGCCGCACCACCAGCTGGCCGTTTAAGATAGAAGCGAAGCCGTTGGCGATGGCGATCATGCCAAAGAAAAGGGGAAATCGAGTGCCCAGACCGTACTGCTCCTGAAAGATCGGCTGGGCCGAATTTAGATAGCCGAGAAAGGCCCCCGAAATCAAGCCGGAAGCGATGGTATATCCCAGAGCAACCCGATTGCCGAGAACTTCCTTAAACGTGGCGGCAATACGCCCGGCCGTGAAGGGAATCCGCTGCTCCGGGAGGAGCGTTTCCGGCTGACGGATAAAAAACCAGAATAAAATTAAAACCGCAAGCAGCAGATAAATACCAAAAATCGCGCGCCATCCGGCCACAAATAGAATCCCCTGTCCGATGGCCGGGGCGATGATGGGCACGAGAATAAAAACCGCCATCACAAAGGACATCACTCGGGCCATCAACCGGGCGGCGTATTGATCGCGCACGATGGCCACCGCCACGCTGCGCGGTCCGGCTACCCCCAGCCCCTGCAGCAGACGGCCGGCCAGCATGACGGAAAAGGTTTGGGCGGTCAGGGCCATAACGCAGCCCACCATAAACAGCGCCAGACCAAAATAAATCGTCGGTTTGCGGCCGACGCTGTCGGAAACCGGGCCGTAAAACACTTGGCCGGCCGCCATCCCCAAAAACAGCCAGGAAATGATGAGCGAGGTGTCATTTTGCCCCTGGACGTTGAGTTCGCGGCCGATGTCGGGCAGCGCCGGCAGCATGGCATCGATCGAGAAGGCCACCAGGGCGATCATAAACGCCATCAGGGCCACAAATTCGAAAAAGGACAGCTGTTTGGTTTTGGTTGAGGTCATGGTGCTGGAATTTTAAGCCTTTTGCCGCAGATTAACACGGGTTTTCACAGATTGGGAAAATAAAATCAGCTCAATGTGCAAGCTTCTTATCCGAAGAGACCTCAAAAGTTTTGAAAACTTTTGAGGTCTGGATGTCGCGAGGAGGAAAAATAAGGGACCCGGGCTTCTTTGCCGATACGGAAATTATCGAGGTATATTCACAAAACTGGCCGAAGAGCAAATGACCATCGCTTAATAAGACCTTTGTACGCATTTCTCTTTGAAGCAAACCTCTAGAGAATGAAACGACTACCTTGCCAGCGATTTTGAGAGCTATCGAGAAACCAATGATGAGATCGTGTAAATTTTGATTAGAAGTACAAAAATGGGTTAACGATTGTGTTAGACTAGAGTATCTCGAATTGCAGCTGATACAAGCTTTGAGAGGGATATATGTTAATGCAACTGACAATTGATTCTGAGCTACTGAAATTTGAATTACCTTCGGCCGTCAAAGCACGGTTGCAAGAATTGCTTGACCGTCAAGATCAAGGGCAAAAGCTGACGCCTGAAGAACGAAGTGAGGCAGAGGGATTAGTTGAATTAGCTGAATTTCTTTCATTAATCCGTTTGCGCGCACAACGCGTTTCAGATAAATGAGAATTCCATGTCGTCCTACATACCAAATTTATTGCGGAGCCAGGTCATTGAGCGAGCCAACAACCGATGTGAGTATTGCTGTTTATCTCAAGTCGGTCAGGAGGCAACTTTTCATATCGATCATGTTAAACCGATCAAAAATGGTGGGAAAACGACTATTGATAATCTAGCATTGGCGTGTGTATCCTGTTCATTGCACAAATCAGCCAGGGAACTTGCACCCGATCCGGAAAGTAAAAAAACGGTACCTATTTTTAATCCTCGCCAGCAGGAGTGGAGTGAGCATTTTCAATGGGCTGGTTTTCATTTAAGGGGACAAACACCAACTGGACGCGCCACAGTATTTGCATTAAAGCAAAATCGACCGCTTATTTTGGCGATTCGAGAAGAGGAAGAGCTGCTCGGCCGGCATCCCTAAACTTTGGTCCTCAAACATCGTTTTAATATTATCTAATTGAGTAAATGAACTTAAATCATAGGAGGAATTGATTCTTGAAACCAAGAATTGAACATTTAGTCAGCAAGAAATTAATCGGCCAGAAAATGACCATGTCCCTCGTCGCAAACAAGACCGGCGTGCTCTGGCGAAACTTCATGCCCAAAAGACGCGAGATTCAAAACGCCATCGGCCGCGACCTCTTCTCGCTGCAAATCTACGATCCGTCGTATTTTGCAAATTTTGATCCACACCGCGAGTTTGAGAAATGGGCGGCCGTGGAAGTCACCGATTTTGACCAGGTGCCCCCGGAAATGGAGACGATGATCCTGCCCGAAGGGCTCTACGCCGTCTTTATGCATCAGGGGCCGGCCAGCACCGGTCAGAAGACGTTTGAAACCATATTCACCAGCTGGCTCCCAAATTCAGAATATACCCTGGACAACCGACCCCATTTCGAACTGCTGGGTGCCAAATACAAAAATGAAGACCCCGAATCCGAGGAGGAGTTTTGGATACCGGTTAAAGCAAAATAAAGTCCTCTTTCTCTCTTGCTCCTTCGGAGCTCTGTGAAAACCCGTGTTAATCCGTAGCTAAATTTGTTTTAGAACTTGAGAAATGAACCACTTAATCAATTTACAGTTCAACGTTTAAAGAAGGCTGATCCTCTCAGAGAGAAGACACTTTTATCTTTAAACTTTGTACTTTTTTACTTCCTCACAAGCCGCAGGGTAATGATTTGGTAGGGCTTGATTGAAAAATAAACCTCGTTCGTCGTAAACTCAATCGTCTCCTGATCCTCCTCCAGCAAATTACAGCGCAGCGCCTGCGCCACTGGGAAACCGGTCCGCAGGGTGACCGGCCCGCGGCAGCGCTCGTTTTCGTAAAGACGAACGATTAACCCCCGGCCGTCTTCAGCCTGCTTGACCGTCTCGATAATGACGTTGGGCGCGTCGACAGATACCAGCGAATGCGTGGGCGGTCCGTTTACCCCCCGGCCGTTGATCCGGCGGGCGATCAGCGGGTCATTGAGGGCATAAGCGGCCGCCACCGTTCCGCCACGCCAATCTCCAGCGTGCGGCATCACGCTGTACGTGAAGCGATGTTCACCCCGGTCGGCGTCGGGATCGGGATGGGTCGGGCTGCGCAGCAAAGTCAACCGCATGACGTTGTCCTGAATATCATGGCCGTATTTACAATCATTGAGCAGGCTGACCCCGTAATTCCCCTCGCTACAATCGACCCACTTGTGGGCACACGTTTCAAAACGGGCCCAATCCCAGGAGGTGTTGCGATGGGTCGGCCGCTCGACGTTCCCCCACTGCACGTCAAAAGTAGCCATGGGGCTCAAGACGTTCACCGGAAAAGCCACCTTGAGCAGCACGTGCCGCTCCTGCCAGTCGACCCAGGTGTCAAAGTCGAGGCGCCGGCCGTCACGGTGAAGATAAACCCGCTGCACGATCTGGCTGCTGAGCAGCCGGCGGCGAATTTCCAGCCCTACGCGCAGCGGCCCCGCTTCAATGATAGTGAGCGAATGAGCCGGTTCGGCCGTCCATTCTTTGTCGTCGTAAAAAATATCGATATCCCAGGCGTCCCAGTTGAGCGGCCGATCTTCAAACGCCTGAAAACGGTTGCCAATTTCCCCATCCGGCAAGACATTTCGCCCCGCTTCTTTGTCAAATAGCTGGGTTAAGTCGCCCAGATCGTCAAAGATCACCTGCAGCCACCGGTTTTCGAGTTTGAAACCGCGATCTTCCCGATCAATCTTTAACGTCTCGGTGATGGGTTGAACGGCGGTCCGGTCAATTTGCAAAGCCAGCAGGCCGTATGGATCGATGTGGGGAATCTCGACCAGCGTCCCTCCCTCAACCGGCTGGCTCAAAAGCGGCTGATCGCTTTTTAACGTTAAAACACCCTCCTCGGCCGGCAGCTTCTCCGGCAGCAGGGCGATTTGCCGGCCGCCGAACGACGTTGGATTGGCCACCAAAATATCGGTTTTAGCAGGCATTCTTCCGGCTAAAGCGATCAGCGCCTCTTCGCGGATCGCCTCCCCGATTTTGCGAATGGCCGCGTAATCGCGATCGCTGTCTTCGTACACTTCGGCAATCGATGAGCCGGGCAAGATGTCGTGAAACTGGTTGAGGCACAGCAGGCGCCACGCCTGGGTCAGGGCGTCGTGTGGGTAGGTATATTCGGTCGCCAACGCGGCCCAGGCGGCCAGAAACTCGGCGTCGTGGAGTAAAAACTCGCTCTGCCGGTTCCCCTTTTTGTTTTTGGCCTGGGTGGTGTAGGTACCGCGATGGTATTCGAGATACAGCTCGCCGTTCCAGGTAGGTAGGCGCTCGCCTGCGGTTTCTTCCAGACGGCGGAAAAAATCGATGGCCCGGCCGTTTTTTGTTCGTGGGGTGGCCGGAAACGCGGTCATTTCGCGAATGTTTTCCAGCATCTCGCGGGTCGGGCCACCGCCGCCGTCTCCGTAGCCAAAAGCGATCAGCAGCTCCTGCTGCGTTTCTTTCTGCTGCAGATTTTGCCAGGTGGACATCACCTCCAGGGGAGTAATCACCGCATTGTAGGTGGTCGGACGGCGGGTTTCTTCGATTTTGAGCGACCATTCATCCTGGGTGGTGCTGAAGTGAGTGAGGACCTTGGTGCCGTCCAGCCCCTGCCACCAGAAAGAGTCATAGGGCATGCGATTGTACTGGTTCCAGCTGATCTTGATCGTGAAAAAATATTCCAGACCCGCTTCCCGGATCAACTGGGGCAAATTCCAGGCGTACCCAAAGACGTCGGGCAGCCACATCACTGGTGACTCGGCATCCGGGCCAAACAGCTCGCGAAAATAGGCGCGGCCGAGTAAAAACTGGCGGGCCAGCGCCTCTCCTCCACTCAGGTTGCAGTCCGCTTCGACCCACATGCCGCCAATCGGCTCCCACCGCCCTTCAGCCACCCGTGCCTTGATCGCTTCCAGCAGCTCCGGGTAATCCTGCCGGACGTACTCGTAAAGCTGGGGCTGGCTCTGGGTAAAAATGTAGTCGGGGAACTGCTCCATCAGCCGCAGCACGGTGTGAAAGGTCCGGCCGGCCTTGAGACGAGTCTGGGCCAGCGACCACAGCCAGGCCACATCGATGTGGGCGTGACCGCTGGCCACGACGCTGACATTGAGCGGCGGTCCGGCTTTCTCGATACCGGCCTGGAGAGACGCGTGCGCGGCCGGCACGCTGTCGTAAAATCGATCGTCAAACGGTTCGCGCAGATCGAGCTGCTTAAACGCGTCATCCAAGGCGTTATAAAGCAATCCCTTGGCCGGCTCGTTGTCGTCAAGCTGGTCAGCCACCCCCAGGGCGATACGCGCCGTGGCCACAAAGTCGCGCGTGGGTTGATCGATTTGGACCACTGCGCACGGCCGCATAAACAGTTTGGTGTCCGGTTCGCCCTTAAACCAGCCATCGAGACCGGTCCAGCCGTGGAGGAGCAGCCGGTGGGAACGGCCGTCGCGCCAACGTTCCGGCAGCAAAATTTCCTGGTGATGGCGATCGCAGGCGGCGTAGGCTGTGCCGTCGATGTAGGCCAGCGCCTCCGGATGGCTAAAATCCCCCGGTTCACCCAGCGGCAGATACAGGGCCACCGAGGCGTCGGCCGGCCAGTCGCCCGGCACATCAAAAGATGAACGCATAACAAACGTGGTTTGCCAGGTACCCCAGTAGGTGTTGGGCTCGATTACTTCCCAGCCGCGGTCGTCAAGATCGGCTTCCAGCGGGGGTTCCGTTTCTGGGCCGGCCAGCGGCTTATAGCGGAAGGGGTCAAGCGGTCGTTTCTGACGGTGGACAAGCGGCTCAACCAGGCCCAGCCGCTGGGCGATTTTTTTTGCGGTCCAACGCATTTGGTGAATCATGTTGCCTCCAGTTTTCTGGTCTATATTGTCCCTCTTTTTTTTGAAGACCCAACCGATTCCTAAAATCGGTTCTATAGACCCCAATAGTTTTTGTGTCTGTCCTCTTTTGACCGGAGCTTAGCGAGATTCTTCACGCCGCTGCGCTTCGTTCAGAATGACAGGTTGTTCGCGACCGGCACTTTCCCACAGCCTTGGGCCTAGAAATCCTATTACCCTATTTATTTCTAACCTTTAACTCAATAAAACGATTGAGGTCTTGACAAGGGTCGCCAAAACCCATACAATGTGACTGGTTGGTCATATGACTGATCGGTCACATGACCGGACGGTCACATAGGACAAAAGAAATTCAACATGCCAAAAGAGACATTTTTTAATCTGCCGGAAGACAAGCGCGAAAGAATCATCGACATCGCCCTCGACGAGTTTAGTCATTTCGATTTTCAATCGGCCTCGATCTCGCGTATCGTGGCCGCGGCCGGCATCGCCAAAGGCAGCTTTTACCAATACTTTGCCGATAAAGAGGATCTGTATCGCTACCTTTTTGAGCTGGCGGGACAAAAAAAGGGAGAATTCCTGGCCCAAAATCCTCCCGAACCGGAGATGGACATTTTTAGCTATCTCTACTGGCTGGCTGAAAAAGGGGTCGAATTCGAGATGTCCGAGCCCAAACTTTCACAAATGGGGTACCGGGCGCTCAACAGCGGCGGTATGCCGCCCGAGTTTTTATCCTCAGCCCGCACCATGACGGCCGAATTTTTTAAGCAGCTAATCGCCAACGGCAAAGAGCAAGGGCACATCGATCCCGATATCGATGCCGACCTGGCGGCGTTTTTCTTTAACACCATCTTCAGCGAGCTAGGACAGTACATGTTCCGGCGGCTGGCTGCGGACGACCACGGTCGAACCGGTAACAACGAGGCGTTTTTTAGAAGCGCTGAAGCCCGGGCGATTGTGGGGCAAACCATCAATATTTTGAAATCTGGTATGGGCAAGCGCAGTTAAAAGCTAAAAGTTCTAAGTTAAAAGACCGCTAGCTGTATCAGCGGGAATGGCGCTCCTTTTTACTTTTTACTTTAAACTTTTCACTCTCTATGCCGGTGGAGTTACGATCATGAGTTTAATAGAAGTTAAAAATCTTTATCACGATTATGAGGGGCAGGGCGAATACGCCGTCAACGATGTCTCTTTTGCCATTAAAAAAGGAGAAATTTTCGGCTTCCTGGGTCCTTCCGGGGCCGGTAAAAGCACCGTACAAAATATTATGACCGGCCTGCTCAAGCTTCAGCAGGGACAGATTTTGTTCAAAGGGGAATCGGTAACCGATCTGAAGTCAAAATTCTTTAACCAGATCGGCGTCTCGTTTGAGCATCCCAATCTGTACAGCAAGCTCACCGGTTTTGAAAATCTGAAATACTATGGCGGTCTGTTCCAGGTACCAACCGAAGATCCACAAAAACTACTGGAGATGGTCGGCCTGCAGGGCGCCATGCACAAACGAGCCAGCGATTATTCCAAAGGGATGAAGCAGCGGCTGGTCTTTGCCCGCGCATTGATTAACAATCCCGAAATCCTGTTTCTAGATGAACCCACCTCCGGTCTCGATCCCAATTTGGCCAGCACGATTAAAGATATCATTCGGCGCAAACAGGAGGAAGGGGCCACGATATTCTTGAGCACCCACAACATGTATATCGCCGATGAGTTGTGCGATCGCGTGGCCTTTATCAACGAAGGGGTCATCATGGCCCTCGATACACCGCGCAATTTGAAGCTGCAGCACGGCCAGAAGTCGGTGCAGGTAGAGTATCAGGAAAACGGCCACGTCCAGGCAGAGGTTTTCTCGCTGGAAAAAGAAGCTGACCGGATTCGCTTTAACAACCTTGTCAACACCAAACACCTGCAAACCGTTCATTCCCAGGAAGCGACTTTGGAGCAAACCTTTATCAAAGTCACCGGACGGGGGTTAAGCTGATGAACCGCATCGCGACCTTAATCAAGCAGGATCTGCTGCTCTCGTGGCGCAACGGCCTCGTCATCTCCACCGCGGTTTTATTGGTGATCATGGGGGCGTGTATTTATCTGCTCCCGGAAAGTTTCGACGTTGAGACGGCCGAATTCGTTTACGATGCTTCATCCGACAAGGCGTACGAAACATTTTTGCGCCAAAATGGCCTGTCTAACGCCAATTTTGTCGAAAGCGAAGATGAGCTGGTGGCCGTTCTCAATGACGCCAACCAAGGTTTCGGGGTGATTTATGAAGGACCGGTTGACGACCCGCGCATAACCCTGTTGACCGTGGGCAACTTGGCCGAAGAGAACATCAACGTGGCCCTGGCCACCCTCGATTATTCAGCGGCCGTCATGCAGGGCAAAACCCTGCCCGATCAATACCAGATACGGCTGCTGCGGCCGCCAAGCGAACCGGTGCCGGTCAACCTGAATTTTATTCCCATCGCTATTGTCTTTGAGGTGGTCCTGCTCGGCTTTATGTTTGGCGCAGTGATGATCTTCGAAGAAAAACAGGAAGGGATCAACCGCGCTCTGCGGGTCAGCCCGATGTCCACAATGGATTATATCTGGTCCAAAAATATTCTTTTTTTGGCGATGGGTTTGATTTACGGTGGGGTATTGATTTTCCTGGCTCTTCAGTTTAGAGCTGATTACGGCCGCATTTTGCTGCTGATCGCCTTAACCACCTCAATGATGACCTTTGTGGGGCTGGGCATCGCCGTCTTTTTTAACAACATCTCCGAGTGGTTTTTTATCGGCGTCGGCGTTCTGATCGTTTTTAATTTGCCGGTCATTTCGTACGCGCTGCCCACCTTTATGCCGGGCTGGATCACCTGGATTCCATCTTTCCCCATCCTGTTTGGCGTGCGCGAGATTTTGTTTCCAACCGGTCAGACCGGTTTTTACCTGCCGCTGGTCGTGCAGCTGGTGATCTACAACCTGATCGCCTTTGGATTTGGCTACCTGGCGGTAGATCGCAAATTGATGAAAGCCGGTTAAGTGCTGCATTTAAATAATATTTTTAGCCACAGATTAACACGGATTAACACAGATTTCACTTTGTCACCCTTCGGCTGCGCTCAGGGCAGGTTCTGCGAAAATCTGCGAACCTACGGTTCTGCGCTGCGCGCTCTGTGGACAATTAATTTTTGAAGAGTTTTTGCATTTCAATTGACAAGAAGAAAAAATCATGGGATTTAAACAAATTTACTCACTCTTTAGACAGGATTTAACCAACGCCATGCGCGACAACATCATCCTGTACATGATTTTTGCCCCGATTTTGCTGGCCGTTGGTGCCCGGCTCCTGCTGCCGTCACTGGAAGCAACCAAGCTGCGCTTTGCGGCCGATGTGGCCATCGGTCAGGTGCTGATAGATGACCTCGCCCAGCTTGGTGATGTGGAAGTGCTTGAAGGATCTGCAGCGGTTCAGGAACGAGTAGGGCGCTCAGATGACGTTCCGGGCATTATTCTCGATGAGAATGGCACCGGCTACACCGTCTTGCTGGAGGGAAATGAGCCTGAGGGGGAAGATTTGGCCAATCTGGTCATGGCGACCCTGCTGCGCGATGAGGCGGCCGCTACCGTGCTGCACGAGCAGTTCCGTGAAACCCGCTCTCTTCTTAAAGAGTACACGGCCGTCATTTTGGCCATGACGGCGGTGCTGATGGGCGGCATGGCCACCGGCTTCATCATGGTCCACGAGAAAGAAAGCCAAGCGATTCGAGCCCTGGCCGTCACGCCATTGACGATGGGCCAGTACACCTTGGCCCGCAGCACCTTCGCCATCCTGACCAGCAGCTTTGTGGCCATCGCTGGGAGCGCTGTCTTAATGGGCACCTCTATCAATTATGGCCTTCTCTTGATTGCCTGCCTAATCGCCTCAGGGGTGGGAGTCGTCCTGGGGTATATCACCGGTGGCTTTGCCAACAATCAATTTGAGGCAATGGCGGTCATTAAAATCGTCTCGTTTTTCTACCTGACCGTACCGATTATCACGATTTTTGTGCCGGCCCGGTGGCAATTTTTCTTTTACTGGCTGCCCAACTACTGGATGTTTAAAGCGTTTGAAAATTTATTTGTGGGGCAGATTGGGCCGGTCGGCTTCTGGGGCACCTGTGCTGTAACAGTGGCCGTCAGCGCCATTTACCTGGCCGGGATGCTGCCCCGGCTGCGCAGCAAAATGCGGCTGCGTTACACGTAAGAAGCAGCAGTATGAGAGCAACCTCCGAGATCTTTCTTTTTACTTTTGACTTTAAACTTTGAGTAGATATTTAGAGGAGCAATTAGATGAACGGATTGACCATTTTAGCTATTTTCTTGATCCTGTGGGGGCTGGCAACTTTTTCAGTAGGGGTTTTTAAACCAGGCGTGCTGTGGAACAACGCCAAAATCCAGGGATTTGTGAGCGTTTTGTCGGAACGGGGAACGGTCATTTTTTTGGGCGTCATCGGAGCGCTTGCCGTGGTTGGCGGGATTTTGCTTCTGGTCCTTTGATCATTAAATGGATCACGATTAAAAACCAGCCACAGATTAACACGGATTATCACAGATTTTTCTCTGGCTCCGGCGGAGCTCTGCGGCCATCTGCGAACCTTTGGTTCTGCGCTGCGCGCTCTGCGGACAGCTAATTTTCTTTTTTTAGATACGCTACTTTGCTCCAGCCGAATGGATTCGGGTGCTACTCTTCCCTAAATAAAGTGGGTTTGAGCACAAAAATGCGGGTCTCATTGGGAAGCGATTTTTTGCTGAATGAAATTTCGCTGCCTTCAACCCACTCGATCATTGATGGTGGATATTTGCTGGTTAACTCCGTAACCGGAAGCATAAAGAACCGGGGGCCGGGGATTTTATAGTGCATCGGTATCACGACTTTGGGCTTAATCGCTTCAATTACGATTTGCAAATCGTTTAAATCGATGGTTGGGTGCCCGCCGGCCAGCGCCAAGAGGATCTCCGTTCCGGCCAGCGCCTCGATTTGGGAGTCTGTCAGCGGGTTGCCGACATCTCCCATGTGCGTGATCTGAATCCCCTCCAGCGTAAAGCGATACATGGCGTTATCGCGCACGATATCTTCTTTGTAGATGCTTTCCTGAGACCAGATTCCCGTAAAATCGATCCCCTTGACGGTTGCGCCAACGTCAACAATCTCGGTGGCCGTCACAAGGTCAAAACCGGCCGGGATGGTGTCAACATAGCAGTGGGCCTCATCATCATCTGAGCTGCGAACCACAATATCGGCCGCTTCAGTAACCGGAGGCAGGTTGATAATTTCATTGGGTTCGTAGGGGTCGGTAATGATGCGTAAACCGTCTCCCTCAATTAAAAAAGATGCGTGAGCCAGCCATTTGATTTTCATTTTTTATATTCCCTTTATACGTTAGCCAGGCGGTGCTTTTGCCGAGCCGCGCTGGATTAACTCGCCTGGCAGGAGCACGACCTGACCTGAGGCGGGCTCATTATTTTCGGGGAAGATCAGCTCAACGGCCGTTTCAACCAGCCTGGCGGCCGACTGATGAATGGTCGTTAAATCATACGTTGGCCATTTGGCCATCGGTATGTCGTCATAACCCACAACGGAAAGTTCGTCGGGGATTTTGATGCCCAGCTTGAAACGGGCGGCGTCCATCGCCCCGAGAGCCATAATATCGGCCGCGCAAAAAATGGCGTCCGGCGGATCGTCGCGATCTAAGAGGCGCAGGGCCGCCTCATAACCCGAGTCATACGTATACTCCCCCTGCTCTTCCCGAAACGCGCCATAGCCGCGTTCACGGAGCCGATCAGCAAACCCCTTTTTGCGCAGGGCGTTGGTGGCCGTCACGTCTACACCGGCCATAAAGGCGATTCTCTGATGCCTCCCATCGAAGAGAAAGTCAGCGACCAGACGTCCACCAGCTTCGTTATCGCTGGCCACCGCATTGGCACTGGTCTGGGGAACGGTGCGGTTGAGCATCACCACCGGCGTTCCCATGCTGGTAAAGCGGTCAATCAGTTCGCGGCCGGGCGTGGTGGAAGCGATCACCAGGGCGTCAACCTGGTAACTCATGATGCGGGGCATAATTTCATCAACCGGCCGGGACTCGTGGGTATTGAAAAGAAGCACCTGCTTTCCCAGCGCCTGCAGACGGCGGGTAAATTCAACCAGCACTTTTGGATAAAACAGGCTGCGGTTGATGTTGCCCATGATCAGGCCCACGATATCGGTTCGCTGGGTTGTCAACCCGCGAGCGATGGCGTTGGGTTGATACCCCAGCTGTCTGGCGGCTTCCAGCACCCGGGCCCGGGTTGAGGGAGATATGTTGCCCTTGGGGTCAAAGGCGCGCGAGACGGTTGGCTGTGAAACACCTGCAAGCTGGGCAACATCATAAGAGGTGGTAGATCGACTGGTCATGTCTGTTCCTAACTACTTTTTTTGAGTGAGTGAATCCGTGTTCACCATGTATATATAAAATTAACCAGGCCGTCAACAGTTCGATTTCTAACATTCTGTTGACAAAAGAGTAGGTGTCGTTTACAGTATGAATGCGCATTCATCATACTCGAATTTAATGGTTCGGGTCAAGGAAGAAACCACTCTCAAGCAAAATCACGGTATAGATTCTTTTTGTCAAAGGCACCCCACCTTTCCTCCGCCTCCCAGATCCTATAAAAGGAGGATTCTATCGAACAAACAACCGGTTTAACCCCAACCAAGTAAAGAGAAAAACTCCGATCTTTCGACGCAAATATTATGGACCATCCCCCTGCACGACGGAAACAGGAAACAGCTATCCGCGCTACTTGCAGCGAATGGATCGATAGCTGTATAACATCGTGCCCCGACACGATGTGGCTCTTTACAGCGACCCCCCTTCTGTCGGGCAAAAAAAGGATCTAGGAAAAGGCAATTCCATCATGACAATGACATCCAGGCAAAGGTTATTGGCCGCCCTCCAGGGCCAAATCCCCGACCGTTTACCGGTGACAACACACCACATTCAGGATTATTTTCGGAACAAATACCTGGAGGGTCTGTCAGATCGCGAAATTTTTGACCGCTTTGGCCTCGATGCGATCCATTGGACCGTCCCCTGCCGGCCGGACCCGGCCAACGGTGAATATTTTGATCCATCCCAGCCGGAACCAACCTCTCCCAGATTTAGCCGGCGGATCGCCTCCGATCAGTGGCGCATCACCACCGAAACCCTGCCCCATCCACGCTATGCAACCATCCGCTATACAATCACCACACCCAAAGGGGAATTAACCACCGTCCTGCAGAGTAATGATTACACCTCTTGGGTCACCGAGCATTTGATAAAGGAAAAAAAGGATATTGAAATCATTGGTGAATTTGTTACCAACCCCAAGTGCGATGTCGAGCAGGTTAATCGTGAAGCGCAGGCGTTTGGTGAATGCGGACTGGTTCGAGGTCATATCTGCGGATTCGATATTTACGGCCAGCCGGGAACGTGGCAGGATGCGGCGGTGCTGGTTGGAATCGAGCGCCTCATTCTGGAAACGTTTGACGATCCGGCCTGGGTGCACGAATTACTCGAAATTCTCTGTCGGCGTAAAGAAATTTTTGTGCGTTCGCTGGCGGGTGCGCAGTATGATTTATTGGAGCTAGGAGGTGGCGATGCTTCAACAACCGTCATCTCCCCAAAAATCTTTCGCAAATTTGTCGCCCCTTATGATGCCCGGCTCATCGAGGTGGCGCATGAGGTGGGGCAGCGCATCGTCTACCATACCTGTGGCGGGATGATGCCCATTCTGGAAGATATTGCGGCCATGAAGCCGGACGCCATGGAAACCTTTACCCCGCCTGATATGGGTGGCGATACACGTCTCGCCGAAGCAAAGCAGCGCATTGGTGACAAAGTCTGTATGATCGGTGGCTTTAACCAGCATCATCACTTTACCGGCTGCAGTGAAGCGGAAACCAGAGCGGCCGTTCAGCGCTGTTTTGTGGAGGCCGGTGGCGGGGGCGGATATATTTTAAGCCCTTCCGATCACTTTTTTGATGTTGATCTCAATTTACTGGCGGCGTTTGGGGACGAAGCCCACCGCTGCGTTTATTCATAAAAAATGTCAGGAGATGATCCGAGAAAACCGATACAATGACGGCCACAACATGAGGAAATATGAACCACCTGGATGATATCTTTAATGGGGTGCTCGATGGGGATTTAACTGCTGTATCAGCACACGTACAGGAGGCTGTGGACGCCGGAGTTTCTCCAGTTCGCATTCTCCAGGAAGGGCTCATAGAGGCGATGGATGAAGTGGGGACTCTTTTTGAAGAGGGAGAATATTTTGTCCCTGAGATGTTGATCGCCGCACGGGCCATGAAAGCCGGTCTAGCCATCCTGAAACCGCTGCTCGTCAGCGCCAACGTCGAACCGGCCGTCAAGGTTGTGCTGGGCACCGTTCAGGGCGACATGCATGACATCGGAAAAAACCTGGTCGCCATTATGCTGGAGGGAGCCGGGTTTGAAATCGTCGATCTGGGCACCGATGTCGCCCCGGAAACCTTTATCGCGGCCGTCGAAAATGAACAAAAAAATGTTGACCTGATCGGATTATCAGCCCTGCTCACCACAACCCTGGCCAGCCTGGAGGACACGCTGCTGGCGATTGAGCAGGCTGGGTTGCGCAGCCGCGTCAAAATTATCATCGGCGGTGCACCGGTCACGGCAGAGTACGCCGATCAAATCGGAGCGGATGGGTTTGCTCCAGACGCCAGCCAGGCGGTGACGGTGGCCAAAGCGCTGCTGACCAACTAAGCTTTCTCTGTCGCCATGCCAAAACGCAAGCCCAAAGATCCTAACCGCAGCGCCGATATGGTTCACGAGTGGATTGAGCGGCATTTAGCGCGCCTGGAGAGATTTCTTTTATACGATCCACTTGATTTAACCTCCTGGGAATATAAACGCGCTCGTTTGACCGGCCCCGGTTTATATGAAAAACTCGATCAAAAATGGGGATCTATTCAGATAGGGGAGCGGTGGGGCGGCCCGGACATCACTGCTTTTTTCCGCAAATCCATCACCATACCAGACAGTCACGCCGGTCCAGATACGCTTCTGGATATCGATATGGACGGTGGAGAAACTCAGCTTTTTATCGACGGGTACCCTTGGCAGGGGCTCGATTTTTATCGCCATCTTGTACCGCTTGATCACTACGCCACGGCCGGCCGAACAATCGAGTTAACTCTTGAAGCGTTTGTCATCAACTATCCGTATGATGGCCGCCGTCATGACGAACGACATTTCCACCGCTTTGCCCGAGCCCGGCTGATCAAAATCGATCGAAAAATTGAAGCGTGCCTGCATGACGCGCGCTTTGTGCTTGATGCCTATCTCAGCCACTGGCACGAGGATGACAATCTGGAAATCGAGGGATTCTTGCGGCACCATCTGGAAACCGCCTGCCGGGCGATCGGTCCACACCTCGCTTCAAGAGAAGAAGCACGTGCTGCGGCCGCGTACGCCACGGAGGTCCTGCGCACCCATATTTTTGAAAACGGTGTTTACAAACGCGACGGCCTCATCAATGTTTGCGCCCATTCCCATCTCGACATTGTCTACCTCTGGCCTATCAAAGAAACCTTTCGCAAAAACGGCCGGACCACGTCAAATATGCTCAGCCTGATGCGAGAATACCCGGATTTTCTCTATAGCCAGAGCCAACCGTACCTCTATGAGAAGCTTAAGGAACATTATCCAGCACTCTTTAATGAAGTAAAACAACGCATCAATGAAGGACGATGGGAAGTCATCGGCGCGATGTATATCGAACCGGACGGCAACTTGCTCGGTCCGGAAAGTCTCGTGCGGCAAATCCTCTTTGGCAAACGGTTTTTAAGAAAGGAATTTGGAGTTGATACGTCGATTTGCTGGCTGCCAGACGTGTTTGGGGTGCTCTATACGCTGCCTCAAATCCTGAAAAAAAGCGGTATCAACTACTTTTTAACCGCTAAGCTGAATATCTGGAACGACACCAATGACTTTCCGTACGATACATTTCGCTGGCGCGGACCAGATGGCAGTGAAGTTATCGCGCACTTTCCCCCTACCCACTTTGCTCAGGATTTCACGATCGACAATTTGAAGAAACAGTGGCGTGATTATCGCGAGAAACAGCTGGTCAAAGAAAACCTTTTTGTGTATGGCTGGGGAGACGGTGGTGGTGGCCCAACGCGGGAAATGGTGTCAGCCAGTTTGCGAGCCAAACAATTCCCGGGTTTGCCGCAGACCCGGATTCTGGGAGCTGAACAGTTTTTTCAAAATTTAGAATCCAAAATCGACCGGCTGCCGGTGTGGGATGATGAGCTTTATCTGGAAGCCCATCGCGGCACCTATACAACCAAGGGGGATCTCAAACAGCTAAATCGCCAGGCTGAAATTCTGTATCGCGATGCGGAGATTCTGGCTGCTGTAGCCGGACTTTATGGCGGTCCACGCGTGCAGGAGATGCTCAACGAAGGTTGGAAGCTCATTCTTTTAAACCAGTTTCACGATACGCTGCCGGGTACTCATATTCCGGCCGCGGTTCCCGATATCAAGAAAGATTACCAGACCGCCTTGGAAATTGGCGCAACCGTTCGCGATGAAGCGCTGGCGTATTTGGGAAAAAGCGTGGCCAAAAACACAGCGGCCGACAACGATCTCCTGGTGTTTAACACGCTGGGCTGGGAGCGGGATACTCTGGTTGAAACCTCCCTGCGAGATGATACCAGTGCCGTGCGGGTCAACGGCGGAGATTACCAGCCGGTGCAGCATTTTGACGGCCGGACTTGGTTTCAGATCAAGGATCTACCGTCGCTGGGGTGGACGGTCGTGGGACTGGATCAGGAGCAAAACGCGTCTGATGCGGTCACGGCAACATACCACGATGAAACAATCGAAACCCCTCTGTATCGCATCGACCTTACTGCGGATGGAAACCTGGCCCAAATAGTTGACAAACACCATGATCGTGATGTGCTGGCCTCTCCAGGTAATTTGCTGGCCTGCTTTGAAGATGACCCCGGATTTAAATTTAGCGCCTGGGACATCGCCTACCATATCGAAGAGTATCAATACCCGGTTCAGCAAACCTCACCCTGGCATTTAGCCGCCAACGGGCCGCTTTTTGCCGTCTTCACCAGCCGCTGGCAGGTACTCAGCTCCACCATTGAGCAGGAGATGTGGCTCTACAGTGATCATCCACGCATCGATTTTCGCACTAAAATCAACTGGCAAGATCAGCGCAAACTGCTAAAAGTTGCCTTCCCCCTGGCCATCCGCACGCGAACGGCCACCTATGATTTGCCGTTTGGCCATATCGAGCGATCGACCCATCGCAACACCAGCTGGGAACAGGCCAAATTTGAGGTTTGTGGGCACAAATGGGCCGATCTTTCAGAAGGGGATTACGGGGTGGCTCTGATGAACGATTGCAAATACGGTTATGATGCCCGCGAAAATGTTCTGCGTCTTTCACTGCTGCGCAGTCCGGTCCGGCCGGACGGGCAAAGCGATATTGGCCATCATCAATTTACCTATTCCCTGCTCCCGCATGCCGGAACCTGGCGGCAGGCTCAGGTCGTGCGCCGGGCGTACGAGCTCAACATTCCGGCCGCTGTGGTCGACATACCCACCATTGAAAATGGCCTCAGCGCCAATTTGCCGGCCACCCGCTCAATGCTCAAGGTCGATTCAGACAGCTTAATTGTCGAAGTGCTCAAACAGGCGGAAGATGGGGATGACCTCATTTTGCGGACCTTCGACAGCAGCGGCAGCCGCGGAAAAATCAACTTCGAGTTCGCGGTCCAAATAGATGACGCGGCCGAAACCGATTTGCTGGAAGAAAACCCCAGCCCGCTGGCTCTGCTCGACAACCACACTTTTGTGGATCAGTTTAAACCGTATGAGATTAAAACTTATCGAATCAAATTCGATATGGGAAAAACGACGTACGATTAATCGGTTTTAATCGAATAAATCATTCTTTGAGCACCAAATCAAATTCCGTATCTCGTACTTCCCATCTCGTAATTTAAAAGGAGTTTCCCATGGCTAAATATTTAAAATCCGGAAAAAGTGCCGACTTCCTCTTTGAAGCGGACCAAAAAGTGCAGGAGGTCGTGCGCGGCATCCTGGCCGATATTCGCACCCGTGGTGATGAAGCGGTTCGCGAACTGTCGGTGAAGTTCGACAACTGGAATCCAGACAGCTTCAAGCTCAGCGAAGATCAAATCTCTGAAATCATCGCCTCCCTGCCCCAGCAAACCATCGACGATCTCAAATTCGCCCAAGACCAGGTGCGCCACTTTGCCGAGGTGCAAAAAGCGGCCCTGCAGGATGTTGAAGTTGAAACCCTACCCGGCGTTATTCTGGGGCACAAAAATCTTCCCGTAAACTCCGTTGGCTGCTATGTTCCCGGCGGCCGCTATCCGATGATCGCCTCCGCCCACATGAGCGTTCTTACCGCCAGCGTGGCCGGGGTCAAGCGCATCATCGCCAGCACCCCCCCGATCAATGGGGAATTGCCCAGAGAGACCATCGCGGCCATGCATTTTGGCGGCGCGGACGAGATCCACATCATCGGCGGCGTTCAGGCGATCGCCCGCATGGCTCTCGGCACCGAAACCCTGGAACCGGTCGACATGCTGGTCGGTCCTGGCAACGCCTACGTTGCCGAAGCCAAGCGACAGCTCTTCGGCCAGGTCGGCATTGATCTCCTGGCCGGTCCGACCGAGGTGCTTATCGTGGCCGACGACTCGGCCGATGCGGAAATGGTAGCCACCGATCTTCTCGGTCAGGCGGAACACGGCCCCACCTCCCCGGCGGTGCTCATCACCACCAGCGAACAGCTGGCCCGCGACACCGAAACGGAAATCGGCCGCCAGCTCGAAACCCTGCCCACGGCCGATATCGCCGGCGTCGCCTGGCGCGATTACGGGCAGATAATTCTCGTGGCCGACCATCAGGAAGCCTTGGTTGAGGCCGACAAGGTGGCCAGCGAGCACGTCCAGATCCTGACCGCCGACGACGATTTCTTCCTAAATAATATGACCAACTACGGCGCCCTTTTCCTCGGTCCGCGCACCAACGTTGCCTATGGGGACAAGGTGATCGGTACCAACCACACCCTGCCCACCAAGCTGGCCGCCCGCTATACCGGCGGCTTGTGGGTCGGTAAGTTTATCAAGACCGTCACCTATCAGCGGGTGTTAACCGATGAAGCCAGCGCCATGATCGGCGAATACTGCTCCAGATTGTGCGAATACGAGCGGTTTATGGCCCATAAAGCACAGGCGGATTTGAGGGTGAAAAGATACAGTTAGGAGAGGATTGGTTTATTAGTTTATTAGTGTATTGGTTATTGGTGTATTGGTATGCTGGCTCGATTTGCATTTAGATCATCCGGGTAGGCAAACGAGCCTTTTTCAAACGCGTTGCAACACCCATAAACAAATATACCAATAAACTAATACACTAATAAACCAATCAGCCGGCAAGCGCTAACGCCACATTTCTCGCGGCACGGTCAGGCAGTGGGCTTCCCCATTGCCAAAGCTCCAGTTTTCAAGCGCGTTTTCTGACAAGACGATAAACAAATCTTCGGGGCGCAAACCTGGGGACCGCGCTAGATTTTCGGCCAGCCGCTTAAAAAAGGCCCGCTTTTGGGCCTGAGAACGGCCGCTGCCCATGGTTATCTGGATCAAGACAAAGGCGTCTGAATGGTTGACGTCAAAATAATCATCATAGATGATGCGCCCCGGCTTGTGTTCCGAGATAATCTGAAAGCGATCCCTCTCGGGTACGTTGAAGCAGGCCTGCAGCGCCTCGTGCAGACCGTCACTTATCGCCTGAATGTAAGATTCCGACTTGCCTTCATGTAAATCAATCCGGGAAAATGGCATAAAACCTCCAAGAAAATTGGTTAATTAGTATATTGGTTATTGGTTAATTGGTATATTAGTATATTGGTGTATTGGTAGTTTAAATGATTATAGATTTTCAGGCAGATGGGTGTTTGGAAAAGGGGTTGAATAGGCAAGCCATTTCACGAATAAACAAATATACCAATAACCAATAACTAATATACAAATAAACCAATACACCAATTACTAATGGAAAATCGCACCCAAGATTATTTACGAGCCATCGACGACTTTTATCGAGCCCGCCGACGGGCAAACATCGAGCGGCTGCTTTCGTTTCTGACCGGCCGGTCGGCCGATTTGCTTGATTATGAAAAAGTGCGCCATCAGCTGCACGGTCATGAGCTGCCGGCCAAAACCTTTCAATCGATTCCGCTAGATGCCATCGTGGGCAGCGTCGATCGCTATCAAGATTTTACGCGGGGCTTCTTGCCGCTGGTTGAAGGGGACAGAGGTCGCTGGACTCAGGTCGAATTGGCCGTCACTTCTCTGGAAGGGGTGCCCCCCATTGAAGTTTATCAAATTGGCGAGGTGTATTTTGTCCTGGATGGTCATCATCGGGTGTCGGTAGCCCGGCAGGCTGATGAAACCCATATTGACGCCAATGTGACCCTTGTCAAAACCAAGGTGCCCCTGACGGCCGATGACCAGCCGATTGATTTGATCATAAAAAGCGAGCTGAGTGACTTTCTGGGGGAAACCGGGCTGGATGAAAGCCGGCCGCAGAGCAAATTTAAGGTCACCCAGCCCAATCAATACGGCTGGCTTCTGGGGCAGATCGAGGCGGTGCGGCAGGGGCTCGACGAAGACACCTCATTAAAAGATGCGGCCGTCATCTGGCACGATCAGCTCTACCGGCCAACGGTCGACTATATCAATCGGCGTGGTTTACTGCAGGAGTTTCCAAAGCGCACCCGAGCAGATTTGTTTATCTGGATTTTTAAGCGGCGGGAAGCTTTAATTGAACAGTGGGGTTTAGAGATTGAACCATATGCCGTAGCGGTGGATCTGGTCGCCCAGCACAGTTCTCGGCCGCAGCGGGTCGGGCAAAAAGTGGCCGAAGCGGTTACCCCCCGCGTGGTCCAGGAAGGGCCACCGGCCGGTCAGTGGCGACTAGACCGGCCGCTCACCGGAGACACACGCTTATTCCGCAATATTTTGGTGGCCCTGGATGGTACGGATGCCTGTTGGGATGCGTTGACCCAGGCAATTCATTTGGCTCGCCGCGAAAACGGCCAGATTATTGGACTGCATGTGGTAGCTAGCAAGATGAACCAGGCTGACCCCACGGTAGCTGCTCTTCAACAAACGTTTGACCAACGCTGCTCGGAGGCTGAGATTAAGGGCCATTTTTTAGTGGAGACCGGGGTCATCGTTGACAAAATTTGCGCCGTGGCCCGCTTTTTAGACCTCGTCATCCTCAGCTTATCCCATCCGCCTGGCCCTTCCGCTGTAGCTAGACTCGGATCTGGCGTCTCTCAGCTCATTCGCCGCTGCCCTCGGCCGATTTTGGCGGTTCCCAGCACGCCGACCCGGCCAAATCGCCTGCTGCTCGCTTATGATGGCCACCCCAAAGCAAAAGAGGCGCTTTATATCGCCACTTACATGGCCGGGCAGTGGGGTTCTGACCTGCAGGTGTTGTGCATCAATGCCCCAGAAGCAGCCGGGGAAGCCGGCCGCTATTTGGCCGAACGAGGGGTGAACGGGAATGTCATCAGGCAAAAAGGGAAAAAAACGGGCGCAATGATCATGACTTTTGCTAGAGAAAATGACATCGATTTAGTTTTGATCGGTGGTTACAGCGCCAAATCGTGGCGCAGTATCGTTCTGGGTAGTACAGTTGATGAAGTATTGCGAACGCGCAACCGGCCGGTGCTGATTTGTCGTTGAACTCATTAACAAGACAACATATGAGGAATTTGCAAAGTGGCTTAGGAAAGGAATTGTCGAAGAATTAGGTTCCATTGACGTTTGAGTGATTTTAATGATGGGTGCACCGTTAAAATGACGGCATTTTCTACATCCGCCGATTAAAATCGACGGCTAATGGGTTGGGATGCAATCAATTTCGAACCTTTAGCCCCGCATTTCAATGCGGGGGTGAAGGAATTACCCAAATATCAACACAACCTAGTCCCAGTAATCCGGGTTATGGTCCTTCTGACCTCTACGATAATCTACTCCCTATAATTTTTTTATTAATCTATGAGTCATCAACTAAAGCACCACAAAAACTTCCCTTCAGCTTTCATTAAGCCGCGAAATGTCGATGTCTGGCTGCCGCCGGGTTATCGGGCTGATTCAAAAAAACGTTTTGGCGTTTTGTATATGCACGATGGCCAAAACCTGTTCTACAAACAATATTCCGACTCCGGCGAAGATTGGGGGATCGTGCCCGCTATGGAGAAGCTCATCGCGGCCGGTGAAGTGCCTGAAGTGATCATCGTCGGCATTTGGAATACCGACAGACGGCTGGCCGAGTATCTGCCGCAGCGGCCGTTTGAAACCGCCCAAGGGCAGAAAGCGCAAAAGAAGCTGCCTCCAGATTTTGGCAACACCATCCTTTCCGACAGCTATTTGCGCTTTCTGGTTGAAGAGCTAAAACCATTTATCGACGGGGAATATCGCACGGTTGGCAGCCGGGAGCATACCTCTGTCATGGGCTCAAGCATGGGTGGGCTGGTCTCGCTCTATGCATCATGTCAATATCCGGATGTTTTTTCCGGAGCGGGCTGCGTCTCGACCCACTGGCCGGCGGTGGATGGGGTCATGCTCGACTACTTAAAAGAACATTTGCCGCAGCCCGGCCATCATCGCATTTATTATGATTACGGCACAGAAACCCTCGATGCGCTGTATGAACCCCATCAGCTCAAAGTAGATGCACTCATGCGGGAATCAGGTTATCAGGGTGAAAAAGATTGGATCACCCGCCGCTTTGAAGGCGCGGAACATTCAGAATCCGCGTGGCGTGAGCGGGTGCATATCCCGCTGACGTTTTTGCTAAAGAAATAGCTGCGGATTTCACGGATAAGCCCGGATTATTCTCTTGCTCCTGCGGAGCTCTGTGAAAATCCGCGGCTTCTATTAACAATTATTTTTGTAAACTACTCAAAAAAATGGAGAGTAATCATGGCCAGTGTTGAATTAAACAGCCAGGCACCCCCTTTTACCCTTGAAAGCTATCAAGGAGAATCGGTATCACTCACGGACTTTCAGGGACAGCAAAATGTTCTGCTCGTCTTTAACCGCGGCTTTATATGACCGTACTGCCGCGCGCACATGGCGCAGTTGCGCCAGGATCATGAGAAATTTGTCGAACGGGATACGGCCGTTGTCGTGGTGGGGCCGGAAAATGCCCAAAAGTTCGCTGACTATTTTGGGGAAAACGATCTGCCGTTTGTCGGTCTGCCCGATCCTAAGCATTCGGTGCTCAAGCTTTACGGCCAGCAGATCAAGCTCTTTAAATTCGGCCGTATGCCCGCCCAGCTGCTGGTTGATAAAGAGGGGGTGGTGCGCTTTGTCCACTATGGGCACAACATGACCGACATTCCCCCAACGGAGGAGATGTTGGCTCTGATCGATAATCTCGACTCGGCATAGGCCATCAATTGGAAAACGATTTGTAAAATAGCCACGGATTTACGCGGATTTTCACAGATTAGAAAGAAAAATCTGTGGTAATCGGTGTTAATCTGCGGCTGAGAGCTGAAAATTTATGGAAGACACCCAATTAATTTCCGAAAAAGTGACCCAGGCCGTGCACATTTTGCGGGAGCTCGACATCGATCTGTGGCTCACGTTTGTGCGCGAAACGTCGATGGCCCCTGACCCCGCCCTGGAGCTGATCTTTGGTGGGGATTTAACCTGGCACTCCGCCTTCCTGATCACCAAAACAGGGGAGAAAATCGCCCTTGTCGGGCAATATGACAGCGCCAATTTGCTCGAGATGGGCGTTTACAGTGAAGTGATTGGCTACAATGAAGGAATCCGCGCTCCTTTGTTGGAGCAGCTAAACAGGCTGCAGCCGCGCACCATCGCCATCAATTATTCAGAGCGAGATGTCGCCGCTGACGGGTTGAGCCACGGCATGTTTCGCACGCTGCACAATTATCTGGCCGGCAGCGGATTTGAGGAACGGTTGATTTCGGCCGAGCAGATCAATTTTCACCTGCGCGGCCGTAAAAGCCCAATCGAGATCGCCCGCATTCGCCAGGCGGTTCAAACCACCGAAAAATTGTTTGATGAAATCGAGAATTTTGTCAGACCGGGCATGACCCAACGAGAAATTTCCGATTTTGTGCACGGCCGTATCGACGAGATGGGGCTTGGCTACTCCTGGCCCAAGCCGTTTAACCCGATTGTCACCTGTGGCCCCGACTCGGCCGTGGGGCATGCGGTACCAGGGGATGTGGCGCTGCAAAAAGGGCATTTGCTGCACATCGATCTGGGCGTGCGCGAAAACGGTTACGCCTCTGATTTACAGCGCATGTGGTATGTGCTAAATGATGGGGAGACAGAAGCCCCACCGGACGTGCAGCGGGCGTTTATGGCAGTTTCCGGGGCGATCCAAACCGGGGAAAAATTCCTACGCCCGGGCACCCCAGGCTGGAAAGTAGACGAAGCGGCCCGGGAATTTATCGTTGACCACGGCTATCCCGAATACATGCATGCCTTTGGCCACATGATGGGGCGAGTGGCTCACGATGGTGGCACGGTGCTTGGCCCACAGTGGGAACGGTACAAGGGGTCTTGCGAACTGGAAGTGGAAGTAGGCAACGTCTTCACGCTCGAATTACACGTGGTGGTCGAGGGGCGGGGCATCATGAGCCTTGAAGAAGATGTGGTGGTGACTAAAGAAGGGGTGGTGTATTTGAGTACCCCACAGGATTCGATTCGGTATTTAGGTGTTGGGTGATGGGTGTTAGGTGTTGGGTATTGGGAGGAGAAATGAACCCTTTGTCGAAAAAGCATCTCATTGTATTTACGACAGTTCATCCGTGGATACAGCAGGTTGTAGCCGAGGTTGCACCCCCGGAATTTGAGGTGGCATTTCTCGATTTGGCGGATACTGAGCAAAGTGAAGCGCTGCTCCCCAAGGCGGATTTTGTCGTGTGCACGGAGCTGTCCACCGCTCAAGCAAGGCTGTTGTCAAACTGCCGGCTCGTCATGCACAACGGGGTCGGATATGACGCCGTTGACGTGGTCACGCTTCATCAAATGGGGATTCCGGCCGCGGTGACTCCGGCGATGACGGCCGAAGGGGTTTCGGAGCACGTGTTTATGATGATCCTGACCCTCTCCAAGCAGCTCCCGGCCGTGCGCCAATCGATGATGAACGGCGGATGGAATATGTTTGGCTGGCGGCAGGGCTCTCACAATTTACACGGCAAAACGTTGGGGATCATCGGCCTCGGCCGCATTGGTAAACGAGTCGCCCACCTGGCTCACGCCTTTGGCTGCCGGGTGCTGTACAACGACATTCTGGAGATGCCCGTCGAGCTAGAAAAACGATACGATTTACAGCGGGTGTCATTCGCCACCGCTGTTGCCCAGTCGGATATTCTTACCCTGCACGTTCCCCTCACCCCTCTGACGCGCGGGATGATAGGTTCGGCAGAGTTTGAGCGCATGCGGCCGGGGGCGATTTTTATCAACACCAGCCGCGGGCCAACATACAGCCTACCCTCGCTACACGAAGCCCTTCTGTCCGGGCATCTCTTTGGGGCCGGGATCGACGTCTATGATCCGGAACCGCCCCCTGCCGACCACCCGATCTTTCAGCTGCCAAACGTCATCGCCACCCCTCACATCGCCAGCGGCACCGTCGAACGACAATATGCCATTAATCGCGCTCAATTCGCCAACTGCCAACGAGTGCTGGACGGGCAGGAGCCCAACCATTTAATCTCCATAAAATAAGTGCATTGGTATATTGGTATATTAGTGTATTGGTTATTGGTTTATTGACTTGAATTGCCATAGGGATCACCCTAACAAATATACCATTACACTAATACACTAATACACTATTACACCAATAACCAATAACGAATAACTACCCTATCCACTTGCCTTTCTCCCCCATCTCATCTACACTTTCCGTGACCGCTCACGTGACAGTAACGGGAGTAGCGAGGACAACATGAAACAGCGTGTCACCATCGATGACGTGGCCAAAGCAGCCGGCGTTTCCAAACAAACCGTCTCTCGGGCCATCAATGACAAAGGGGAAATCCACCCCGCAACCAAAGCGCGGATCCTGGAGCTGGTTAACACCATGGGTTACCGGCCCAGCCGCCTGGCGCAAGCGCTAAATACCCAGCGCACGTTTATGGTTGGCCTGGTCCTGCAGGATATTACCAACCCCTTTTTCCCCGAAATGGCCCGGGGTGTGCAGGATACCGCCCTGGCTCACGATTACTCCGCCCTGATCGTCAACACCGATGAAAAAGCCGAGCTGGAGCTGGGGCTGCTCAACATGCTCGTGGCTCAGGGCGTGGATGGGCTGATTACTTTTACCCATCACGCCGCTGATGAAGAATTGACCAAATTTGCCGACACCTTCCGGCCGATGGTATTAATCAATCGTCTCTATGAACACCCAAACGTCAACCTGCTGCTGATTGATAATAAAAAGGGAGCGGAAAGCGCCGTTGATTACCTCTTTTCGCTCGGTCACCGGCAAATCGGTATGTTGTCAAATGCCCAAATTTTCCCCGGTCAGGTGCGACGGGTTCAAGGGTACAAAAGCGCTCTCGCCAAACACGGCCTCCCGGTCCGCGAAGAGTACATCGAAAAAGAATCCGCCAATCTCGCCGGTGGTTATCGGGCCGCCACCTCGCTGCTCGGTCAGCAGCCGGAACTCACCGCCCTTTTTTGCTATAACGATCTGATGGCCCTGGGGGCGATTCGCGCCTGCCGCGATATTGGCCGCCGCGTACCGGAAGATATTTCCATTATCGGATTTGATGACATTCAGCTGGCTACCATGAATTCGCCGGCCCTCACATCGATTTCCGTTGACAAATATGAATTGGGGCGGCTGGCTTTTAAGCGGCTGCTGGCGCTCATTGAAGATCCCCACCGGCCGGTGGAAACGATCCATATGGGAGTGGAACTGGTGATCCGTGAATCCACGGCTCCCCTAAATCAAACATAAATAATCTATCGGCTTGACAGGCCGGTTTTTTTTTGTCATAATGCCGTTACCGGTAACGTTATCGGTAACGGAACGAGGAAATTCCCCCACTCACCATAAGGAGATCATATGGCTTCCCAGGCTTCTGCCGTCAAAGTGCCTAGCTGGCCTACCCGGTTAAGACAGATGTTCGCCAATGAAAAAGCCGTGGCCTACCTTTTTCTTCTTCCCAGCCTCATCGGCTTTGTCACCTTTTATGCCGTGCCGGCCGTGCGGGGGCTGTTCATCAGCTTCACCGACTGGAACATGCTCTCAGATCCGACCTTTGTCGGTCTGGAAAATTATCAGGAGCTGGTTGTTGATGATGATTTCTGGGATGCCCTGCTCGTGACCCTGTCTTATGTGCTCTGGAACATTCCTATCCAGACCTTACTGGCGGTTCTCATCGCGGTGATGATGGATCGGCTGACGCGGTCGATCATCGTGCGCGGCATTATCCTGCTGCCCTGGCTGATGCCCAACGTCGTCGTCGGCCTTCTGTGGCTGTGGATGCTTGATCCGCGGTTGGGTATTGTCAATGTCGGTTTAGAAACCCTCGGGCTGGACAGCATCCCTTTCCTGGGCAATCCCGATTACGCCATCGCCTCCATCGCCGGGATCAACGTTTGGCGACACGTCGGCTATACCGCCCTGCTGGTCTTTGCCGGGCTGCAAACGATCCCCAAATCTATTTATGAGGCGGCCTCTATCGATGGGGCCAACGACTGGCAAACGTTTTGGGGCATTACCCTCCCGATGCTGCGGCCGGTGCTGGCCTTTGTCCTGGTCACGTCCGTCATCGGCTCTTTCCAAATTTTTGACACCATCGCCATCACCACCCAGGGTGGCCCGATTAACGCCACCGAAGTGATCAACTGGCTGATCTTCGAGCAGGCGTTTGAACGATTCAATATGGGATACGCCACAACCGTTTCCGTGGCTTTGTTCCTGATTCTCGTTGTGGTCAGCATTATTCAGATGCGGCTGCTGCGGGCCGACGAAACGGATTAGACATTTGCGATCTCCCAATCCGTTATTTTCAGCAACCCCTTTCGGCTTATCTTTGTAAGGAAGACCCCTTATGGCAAACTCAACCGCTCAAGCTCAATTTAGAGGCCCAACCCGTATTGTGATGTGGGTGGTGATGGGCATCGTCATCTTTATCACCCTTTTCCCCTTCTGGTGGGTTGTGCGCACCGGTTTAACCGTCCCCAGCCGCGTTTTTACCGATACGGCGGCGCTGTGGCCAGCTGATTTTACGATAGACAATTTTTTACGCGTTTTAGGTTTTCTCGATACGACGGCGGCCGTTGAGGCCGGCGGCTCCGGTCAGGCGCTAAAATTCTTCCTCTTCTTGCGGAACTCGTTTATTGTCTCTACCTTAATTACCGTGGGACAGGTGTTTTTTAGCGCCACGGCTGCCTACGCCTTTGCGCGCCTCAAATTCCCGTTTCGGGATCAGCTGTTTTTCCTGTACATCTCAGCCCTTATGGTACCGGGCATTGTGACCCTGATTCCAAATTTCGTGTTGATCAACAATCTCAATCTGACCGACACATTTATCGGAATTGTGGCTCCCTATTTCTTGATGACCCCCTTCGCGGTCTTTTTCCTGCGCCAATTTTTTCTGGGCATCAACAAAGATCTCGAAGAAGCGGCCATGCTCGACGGCGCCAACTATTTAACCATCTTCTTCCGCATCATTCTGCCGGTCAGCAAACCCCCAATCCTCACGCTGGCCATCATCACCTTTATTCAATCGTGGAATGAATACCTGTGGCCGCTCATTGTCGGTAAAGACGAAGGGGTCCGGGTGTTGACGGTCGCCCTCGGCATCTTTCGGTCACAAACCCCTCAGGGAGCACCGGATTGGGCCGGTCTGATGGCCGGAACCGCTCTGGCGATTATTCCAACCATCATCATCTTTATGCTCCTCGGACGGAGAGTGCTTGATTCAATTCAGTTTACCGGATTCAAATAAGTTGATTTGGGTGGGTCAAGACCATGGTGGTGACAATCTGGGTCTTGACTCCCCCTTCTTAAATGTGGGAAATGATTCATAAAAGATAAGGAGAAGATTATGACCCCCAAAAATCGAAAGTATTTTCTTTTCTTGCTGCTGCTCGCTCTGGGCCTGATCCTGGCAGCCTGCGGCAGCGGGGATGGTGGTGGCGAAACGACCGCTTCGGGCGGCGAAGAAACCGCGGCCGAAAGTAGTGAGGAAACCGCTGAAGTAATGGAAGAAGAAACCAGTGAAGAGGGCGATGTGGTCACCATTCGCTACTCGCTGTGGGATGCCAATCAGCTTCCAGCTTACGAGCAGTGCGCCACCGACTTCATGGCCGCTAATCCCAATATCCAAATTGAAATCAGCCAGTTGGGTTGGGGAGATTACTGGAATGATATCCAAACCAGCATGGTGGCCGGAAACGCGCCAGATGTGTTTACCAACCATCTGGCCCAATACCCGACTTTTGCCGCCAATGATCAGCTGATCGATATCCAGCCGCTGGTAGAACGGGACAGCGTCGATCTTGACATTTACCTCACCGGCCTGGCCGACTTGTGGACTCGGGACGGTGCCCGGTATGGGCTGCCAAAAGATTGGGATACGATCGCCGTCATCTACAATAAAGAAAAACTCGATGCGGCCGGGGTCACCGTTGAAGAAATCAATAACGCCACCTGGAATCCGGAAGACGGCGGCACATTCGAAGAAATCATCGCCAAATTGACGATCGATGCCAACGGCAATAACGCCCTCAGCCCGGATTTTGACCCGAGTGACGTGGTGGAATATGGCTATATCCCCCTGCCGTACAGCGACTCCGGTGGTGCATATGGGCAAACACAGTGGAGCCATTTCGCCGCTTCCACCGGCTGGGTCTTTAACGATGGCCTCTACGACAACAAATATTATTACGAAGACCAGCGGTTTATCGACACCATCAACTGGATGCAGGACACCGTTGTCGAGAAAAGCTACTCGCCCCCGTTTGAAGAAATCGCTTCCCTGGGTGGAAACGCGCTCTTCACCAGTGGAACCGGCGCAGTGACCCACGACGGTTCGTGGATGATCGGTACCTATACCGGCAATGCTGATTTTGAGGTGGGTTTTGCCCGCCTGCCGATAGGCCCCGAAGGTCGAAAAAGCATGTTTAACGGTCTGGCCGACTCAATCTGGGTGGGCACCGAACACGTAGATGAATCCTGGGAATGGCTCAAATATCTCGCCTCGGCCGATTGCGCCAATACGGTTGGGGAAGCGGGTGTTGTTTTCCCTGCCCAGGAAGAAGCGGTTGATAGAGCTTTGAATGCCTATGCGGAACGCGGTATTGACGTCTCCGCTTTTACCGAGCAAGCGTTGGAAGATGGCGGGACCTTCCTCTTCCCGGTGACCGACAACGCCCCTGAAATCGGGGAATTGATGACAGAAGCGATGGACGCTATCTTCCTCGGTCAGGTTGAACCGGTGGATATTTTGCCGTCCGTCAACGAAGAGATCAACGAGCTCTTCCAATAAATTTAGGTTCTCTTGGACAAGGGGTCGTCCTCCGCAAGGAGGGCGGCCCCTCTCTATATTTCCTTTAATCCGATGTGGCGCGTATTTTCCTTCTTCATTGTGGCTGTCGGGGGGATGTTCTTCACGGCCAGCTGCAGCTCTCCAGACATCAATCCATCGGTCACCGTCTCTTCCGTACCGTTTCACAGCGGCCGCTGCAGCGGTACCTTTGTGGCTCATGATTTGGCTCACATCACCCAACCCACCAGCCGGCCGATTGAGATGTTTGACAGCAATGGCTCAGGGCTGGCCATCAACGATTTAGATGGGGACGGCGATCTCGATCTGGTGCTGGCTAACTTAGATGGGCCCAATACCCTCTTGTGGAATGAAGGGGATTTAAACTTTCGCACGGAGCCGCTGGGAATCGGGCAAAGTCGCGGGGTGACGGCCGTCGATGTCGATGGGGATGGTTGGGTAGATTTAACTTTCTCTACCAATTTGGGCCTCGTTCATTGGAAAAATCGCGCGGGATCGTTTGAGCAAAGCAATCTGGATGGGGTGCGCAAACCCGCTTACGCCTTCACCTGGCATGACATCGACAGGGATGGCGATCTCGATCTGATCACCGGCAGCTATGACGCTGCTTTATCGCGCGCTCTGGGTGATGGCTTTTTAAACAATGATGCCGGGTCAGGGGTTTATTTATATGAAAATGAAAACGGCCGGTTTACCCCCACCCGGCTGGCTGATGAAGCTCAGGCTCTGGCGATCATCACCCATGATTTTAACCGGGACGGGCAGCAGGACATTCTCGTGGGGAATGATTTTGTCGTTCAAGATCAGCTTTGGCTTCAGACCGCATCCGGCTGGGAAGAAAGCCATCTGTTTCAGTCAACGACCCACAGCACCATGAGTTTTGCCATCGCTGACGTCAACAACGACGGTCGTTCAGATTTACTGGCCACCGACATGCATCCCGCCAGCGACGATCCGGCCGTTCTAGCCGCCTGGGAGCCGGTGATGGCCATGATGATGCACGGAGAATCGGCCGATGATCCCCAAGTGATGGAAAACGTGCTCCAAATTTCGACCGGCCGCGAGCGCTTTTCCAACGCCGCCTTTAATCGAGGATTGGCTTATTCCGGCTGGAGCTGGTCAGCCAAGTTTGGCGATCTCAATCATGACGGATGGCTAGATGCGTATATTGTCAACGGGATGATCGCGGCCGAATTATTTGGCCATTTGCCACAAAATGAGCTGGTTGAAAAAAATCAAGCGTATCAAAATCTCGGCGGGGGGATGTTTCAGCCGGTCACTCAATGGGGATTGGGATCTATTCGTTCCGGCCGAGGCATGAGCATGGCCGATCTTGACCAGGATGGTGATCTCGACATCGTGGTTAACAATTTAGACGCGCCGGCCCAGCTTTTTGAGAACCAGCTTTGCTCGGAAAACAGCCACAGCGTCGAGATTCAGCTCGAGTGGCCCGGGTCACAAAATACTCAGGGACTGGGAGGATTCGTACAGTTAATAACGGCTGATCGCACCATCACCCAGGAAATTCGCGCAAACAGCGGTTACCTGTCCGGTGATCCCCCCGTGATTCATTTTGGCTGGTCAAACCCGGTAGCGCCGCAAAAAATTAAGGTAATTTGGCCGGATGGGGCGCAGTCAGAAATTGAGGCGATTCAAGCAGACCACCTCTATATCATCAAACGTCACTGAACATCAAATTGAGCAAAAATGATTCATTTTAATCCGCAAACCCAAACCTTTAATTTGGTACTCCAGCAAAGCCATTATGCCTTCCAAATTGATGATGAAGGGCGGGCCGTTCACCTGGGTTGGGGTCCCCGGCCCGCTGGGGCTGATGACGCAGATTTGATCACCGGTACCAACACGGCCGCAAATCTGCACTTCAAAACACAGGGTGGATTTAAACAAAATCCGCGGCGAGATGAGCTGCTGACTTTTGGCGACAGCAACCAGCACGAGGTTTCGCTCAAGGTAAATTTTCAGGGGCCGCCTCTCTCAGTAGAAAAACGCGAACCCATGGTCCAGCCCATACGTGATGTCCGTCTGCGCTACGCTGGTCACAAAATTACCGGCGACGCCCAACCCGGTTTGTCCCCAACAATCCCACCTCGAAGATGGGACCCTCGCCAAACTTTGCTCGTTTTTATGGAAGATCACGCTTACCAATTTCTAGTAACGCTCTGTTATCGCCTTACCCCAGAGCACGATGTCATTGAGCGGTGGTGCGAATTCAAAAATCAAGGGGAAAGCGAAATCGTGATTGAGATGTGCAGCTTCGGATCACTTCATTTTCCGACGGGCACAACTGAATTAACCTCGGTGGCGGGGGTGTGGTGCCGTGAATTTATGACCCAGCGGGAACAGCTGCCCATCGGCACCCGCGTGCTGGAAACGCGAGGGATCAATACCGGTCATACCACAAACCCCTTTTTTTTGATTAATCGGCCGCACCAGGCGTGGGAGGAAACCGGCACGGTCTACTTCGGTCAATTGGCCTACAGCGGCAACTGGCGCATTGCGATTGAGCAAACGCCAACCTTCGATATTCGCCTTCACGGCGGGTACAACCCGTTTGATTTTGAATTGAAATTGTCTCCTGACGAACATCATCGCACTCCCGCCCTGGTGTGTGGCGTCGCGTCTGACGGATGGGGGGGTGCAAGCCGAAGAATGCACGCGTTCACTCGTGACCGGATTTTGCCCCACCCGCAGCGGGATACACATCTACGGCCGGTTTTGTACAACAGTTGGGAGGCTACCCGTTTTGATTTGTCTTTTGAAGGACAGGTTGAGCTGGCCCGGAAGGCAGCCGACATCGGCGTCGAATTGTTTTGCGTGGATGACGGCTGGTTCGGCGGCCGGCGTGAAGCAGATGCCGGATTAGGCGATTGGGTAGTGAGCCCGGACGTTTTCCCAGACGGATTAGAGCCGTTGATTGCCGAAGTCCACAGCCTGGGCATGAAGTTCGGGTTGTGGGTCGAGCCGGAAATGGTCAACCCCGACTCAGATCTTTATCGTCGTCATCCGGATTGGGTTTTGCACTTTCCCGGACGGCCGCGCACCGAAGCGCGAAATCAACTGGTCCTCGATTTTGGGCGGAGAGAGGTGGTGGCCACAATTTTTGCTGCTTTAGATAAGCTGCTCTCTCAATATGACATCGCTTTTCTAAAGTGGGACATGAACCGCTACGCGACAGAACCTGGCTCGGTGGCTGGTAAAGAGATCTGGCTCAAACATGTTGAGGGTGTTTACGACCTTATTGATCGCCTGCGCCGCAATCATCCCACCTTAGATATCCAGAGTTGTTCGGGTGGTGGCGGCCGGGTTGACCTGGGTATTTTAGGGCGCACAGATCAGGTATGGCCGAGCGACAACACCGATGCGTTTGATCGAATTGACATTCAAGAAGGGTTTTCCTTAGCTTATCCGGCTCGCATCATGGAAGCGTGGGTAACGGATGTCCCTCAACATTACACGCGGCGGATGAGCCCGCTCTCCACCCGCTTTGACGTGGCGATGCGCGGAGCGTTGGGCATCGGTTCAACCCTTAACAAGCTGGATGATGATGAGTTAGCGGAATATGCCAACTATATCGCTTTTTACAAACGGATCCGCCACATCGTCCAGGAAGGGCAGCTGTATCGTCTGGCCCGCATGGAAGAATTTGGGGCGTCGGTTGTGCAGTATGGATTAGCCGATCAAAGTGAGGCGGTCTACTCGATTGTCGTCGGCCGCAATTTATACGGCTCTTATCGCCCCGCACGGCCGCTAAAAAATTTAAATTCCAAAGGCGTTTACCGCCTTGTCGACCGCCACGGCCAGGAAGTTCATCGAGCCAGCGGTTACGAATTGATGACGCTGGGCGTTCCCGGTGACGCCAAGCAAAATGTTGGTTACAGCCGTACTCTCCACGTGCAACAAATTTGAGGAATCCCGTTATGGAAAACGGAAATCGCTATGCTGTTATCGCCATTCCACTCAGTCGACCCGAAATCGTGGAGTTTCTTCATGCTGGGCATCCCCAACCGCATGGGGCAAAGATTCGGATTGTGGGCCAACGCCCCACACTGAAGGCGGCCGCAGAATGGATTACCCGTTTGAGCCACACGGCAAATCCAACTCTGTCCGATTTACTGGCTATGGATGATCCACATCACTGGATCGTGGAAACATTTACCGATCGCCTGGTTCCAACCCCATCGCTCAGCCAACCAAACTTCTTAACCCGCGATTTAGGGGGATGGGTGGCCAATTTTTTTGGTGTCGCTGAATTACCTCCTAAACCCTGGTTTGCCGACCCGCTCTTGAACCATCTCAATATTTTGACCGATTACGGTTCACAAATTAAATACCTGGGAGCAGACCCAGCCCTCGTGAAAGCGCGGCTCGAAGAAGAAATTGACGGTGATGTTCAATCGTTTGTGACCGCCTTAGGTCATCTGGCCCAAATTCGGCAGCAGATGAGTAATGATTCCCGGGCTTTTGTCGACGCGATTTACGCTGAGATTGCTTCAGAAACTTATTTTGCCGCGACCGCTGAGCGAGCCATTCCCAAATTGATGCTGTATGAAGAACTCGTCGATCAAATGGTCCGCTTAGAATTACGCCGCCGGGCAGCACTGGCCGATCACGACATCCAAAAAGCGGAAAAAATAAAGATCTGGCAATCCAATCATGAGGAGCAATCCGGGTTTCGCCTCATTTTACAAGGGGAGTACATCGTCGGCCGTCATCGGCGCAGCGCCGTCTTGATTGCTCCTGAATTGGGCGTGGTTATCAAACAACCCGCTCCCGAACCGCTTCACAATATCGATTTAGGGGCCAAATTTGTCCAGGGGCGTTATGAGAACTGGCCGGTTGCCGTGAACGGGGGGGCGCTCATCATGCCGCGCGGCCGCCTCCGACTAATTGTGGAAGAGGGAATTATTCCTCGGTTGAGCCAGGTTTTTAAGCACCACACCTGCTTCTCGCTGCTATTTGGGCTGACGGTCGAAACGCACGTCGTGGGTCATACGGTGCAAGATTGGATATTGACCGATCACGCTCGCCTCACCCCGGAACTCTATGAAGAAATTGTGCTCCACCAGATGGTCTGTGAAATTTTGAAAATCGACAACAACGACTGGCACGCCCCTAACTTCGTGCGGCGGTCGGCTGATGGGAAAATCGTGCACATTGATTGGGGAGCAGCCCGGCCGCTGCAAGAAAACGAATTCACCCCGCCTGATCAGCTGGCCCGGCTAAATCAAGTGAGCAACATGGCCTTCTCGTTTAAAATTGAAGAGCTGGCGGTGCGTCTCAAAAGTTTTCATCACGACTTAATCAACAACGAGCAGCATATGGCCAGGCTGCGCCGCCGCGCTGATGCCCTGGTTCGAGAGAATTCATCTGGATCTTAATAGATCTCAAAAGTTTTGAAAACTTTTGTGACCTGGGTGGCGATTAGGTGAATATAGTTGCGCAGTCAACCTTCTTCGGGGTAAAGTATCCACACTCGATTTTTTAAAGGATCACCCTCATGAAGTACACGATTTCACGGCTGCCGGCCGTCTCTCTTTTGCTCCTGCTGCTTTTCCTTTTTGGCTGTTCAGACAATCAACCCCAGCCAGACACAACACCAGACGTTGAATCTGAACCAACCGAATCTGCCGAGGCCCCGACAGAAGAAGAGGTAACAGCCGATTCAGAACCGGCCGCCGGGATCGAGTCGGACAATTTGCACGTCCCCTCCCCCGCCTGGGAAGAGCAAATTATTTACTTCATCATGACCGACCGCTTTAATGACGGCGACCCGTCAAACAACGATCAAGGTCAAAACGAATACGATCCTCAGGACGAGCGCAAATATCAGGGGGGTGATTTAGCCGGGATCGTCGACCAGCTCGACTATATTGAAGGCTTGGGAGCCACCACAATCTGGATTACGCCACCGGTGGCCAACCAGTGGTGGGATCCACAGTTCAGCTTTGGGGGCTATCACGGCTACTGGGCCGAGAATTTCAAAGAAGTTGACGCGCACCTGGGCAGCCTGGAAGATTATCAGGCTTTGAGTCGCGCCTTACACGGCCGCGACATGTACCTCATCCAGGATATTGTGGTCAACCACACCGGCAACTTCTTTACGTATGATGGAGAGTTTGACCCCCTCCAGCCGGAGCAAAACTTTGTGCTCAATTCAGCATCCGTGCCGGTGACCGCTCCTACCCAACCTCCCTTTAACCTCAATGATGTAACCAACCCGGATCACGTGGAAGCGGATATTTATCACTGGACCCCGACCATCACAAATTTTGATAATGACTCCGAACGCCGCCTTTTTCAGCTGGCCGACCTGGATGATCTGGACACAAAAAATCCGGTGGTTCGCCAGGCGTTACGCGATTCGTTTGGCTACTGGATCCGAGAAGTGGGCGTAGATGGATTTCGCATCGACACCATTATCTATGTCGAAGATGAGTTTTGGGAAGATTTTCACTATGCGGACGATGCCGACGCCCCTGGCATTGATTTGGTCGCGGCGGAAACCGGCCGGGACAACTTCCTGTCTTTTGGGGAAGCTTTTATCGGAGCTGATCCGCTGGATGACACCACCGATCAGCAGCTGGCCGCCTATGCCCACACCGCCGATCAACCGGGCATGGATACGGTGCTCAACTTTCCTCTCCACTTTGACATGCGGCGGGTTTTTGCTGAGGGGCAGCCAACCAACTTTCTCACGTATCGGGTGAGCAAAGCCCTCGAGCATTACCCCAACCCGTATGTCGTGCCCAACTTTATCGATAACCACGATGTGGCTCGCTTCTTATCGGCCGGCAGCACGGCCGGCTTAGAGCAGGCAACGCTTTTCCTGATGACCGTACCGGGGATACCGGTGATTTATTACGGCACCGAGCAAGGGTTTTCGGATCAGCGAGCGTCGATGTTTGCCACCGGGTGGGGGTCTGACGGTGAGGACCACTTCAATCCGGACACACCGCTGTACCAGCACATCAGCCGGCTGGCCGAGATACGGCTAAGTAACCCGGTGTTTACCCGCGGGTCTTTTGAGCCTTTGCTCGATTCGGCCGACGGACCGGGCGTCCTGGCTTACAAACGATCATATGAAGGGGAGCAGGCGGTGGTTATTATAAACACGGCCGATCAACCGGTGCTAATGGCCGGTTTAGATACCGGTCTACCGGCCGGTTCGGTGCTGACCAATCTTTACGGCCTGGGCGAACAAGAAGATCTGGTGGTTGGCGGGGATGGTCTCATCACCAGAGAACTGGCCGCGCGTGAAGCGTTGATTCTCATGGTGAGCGATGAAACCAAACCAGTTGAATCCTTTGACACAAACTTCTCCACTGAAAACGATATCGAAGGATTGGTTCTTTCTGAGGACACCCTGCTAAGCGGAACCGTAAACGCTCCAGGCGCCGCCCTCCGTCTGATTATCGATGGCAACATTGCTGCCTCAATCGACACGACCGCGGATGAGACCGGCCGCTGGTCGGCAGCCATCCCCATAAACCGCTTCCCTCCAGGCACTACGGAACATACGCTGCAATTTTATGTGCCTGAAGTGGCGTTTGTGTCCGAAACGTACTCTTTTTCAACTGAAACACCCACTTTTGATGTGCAGGTAGTCATTGAGGATCCGGCCGGTGATGATAAGGGTCCAAACGGGGTGTACGTCATGCCCCAGGATTCAACCTTTGGCCAACAAATGGATATTCGCGGTTTGGCGGTTGAAGCCCCCGGACCCGATTTAATTGTGAACCTCACCATGGAAGAAGTCACTGACGTATGGGGGCCGTTTAACGGCTTTGATCACGTACTGTTTCATATTTACATTGATCTGCCCGGTTTGGAAGGCACCTCGCTTTTGCCAAGGATCAACGCCACTGCGCCAGATGGGTTCACCTGGGACTACATGGCTTTTGTTGAAGGGTGGAACAACCGCCTCTACTCCGCCTCTGGAGCCACGCCTACTGAATATGGGGCTCCCGCCTCTCCGCCTCCCGAAATCGCTGTAGATATGGAGAGCAACACCATCACCATGACCTTTTCCGGAGCCTCGCTAGGCAACCCGGTGAGTTATGAAGGGGCCCAAGTATACGTGACCACCTGGGATTGGAACGGCCCAGATGCCGCCTACCGGCCGCTTGGTGAGACCGCCGGCACCTGGACCTTTGGTGGCGGTGACGGCGATGTGGATCCGCTGATTGCCGATGAGGCAGGGCCGTTAACGCTGAGCGAATAACGAGATACGAAATACGAGATACGAAATACGAAATACGATTTACGATTTGCGAAGGAGCCCGTCAATCGTTAATCATTAATCGTAAATCAAACCAATCGTATTTCTCATCTCGTATTTCGTATCTCGTCTTTCGTCTTTCCCGTAACCTGCACCACACCTCCCCTATCAACTCCGACATCAAACCCCTGCCGTTTGCCCGACTCCTACTCCGTCGGGTTTTTCACCCCCCGCATGTCGAAATGTTCATCCTTTCCCGGTTTTATTCCCCACAGATGATCTCCTGGTACTAAGGTATGATTCGATCATCGTTCATTAACAACTGCATCTTTTCATATTCATCTACCCCCTCCCTAACCCTCCCCCGCTCTCGGGGGAGGGCACGACCAAGAAGGTGACGGCGGCGCGATGCGCCGCCGTCACCTTCTTCTAAATCACAGCCCCCTTCCCTGGGGAAGGGGGTCGGGGGATGGGGCAACTCGTTCACCAAACGCAACAAATCTATCTAAAGGAGATTCTGACCATGTTTGATCGCGTAGAAGCTGACTACGATCAGCTCGACAACATCGCCAACCAGTTTGGCAACAACGGCAACCAGCTCCAGCAAATGCTGGCCAAGGTCCAATCCGCTATGGAAGCCCTCACCGAGGGCGGCTGGGAAGGGCGCGGCTCCGATGCCTTCTACCAAGAAATGGAAGGCGAAGTCCTACCCGCTTCCCATCGGCTCCAACAAGCCATGGAAGAAGCCCAGCGCGTCACCCACTTCATCTCGCAAACGATGAAACAGGCTGAAGACGACGCCTGCTCTCCGTTCCGCATTCGCTAACTCATCTACCTGGAGGTACTCAACCCATGTCTGACATTATTAAAATGGATTACGGGCTCATGCAAGAAATGAGCCAAACCTTCTTGCAGGGGGTCGAACAACTCGATAACACCCAGCAAGAAATGCAAAGTGTGGCCAACGCCCTCGAAGATGGCGCCCTCCTCGGTCGCGGCGGCAACGCCATGGTCGACGCCATCCGCGACAAACTCTGCCCGGCCATCGCCCGCATCACTGACAAATACAAAGAACTCTCTGATGACATCCTCAAAGCCATGGATGACATGCAAAGCTCCGACACCTCGTCTGAGCGGATGTTCTAATCAACTCTCAGGAGACTCAAATCATGTTTACTTCGATCTTACTTCGTTTTGCTCGCAAAGTGGTGGAAGGGGTCCTCTCCAAGCTCACCGCTCTCATCAACCAGGTCACCGAACAGGCTTACAACCCCATGAACCAGATGGTTCAGGCCGTCACCGGCGGCGTCTGGGTCGGCAAAGGCGCCGACGCCTTCGTCGAAGAGCTACAGCAGCTCCTCATGCCCGGCACGACCCAGATCACCGATACCATCGGCCTCTTTTCCAAGAACATCACCAACGCCATCGACGTCATCGATCAGGCCGACAACATGGTCAACAATGCCGTCAACGGCCTCGCCGACGTCTTCGGCGCCATTTTCTAATCCGATCATCGACTCATCTACAGGAGATTTATCATGAACTCTGCTCAAGGCGTATATATGGATACGGACGCGGTCCGTAACTTCAGCAAAAACTTTGGCACCATCAGCGAGGTCCTCTTCGGCGTCTCCAAGGCGATGGAAACCCTCTCCACCGTCCTCAAGGCCACCGCCTTTGTCGGCCTCGTCGGCGGCTATGCTGTCGCTCAGGTCATCGACCAAATTCAACCTCGCATCGAAGAATTGGCCGAAAAGTGTGAAGAAATCAGCGGCGACCTCGACGCTTCCGTTGATGCTTACGAGCGCGGCGACGAGCTCGGCTCCACACGCTTCCACTAATTCCCTAACCCTAGAGCCTTAAAAAGCCGGGACCTGTCTCGTACAGGAACCCGGCTTTTTTCATTGGTTCGATTGCTCGATTGGCTCGATTGGTTCGATTGCTCGATTAGCTCGATTGCTCGATTGGCTCGATTGGCCCGATTGCTCGATTGGCTCGATTGGCCCGATTGCTCGATTGGCTCGATTGGCCCGATTGCTCGATTGGCTCGATTGATGAACAACCTCTCCAGTCTCTGGTCTGATGTCTGTGGTCTGAAGTCTGTCGTCTACCTCTCCCTTGTGACATTTGACACTGCAACGGGCATGATTTCCCTGGGTATACTGCATCTTATGGATGATCACATTTATTCTGGCTCGTCTACTTTGGCCGCGCTTGAACCTCCTGAGACACCACACCCTGTTGAGCGTAATCATAAGCGCACTTACAAAGTTTGGCGCTGGTTCTCGTGGCGCAAAGCAGTGCTTTTTGCCCTGACCCTTTTTCTATTCATCCTGGCTATCATCCTCATGAAAGAAGGGGCGGAGACCTTGACCCCTCTGATCAGAAATTATTTCGACGTCAATAATCCGGTCAACAGCCTGGGGTTTGGGTGGCTTTTTGCTTACGTTATCATGAGCGGCTCACCGGTGGCCGCGGCCGCCCTGACATTTTTGGAAGCGGGCGCACTCGGCCGTTTAAGCGCCTTTACCATGGTCATCGGCAGCCGGCTAGGAGCCAGCTTCATCGTCCTCTTCATCGGCTTTATCTACGTGCTGCGCGGCCGGAACAAAGCCACCAGCCTCCATATGGGGCTTCTTTCGCTCACTGTAACCGGCAGCTCGTTTTTTATGGTGCTGCTGGTCGGCCTGGCGCTGCTGCGGTCGGGCAGTTTTGATCAAATTCAGCTGCAGCCCGGCCAGGTATTTATCTCTTTGACCGACCACATTTTTGATCCGCTCGTGGCGCTATTTTTAGCGGTTCTTCCTCGCTGGTCCCTCTTTGCCGTGGGCATGGTGATGATCATAATCAGTTTTAACCTGTTTGACAGATGTTTGCCGCAAATGGCGCTAAAGGAAAGCCAGGTTGGGCAGATATCGCGCCTGATTTACCAGCCGTGGGTTATGTTTCTCCTGGGAGCGGCCGTGACGCTCATATCGATGTCGGTTTCCGTCTCTCTCAGCGTTCTCGTGCCGCTAAGTCACCGGGGCTTTGTGCGCCGCGAAAACGTGATTCCTTATATTATGGGAGCGAATGTGACAACATTTATTGATACCCTGTTTGCGGCCGTCTTAATTAATAATCCGGCCGCCTTTACAATTGTCTTTGTCAGCATGGTCAGCATCGCTCTGGTTTCAGCCATTGTTTTACTTCTTTTTTACCGGCATTTTCAAAACGGCATTCTACAATTTGTGGACTGGATCATGATCGATGATCGCCATCTGGCCTTTTTCATGATAATTATCCTGATTTTGCCGCTGCTCCTACTTTTGATTTGAGGTCACTATGCGCGTCTTAATTGCCACGGGCGGTTCAGCCCATTCACAAATTGCGGTCCAATATTGCCGGCAAATCAGCCAAATTTTGGACATTGAAGCGACAATCCTGACGATTGTGAAGCACGAGGCGGAACGGGATGCGGCCGAGGCGATTCTAAGTGACGCTCAAAGCCAGCTGGAAAAATCAGTCAAGAGTCTGGAAGGGAAATTTCGCATCGGCCAGGCCGCAGAAGAAATTGCGGCCGAGGCCAACAAAGGACAGTATGATCTGCTGCTCCTGGGTGAACGATCGAGCCACAAACTCATCACTCGGCTGCTGGGACCCACTGCGCAGCGGGTGCTTTTCCTGACAAATTGTCCCGTCCTGATCGCCAAAGCGGCCGCTCGTCTTCCAGATCACCTGCTCATCTGCGACAGCGGCTATCAGATGCCCAACGTGCTCGATCGCTTGACGAGATATCTGCCGGAATTTTTGACCGGCGTATCTGAGGTTACCGTCCTCCACGTCATGTCCCAAATCAGCGCCGGGCCAGGTATACCCGGTCAACAGCTGCGAGCCAGTGCCGAGGAGCTTATCGCGGCCCAGACGCCGGAAGGTGAATGGTTGACCCAAGATCTGGAGCGTTTGCAGCAGGCCAAAATCGAGGCGCGCCCCAAAATCAGGCACGGCCTGGTGGTGGATGAGATTCTGGCAGAACTGGAAGGCGGCCGCTACGATCTGATCGTGATCGGCAAACATCAGAGTGAAGGATGGCAGCGCTTTTTACTGGCGGATGTGGCTCGAGAAATTGTTGTCAAAGCAGATCGCTCAGTGCTGCTTTGCCCGTAAAGGGAAGAAATGGGGTGAGTTGGCCATACGCAAATAATCTTTGGTGACTTTTGTCACTATTTGGCCCATGATGCTTCTGGGTATACTTTTATTGACCCTCAGGAGGACGTCATGACACCCCCCAAAAAGATTATTATTATTGGCGCAGGCGTTGCCGGGTTATCGGCCGGCTGCTTTGCGCAAATGAACGGTTACGACTCAGAAATTTTTGAGCTGCACGACCTGCCAGGCGGATTGTGTACGGCCTGGGAGAGAAAAGGATATACATTTGACGGCTGTATCCACTATCTCTTTGGTTCTGGAGAAGATCAGCCGTTTAATCAGGTTTGGCAAGAGCTGGGCGTGCTTGAAAATCGGCCGTTTTTTAATCATGAAGAGCTGTTAAGAGTCACCGATCATCACGGCAAATCACTGATCTCGTTTGCCGACCCGGACCGGCTGCAGGATCATATGATTGATCTTTCTCCGGCTGATGGTGAGCTGATCAAAGAGTTGTGTGAGGGGGTGCGCCGGTTTCTCGATTTTGACCTCTCCGCCCTGCAGCAAAAACCAAAATCTCTGATGACCATTTGGGATTGGCAAGCTCTTGGCCAAAAAATGACCCCGTTTGTGTGGCCGTTGGCCAAGTGGGGGCCTTATTCAGCAGCTGAATTTGGCGAGAAATTTAACGATCCTTTTCTGCGTCAGGCGGTTCCATACATGTTTGGCTGGACCGATATACCCATGATGGCCGGCTTGTCACTGCTGGCCTACATGCACACTGAAAACGCCGGTTTTCCGGCCGGGGGCTCGCTGGCCTTCGCCCAGGCAATCGAACAGCGGTATCTGGCTCTGGGTGGAAAAATTCACTACAACGCCCAGGTCGAAAAGATCCTGGTTCAGGATAATCGGGCCCTTGGCGTACGCCTTTATGACGATCGGGAATTTTTCGCCGATGAGGTGATCTCATGCGCCGACGGCCGCAGCACCATCTTTGAGATGCTCGATGGCGCTTATACCGATCGCCAGATTAAGCGGCGTTATGATGGTCATCTTCCCATTTTGTCACAGCTGCAGGTTTCATTGGGGGTTGATCGCGCCCTTTCAGATGAACCCCACTGGGAAATTCATTTGCTGGACAAGCCGCTCCTGATTGGTGGCCAATCGGTTGATGCAATTGGGATCAAAAATTACTGCTTTGATCGATCATTGGCCCCGGCCGGTAAATCTTCAGTGGTCATCATGTTGCCAACCGATTATCACTACTGGAAGCGGATTTATGGGCGCCGCCTGTACGACACTGAACAGCTCCAGGTAGCCGATATCCTGATTGATTTTCTTGAAACCAAATATCCCGGCATTTCCGATCAAATCGAGGTCAAGGATGTGGCGACCCCGCTCAGCTATGAGCGGTACACCGGCAATTACCTCGGCTCAACCTGCGGTTGGCTGCTCACCGATAAAACAATGTCGCTGTTGATTCAGGGGATGGACAAAACCCTGCCTGGATTAGACCACTTTTATCTGGCCGGTCAATGGGTAGAGCCTGGCGGCAGCGTGCCCATTGTCGCCATGTCCGGCCGTCATGTGATTCAGCTCGTCTGCGCGGCCGATAAACGGCCGTTTGTGGCTCAAAAATTCAAGGGTGAACCTGAGGTGATTTATTAATATTTAGCCACAGATTAACAGGAATTTTCACAGATTTCTCTCTAGCTCCTGCGGAGCTCTGCGAAAATCTGCGTAATCTGCGGACACATTCTTCAGAAAACTTTTTGTAACTTACCTAAATCTGAGGAGAATTTTAATGACGGATAGCAATCTGGCCCTAAATCAGGTGAAAGTAACCCTTCCTGCAGCTTTAATCAAAACCGTTGTTACTCACAGCATCACCTATTTTCTGATGGGTATTCTGGCCTCAACGATGTTCGATTACGCGACCTGGTTTGCGGAATCCAACCTCAACGTGATGATGCGGCCCGTCAGCGACCCGATGGTGATGGCCGGGCCGCTCTTCCAGCCAATTCGCGGGGTTTTATTCGGCGTGGTTTTTTATCTTCTCCGAGAACAATTCTTTGAAAGAAAATATGGCTGGTTGATCATGTGGTTCGTCCTGGTAATCATGGGAATCATCAACACATTTGGGCCAACGCCCGGCTCGATTGAAGGAATGCTTTACACAATATTTCCGCTGGAAATCCACCTGCGAGGGCTGCCGGAGGTCATTTTCCAGGCCCTGCTTCTATCTCTCATTCTCTATTATTGGGTCAATCACCCACAGCAAAAATGGCTTAACTGGGTGATGGGACTTGTATTCTTGGTAATGATGGCCCTACCTGTATTGGGTTTAATCACGTTGGCAGCCTAGCCCCCATCTAACCCTTCTTCAAATGGCTCCACAAAATCTCTCTTCACCGCATCAGATAGGAGATGGGCTGATGGGACCATATTTTTCAGGAGGTAGCTATGAAAAAAAAGAGATACGTGCAGATCGGAGGGATTTTAAACCTCCTGTTTGTCATCTTTCACCTTTCGTTTTGGGAACTATTTGACTGGCCGCAGACGCTGGCATCCCTTTCTCTCGACAATTGGGCGATCATGCAGGTCCTCAACATCCACACCGCCTACGTATTGGGCATCTTTGCCATTCTCTCGCTTGTTTTTCCGGAAGAGCTGCTCACTTCAAGGCTCGGCCGATTAATGGGAATGGGCATTGCCGGCTTCTGGGTGCTTCGGGCGGTCAATCAGGCGGTTTTCTGGAATATTTTCTCGATCAACGCCTGGATTATCATCGGCGTCTGTCTCATTGTAGCCCTGCTCTACCTCGGTCCGATGTTCGCTCGGCCGAGAAGAGAGATCCGAACGATCCCGCCACATCTAATCAAGTAACCCACAGGACAAAGTTCAAAGTATAGAGAAAAGCGATTCTCACTCGGTACTCTGCTAAGTTATTGTGTATTTTCAACCCCCTCCCCTTACCCCTCCCCCGAATCGGAGGAAGGGTATAAACCACCGTTGAACAAGCAGCCCCCTTCCTTGGGGAAGGGGGTTGGGGGATGGGGAAATGTAAAAAAATCCAACTTAAACAAAGCTCTCAGCATTTTAGGCGATATTAACTGAAAATTTGATGAAGTACAGAAGCATCATTGTTACCCGAAGAGGGCCGCCGGAGGTGCTGCAGGTCGTCGAGAACGATCGGCGCCCGCCTGCGGCCGACGAGGTGCGGGTCAAGGTTCTGGCCGCACCGGTTTGTGCCCCAGATGTAACCAGCCGCTATGGCCAAACCCCGTTCCCGCCAAAAATACCATTTGTTCCCGGGTATGCGGTTGTTGGCATTGTGGATGCCGTGGGGCGAGATGTTGAGCAGGCGGCGATAGGCGATCAGGTAGCGGCAATCACCGTTTACGGCGGCTACGGCGAAGCGATTTATCTGCGCGAGAAGGAGCTGATTCCCGTACCGGCCGGTCTTGATCCGGCCGAGGCAGTCACGCTGATTCTCAACTACATCGTCGCCTACCAGACGCTCCATCGCACCGCTAAAGTCAACCGCGGTGACAAGATACTGATTATCGGGGCCAGCGGCGGGATTGGCACGGCATATCTACAGCTTGGCCAACTGGCCAGCCTGACGATGTACGGCATCGCCTCAAAAAACAAACACCACATCCTGCTTGAATATGGGGCAACTCCCATTGATTACCGGTCGCAGGATTTTGTGGAGGTGATCCATCAAAAAGAGCCGAAGGGTCTGAATGCGGTCTTTGACGGGATGGGTGGCGAATACCTCAAGCGTGGTTTTTCGGTTTTAAAACGAGGTGGCGTGCTGGTGGGATATGCCAACCCACTGGGATACGCCCGTCTGTTTGCCTTTTTGGGACAGATGGCACTGTTACATCTGCTGCCCAACGGCCGATCAGCCAAATATTACGGGGCGGGGATGTTTCGCTTCAAGCGGGGAATGTTTATGGAGGATTGGGCCACCCTCTTCAGCCTGCTGGAAGCTGGCCAGATCAAACCGGTCATCCACCAGAAGTTCCCCATTCTGCAGGCGGCCGAGGCAAATGCGCTGCTGGAAAGCGGCCGGGTAATCGGCAATGTTGTCCTGGTGGCCCCGGATCTTCTTTAGCGGACCGATACCTCTTACGGTCTGACAAACTCCCCTCCCCACGTCAGTTCGGGGGCAGGCAGCTACCAAATCTAACCGAAGAGCCCACCGCCTTGCGTCAGTTCACGCGCTGTTTTTATTCCACATTGCAAATTTGTAGGGCCGCAGCATGCTGCGGCCGTGGGATCGTTATCTGTGACCTTCCGCTCTATGGCAAATGATTCAACTTTTATCCGCCAAATTCCATGTAGGGGCAGATGGATCGGCCGCAGCATGCTGCGGCCTTACGGCGCAAGCATGATCCACCATGTCCTATTTGGTCACTAACTTCAACCTGTCCACCCCCTAAACCCGCGTCGGGGAGGGGTCAACGCTCAAACCGGAACGGCCAGCTGCAGCCGGCCGGCCTGCTGTAATATCGCGGCCGCCTGTAGGGATACCCAGCGATCGGTTTCCGATCGATCACCCAACGCATCCCAGGTCCGCAGCCGAAACGGGCTGCTGCCCCGCCAGCGGCCATTTCCCTTCCGTCGCAGTTCCAGCCAGTCAAGAGCCATGGCTGTTCCCCGATGATCTAAGGCATCGAGCTCTGCCAGGACGCGCAGGGTAAATAAAATATCCGCCTGATAAAACAAGGGGAAGTTCAAGCGGAACCACAGCGGATGGATCTTGCTTTTTTCACCTACCGGATAATCGGCCTCAACCAGTGAAAAACGGTCGAGCAGGAACTCAACTCCCTGCTGCAAAGCTTGCTCCACGGCCGGTGAGCGATCACCGGCTGGAATCCCCGCCAGTCCCCACAGCGCCCGGACCACACCCCAGGCACAGGGCAGCGCGCCGTTATGCTCACATTGACAGCCGTTGTTTTGCACGCTTCGTACCAGGAAAGTGACAATCGCCTGCGTGCGCGGGTCATCTAGGCGGCCGCCGTGCACCGCATAGCGAAGCAAATTGCCCCACAAACAGGCCAGGTCGAAATTATTGGCGGTCAGATGATTTTTGACTGAGGTGGATGTATCGTTCAGCATAAAATCAACCCCTCGCCGAAAATCGGGGTCCCGGCCGTCAACTTCAAGTTCCGTCAACAACATCAAGGTCCAGTGGGTGCTGGTATATTTAGGTGTGTAATAGCTGTGCTCATTCGGCCAGTTCCCCTCTACGCTCTGCATCTTTAATATCTCTGGTACAGGCCCGGTGGTCATAATCTCGTCTTTTGCTGCCTTGACCAGCGGATCCGACTTGGCGAATTGCAGCACTTTTGTCTGGGTTAAATAACGTATGGTTGGTGTCTTTGCACTGAGAAGCCAGTAATTAAAAGCCATTTCATCGATCATTACATTTCTCCCTTAAGCACTCGGCCGAAACGTCCAGCCGGGATCACGCCCTTGTAACAACGCTTTCCATTCGACAAAGCCGCAAAACGGTATCATGCACAATTGTGTCAGAAAGAAAAACAGGGCGTTACCCTGTCGAACCGCTGTCAGCGGCTGAAAGTGGTTGTGTCCTGGGGTATTGGTTTTGCGCCCGGCGCACACATCCAATGTTTTGCCGTCAGAAGTCACGCGCAACCAGGTATGACCCATGGTCCAGTCCGGCACATCAATGATTTTAACTCTCCGCGAATAGACCGCTCTGGTTTCGATCCCAAGCCCCTCCAGCAGCTGTTTAAGGGCCAGGTTATACTGCGTGCAATAACCCATGCCGTAGGCAAACGCACGGGCTGGTGGATCCCATAAGTTGCGTGTCGAGTAAGTTGCAAATTTGCGGGCCACCAGCTGCTGGGCATAACCAACCAGTTCCCAATCGCTCAACCCGCTTTTTTGACAGGCAACAACCGCTTCGTCAAGCGTCGTTACCCCATTCACGGTGTTCTTTTTGTAATTCGAAAGACGCAGGGCTCCGGGCATCATCAGCAACGCGGCCGCGGCCAAACTTCCTGCTACCGGTTTAAAGAATCTCATATTAATCCATGGGTTATCAAATTGTGCCCAACGTGAGCGATAACAAACAGGGTGACGGCCGCAACATATCCCCAGGATTCGGCCATCAGCCCAATGCCGCTCATAAATATCAGCGGTACCCATGCCGGGGCCAGGGCCACCAGCGGGAAACCGGCTAAAGCTGATGACGGGGCATAAATTTGAACGAGCCACGCTGCGTAGTAAACGAGGCTGCCGGTTAAGTATAGAATTAGACCAACTTTGCTGATTCCCTTGCCCCAGCTGATGATTAAGAGTAAAGGCCAAGCAAAAACAACCAGACGCAGTGCTCCTTCAGCCACCAGTAGCCAGCCGGGAACACCAGCATCGCTGTTATAAACCGGTGGTAATTTAGAAAAAAAGAGTGCGTTCCAGATCAGCACCGGTACAAGCAGCAAAAAACCGCTGGTTAACCAGCGCGATAGGATAGGATTTTTCAACGTCTTTTGTTTTTCGGATGTAATCACGTTTCCGTCCCCTTATCGTGGGTGATTACCCCACGAACCGAGAGCAAAAACGGTACCAAAATAATCAACCCGAAAACCGCAATCACGATTAGATCGGTTACAGGCAGCGGCACGTTGGCCAAACGTGGCTGCAGCAGCAAAAAGACGATCAACCCTACGATTAACATGCTGGCCTGAAAAAGAAGACCGATGCTCATCACATACCCCATCGCCCGGTGTCGCCAGATCAGAATGCCACCGATCAACCAGGCCATAGCGATGAGGAAGTCGGCGATGTGCAGCCCTACTTCACTGGCGGGCAGCGTGGTTTGATTGACAATCGCCAACCCTAATAATCCCACCGCCCGCAAAATAATTGCCCCACCAAAAACGATTAAGATACCGCCGATTAACCTTTCAGAAAATGCGCCTGTCAGCCTGAATCGCACAAATTGCGAGTCGATATTGGTCAGGAGAATGGCGATGCCGTATAAGGAAAATGCCAGAACGATTAGCGAAAGCAGGAAAACCCAGTTCAGAGGCAGGGTAAACACATAAATCAAGGCATTATACAGTAAATAAAGCAGGGCCCCGGGCCACCAGAGCAGCCCGATGAGCCGGCCGCGGTGCGCCAGCCACATGGACAGCAGCAAAATCGGCAAACCGATAAATAAATTCACTACATCGTTGGCCACAAAGTTTAACCGCAGCGCCTCAGTCGGATAGATCTCGGTTTGATAACTCAGGCCGATGAGTGAGGCGGCCAGGGTGAAGACGGCCGTCGGAATTGAAAGCAGGTAAGCCCACCTCAAGTTATTTAACAGCGGCAGTCGATCTATACTTTGCAATGCCGCCCGCATGCTAAAGGATGGAAACATATTAACCTTCTAATTTTCGGCCGGTTCGGCCCCTGCACGGTTAATCGCAGCCGAGCAGGGGGAACCAAACCTTTAAATACCGTTCTGATAACGCTTCTCTGGCTTTAGCGGCCGGATTCGATCCCAATCGAGAATTTTCTTTCTCCTACGACATGCGCCTTAACGGTTCTCAGATTTACGAGCAGCAGCAGGCTGGCGATCAGGCTGCCCACGCCAATCCCACCCCAAATGAACAGCTCTGTCCCATTGTCTGATATGCCGGCCTGTACGACCGCAACCGTTACGGTGCTTAAGGCCAGCATGTAAACCGCTCCTTTGATGTTAACAATCGTGGCCACGATATATCCCCACGGCCGACCCCGCCACAGCCATACCCCACCAATTAGAAGCCAGGGCACCACCAGGGTCAGGTCCAGAGCAAAGATAACATTGGTTGGATGTTCTACGGCGGTCACGATTCGAGGCAGATCGCCCGTTGTAAGAAATGAGAGATATTGGGAGAAATAAACGCTGGTCAGACTCAGCCCCACAAACACCATAAATCCGGCAATCCATTTGGTCGGGGTTTTACGGTGGAACTGCCGGCTAATTTCCTGGGCATCTATCCTGGTCAGGCCAAAAATTAGGACCAAAATCGACAAAGCGGTAATTGCGGGGTAGAGCATAAAGAACTTGTTGAAAGCCGCCCCAAACTGATAAAAGGCGAAGTTGTAGAGGGTGTAGTCGACCAGACCCAACAGAACCAGATAACCTCGTATTGAACCGCGCCAGGCCCAGAAAATACCGAGCAGAAGCAGTGGTACAGCGACAACAAGAGTAATCAAGTCGTTCGCGATCCAGCTCGTAGTAACCAGCAAATTGTCGCGATATAAATCATCAAGTAACAGGCCGCCCAACGCGGCCGCAGTTGTTAAAACAGCGATCACCAGGGAAAGCCAGTAAACTAACCCGTTTTTTGCGGTATTCATTTTAAAACATCCCTTGCAAAAGTATTTATTCCCAAATCCGGCTGGCTGACAAAGACAATTCATGAGCAGGCGAGACGCTCATTTACTAGCTTAGCAAGCCCGGTGATCCACCGATAATGACAAAGGTCATGCGCTGTTGATGATCTTAGTCACCACACAATTTAACCTTTCAGCCGGTATTAAAATCGTTCATTTTGGGGTAAATAATCTTGGGTTAGCCGCTGACTTTCTTCCCATAGCTGGGCCCCCGCCCGGTCAAAATCTGGTGAAACCTCAAGCTGACTCCGCGGAGTCTTAAACAGCTTGCCGTGAATATCCTCGGCCTCGGTCGCCAGCCACAGCGGCAGTGCGGCACCCTCGGCCGGCGTTTGGGATTGTCGACCAACAATCATCTTCATGATGGCCTTCATCCATCCCGGAAATTCCCGCCGGATATCGGTATCAACCGCCCCCGGATTAAGCGCGGCAACCTCAACGCCGCTTCCGGCTAAGCGTCTGGCCAGCTCAAGCGTCCACTGATCGTTGGCGGCCTGTGCCTGACCGTGAGCGCGCAAACCACCATAGGTTGGATTTCGAAAAAGCGCCAAATCGAGCTTGCCCTTGCCCCGGGATCCGGCAATGGTAATAACCCGGCTAGGGGCGTTTTCTCTAAGCATGTCGAGCAAAAGCTCAGTTAATAAAAAGCGGTGCAAATAGCTGGAAGCGATATTGCTTTCGATTCCTTCAGCCGTCTTTTCAAACTTCATATGCATCCCTCCGGCGCTGTGCACCAGGATATCGAGCCGCGGGTGATTTGCTCGAAAATCGGCCGCGATCCGCCTTACTTCCTGCATTAGCGACAAATTTGCGGCGATAAATCTGATCGCTGAGTTCCCAGTGGATTGATTCAGCTCATTGACGGCCCGCTCTCCTTTTTCAACAGTGCGGCCGACAATCACCACGCCCATACCGCGCTTTAATAACCCTCGAGCGACTTCTTTTCCGATGCCACCGGTCCCTCCGGTAACGAGTGCAACCTTTTGTTTTGACATGTTTCTCTCCTGTTAAGTGGATCACTATTAAAAACGGCCACGGATTTTCACAGATTTCTCTTTGTAATCTGCGGCCATCTGCGTAATCTGCGGACGATTTTTCTTATACGATTTTTTTATAAACCACAAAAAACGCAGAAGAACACAATATGATTAAAAAGTGAGTGATCTGAAATTCTGAAAACAGGATGGCGCGAATTCAGAGGGTTTTCTCTTTATCCTGTGAAGATTCATGCCGTTTGTGAAATCCTGTTTAAAAAATTGCGACTTGCCTAAAATATTTTGTGTCTTTTGTGTTTTTCGTGGTTCGCTCATGTTCTTAAACCCTTTTCGCCTCCGATATAGGAAGATCAAAGGATCGCTCAAGCAGTTCCTCAGTAAGCCGCCACGCCTGTCGAGCCAGCCCTGGATCGTAAGAATCTTTGGATGATTTTCCCCGCTTCAGGGTGGGTTTGAGGTAAACTCCCGACTCCTGGCCGAATTCCGATTCGGTAGCCAAAAAAATCGACGAGCGGGCGGCCCGTTCGGTGGTCACCCCCATGAGCGTCATCGCTCGAGCCAGAAACCCCATGCCGTGACGGGACATCTCCGTCTCAGCCCCACCTGGATCAGCGATATTGACCGTTACTCCGCTGCCGGTTAATCGACGGCCGAGTTCATAGGCGGTTAGCAGGTTTAACAATTTCGCCTGACCGTACATTTGCGAGCCGCGAAAGCCCCTCCCTTCTTTAATGCCCTCAAAATCTAGCCGGGCCATGCGGTGGACGTTGCTGGTCACGTTAATGACCCGGCCGGGTACGCCGGCTGTGAGCTGCGGCAGCAGGAGTTGAGTTAATAAAAACGGATTGAGGTGATTGACGGCCAGCATCCATTCGTGACCGTCAACCGTTTTGCGCGGTTCTTTAACCAGGGCTCCCACGTTGTTTATCAGCACGTCAAGATGATCAAATCGCCTGGTTACCTGCTCAGCCAGGGTTTGGATCTCCTTTTGTGACGACAAATCGGCCGGAAAAAAGAAAACTCTTTCGTGGCCGCTTATTTGGCGCAGCATTTTTTCAGCCTCACGGCCGCGCCGACCGTTGCGGCCGACGATAATGGTCGTAAAATCTCGGGCGGCCATTCCCCTGGCGGTTTCAAAACCGATGCCACCGGTGCTTCCGGTAATCAAGGCGACTTCTTTGACAGACATTTTTCCTTCCTTATTTAATCTGACACCCAAACAGTTTAGTACTAAACTTTTTGGGCAAAAAAATTCCCTACGGCAGCGACCGGTCAATCTTACGCAGCAGTCGCAGCAGCTCGGTTTGTTCTGCGTCAGAAAGGGCTTGAAAGCGCTCCGCAATAAATTGATCGTGAGGGCCAACCCTTTCTTCAACTACCGTTCTCCCACCGGCCGTCAAAAAAACGGCGGCGGTCCGCCCATGCTTCTCGCGCCGGATCAGCCGCTTCTCTTCCAGTTTGGCTAACAGCTGGCTGATATTCCCCTTGGTCACCCGCAGCTGTTGGGCCAAATCTTGCTGCATAACCCCTTCTTTTTGACCCAGCTGCACCAGCAAATCAAACTGCGGCCCGGTCAAATCGATTTTTTGCAGAGGGGCTTCCGCCGCCCGGCCGATTTTCTTGGCAATGCGAATCATGCGCAGCCAGATTTGAACGGCCGTTTGCCGATTGGTAGTCGTTGATCTCCCGGATTGAGGGTTGGATCGGGTGCTCATGCAAAAAGTTTAGTGCTAAACCTTTTGATTGTCAAACCTGCCAACGTTTCTTTTACCTAGTAAATCACCATAAAGTGATCCACAAAAACTTTTCAAATTTTAACTATCCGCAGATTACGCAGATATCAGAAATATTTCCGGAAAAATCCGTGTCATCCGCGGCTAAAATTAATCAAAACCTGTTTCTTAGGGCGCTGCCGTTGGCACCGGTGTGGGCGGTATTTCATCTGTGCGGTTTAGCTGGATTTCTCCAAAATCAGGGACAACCATCATCAACGTTTGGGCATCGCACAAATACGGATACGGTGGAAGTTTCGATTGGCTGTCATCGAGTTCGTTGGGCTGTTCGGTTGTGTATGTACCAAAGGGTCCGGTAAATGTAGCCGAATCATCCTGGAGAACCGCTGTTTCAACCGGGACGTCATCGTTGAATGTTGCCGTAACCTGATCGACATTGGAGACAATCGACATGACGGTCAGAAAATCGCCATCGGCCGCGTATTCACCACCCCCCTTGGCATCGGTAGAAACCCCCAGCTCGCCACCGCCGACCCGCATCCCATTGACGGTCATGACCTGCTTGAACCCAACCCGCTGCGTGGTAAATTTACCGTCTTCCTGAAAGGTCACGTAATCAGCCCCGCTAACCTCAACTTTGAGGGTTAAGCCGCCCAAATCAGCGCCGGCATTGGCGGCAAACAACGCCTCAATCCGCCTGGCAAAACTCTCGTTGTCAATGGCCCAGTGGCCTAACAAACACGGGTCGCAAGAAGCCCTTTCGGCCTCGTTCACCTTGACCGTATAGGTATATTTCTCCTGAATGGTCGTCACAACCTGCAGGTATTTAACCGGCTCATCACACTTCGAACGGATTTCTTTGGGCAGATCGCTCCATTTGCTGCGATCCATGCGTTCTTCTTTAACTACCGCTGAGTAAAATCCATTACCCGAAACTTCAACCTCTTGCATAAATCGCTTCTCTTGCTCGTAAATGAGGCCAAAGCGGCCGACCTGGAAGGCCCGCACGGTCATAGGATAGTCACCCCGATCACCGATTTTGATGAGCTTGGTCACCCCCATCAAAACAGGCTGAATGCGCGACCCCCCGCTGTCCTGTATCCCGGAGCTAAAAAACGTCACCACAAAATCCTGAAAGATTTCCCCCATATTCGGATAAGCCGCTAGGGCCGCCTGTTGGCCGCTCTTGCTGTTTTTCTGCGCCGCGATCTGACCCAACAAATAATCAATTTCCTGATCGCCAATTGAGTTACCCAAATGTTGGAAAAAGAGAAAATTCTCATAATCCATTTCCAAAATTGTTTTGCTGACGGAAGACACCTCAAAGTCTCGGATCCGACTCAGCTCATCATTAACGTCCGGATAAACGACATTGCTAAAGTACTCCGCACTTCCTTCAAGCCACCACTTATTCACGTCGTACGAGCCGACGTCGAAATTCCACTCCTGGTAACAATGATAAAATTCGTGGGCGATAGTCTGCTTGAAGGAGTCGATACTTTCACCGGGATTTGAAGCCGGATACAAAACGAGGGGGCAGTTTTCTCCTTCGTTAAACGGGATCTGGGCCGCAAGCGTTGCCTTATCATCAGCATCGGGCTTAAGACTAAAGATCACATTGGCATCACCGATCAAACCGGCATCATCATACACAGTCAGACTTTTGGCAGAAGCCTCAAGGGCTGTATCGACAAAAGCCATTAACCGCTCCTGGTCTTCAAAATATTTCGGGTAATATACCCGAACGGTTTCACCGTTGACCTCCGTCTCTTTAAATTTGAAGCAGGTGATGTTGGCTCTAGTCACTTCGTCAACGTCATAACCGGCGCCGGCCAAATCGGCACATGAATCTCCTTGATGAGCGAGATTGGCCCGCACCATTTTGTTTGCCGCTTCCGTGCGATCGGCCGGTTCACTGAGCAAATCAAGCGCCTCCTGCCCCGGAACGAGGCGCTGAAACAGCCGCTCGATCTCCGCTCGATCGGCTTCTGAAGTAAGCGGGTCAGCCAATAAATCGGCCGCGCTGCGGAGCACGCCGCTCATGCTGTGACCGGCAGATTCGGCAGGCAAGGGCAGGCTGCTCTGTTCCCCCACCATAAAGCGCATCACCTGGATGATTCCCTGGGGAAAATCCCACAGGCTCAATTCGACACCGCGCTCAACCAGGTCATAATAAGAATGAGGTGGCAAATCCGGCAAGGTCAATTCATCTTCTTCCAGGCCTGGAAGCAAAATCGGTTGTGGTTCCGGCACGGGAATCGGTGTCGGATTGGTCGTGGGGGTCGCGGCTGGAACGGCCTCCACAGTCGGATCGGTGGGAATCTCATTCGGCACGGCCGTTTCCGGCTGCCTGATCTCAGAAGGTCCACCCTCGGCCGGTGGTTCTGACGGACTCTGCTGCCCCTGACACCCCACAGCAAAAAGCAAAAGTAGGCCAAAAAGCCCACGCAAAATTGTGTTATTCATTGAATTTCTCTCTATTATTGGTTTACAAAAAAATTTCTTAAGAAAATAGCCGCGGATAGCACAAATCCTTTAGCTGGGCTCAGGGCAGGTTCTGCGAAAATCTGTGAACCTTTGGTTCAGCCCTGCGGGCTCTGCGGACGTATTATTTTTGAAGATGCCATTCCAAATTTATTGATCGTTTAACACGTAAGGTTTGCCGGAAAAATGATTTCTCCATGGTTTTACTTAATGGCAGCCGTGGAAACGTTGACCTACAATCACTTCGGCAGAGCCATTTTCAAAAAAACCAGCAGCTCGGCTAAATCAGAAAAACCCTGGCGCGAACCGTTTTGAGCATTCACAACCTCAATGACATACCGCCACGTGCCGTCTGGCTCCTGCCAGCAGCGCAGCAAGTAGACCTGACGGCCGTTTTTAAATTGAGCATTTTGTTTATTCACTGGCATCAATGTGAAGTGTATTGATAATCGTTTACAGATCGTTTGCACAAGATTAAACATGCCCAAAGATCACACTTTATTTTTGTTGGGTACCGTCCGCATCCACGACGGCCAAAATCAAATTGACAAATTTCGCAGCAACCGGGCGATGGCCCTCCTGATTTATCTGGTCAACCAGAACCACCCGGTTCCCCGCAGCGAACTGATTGAACTCATTTGGCCTGACAAACCGCTTGATAAGGGTCGAGGCAATCTCCGTTGGGCGTTAAATTACCTTTCCAAACTCCTTCCCGACTGCTGGGAGGTCACCCGTCAGACAGCTATGTTTCGACCGGCACCTGGCTGGCAGGTAGACGTTCTCTCTCTTCAAGAGGCGCTGGCCGCGGACGATATCGTTGGTCTCGAAACAGCCGCGGCGGATGCTCAGGCGGAGTTTTGTCGCGGTTTCTACTTCAATGAATCACCGGAATTTGAAACATGGCTGCTAACGCGGCGAGAATATTGGCGTGAAAGGTTATCTACGATTTGGCAGCGGCTGATCGATCATTACCAGCAAAAGCGCGCCTATGATCGAGCGTTGTTTTTTGCCCGCCAGCTGCTCACGCTTGACACCTGGCAGGAAAAGGCGCACCGCCAGCTGATGCTCCTGCTGGCCCGCACCGGCGATTTAAACGGAGCCCTTTTCCAATATGAAACGTGCCGTCGTATTTTGGCCCAGGAATTGGGGGTTGAGCCACAGACAGAAACGACACAGCTTCACGAACGTATCCGCAATCTGCGAAATTTAGACAAACCAGCCTTACCGCTGCAGCCAACCCCCCTTTTCGGCCGGGAATCTGAGGTTGACCATGTCGTGGAGATGTTGTCGGATGGGGAAGAACGGCTGGTCACCGTTTGGGGATTGGGGGGTGTGGGCAAGACTCGGCTGACGATGGCCATCGCTGAAAAACTCAAAAACGCCTTTTTGGAAGGGGTTTACTTTGTCCCCCTGGCCTCTGCCGGAGACGCAGTCGCTCTTAAAACAGCCGTTGCGCGGGCGTTAAAGATTCAGCTTCAGGGGGCCATCAATGGGATCGAGCAAATCACCGCTTTTCTTCAGGACAAAGAACTGCTTTTGGTACTTGATAACTTTGAACAGCTTGTTTCTGAGGCGTCTGTTCTGGAAGAAATTTTGCGCCAGGCCCCAGAGGTCCGCATCGTTGTCACTTCACGAGAACGGCTGCAGCTGCGTTGGGAAAAACCATTTTTATTAACCGGATTAACTTATCCGGAGAGCACGGCTGATCTCAACTGGCAAACCGCCAGTGGGGTACAGCTTTTTCTTGAGGCAGCCGCTCGAGCCGTACCAAATTTTGACCTTTCGCCGGCCGACGAGGCACACATCCTGCAAATTTGCCGCCTGGTACAGGGGCTGCCGCTGGCGCTCGAATTGGCGGCCGCCTGGCTTCGCGTCCAGAGCTGCGCCGAAATCGCGTCCCAAATCCAAAGTGATCTCGATGCGCTGTCCTCGATGGAGCGCGGTATTCCTCAGCGCCAGCGGAGTTTGCGCACGATATTTGATGCCGCCTATCATCACCTGCCACCGGCCGCCCAAAAAAGCTTCGCCTACATGGGGCTTTTTGAGGGGGAGTTCTCGGCTGACGCCGCGGCCGTCATCGCCGAGGCCTCACCGCAGATTTGCCTGGCCCTGGCAGATACCGCCCTCCTGCGGCCGGTTCTATCAGCTAAAGGGGACAATCACCAACAAAAACGGTTCTCTTTGCATTCTCTGGTGCGTCAATACGCGCTAGAAAAAATAGCCGAAGACTCCAAAGGAAAGATCGCAGCCGGCAAACGGCACAGCGGTTACTATTTGAGCGGGTTGGGAGAGGTTACATCTCAACTTCAGCGCGGGCACGACCAGGGGAATCTGCTGGCCAGCCTGCAAAGGGACATCGACAACATTCGAGCCGCATGGCGGTGGGCTGTCGCCAATCATAAGGTTGACCTGCTAATCACAGCGGTTGAAGGGCTGCAGGTATATTACGAGCTTCAGGGGCCTTTTCAAGAAGGGGTACTGCTTATAGAGTTGGCCATCACCCAATTTGAAGAAGCCGGCTCACCGGACGACACCCTTGCATTATGTAAACTATATCTGGCAATTTCTTATCTGGAAACCCATCTGGGTCAATTTTCTCAGGCCGTGGAATCGGCCGGAAAGGGGTTGGCGCTGGCCCAGGAAAATCAATTGGCGGCGCTGGCGGCAGAGGCAAAATATACCTCGAGTCTGGCCTTTTTGCGCTTGGGTCGCCAGGAAGAGGCTCAGAAGTATCTATCCGAGGCCTTTGCCGAAGCGCAAGCGTTAAATCTCGGTCGAATCGCCGCCTACAGCGCCCAGCACCTGGCAAATATGGCTTTCATGCGCAGCGAATATGATTTGGCCGAACAGGAGTATGTTAAAGCGGAAGCACTGTTTACCCAAATAGACGATTTGCAAGGAAGCAGCATTGCCACCCACAATCGAGCTTTGATCCTGCAGGAGCGCGGCCGCTTGACCGAAGCCCAAACCCTGTTATTACGCGCCCTGGATGATTTTGAGCGCACAGGCAATAAGCGAGGTATTTCAAGTACCCTTCACAATTTAGGGATCATTTCCCAGCATCAATCCAATATGGAGAATGCAGCGCTTTACTTTGAAGAGGCACTCAATATTAGACGACAAATTGGAGACCGGGCTGGCGAGGCGCTGACCCTCAACAACTTGGCCTTTATATCCAGAGATACGGGCGAATTTCAAACGGCGCATCTCTATGCATCAGAAGCGCTGTCTATCGCCCAACAATTGGGGGTTCTCCGCACGGAATGTTACGCTCGCATCACCTTGGGATTGACCGAAATCGGACTTGGACGTTACTCAAACGGCTGGCATCATTTTGAACAAACCCTGGAAAAAAGCCGCGTTGCCCAGCTGACTCTTGTTGAAGCTCGGGCCCGGCGTGGCTTAGGCTGGACGGCGTATCATTTGGGCCTGTATGCGGCGTCCAAAACCTATTTATACACCGCTTATAAGACGATTTCCGATTTGGGGAATGAAGTCGAAAAGAGGTGGGCTACCGGTAATCTGGCTGAATTGTTCTTGACCATGAACGATTTTCAGTCGGCTCAGATGTATATCGACGAAATGGTGTCTGATCATTCCTATGAACCCGACCGTAATCTACGGAGTTACGCTTATTATCTTCAGGCACGCTTATTTTATCTTCAGCAGAATTTAACCGGGGTCGAAGATTTTTTTGCCCGCCTCAGCCAGTTATGGGAGAAAGATGCACCCTTGGTCGATCCGCGAACCACTATGGCGGCCGCTTATCTGCAAGCCGGCCAAATCGATAAAAGCGTTGAGCAGGTTGAAAAAATCCTCTTCCATCTTTCACAGAATTTGGAAGTAACCGGTGTCGATGATCCGGCACAGACCCACATCATTTGTTATCAGGTACTAAACCACAAAAATGATAAGAGAGGTTCCGACATACTAAAATCTGGCCATCAACTGCTGCAGCAGCGCGCTTCCAGAATTCGCGACGAACACCATCGCACCGCTTATCTGGAAAATGTGGCCAGCAATCGGACCTTAGTGCAGATTTATCAAGATAGGGTACCAATTTGAATTAAAAGTTAACCCAAGTTGCGACCTTTTGACGCGACCGAATAGTCGCTATGGAACCGAAACCGGATAGTTAATTAACGCGATTTATCGCGTTTCGGTCCCTTTGGCCGATGAATTTATTCATCGGGAAGGTAAGGTAGCAACTTAGGTTA
>JASJCR010000159.1 GCA_030065875.1 Ardenticatenaceae bacterium | reverse complement strand
CATTTGTAGGGGCTTGGCTTGTAGGGGCTTGGCTAGCCAAGCCCTTACCCAGAGACTTTGGTTTCATCCTGGCCACCTGTCCACAGCCTGAACGCGACAAGGACGGTCAGCATGATGGAGAGGCGCAAACTGTGGCCTCTTTGCGACGGCGTCTTGAAGAGTGGACCGACGGTCCCAAGCGGCGGAAGTCGCTTGACTGTTCACACGATATCTTCACTACGCTGCGCTTCGTTCAAAATGACAGGTAGTCCGCAAACCTGGCTTAACTGCCGTTTAGGAATTCGTATAATTCACTTGAAATGGAGAGAAGGTGACCACCATAAATCTTGAAAACACAGTCGTCCGCTCAGACAATTTTATAACCTCCAAGGTTGATGACGATATCGTGATGATGAGCCTGGAAAAGGGGGCGTATTATGCCCTGGACGATATCGGCAGCGTGATTTGGGAGCAAATTGACCAACCACAAACCGTTGCGGATCTATGCCGCCACCTGATGACAAAATTTGACGTCGAACCGGCTCAATGCCAGCATGACGTGCTGGCTTTTTTGACCGATCTGGCTTCAGAGGGAATGATTCAGATTGTCCGCTAATGTGAGGCAAAAATGGCGGCAGCTTTCGTGGCGCGATCGAGGCTTGCTCCTGGAAGCGGCCGTTTTATCGGTCGGTGTTTGGCTCTGCCTGCGAATTTTTCCCTTTCGCTATTTGGCCCCCTATCTGGGTCGAGAGGTGACCAAAGGCTCCCCTGTTGCGGGACCAACCCGCCCTTCAGAAATGGTGGCCCGGATCAGCTGGGCCGTGCAAGCTGTCGGGAGCAGGTTGGCGTGGTCAAATCTGTGTCTGGTCAACGCCGTGGCCGCTAAGTTGATGCTGCGCCGCCGCGGTATCAGCACGCAGCTGTTTTTGGGTCTGGCCAAGGACGGCGAGCAAAATTTAGAGGCGCACGCGTGGTTAAACTGCGGTGATTTGTTTGTGACGGGTGAAACCGATCACGAGCGCTTTGTGGTGATGACGTCATTTGTGGATTGAGTGGGTGTTGGGTGATAGGTGTTGGGTGATGGGAGATCAACTTAATTTTAAAATAACCTGGCCCAGTCTGCCGAAGTCAGCGCGAATTGTTTCACCCGGCTGGGCGGTGTAAACGTTCATGCACACTCCGGTGGTTACGATTTCACCGGTCTTGAGCTGCCGGCCGTATTCGGGCAGCGTATTGGCGATCCACGCCAGGGCGTTTAGCGGGCTGCCCAGGACAATTTCTCCTCGGCCGCTTTCGACCAGCTGATCATTCACAAACAGATTGACTTCATGAGTGAGCCAGTCCACATCATCCCATTCAGCGATCGGCTGACCGCCGATCCAGGCGGCGTGAATGGCGTTGTCGGCCACCGTTTTGGGCGCGTCAAAGCGATCCCATCCTCCTAAATGATGGTGCACAATTTCAATGGAAGGGATGACGGTGGCGATAAACGGCCGGATAGATCCGGCATCATAGCGGCCGGTCGGGACATCGTGTTTAATTTCAAAAGCGAATTCCGGCTCGATGACCACCATTGAAAAATCTGCGGTGCTGAGGGCAGCCGGGCTGTTGTAGCTGCTCCGGGCAAAGAGCCGGCCAAAAACCGGCCCGCTGGTATTGAGTAAACGCTGCGCTCCTTGACTCGTACAGCCGATTTTATAGCCAACGAGGTGAGTTTGATGGGCGGCCGCCAGCTTGGCCACCAGGGCATCCTGCACCGCATAAGCGGTTTTTAAATCCAAAATCGGGAGATCGGCCGGGAAATCATCCGCGGCCTGGTTTTGCTGACGGAGCTGAAAACAAAACTCCGCATATCGTTTAACCGGTTCCATATATCTGACCTCAATGTTGCCGTGCAACCCATCATATCCCACACAATTAAAAAATAAAACGGCAAAATCGACCGGACCGCTCGTAAAGATTGTCGCATATGATCATGACAATCGTCACTACCAGACAACCTGAGACAAGGTACACTCTTTAAGTAGTTTGTAAATAAATTACGATTTAAGTGATTTGCAAAAATTTTTGTGAAAGAATATTTGCAGATTTTTTTGGAGGATCTTGAAGAATGGCCAAAAAGCGCCGGAAAACAAAGACTACATCAACGGCTGAATCCACCAACTGGGCCCTGTGGGGTGGATTGGGCGGGTTGGTGTTAATTGGAATCATGGGGCTGCTGCTGATTAATGTTTTGCAGCCACCTACGCCTGTGGTGCCCACCCCGGCATTAAATGAAAATGTAGCGTCTCTCGATGCGTATTGCGACACGCATCCGGATCGATGCATCGTATTTGGTGAAGCAGATGCCCCCGTGTCCTTTGTGGAAGTATCCGATTATGGCTGCTCCCACTGCTACAATTTTAATCGCGATATTGGACCGGTTTTGGAAGAGGATTATGTGGCTTCTGGGCAAATGAAATGGACTCTCATTCCGTATGCCAACAGTGACCAGGTGGCTTTCTCGGCCGAATCTCTGTTGTGTGCGGCCGAGCAGGGGGCTCCGCTGGCGTTTAACTATCACAAAGCGCTCTTTGAGCTCCAGCCCACGCGCGATTTCAACACCGCAGATGGCTTTGCGGCCGTGGCTTCAACTATTGATGGTCTGGATGTCAACGCCTTTGAACGATGTGTGGCGGACGGCCGCTATCGAGATACCGTCAGCCTCAATCGGCAGGCAACCCGTCAGGTCGGGATCAACAGTACGCCCACCTTGGTTGTGAACGGTTCCCCAATTGTTGGGAATCGGGAGCTTGAAGTTTTCCAATCAGCCATTGAGGGGCAGCTCGCCGATTGACAAAATTAAGAGTGCGCCGCAAACTGCGCCCTCTGGATGTAGAGTGCGGTGCATCGATAAATTTTGCCACTCAGCCCGGGCGGCTCAAGAGAAAAGGAACAATTTATGTCTGTACGTGACTGGCCCCTCCGCGTGATTCAGCTTTTGGCTGTGCCAGGGGTATTAATTTCTTATTATTTGCTCCTTTATCACCAGGATTTAGTGAGTTATGTCTGTGAGGCCGACTCTTATTTTGACTGCAGCCGCGTCAGCGGCCCCACCTCTCCATACAGCTCTATTGGTGGAATTCCGGTAGCAATTTTTGGCTTAATCGGCTATGCGGCGATTTTTTTGGCGGTGTGGTTACGTCCTTTTGTCCCTCAAATCGCCAAAAATGATGCGGAGCTGGTTCTGGGGTTAACTGGGATCGGCATGGTGTTTACCCTTTATCTAAAAGGGCTGGAGCTTTTTGTGATTCACGCCATGTGTGAATATTGTCTTTATTCGGCCATTCTTATGCTGATCATGTTCACGTTGAGCATCACCGCTGTTGTGCAGAAGAGGCGCCGAAACGAGCTGCCTTCACCCTTAGGTAATTTACAAAAAATTTCTTAAGAAGGAAGCCGCGGATGGCACGGATTAGCCCGGAAATTTTCCTATAATCTGTGAAAATCCGTGTTAATCCGTGGCTTCTTTTAACCATTCTCTTTGTAAATTACTTAAATCCGGATGACTCGATTTTACTTCGAAAATGGGAAAGGAATTGAGGGAATTTAATGTTAAAGGTTGTCGTCCTTTGTGGAGGAGTTGGCGGATCAAAATTTGTTGAGGGATTGTCTCATCTGCTGTTAGATGATCAATTAACGATTATTGGCAACACCGGGGATGATTTTGTCCATCTCGGGTTAAGGATATGCCCTGATCTCGACACGGTGATGTATCGTTTGGCGGATGAGGTTAACCGGGAGCAAGGGTGGGGTCGGAGAGATGAAACCTGGCACGTTCTCGATGAAATCAAAGCCATCCAGGGTCCATCCTGGTTCCAGTTGGGAGATCGCGATTTGGCCATACACATGCTCCGATCTCACTGGCTTCAGGAAGGGGTGTCGTTAACGGAGGTCACGGCTAGATTGTGTGAGCGATTGGGGGTAACCGGCCGCTTGCTGCCAATGAGCGATCGTTTGGTGCCTACAACCATCAAAACGGCCGCAGAAACGCTTGGATTTCAGGAGTGGTTTGTCGGCCGGAGATGGCAGCCCGCAGTTGAGGAAGTTCTCTTACCGGTCGGAGAGAAGACCACGTCTGAGGTTATTTTGGCTCTGGAAACGGCCGATTTGATTTTGATCGCGCCCTCCAACCCGTATGTGAGCGTGGAGCCAATCTTGAATATCAACCCGATCCGCACCTTGATTCAGAAGAAACGATCCCAAACAATCGCCATTTCACCATTGGTGGGAGATACGGCGGTTAAGGGGCCAATTGCCAAATTAATGACTGAACGGGGTGTTTCCGTTAATGCCCAGACGATCGTCGACTACTATCAACCGCTGATTGCCGGTTTTGTGCAGGATGAACGAGACCAAAATCCGGTTGTCTCACCTGGTGTTGCCCTGCTGATTACCGACACCCTTATGAAGACAGTGGAAGATGAAGTTCGGCTGGTGGAGAAGGTCCTGAATTTTGGGAGCAAGATTGTTTAACCCTCATTTTCGATTAAAGATTAACTCAAGTTGCGGCCTTCATACGCAGCCGAATAGCTGCCAGGAGAAGCGAAACGCGATAAACCGCGTTAATAAACCGGATTTATTCATCGGGAAGGTAATGTAGCAACTTGAGTTAAAGATTAGATTTTGGTCAATGCGGCCGATAATTTGAAGCGATCAACTTCCCATATATGTCAAAATCAAGGAAACAATTTGTGCAGCCGGCGTTATCTCAAACCACGCCGGGCATACATCATTGCAGATAGGGGTGGCAAAATCGAAATAAGAGTAAATTAATGGAGCTGGAACGAATAAAATATTGCCTCCAACCAGCGCCCCTAAAGCAAATTGATATGATTTTGAGCCGCTTTGAATTTCCAGATGGCCGTCCCTAACTTGTTTCAAGACATAAGCCAGAAGAAGGAGGGTGCTAAACGCTGAAAAAGATAAAAAACGGGATAAATCCCAGGCAATTAAAAGAATTGAAAGCGGAGCGAAAGGAACGAGCAGGAACAAGAAATAGTCTAAATTTTTTAATGGCTTTTTCTGATCGGTTGCAGAAACCAGAAGCAATCCAGTGACCAAGATCGGCTGTATCAAAAAATATAAAGCGTTTACCCAAAAATTGCCGGTATATTCCTGAAAAAGAAAGAGCATATAGGGCATTATGTAGGTGGGCGTCTGGTTAAATTGGACTTCAATAAGGGCCTTTTCTATCTCGGCCGGGAGCATGATCTCGTCAAATAACTGTATCAGAGCCTGGTTATTGTGAGCTATCGAAGCCAGATATACCACAGCAAAAGGGGCCAACGTGACGAGAAGTATCGATGGCCACCGCCATTTCTTCGCCAACAACAGATTCTCATGCCAAATGATAATGACCAACGGCAGCCAAAAAAATAGAAATCCCTCGTGAAATAAAGGACCAATTATCCCAAGTAAAATCAACAAATACTGTGACGAATCTTTAAAAAAGAATACCGCAAATCCCAAAGATGCAACGACCATGAGAACTAAGTCGAGGTAACCTACATTGTACAATAACGTGGGCCACAGGGGGGTAATCATCAAGGCTAAAAACAGGAATAAGAAGAAATATCGCTGCCTCGAATTTGGCAGGATTTTCCAGCTAATTGTGATAAAGAAGGCTGAAATGGCCAGGAAGAAAAAAAATGCGGTTATTTTATGAAACCAAACAATCAAACCTAGCTGGGTGGGGAGAGGAATTCCCCCGAAAACGCTTTGAAATAAGGTTCCTAAAAGACCGCGTTTGATGAAACCAAATTTATAAGAAACGAGCCACAAATATTCTCCCCAAATCTGAACAACGTCAAAATTGCCCTTGGTCATATTAAGGATACCGATGAGAATCTGCCCCAAGACCCAAAGGGGAAGTATCTTTCTGACGTTAAGCCGATCCGCTATCTTCATTTTTTTACTTTGTCCATCATGGTTGACGCGCTGGCTTTCTCGGTGTTGTGTGGCAATTATAAGAGCCCGCAGGGCAGAACCAAAGGTTCACAGAGCTCCAGAGGAGCAAGAGAGAAATCTGTGATAATCCGTGGCTGATTTTTAATAGTGATCCACTTAATTATGCAGTTTAATTGGTAAAGCCCCAAATTTATCAATAGAAGGTTTATATGTGACACTTTTACAAATTATCTTTCAAAATTTGGCCATCTTTCATCACCAATTTGATGTTCTGTGGATTTTTTAAGGTAGCGATATCCGTCAGAGGGTCCTTAGCGGTAATGATGACGTCGGCCAGTTTACCGGCCGTGAGCGTTCCGATCCGGTCCTCCCACCCCAGGCATTCCGCCGCGACTTTAGTAGTGGCCACAATCGAGTCCATAGGGCTCATACCGACCCCGCACATGAGCTGCAGCTCACGCAAATTTTGCCCGTGTGGGAAAACACCCGCGTCCGTCCCCATGGCGATTTTGACGCCGGCCTTGAAAGCCGCGGCAATGCTCTCGCTGTGGATTTCAATCACTTCGGCCGCCTTGCGCACCCCATACTCCGGCATCGTGCCCTTTTCCCTGGCGATTTCCAGAACGGCAACCGGAGCGAGCAGGGTTGGAACCAGAAACGTGCCCCGTTCGAGCATCAGCTCCAGGACTTCTTCATCGAGATAAATCCCGTGTTCGATTGAATGAACCCCGGCCAGGATGGCATTTTTCACCCCCTCCGTTCCCTGTGCATGAGACATAACCTTGATTCCCCGTCGAAACCGCGCCTCTTCGACGATCGCCTCCAGCTCGGCCATCGAGAACTGCGTAAATTCAGGATGATCGGCCGGGCTGAGGACCCCACCGGTAGAGCAAATCTTGATCACCTCCGCCCCGGCCTGCAGCACTTCCCGGACTTTTTTCCGCACCCCGTCCACCCCGTCACAAATGTTATAGGGCATGCCGGGGTAGTGCGGCAGAATATCGAGCCGCATACCGGAAGGGGTCAACCCGTCACCATGACCGCCGGTGATCGACAGGGCGGTCACGCTGATTTGCAGCCGCGGTCCGACAATTTCTCCCTGCTCGATGGCCATTTTGACTCCCATGTCAGCCCCACCGGCATCCCGAACGGTGGTGATACCAGCATCAACCGTGCGGCGCATCATGTCCAGCGCCTTGTAAAATCTAAGCGACAGCGGGGTGGCCATCATGTTGCGGATATCAAAATCTTCAAACATGATGTGGACATGGGTGTCGATCAGGCCTGGCAAAACGGTGCCTCCCTGGGCGTCAACCATGGCGATTGTCTCACTGGGAAGCCTGATTTCTGCTTTTCGCCCCACCTGGACAATTTGATTGTCCCGAATCAGGACGGCACCCTGGTCGATTGGGGTGCCGCCATGCCCATCAATGATGGTGCCGTTATGGATTAAAGTGGTGGTCATATATTCCTCTTAAAAAACGACTCGTTTGCTTTTAGCTTAACGAACAGGTGAAATGATGGGATCCGGATCCAACGCGTTGAGGACCCGACTCATCCGGAAGGAAAATCTCGGCCGATGTGTTGGGCGGTATCGTCACCTCAAGAGAAAACCGGTTGTTTTCAATGTGCCAAGCTGACCGGATGGGACCATACATCGACTGAATGGTCGCCGCGGCATGGGTTAAGCCACCACCCGGCCGCGGCCGGATGATGATCTCCTTGTAGCCGGGTGCCCCAATCTCGATGCCGGCTACAACCCGATAAAGCCATTCACCAATGGCCCCTTTGGAGTAGTGGTTGTGGGAGCCGATGCCCCGACTGCCGTCCGGCAGCACCGTCTCCCAGCTTTCCCAGATGGTGGTGGCCCCTTTGGCAATGGCGTACAGCCAGGAGGGCGTCGTGTCTTGCAGGAGCAGTTCATAAGCCAGGTCGAGATGGCCTTCATCAGTTAAAACTTGACATAAAAATCCGGTAGACAAAAAGCCGGTTCCCAGATGTGTATCGTTCTCCCGGATCATCCTCACCAGCCGTTCAACCATATTGTTCCGTAAATCCGCCGGCACCAAATCAAAATACAGTGCCCGAACGTACGACGCCTGCTTATCCGGCTTGATCACGCCGTCCGGACCGATTAATTCTTCTGCATAGGCGTGTTTGACGGCCGCGCTTAACGCGCGAAAACGCCCTGATTCCTCTTCTTTGCCGAGGACGGCAGCCGTCTCGGCCATCAGGTCGCAGACGTGTTTGTAGTAGGCTGAGGCGACCGACGGCCGGGAAAAGACAAAGCTGCCCATAATCCCCAACAGCATGGCCGGCATCGTTTCGCCCGGCTCCAGCCATTCGCCAAAGTGAAATTTGGTGTCCCACAAATTCCGATAGCGCTGGCGTTTTGCCGGGTTGAGCCACAATGTGGGGTTTAGCCAGCGATGCCAGTTGATCTTCTGAACGCGCTTGTTGACATAATCAAACCAGGCGCTCATGCTTTCATATTGGACTTCGAGCACGCGGCTGTCGCCAAACACCTGGTATAGGGTCCAGGGTATCATGATGGCCGCGTCTCCCCACCCGGCCGAGCCGTCGGTACCGGAGAAGATCAGATGGCTTTTGCCCGCCGCGCGATAAAAGGAAGGCACCATGCCCGGTACCTGACCCGATTGATCTTGATCGGCCGCGACATCTCCCAGCCACTTGGCAAAAAAGGCGGCCGTGTCCATCAGTGTCGATCCGGTGCGCGCAAACACCTGCGCATCACCCGTCCACCCGGCACGTTCGCGCGTGGGGCAGTCGGTGGGGATGTCCATGAAGTTGCCCTTTTGCCCCCACAAAATATTGCTGTGCAGCTGGTTGATCTTTTTGTTCGAGCAGGTAAACGAGCCGGTTTCGGCCATATCGGAGTAGATGGCGATGGCCGTAAAATCCTGCGGCCGCAGTTCCCCATCATACCCCTCAACCAGCGCATAACGAAAACCGAAGGTCGTGAACTTAGGCTCATAGCTTTCCGGCTGACCTCCTTTAAACGTGTATTGGACCATCTGAAGCGGGAGGCCAATGTTCATGATCGGCGCTTTTTTCCCCTCTTCGATATGAAATGTGCCGTCTTTTTCCAGCGCTTCCTGATGGCGCAGGGTAACGGTCTGCCCGGCCTGACCCTGCAAAGTGAAACGCACCCGGCCGGATATATTTTGGCCAAAATCTACCACCTTCTGCCCGGTACGGGTCGTCATGATTTCAACGGGGGACAGCCGCTCTTTACGGCGAATGGGTGGTGCGCTCTCGGCGATCAGATTGTCAAAGGGAAACGGTGCCTCGCGGACCGGAATCCAGCCGCTATCGTCAAAGCCCGGTGTATCCCAACCGATCATTTCCAGCCCGGCGTCGTATGTTTCCCCTTCACGCATGTCTGACTGACGAATCGGCCCATCGGCCGTTTGCCACGATTTATCCGTTACAACCATTTGCTCTTCACCATCGGCAAAGGTCACAACCAGCTGCAGCAGAAAACCCAGCTTTTCGCCATAGACGTTGCGCATTGATTCCGGTCCTACTTCGCCCCGCCACCACCCATCCCCGAGGATGACGCCGATGGCATTTTCATCGGAGTGGAGTTGCTCGGTCACGTCGTACACCTGATACTGTAGGCGATGCTGATATGATGTCCATCCGGGAGCCAGGATCTGATCCCCCACGACGGAACCGTTGAGCGACAGCTCGTAAACACCGTGAGCTGTGGCGTAAATACGTGCGGATTGCACCGGCCGATCGGCTAAAACAAAGTGATGCCGTAGATAAGGAGCGGGTTGGAAGTGCTCCTTATCAATCTCCCCTTCGGGCTCGATCCATCGAGCTTGCCAATCGGCCGGATCTAAAAGCCCCATCTCCCATGAGGCAAGATCGCTCCACGCGGTTTCCCGATCCTGCTCGTCCCAAATGCGCACCTGCCAGGTGCAGCGCTGACGTGATTTGAGTGGCGGCCCGTCATACGGCACGTGGATCGATTGGTCAGACAGGCATTTTCCGGTATTCCAGATTTCAGCTTCGTTGTGGACCACGCGAATCTGATAGGCTGACTGAGCGACATTCGCTCGTTCTGAAACCAGCTGCCAGCTCAACCGCGGCCGGGGGGAGTCGATTCCCAGGGGATTATTCAAATACTCACAGCGCAGCCCCTGAATTTTTATTTCCATGACATTTTAAATCGGGTAATTGTTTTCAAATTCATCATATCTGATTGTCCGACTAATGGTTTACTTGTGCAATTATTCCGCTAAAATATACCATGTTCCAAACGCGTTTTGATCAAACCAACCATCCACCAACCGCATCATTAAATCTCCCCACCCTATGAAAAAGGAAAAATCGAACAATGGAAGAAATCATCAAGCAGTTAAACCAAAAAGTTGCTGAAGCTGAAGAGTCGATTCTAAAATTTTTCCGCGAAATCGTGGCCATCCCCAGCATGAGAAATCAAATTGGTGAGGTCGGCCAGCGCATCGGTGAAGAGATGAAGAAGCTGGGCTTTGACGAGGTTTACGTCGATAAATATGGCTCGATAGTCGGCAAAATCGGCCAGGGGGACAAAATTCTTCTCTACGACAGCCACATCGACACCGTTGACATCGGCGACCCTGACCAGTGGGAATGGGATCCTTTTGAAGGCAAGGTTGAAAACGGGATGCTTTACGCCCGTGGCGCCCTTGACGAAAAAGGCAGCACCCCCGGCATGGTATACGGCTTGGCCTTTGCCCGCGATTTGGGCCTGCTCGACGGCTTCACCTGCTACTATTTGGGCAATATCGAAGAGTGGTGTGACGGGGTTGGGTGCGCCGCATTTTTCGATTGGGAAGGCGTGCATCCCGATTTTGTGGTCATTGGCGAGCCAACCAACATGAAAGTTTATCGCGGCCACAAAGGGCGAATCGAGATGGAAATCTCGTGCAAGGGGAAAAGCGCCCACGCGGCCAGCAACTACATGGG
>JASJCR010000158.1 GCA_030065875.1 Ardenticatenaceae bacterium | reverse complement strand
GGGGGCAGCCCCCTGGGAGAGTAGGTCACCGCCAATTCGCTCGCTTTTTTTTTGTTGGTGACGGGCTTATTGGTTATTCGTCTATTGGTTATTGGGCTTTCGCTACGGATGGCCTGCTCCATATGACTGCAACCATTACACCAATAACCATTACACCAATAACCAATACACCAATATTCAAATACCTACACCCCCGTCCTGTATTTCTAACACGCCGCGTCAAAAAAATAGCGCACCGCGTTACTTTTTGGTTGACTATCGCCAACTTTTCCCGCTATAATTTGAACAAACTATCCAATAAAACAAGCCAAATCTCTGACTAGCTCGTTTGATTGAGTTTTCTTTTGCCCTAAATTTGTCAGTCAATTAGAAGGAGAAACCTCGTGACCGTGATGCCCGCTGATAAGCCGTGGTTGGAGCAATACCCCCCCGGAGTCGCTAAAAATATCGAACAACCGAATCATACACTACACAGTTTGCTGGACCAATCAGCCAAACAGTTTGCCGATAAGACAGCAATGATCTTTAAAGGAACTCAGATTTCTTATCGCCAGCTGGGAGAAGCATCGGACGCTGTCGCGGCCGCTCTGGCCGCTCACGGGTTTAAAAAAGGGGATCGAGCCGTTATTTATATGCCCAACCTCCCCCAATTTGTGATCATTTACTACGGCATATTAAAAGCAGGCGGCATTGTCATCGCCACCAACCCTCTCTATACCGAACGCGAATTAACCCATCAGCTGCAAGATTGTGGCGCAGAGACGGTTTTTGTGGTCAGCCTTTACTATGACAAGCTTAAAAAAGTGCAGGCCAGCGGGAAAACTAACGTCAAACGCATTGTAGTCACCAATATTAAAGAATATCTGCCGTTCCACCTGCGGATTTTGTTTACCCTGTTTAGAGAGAAGAAAGATGGCCATCGCGTCACGCTGAAAGATGGAGATACGGATTTCCAGAGCTTTTTGTCGCTTGGCAGCCGGTCACCCCGACCAAACGTATCGGTTTCACCGGATGATATTGCCCTCATGCAGTATACGGGGGGGACGACCGGACTCTCCAAGGGATCGATTTGCCTCCACCGCAACATGGCCGCCAACGTGGAAATGATCAAGCATTGGAATTATGAGGCGGTTGAGGGAGAAGAAGTATGCTTGACGGCGATTCCTCTCTTCCACTCTTATGGGATGGTCACAGCCATGAATTATTCTGCGGCCATAGGCAGCCAAATGATTCTCATCCCGGATCCGAGAGATCAAAAAGATGTGTTAACCAGCATTGAGAAATATAAGGTAACGCTCTTCCCCGGCGTGCCGGCGATGTATGTAGCGATCAACAACAACCCCGATGTTCAGGCGGGGCAGTATGATCTCAGCTCGATCAAAAATTGCATTTCCGGGTCTGCACCGCTTTTATTGGAGACAAAAAAGCGCTTTGAAGAGTTGACCGGTGGCAAACTGGTTGAGGGGTATGGGATGTCTGAAACCCATGTGGCTACCCACTGTAACCCATTTGGAGGGGATGTGCGTGAGGGTTCGATCGGCCTGCCTCTGCCCAGCGTTGAATGTCGGGTCGTTGATCAGGAAACCGGCCAGCAGGATTTGCCGGCCGGGGAGATCGGTGAGCTGCTGGTTAAGGGACCAACCGTCATGCCGGGCTACTGGAACATGCCCGAAGAGTCAAAACAATCGCTGGTTGACGGGTGGCTGTTTACCGGGGACATCGTTGAAATGGATGAGGACGGCTACTTTTATATCCGGGATCGTAAAAAAGATATGATTATCGCCGGCGGCTACAATATTTATCCGCGCGAGGTCGAAGAGGTTTTGACGAGTCACCCGGCCGTGCTAGAAGTGGCCGTGGCCGGTATCACCGATCCCAAGCGAGGTGAAACGGTCAAAGCCTGGATTGTCAAACGCGAAGGCCATGAAGGGGTTACCGAACAGGAAATTATTAATTGGAGCAAGGATCAACTGGCCAAATACAAATATCCTCGGCTGGTTGAATTTATTGATGAACTCCCACGCTCGGCCGCCATGAAGGTGCTCAAACGAGAACTGGTCAAGCGAGAGGCCGAAAAAGTTAAAGTTAGTTAAACGCTATGGAAAAACCTTGGAATTTCCGTCGGCTGATATCTTAGTCGGCCGATTTCCAGATCGATCACAATTTAAATAATTAAATTAGCCAGCTTTTTTAAAGAGTTGGCTTTTTTTATGCGTAAGAGATGTGATACAGTTATTCGACACCATCCGGCCATCATGAATGTAGGAGAATCACCCATGAGCGCTAAAACCCATTATCGAACGTGCAATTTGTGCGAAGCGATGTGCGGTCTGGAAATTCGGGTCGAAAACAATCAAATTCGATCCATTAAAGGGGATGCCGATGATCCTTTTAGCCGGGGGCACATCTGCCCCAAAGCCACTGCCCTGCAAGATATTTATGAGGATCCCGATCGTTTAAAACGGCCGATCAAGCGCACGCCGGATGGGTGGATTGAAATCAGCTGGGAAGATGCCTATGATGAGGTAGTAGAAAAGTTAAAAGGAATTCAAAACCGCCACGGCCGGAACAGCGTGGCCGTTTATCAGGGAAACCCGAACGTCCATAATTTGGGGAGCATGCTCTATTCCCCGCAATTTGTGCGCGCCCTGCGCACCAAAATTCGCTTCTCCGCCACCTCGGTCGACCAGCTTCCACACCATTACGCCGCATTTTTTATGTTTGGGCATCAGCTGCTGCTGCCGATCCCCGATATCGATCGCACCGATTTTATGCTGATGTTGGGGGCAAATCCGCTGGCCTCCAACGGCAGCTTGATGACCGCCCCGGGGGTCAAAAAACGGCTGCGCGCCATCCAGAAACGGGGTGGACAGGTGGTGGTTGTCGATCCAAGAAAAACGGAAACGGCCGCAATGGCGGATGATCACTTCTTTATCCGGCCGGGAAAAGATGTCTTGTTTCTCCTCTCTTTCCTGCAGGTGATGTTTGCCCAAAACCTGATTGATTTAGGTGATGTGCCAAACCTGGTTGATCCGGCACAGCTGGACGCCCTGCAAAAATTAACCAGCCCATTTACCCCTGAAAAGACCGCTGCTCAAACCGGAATTGAGCCGGAGCGGCTGCAAAAACTGGTCGGAGAATTTTGTGCCGCTGAGCGCGCCGTTTGCTACGGTCGGATCGGGACCAGCACGCAGGCTTTTGGGGGAACGATTAACTGGTTAATCACGGTGATCAATACCCTTTCTGGTAATCTCGATCGGCCGGGCGGGGCGATGTTTACCTCACCGGCCTTTGATATTGTGGGGATAACCACCCAATCCGGTGGCACCGGCAGCTATGGCCGCTGGCATTCACGCGTCCGCAACCTGCCGGAGTTTGCCGGAGAGCTGCCGGTTTCCGCTTTGGGTGAAGAAATTTTGACGCCGGGTGAGGGGCAAATCAAAGGTTTGGTGACAATTGCCGGGAATCCGGTGTTGTCGACCCCCAACGGCACACAGCTTGAAGAGGCCCTGGCCTCGCTTGATTTTATGGTGGCCATCGATATTTATCTCAATGAAACGACCCGCCATGCGCATATCATCCTGCCCCCCACAACCGGTTTAGAGACCGAACATTACGATTTGGTATTTCATGTCCTGGCGGTGCGCAACACAGCCAAATACAGTGAACCGCTGTTTGAAGCGGGCGATGAGGCCCGAGCGGATTGGCAAATTTATTCCGAGCTGCGAGATCGACTGCTGGGGGATAAAAAACGGCCGCTTAGTCACCGGCGACATCGCGATCTGTTTGAGCAACCCCCCGGCCGCATTGTCGACAGAGCCCTCCGCTTTGGCCCTTATGGAGCGTATGGCGGGAAGAAGTATAATCACCAGGGGAACGGTTTGAGCTTAAAAGAGCTCAAGAAGCAGCGTCACGGGGTTGATCTGGGAGCCCTTGAGCCATCACTTAGCGGTCGCATATTGACCCCCGATCGCCAAATCAACCTCCTGCCGGAGATTTTTGTCAATGATTTACCGAGGGCGGAAGCGCTTTTGCATAAAAACGCTCAAAATGGGGAAACGCTGCTCTTAATCGGCCGGCGACAGCTGCGCAGCAACAACTCATGGATGCACAACAGCCGCCGGTTGATGCGCGGTAAAAATCGCTGCACGGTGTTGATCCATCCGGATGATGCCGCTCAAAGAGGGATCACCTCCCTTGATGAGGTCATGGTGGCCTCACGCGTGGGGGAGATCGCCCTGCCGGCCGAAATATCAGAAGCAATGATGCCTGGGGTTGTCAGCATACCCCATGGATGGGGGCACCACCGGCCGGGGATTCGCCAGGAAGTGGCTCAATCTACACCGGGCGTTTCCATCAATGATTTAACGGATGATCAGTGGATCGACCCGGTCACCGGAAACGTGGCGTTTTCGGGCGTGATGGTGACGGTGGAGAAGAAAAGAGAAGAGAGATGAGAGATGAGAATAGATTTTGGAGGACAAAATGAGTGAATTAAAAGAGAAATTTGATGCGGCCGCGGCCAGCGCCCAAAATTTAAGTCAACGGCCGGGAAACGACACCCTGCTTCAGCTGTACGCCCTTTATAAACAGGCCACGACCGGAGATGTGGCCGGAAAACGGCCGGGTATGTTTGATATGGTCGGCCGGGCCAAATATGATGCCTGGAGCAAAATGAAAGGAACCGCCTCTGAAGAAGCGATGCAGCAATATGTTGATCTGGTCGAAAGTTTGAAGTAGCTGTTAACTATGGCGAACCAATCATTTTATCAACCCCACAAAACGAGGACATTGCGATGAGTCGAGGAAATTTTGCCCCTTTTGCCGCAAAAATGGCTCAAGAGGGTCTGCCCGATATTGCCATTCAAACTTTTTCATATTACTATGAACAGCTGGTAGAGGGGCAGACCGGCCTGATTGCGGAATCAGAGATACGGCCGGTCACCGATCTGCCGGATGTTGAAAAGTTTGGCGGTGACTATCAAGCAGCGGGGGAGGCGTCACTTTCTAAAGCGGTGGTCATCAAACTCAATGGGGGACTGGGGACGAGCATGGGCCTTTCCAAAGCGAAATCCCTCCTGACGGTTAAAAATGGCCTGACTTTTCTGGATATCATCGCCCAGCAGGCGTTAAAGCAGAAAACGCCGCTTCTCCTGATGAACAGCTTTAACACCCAAGAAGACACCCTGGAAAGTTTAAAAAAATACCCGGATTTATGGGACGAGATCCCACTTGATTTTGTCCAGCACAAAATTCCCAAAATTGTCGCTGACGATTTTGCACCGGCCATTTGGCCGGCCAATCCGGAATTAGAGTGGTGCCCGCCGGGTCATGGGGATATTTATACCGCCCTGATTACCAGCGGCATGCTCGACACCCTGCTCGATCACGGCTATGAAGTTGCCTTTGTTTCGAATTCAGACAATTTAGGGGCGGTGTTAGACAGCTCGATTTTGGGATATTTTGTAACCGAAAAACTGCCGTTTATGATGGAAGTTGCCGATCGAACCGCAGCGGACAAAAAAGGGGGTCATCTGGCTCAGTTACCAAACGGCCAGCTGATTTTGCGTGAGTCTGCTCAGTGCCCCGATGCAGATGAAGCGGCTTTTCAAGATACAACTCGCCATAAATATTTCAACACCAATAACTTGTGGCTTAATTTACCTGTACTCAAGCAGCTTCTTGAGAAAAAAGAAGGGATCCTGGGGCTGCCGATGATTCGTAACCGGAAAACGGTAGACCCCCGCCGCTCTGATTCAACCCCTGTTTTTCAGCTGGAAACCGCCATGGGTTCAGCCATCGCCGTGTTTAAAGGAGCCGGTGCCTTGCGCGTGCCGCGAACCCGTTTTGCGCCGGTTAAAACAACCGCTGATCTACTCGGAGTTCGTTCCGACTGTTACGTGTTGACAGACGAATATCGCGTGGTGGCCAATCCCCAACGGCAGTTAGGACAGGTGGTTATTGACCTGGACTCGTCTTATTTTAAGCTCATTGATCAATTGGAATCGCGCTTTCCATTTGGGGCCCCATCGTTAATTGAATGCCGCTCGTTTGCCGTTCAGGGAGATGTATCCTTTGGAAGAAACGTGGTGGTTCAAGGGCAGGCTATGGTGTCGAACAACGGATCAGGGCAGCTAAAAATAGAAGACGGAGCGGTTTTGACCTAGCCGGTTAATTGCGTCACAGTTGAATTTTGACCGTCATAACTATTCAACAGCTGAACGATTCAAATGAAGAGGTGATTTTTTATGGACGTATTGCGAACGCCCGATGAGCGTTTTGAAAATCTTCCCGATTTTCCATTCCCACCCCACTACACCGACATCGATGGTTTACGGGTTCACCACATTGAGGATGGACCTGCTTCAGGTGATGTGGTTTTGATGCTCCATGGTGAGCCATCGTGGTCTTTTCTCTATCGGCACATGATTCCTGTATTTGCCGAGGCCGGGTGTCGGGCGATTGCCCCGGATTTGCCTGGATTTGGCAAATCAGACAAGTTGACCGATCGCAGCTTGTACTCCTACCAAAAATTTGTGGATTGGATGGCTGCCTGGATTGCGCATCATGATTTGCAGGAAATCACCCTTGTGTGCCAGGATTGGGGATCATTAATTGGGTTGCGATTGGTGGCCGAACATTCTGAGCGATTTGCGCGGGTTGTTTTGGCTAATGGGGGGATGCCGACCGGTGATCAAAACATGCCCGAGGCATTTTTACAGTGGCGCGAGTTTTCTCAAAATGTAAAGCGGCTGCCGGTCAGCCGAATTGTCAACGGGGGCACGACAACCTCACTCTCCAAGGAGGTGTTGGCCGGATATGATGCGCCTTTCCCCGATGAGAGCTATAAGGAAGCGGCCCGAATTATGCCCGCGCTTGTTCCCATCACCCCGAATGATCCGGCCTCAGACGCCAATCGGGCAGCGTGGCGCAAGCTGATGAAATTTGACCGGCCGTTTTTAACTGCGTTCAGCGACGGAGATCCGATCACGGCCGGTGGTGACGCGCCATTTAAGCGGCTGGTTAAAGGGGCAAAAGATCAGCCGCATACGATCATCGAAGGGGCCGGTCACTTCTTGCAGGAGGATAAAGGGCCGGAGTTTGCGAAAGTCGTCGTGGAATTTATAAAAAGTTCTGAGTCCTGAGGTAGAAGTCCTGAGTTGTAAGTTCAAAATTCAGGTCAATATTTTCGTTTAAGTTTTTATAAATGGATAATCACCCAACTCAGGACTTTAAACTCAGAACTCAGAACTTGGAAAACAGCACATTGGTTAAGGAGACTTAATGACAGATCAACTGAGATTTGACGGCCGGGTGGCCGTGGTGACCGGAGCAGGTGGCGGGTTGGGTCGTGAATACGCGCTGCTGCTGGCCGGTCGAGGGGCTCAGGTTGTGGTAAACGACCTGGGCGGCAGCGTTCACGGAGATGGGGCGACGCAGAGAGCGGCCGATGGCGTCGTGGAAGAAATCACCCTTGGCGGCGGGGAAGCGGTTGCCAATTATGATTCGGTTGAAGATGGTGAAAAAATTGTTCAGCAGGCGCTGGATCAATATGGAAAAGTTGACATAATCGTTAACAATGCCGGGATTTTGCGCGATCGCACCTTTCACAAGATGAGCGTAGACGATTGGGAGGCGGTTTATCGGGTCCATTTGTATGGGGCGTTTAAAACCACCCATGCTGCCTGGCCACACTTGCGCGAGAAGGGGTACGGCCGGGTGATCATGACCGCCTCATCAAGCGGTATTTACGGGAATTTTGGGCAGGCCAACTACGGGGCGATGAAGTTGGCCCTGATGGGCCTGGCCAATACGTTGGCTATCGAGGGGGCGAAGTACAACATTTTTGTTAATACGATCGCCCCCATTGCCGCCTCACGCATGACCGATGGCCTGGTGCCGGAGCCGATTTACAAAGCGATTGGTCCAGAGCGGGTAGCTCCCCTGGTCGCCTATTTGTGTCATGAGCAGTGTTCGGTCAGCGGGCGCAAATTTGAGGTGGGGGCCAACTGGGCGGCCGAAATCCGCTGGCAGCGCACTTCCGGTTTACGGCTGCCGCTGGCTGAAAAGATGACCCCCGAACATATTGCTGAGCATTGGGATTCGCTCACCGATTTTTCGACCCCCGATTATCCTGTTTCCTCACTAGATGCGTTCCAAATTGTAGATGATCAGGTTAAGAGCGGATAAGGTCAATGAAAGATCACCTGTCCGGTTTTTCAGTCATTATTGAGCAGGCGGTGGCGTGGGGAGAGATGGACGCCATGGGCCACGTGAATAATACGGTGTATTTTCGCTATTTCGAAACCGCCCGGCTGGTGTATATCGAGCAGCTGGGTGGGTTTGGCTGGACGGCCGGGCACGGGGTCGGGCCGATTTTGGCTAAAATCGACTGCCGCTTTCGGCTGCCCCTGACCTACCCGGACACCATTTCTATTGGGGTGAAAGTGATCGAAATGGGGAGCGATCGTTTCAAAATGCTCCACCGCGTCGTCAGCCATACCCATCAAAAAATTGCGGCCGATGGGGTGGGGGTAATCGTGGGATTTGATTATGATAAACAGCAAAAAGCCCCGTTTCCGGCGGAGGTTCGTCGTAAAATCATGACGTTAGATCGGCCGGGTGAGTTTGTGTATTAGCGCGGGGCTGCGCCCCTTTTAGCTCGCCGCGAAGTGGCTCTCAGCAAACAGCTATCAGCTAAGAGGTGCGCAGCACCGAGCTGAGAGGCCTTCAGGCCGTGCTAACGGCTAAAGCCGCGAAGCGGCGGATCCAAAGGAGATTATTGAATGGAAATACTTGAAAATCGGGAGGCTTGGCAGGCCGCTTACAAAGAAGGTTGGCTGGCCCACTGGCGTAAAACCGGAGAGACCAATTGGAAAATTTACAATCGGCCGAATCATAAAACCGCCCCCTCAGGAAAAGGAATTGACCTGTCGCAGAGCCGACTGCTTTTAATTTCATCGGCCGGGGGATATCTACCGGCCTCTCAAAACCCTTTTGATGCTGAAAATGATTTGGGAGATTACTCGATTCGCCAATTTTCGATCGACAGTGCGCCGACCGATATCGCTTTTGCCCATACCCATTACGATCACACGGCGGTAAACGAGGATCAGCAGGTTTTGCTCCCCTTACGCCATTTAAAAGAGATGGTCAGCGCTGGAGAGATCGGGGAATTGGCGCCGCAGGTTATCAGCTTCATGGGGTATCAACCGGATGCGGTCAGGGTTGTTGACGAGTGTATTCCCTTAATTATTGCTGCGGCTCAGGCGCAAAATGCGCAGGCCGCCCTCCTGGTGCCCTCCTGACCGATTTGCTCTCAGTCCGTGGGACTGATTGCCAGGGCGTTGGAAATGGAGGGAATTGCGACCACCTTAACCAGCTGGAATGCCGGCCGTACCCGGGTGACCAAACCTCCCCGAGCGACCTTTACCCGGCTTAGTCGTGGCGCCACGATCGGCCGGCCGCATGATACGGCCCAGCAGAAAAGAGTACTCAAAGCGACGCTTGATTTGCTGGCTCACGATGCGCCGCTTGATCCGGTACAGCTGAATGAAAAAGTAGATTAGAGACAACAGACCTCAGACGACAGACTTCAGAACAACGAAGTTTCTTTTAACTTATAACTCAGGACTTTAGACTCAGAACTTAGGACTTCTTTACGATGAGTAACTTTACGAACAAAACCGTTTTTATTACCGGGGCCAGTCGGGGGATTGGCAAAGCCATCGGGCTTCGTTTGGCAAAAGAGGGGGCCAATGTGGTGATCGCCTCAAAAACGGCCGAACCACACCCTAAATTGGAGGGCACGATTTACACCGCCGCGGCCGAAATGGAAGAAGCGGGTGGCAAAGCCCTGCCGCTGGTCGTTGATATCCGCTTTGAGGATCAGGTTGAAGCGGCCGTGGTTCAGGCGGTCGAGACATTTGGCGGGATTGACATTCTGGTCAACAATGCCAGCGCCATCTTTTTGGCGGGAACCGTTGAGACCCCCATGAAGCGCTTTGATTTGATGCACCAGGTAAACGCCCGCGGCACGTACCTCTGCTCACAAAAATGCCTCCCTCACTTGCTTAAGGGGAACAATCCTCACATCCTCAATATTTCACCCCCTCTCAACATGGAAGAGCAGTGGTTTAAGCCCCATGTGGCTTATACGATGGCCAAATTTGGCATGAGTTTATGCGTTCTGGGGATGGCTGGGGAATTTCGCGGCAAGGTTGGCGTTAATGCACTTTGGCCGCGTACTACCATCGCCACAGCGGCCGTGAAAAATCTTCTGGGTGGGGATCATATGATTCAGCGCTCCCGCAAACCGGCGATAATGGGGGATGCCGCTTACCATATTTTGAGCCGCGATCATCATCAATGTACCGGCAACTTTTTTGTCGATGATGAAGTCATGGCCGAGGCGGGGGTGTCTGATTTGTCTTCTTATGCGGTGAATCCAGAGTTTGCTGATCAGCTGATGCCAGACTTTTTTGTTTAGCTAATCGATCATAAGTAAACAGGAAGCAAATTGGGTTATAGGTTGGTGACGTCCAACCCCCACCTCAATAGCTCAACAAATTCCCCCCCCGCGCCGGGAGGGGGCTAGGGGGTGGGTCTTTCGGCGGCCGTTCCACCCCTCCCCCAGCCCCTCCCCGATGCGGGGA
>JASJCR010000002.1 GCA_030065875.1 Ardenticatenaceae bacterium | reverse complement strand
TGGACCAGGCCCCTTGCTAAGTGGCCTAAAATCCTGAATCAGCTGGCCATTCGGTTTGAAGGACGATTTCCGATATGATTGAGTGAGGAATTTATTTACACACAATTGGGTACATACCCTCACCTATTTTATGTCAACCCCTCCATCACCTATCACCCATCACCTATCACCCATCACCTATCACCCATCACCTATCACCCATCACCTATCACCCATCTCCCAACACCCATCCCAAATGATTGCCAACCGGCCGTTCAAAACCGGGAACCCGCACGTGAATTGGGGAGTTAACGACCTCGTAACCACCGTTTTGCCGCACGACCAGCGTGGCTGAGCCGCCCCCGTCGAGCGTAATGGCGCGATAAGCGCCAAACGGGATAATAATCTCGGCCAGCTCGCTCAGGCTCACCCCCTCACTGTATCCCGGCTGACGGCCGTCAACCACAATGAGAAAAAGCCGCTGTCCATCTTCACTGATGGCCAACGCACTGCGGGGATGACGATCCAAATTGTATGGGGCGGTTTTTGATTCGGTAACGCTGTAGCTGCCGGCGCGCATAAATACGGTGCTCGCCGATAAGATTTGTTCAAAAGTCCCTTCGCAGGGGCCAATAACCATGTTCACCCGCCGGCCGTTTATACATACCCCTGACCACGCCTCCTGATAATCGGAATAAACCACCCCATCCGAAACCGCCTGCCCCAAAATATCAACTCGATCACCGCTTCGTGGATAAAAATAAAGCGGGGTGCGGCCGCGAATCGGAGCAAAAAAGCTCCCGTTGATGGCCACACTCGCGCCAAATTCGGCCGCAAATTCGCTGGTGGTCCGGGCGGAAATTTCATAAGGATCACCGGGGTCACCAGGGGTCACCAGCAGATCACCCTCAGCTGTCTCCAAATCAATTTCAACCATATGGGCCATCAGCGGCCGGGGATCACTCAACGCCCGCCGATAGTAGGTTATCCCGGGCTGCAGCGTTTCCGTCAAATCAGTGCGTGGCGGCCGCTGAGCCACTGCCCAGCCATACCCCCCCAACAAAACAATAGCAGCTAAGACCCCAAGCGCTATCAAGACGCGTACAGCTCTTTTCATTTATCTATCTTAGGCTCTTCAGGCGCGGTAGGAAATATCGTGATTGGACATCCGCAAAGCAGGTATGGGCGGTAGCGGCGATGCACCAGAACGTGGCGCTATGAATCGTCCCCGTAAATGACCGGTTTTAATAACGCGTGGTCAAATTGGTCGAGCTGATCCGGCCCAAGGGCCTGTAAGGCTTCGTACACTTTGGAGGCATCTTCACGCAGACGGCCGATCTGCACGGTGCGGCACACCTCTGGGAGCGGATCAAGCCACTGTTTAACCCGCATCAACATTTTGACCGCCCCATTGTAATTTCCCCTCTCAATTTGCAAATAAGCGACCCCAACCTGCAAAATTCCCTTGTAAATTTCCTGAGCCGGCCCCTTGTCGTCGATCCAGGCGTGTTCCAACTCTTCATGGGCGTCAAAATACTCCCCGCGATTAAATAATTCAATCCCCTTGATGCCCAATTCAGACAGTGGCTCATCACAGGCTGCGGCTAAGGCACTTTGATCCGGCCGCCGGTCGAGCTTCTTGAGAATTTTGGGTAGGTCTGGAATAAATTTCTGAACCGGGGCCAGTAAATTCGCCCCAAAATTTTTGCTTTCCTTACGCAGCTCCGCGCTGACTTCTTCAGCAATTAGGACGATCGGTGTCCGCCGGGTGGCCGCAGACGATTTACAGATGGCTACCCAGCGACGCCAATCAATGTGGGGATTATCCACGTCAAAAATCATCAAATGCGGCTGTCGGCGCACAATCTGGTCGTAAACGATCCCGTCACGGCCGTGAATCGGCTCACCGGGATCATTGGGCACAAACGCCTGATCCCGACCAACAAGCACGGTAATTGTGGGTATGTGCTCAAATTGAAAATTTAATTCCCGAAGGGTCTTGTTTACCCGGTCACCAAGTGATTGGCGGATAAATCCGATGATAAGGTTTTGTTTGGGCATAGATTTTTGATTAATACAAGATTGGTTACTCTAAAGTGGCCACGTACAGTTCATTATCGGCCGTGACAAAAACGCGCAGCGGTTGGTCAACGACGGCAAAATCGTTGGCCCTGGTCAATAATTCACGGCCGCTTTCATCGCTGGCGCGATATTGAGCCAGCAAGCCGCCGCTAAGCGAAAATTGCAGCAATCGACCTGACCCCGTATCCAAAACAAATATTGAGGCGGTGCTGCCCCGGCCGACGATTTTAACCGATTTGGGAGCCAGCATCGGAGAGGTTAATCCGCCATCTTCAAGGGTACCGGCCGGCCAAATTGATCGACCATCTGCTAGACGAACCATATTGCCGTTCTTGTAAAGCAAGACAACCGTACCGTCGGCCGCGTTGATATCGAAGTCTACAAGCTGCGGAATCTCAACCGCCTCAAAAAAGGTAATCGCCTGATCATCTGCACGAATGGAAAAGTCGTCCCCTTCCGGATAATAACGCCAGATAAACCCGGCTTGATTGTCTAAAATATAAAGTCTTTCGGAAAACCCCTTAATCTGGGTTGGGGTGCGCCATCCAGAAGAAAGATCAAGTGTAAACGCCCGGGTATTCGTAAATTCCGGATAATACGACAGGATCGCTCCCCGCCGGTCAAGCATCGCCACCCCGTTTTGAGTCACGGAGGTGCCCTGCGGCCGCCAATACAGATCAACAATCTCTCCGACAACATGACTTTGAACCGCCTGCCCACCAAACAAAACCTGCGATCTTTCGGTCACATCCATCTGCAAGAAATCCTCTCCCCCTTCATACCCCCATACCCGATTTAAGCCGCTGTCCAGAACAAAAATATACCCTTCAAAGCGATCTGAAATGGCGATCGACGTCAATTCCGACTCATCCAAATCAACGAGATCGAGAAGGGTGCCGCTTAAGCGAGTAATATTGTCCAGGCGATCAAGTTGCGCCATGGCGGCCCCCTGCATGCGCAGCACATCGCCATCCTGCGGCCGGATCTCGCCGGCTTGCGCTCCCAGGCGCAAAACCTCGAGATAATAGGTGCGCCGAGCCTCCTCATCCGGTTCTTCGGAAGCCAGGTTGAGCAAGGTATTCATTTGTTGAGTAATTTGCCCCAAACGCTGGGTATTATCCCACTGCAAGAAGACGCTAGTGACAATGATGCCCAAAATTACCGGAATCAAAATCGCCAGTGCGGTTGGCAGCGTCCAGCCGCTATTTTCTTCGTCGGGTGGCTCTTGATCAACCGGCCGAATTTGCTCCAGAACATCAGCTACGCTGTCGGTTAATTTAGAAGCCCCGGTTGCTGCGGCCGCTGCCCCGCGCCTGACGGTCGATTCGACCGGGGTCAAACGTGGTCGCAGACCACCACGCCGCTGTGGCTTAGAAGGCCGCTCTAAAATCGGGGCAATGGTATTGCGCCCCAGCGGGGCGATCAAACCTTCTGTTTCGGGGAAATCGAATGGCGGATCATCGGTAAATTCGACAAGAAGGAGTCGTCCCGATCCATCAGCCACCACATCCTTTAACTCCGCCAGGCCGATTTCAACCTCCGTATCGACCAGTGCCGGCTGCAGTACCGGGGTGGCCAGCGAAACCATGCGGGGCTCAACCATTAAAAACATATCGCCACTTTGGAGACGGTAGTGGCCAAAGCGAAAATCGAGATTGGCTGTCGTACCTAGGGGGGTCAATATATCCGGTTCGTGGGCCGGCATACGCTCAACGCCAAAATTATGCCCCATAAAGGCCAATGATGGCCCCACCTGCACCACATAGAGCTCATCCCCACGCATGACGGCGCACGTGATCGCTCCTTCACGCCGCATTTCCGGATAATTTACATTCCAATTAAGAAGAAGTTCGTTGATGTGGCGAATGGCGAGGCGAACGGCCGTATTTATTGTTCCCTCAGTCCGATAAAAAGCGGCCGATAAAGCGTCGATTAAATCTTGGATGAGTGCATCATCGCCATCCAGGCCGGGGACAGCGGCCGGTTCAAGGGTTAGATGGGCAAATAATGAATCTAGTCGACGATTTTTCTCAACTTTTTTTGAGGGAGCCTGGGCCAACAATCCCGGTACGGGAAAATTTGTTTTTGGCTCTCCATCAACAATATGCAGTTGGCCGATAATCGCCTGAATTTCCATCCCCAAATGTAACCCCATATATATCGTTATGTATAGTGCCAGTATACCACAGTTCACATTTTGGTCGACACGCACCTTTTTTGGTCCTAAAGTCATCTAGCCACTTAGCGATCACTCTTTTATATTAAATTTGACAGATTAAAAAGCTGGTTTGCTTTATATTTTGTCAACGTTTATTTGGTGAAAATTTAATTTCAGCAGGGGGAAGTATGATTCTAGCTGTGGAAATCGGCTTGACGATCATGGGGCTTATGGCCATTGTGCGCCAAAAATGGTCGGTAGGGAATTATCGGTTTGTAACTGGTGTACGGGCAATCTTTTTAGGCGGGTTGAGCTTATTAACAATTCCCATTGTTTATTCAATTACAGCACTCGTTCACGTCCCGGAAATGAATAGTGCCCAAGATATGGTGCAGGGAATTTTGACATTTCGATTGCAGGGCGATAATCTAAATGGTCTGCTTATCGAATTAATTGTTGTTTTGCTTTGGGCAACTATCATTTTGGGTATTAGTGGCTGGTTTAACTGGACAAATCGGGCAATCAAAATTGAAAAGCCTACGGAGGCCTCAATCGACACCGTCCAAAGTTAACGTCACAAGCAAAACGCTCTGGAAAAAGTGACAGAAAAATATGGGGAAAAAGGAATTTGCCGTTATTGGCCTTGGGCGGTTTGGCAGCAATGTGGCCTTAACCCTTGAAAAAAATGGGCATGCGGTGTTGGGTATTGATGAAAATCCTGAAGTTATCCAGCAAATGGCGCCTTTAATCACCCAGGCGGTGGGGTTAGACGCTACCAATGAAAATGCACTGCGGTCGGTTGATATTGGATCCTTCCATACGGTCGTCATTGCCATTGGCTCAGATTTCGAAAATAATTTAATGACCACCGTCACCTGCAAAAATTTGAGTGTTCCAAACATTATTTGTAAAGCGTTAACGATCCGCCAAGAAGAAATTTTGCTGCGGATCGGCGCTGATCGGGTGATCCGGCCGGAGCATGAAGCCGGCGTCCGTCTGGCGGAATCTTTACTGGCTCCGTCTATGCTGGAGTATTTTTCACTGGGGCCGGACACCGATTATCGTCTAGCTGAGTTTGAAGTCCCCTCCTGTATCGCCTGCCAAAGCCTGGCCCAAAGCGATATCCGCAATCGTTACGGCATCAGCGTTTTGGTCATTAAAAGAGGGCGTGATGTGGTCATGAATCCTCCACCAGAGGCAATTTTGCAGCCAAATGATATTTTGGTTGTGTTAGGTCACGACAAAGAAATTGAATCATTTGCACAGCTGAACTAATTCCACCGTTCACCAACGCCCTTCCAACCTAATGAAAAAAAACAATCGGTTTCGTCAGGAAATTCTGCGCCTGATACAAGAAACTGGCGACATTAAATCAAGACGGCGGCGCCTGTCAATCTCCACCCGCATTGTAATCGGGCTTTTTTTTCTGGTGATCGTCGGTACCCTGCTCCTTTGGTTACCGGCAATGGGATCAACCGGTGGCCTGTCTCTTCCCGAAGCGGCCTTCACAGCCACATCCGCTCTCACGGTAACCGGGTTAAGCACAATTAACGCCAGCACAGATTTATCGATGTTGGGGCAGGTTGTGCTTTTAATTTTGATTCAATTTGGGGGTGTGGGGTATATGTTTGTGGCTTCACTGATTATCCGGCTCCTCGGCCGCAAATTATTTATAATCGACCGCCTTGCTCTCTCAAGTTCGATCGGCCTCAATACACCAGAAGCGATTTTACAAATCCTGAGGCGGGTATTTTACGGAATTTTAATCATTGAAGGGATTGGCACCGTGCTGCTCTACCTGCACTGGTCAATTAACGACATCGTGATGGAACGGCCGGTATTTATGGCCCTCTTTCACTCCGTCTCCGCTTTTTGTAACGCCGGGTTTGATCTTTTTGGCGACGGGGCAATTTATCCAGCGGGGATTCCCAAAGACAATTTATCCCTATTGATCCTCGGTCTTCTCATCTTTTTTGGCGGATTGGGTATTCCGGTTTTATCGGAACTGGTCACCTTTACCAAAGTGCGCAAACATTCACTACATACGCGAATTACCCTCCTGGTCATTGCGATTCTATTAAGTGCGGGGTGGTTAGCCACCTTTTTAGGAGAGATGGGGACGCTAGGGGTGCTTGCCGACCGATCCCTGGATCAACAGCTGGTTCAATCGTGGTTTCACTCGATTTCCTCACGCACGGCCGGTTTTTCCGGATTTGCTGATTTTTCTCAAATTCGCCCTTCAACCCAGCTCTTAACGATGGTCCTTATGTTTATCGGCTGCGCTCCGGCATCAATGGGAGGAGGAATCACCACGGGGACCTTTGCGGTTTTAGGAATTACCCTTCTTAACTTTGTCCGCGGCAAAGAGCATATCCAAGTTTTAAATCGCGAAATTTCTTACCAAACCGTACGAAGAGCCGCTTCGGTTTTGACAATTTCGGTGGGGTTGATCATGCTGGCCACATTTTTGATCCTGGTATCACATCCGGTTGATCAAATCGGGATGGTTTTATTTGAGGTCATCTCTGCGTTTGCCACCTGCGGTCTTTCGCTCGGCTTTACTGCTCAGCTCAATGGATTTGGACAAGTAGTCATTGCCATCATGATGATTTGGGGACGCCTAGGGGCATTAACAATTGTGGTGGCGGTGGCTCAATCCACTCAAAAACCGGAGCTGCTGCGTTATCCGGAAGAGCAGCTGCTCATCGGTTAATATTTAATCCGAGTTGCTAGTACTCTGTAACTTAAGCTTTCTTAATTACTTTTGCCGATGAATATTGAAGATTTACAAATAAATGTGGAGATGAACCGACTTTCAAAACAGACTCGTCATCCTGGCCCCCGTCTTCACGGGGGTAAACTACGGCGGGGATCCATCGGTAGCCATCCAGTGGATTCCCGCTTTCGCGGGAACGACGTTTCGCTATGGATGTTTGTTTGTCAAAACTAAAAATTCGTTGGCTGCCGCAGAAAATTACTAGAAATAAGGGGTAAAAAATAGTTCTGTTACAGAGTACTAGCTTGTCTTCCCAATAAATTATAAAAGTTTAGAGGGTCATTCCCCTCCCCTCATTCCCCTCCTAATGGGAGGGGAGGCAGGCATCCTCCCCCGTAAGGAAACTCACCTTAAACCATCGCCGCCGAGCGAATAATCTCCGCAATCTGCAGGGCATTTTGGCGAGCATCAAATATTTTTCGGGCTCGTACTAACGCGGCCGCACCCATTTTCTTCCGCAGGTCGTGATTGGCTACCAGCGGTTTTAAATGACTCACCAGCGCTGGAACGTTCCCGGCAGAAAAATGGAATCCGGTTTCACCGTGCTCCACAATTTCCGGTAAACCACCGACCTGAGTGACCAGGCAGGGTAGACCGGTGGCGCTGGCTTCGACTCCGACGATACCAAAGGCCTCAGCCTTGGTAGGCAGAACAAAAATATCGCTGGTTTGAAAAAGGCGAATTAATTCGGGGGTGTTGGGCTTCATATCGTTATAAACCGTCACACCCTCCTCGGGGTCGACTTGGGTTCGGGTCACCAGAATTAATTCCGCTGATCCAGCCGGCAGCTGGCGAAAAGCCGCCAACAGGTCGTCTCCCCCTTTGCGATGTAAGTCCCCACCGACAAACAAGATTTTGACGGGACCGTTAGACGGCCGACCATCCTCTAAAGGATGCCAAACTTCTAAATCCACTCCCACCGGAACCACAACCGTCCGTTTCCGATCAACCCCGTAATCACTTACCAAAGAGTCGGCCGCCCACCGAGACCAGGTTACAAAACCGGCCGCTTTTTGAAACAGATCGACGTTGGCCCGATGTTTGTAGCGGCTCCACAAATTGTCGCCATCCGGCCGGTGCCCGTAATGTTCGGCCATGTTATCGTATTGGATGGGTGATATGTCAGTGCACAACACGTAGGGCTTTCGCTGAACCAACCCTTTGGCCAGTGCGGCCGCAACCTGGGTGGAGAAAAAGCCGATGTCATACGGATTGGACTGCAATCCGTGGATGACCTGATCCCGGCCAATCAGTGGCCCTTTGATGCCTTCCGGTAAAAACGGGATTTTATGCCAGCGGCTCTGAGGATCCTCATAAGTTAACGGCACCCAGCTCGATTCGAAATCTTTCAGGGGCTCAATAAACCGCCGCAAATTTAAATAAAAAGTGCGGTGGCCGACGTGTTGTTCCATCACAAAATTGACTTTTAACATAGCGACTGAATCGTAACTCGAGAACCTTAACGAGGCAATTAAGGAAGGAGACCAGAGACTAGAGACCAAAGACTAGAGACGAGAGACCAGAGGCAAGAAAGAGTTTCCAAATCCTAACACCCTACACCTAATACCCTATACCTAACACCCAACACCCATCACCCATCCCCCCACCAGGCTGACGGCTTGAGGCGCTGGCCAAAACCCAACCGTTCATCGAGCCACAACATCAGACGGCGCAGGGAAGATCCGGCAAGTTTTTGCCCCAGCCTATTGATCCATAACGAGTAATCCTTATTGTAGGGGCATACGCGGATGCAAATAGAGCAGTCGCTGTTTTGGGCGGCCCAGTAGCCAAAACACTTTTCCCCATCAACCGACCATTTCTTGACTCCCTGAATATTTGATCGATTATGGCGGTCAGTGGATGGTGCCGTTTGCGAAATCGCCTTCACCGGACAGGCATTGGCGCAGCGACGGCAAATTTCGCAAAATTCCTTGACGCCAAATTGAATCGGCCGGTCATGGGCCAGCGGTAAATCAGTATAAATTTTGCCAAGGCGCACTCGGGGTCCAAACTCCGGGGTGATGAGCAGGCCGTTGCGCCCATATTCCCCCAAACCGGCTTTGATGGCATAGGGAATGGCCAGCCCCGTGTCGTTCATGCTGGCCACCGCCCGATAACCGCAGTTGCGCAAATATTGGGTGAGCGACAAAAGCACCAGAGCATCATGGGAATAGCCGAGTCCGGTGGCCGCGCCGCTTAGGGCGGATGGCACAGTGCGGATTAAATCGTAATCCATCGCCTGCCCCAACACAATTACGTGGCTCAAACCGTCGGGGAGATCGTTTGCTTTTTGACGGCCGGTCGCCGCACTAAACTTTGCGGTGTACTGCCAGCGCTCGTCGAAGGCGGTGATGCCCACCAGATCCGCACCAAACGCCCTGGCTACTCGCTTTATTTCGGCCGCGGCATCCTTTGGATCCCCCAAATCGATTGTTTCTGTGGCCCCTTCTCGCTGAAGGGTAAATTCATCTAAAAATCCCTCTCGCCGATCTTCATCCTCTTTCATTTCAGCAAAAATATCGGTCACGTGCCATGAGGCATTGCGAAAGGCGTAATCTTTTTGGGTAAATCCTTCCGCCTTTCGCCACTCTTTGAGCGGTTGGCGATAGGTGCGATAAAATCGCTCCGTTTTGGCGCTGCGAATCGTCTCATCCCACCACGAGCGGTTAAACACATCTTCTTTCTGATTAAAGCGGGCAAAATCCGGCTGGATGTCAAATCCGGCGTCACGATCGGTGTTGTTTGGGATCATATGGGGGATTGTAGCATAATGGTTATTGGTGTATTGGTTATTGGTCTATTAGCTATTGGCTATTAGCAATTAGCAATTGATTATTGATTATTGATCACCGATTGGGGTATAAAGGAAGCCGTTATGCAAGTTTCCCCTTCGTTTCGGGTTGGCAACGTGCCCATTTACGGCCGGACCATCCTCTCACCCATGGCCGGCTACTCCGATGTTCCCTATCGGGCGATTTGCCGCGCCTACGGTTCGGCCATGAATTACACTGAATTTGTGCCGGTTGAGGCCCTGCAGGGCAAGCCATCTCGAAACCGTTTCTGGATGAGGCTCGATAAGCAGCCTGGGGATCAACCGATGGTCTTCCAAATTTTTGGCAACGATCCCCAAAAGATTCTGCGCGCGGCGGTTAATATCATGCCCCTGAGACCGGATATCATCGACATTAATATGGGATGTTCCACCAAGCGGGTTTCTGGTCGGGGGGCCGGGGTAGGCATGATGCGCAATCCGTCACAAATTGCGGAAACGTTTGAGCTGCTGGCCCAGGAGTTGCCGATTCCGGTAACCGGCAAAATACGGTTGGGGTGGAACGACCAGCAGAATTTTATGGAAATCGGCCGCGTGCTAGAAGACAGTGGCGCGGCCTTAATCGCCATCCACGGCCGAACGAAGGAGCAAAAATATACCGGCCGGGCCCGTTGGGAAGCGATCGCCTTGCTCAAACAAGCTGTTTCCATTCCGGTCATCGGCAATGGGGATATCACCGAACCCCACCACATCGCCGATATGCTCGATTTTACAGGGTGTGATGCGGTTATGATCGGCCGCGGAGCCATCGGAAATCCGTGGATATTTAGCGGCCGGAGTCGAGACACCCTCACTTTTAAAGAATTGATCGATGGGATCGCCCTTCATTTACGGGAAATGATCCGGTATTACGGCGATCCGTTTGGGCTGATTCAATTTCGCAAACATTTTAAGCGCTATATCGACGGAATCCCGGAATTTTTTCCCGTGACCGGTTCGATGATCAAAACCGAAAATTCCACGGAATTTTTCTCGTATTTAGAAACGATTTCCAGCCAGGTACCGGCCGGGATGCGCATTCAGGAAAGCCAACCGGCAGCTGAAATGGTTTAACGGCAGTGGGCTTTTCCCTCGCCCTCTGATGGTGGTCAGGAGCAGGCAGGTAAATCTTCCGTTCTCATACAGTCCAACAAGCTCCCCTCCTCGAGTCGGGGAGGGGCATGTTTACCGCGAAAAGACCCACCCCCTAACCCCCTCCCGAATCGGAAGGGGGGATTTGCAGGACTGATTTAAAGTTTTTTCTGATGAATAAAAATGCGGGGGGTGACGCGCCCCATTTTTATCGACAAACTCTCAATTTGGGTCAAATTTAGGCTGCGGTGAAGGGCTTTCTCATAACGCCGGACCTCATGGGTGACCACGGCCATCCGCCCGCCAGGAGTCAACACCCGTACCGCCTCATCAACAAACGCCTCGTACAGTCTGTTGAGCTGTCTATCATCGCCAACCAGCTGCCCCCAGGGCAAATCAGCCGTTACAACCTCAAAAGTGGAAGCTGCAAACGGCAAATTTGCACCATCCAGCTGAACCAACTGACCATCAACCGCGGCCGCCGCCAAATTTAGCCGGGCAGCAATTAAGGCGGCCGAATCAAGGTCGCCTCCCACCGCCAATTGAGGGTGATGGGCCACTTCAATCAGCAGCGTACCCGAACCACAGGCCACGTTGAGCAGGCGATCATCCGGCGACAAATACACCATTTTATTGATCAAGGCGGCCACCGGCCCGTTTAACGCCCCCGGCATATTGGCTGTGCGCCACGTCCGGGTTGCCTGCGGCCGTGGACCCAGGCGAATCAGTACATCCCAGCCGCGTTTTAAGACGACTGACTTTCGAAGGCGTAAACTCACCTCTCCCAGATCGCCGACCGATTCCAGCTTCAGCTTTTGAGCCAGATCGCGGTGCAAACGCTGCATGACAGCAGAATCTCGGCCGGCCGCCTGCAAGCCTATAGTGGAAAAGTTGCGTTTCCCATACTGATTCACCATGGCCTGAATCTGTTGTGTTAAGTTGCGAAAATTTTGATCTCCCAACAGTGCTTTTGGCCGCGGAATGTCAAAAGGCACTACTTGAGAGACAGTTGTCGGTAATTTTAACTGACCAGCCTTTTCCGGGGGGAGAGATTCCCCTTTAAATTCAAACAGCACCCCGCCATCGATTTTCTTGATGACGCGCAACCGTTTTGTCTCTCGAATTTCTTCCAGCACCCACCGTTCGGTTCCCCGAAAACAGGTGGCTTCGTATACAGGGCTTGTCATTATTTCCAGAAGTTCAGCTTCCAATTTTTATGGCCAAATTGTGGCGAATGATCTCAATCCCCAAATCGAGGGAAAGCAGCCACTCCACCAGGCGGCCCACGGCCGTATGTATGCCGACGGTCGGCCGGGGAAAGCCCAAATCATGACAGGCGATTAACCAATCTCCATCGGCACGGGCTTGAATAAAAAGGGCTACCCGCTGCGGCATCGGGTCTTCAGCGACGTGGGTCTCGATCAGCAGCATATCCTGGTGCTTGTCGGCCGGATCAAGGGCCTGAAACATCTGGATCAAGCGCACCGGAATATCACCATCAAAGCGCTGTGGGGAAAAGCGATCGGCAATTTCAGTCAGCGGTCGGGGGGAGCGAACAACAACATGGGGCATCTGCAACTCCTGCGGGGCTTTTAATCTTGATTCGGCTGGTTGGCCATTGCGCCGCCACAAATAATAACGCGGCTGACGGCCTTCACGGAGGGCCTTCTGTTCATATTTGGTCACCAAACGGTCGGGGTCGTTTAGAAGATAGGGCTCGTTATAACGAGGAACAAAATAGGGAGTACGGGCCAGACAATCCTCGATTACTTCCTGATACCCCGGATCATCCGTGGCGATATTGAGCTGCCCGCCTTCAGCCATTCGACCGGCCAGCAACGTTAAAAAATGATCGTTGATGAGCTTGCGGTGGTGATGGGCAGCTTTGTGCCACGGATCGGGAAAGTTGATATAGAACCGGTCAACCGGCCGCTGGATTGCCCCCCAAAGAAGTACCTTCGCATCCCCGTGAACCAACACCACGTTTGGAGTGGGTAGACGGCCGGCTTTGCGCTCCGCTTTTTTTATTGAGGGCAGAGAGATTTCCACCCCGATCATATTGGCATCCGGATGACGAACGGCCAAATCGACCAGGAATTCAGCGTTGCCAAAGCCGATTTCGACAAACAAAGGCCCCGACCGGCCAAATAAAGAATCCCAATCTGTCGGCCACGCCAACCGGGATACATCATATGCTTTGAGGGTCATAACAGGCAAGTATAGCGCACGGGGGGGGAAATCGTGGTGGATTGGTGGATTGGTTTATTAGTATATTGGTTATTGGTTATTGGTTATTGGCTATTGGCTATTGGCTATTGGCTATTGGCTATTGGCTATTGGCTATTGGCTATTGGCTATTGGCTATTGGCTATTCATTGAGTATCGCTGCATCTCATTTTTATGTCAAGTCGCCGTCTCTCGTCTCTCGTCAGTCTGCAGGGACAGCCTGATCATGATCCGGCATTATAACTTCAATTTCACGAACGATGCGCACAAAATATGGCCACAGGCCGGAAAAAGCGGCCATCAAACCGGAAAACGACACAATCACCGCCATACCAGCTCCGGGCCCCGTGCCAAAAATCCAGCCCAGCGAAGAAGACAGGGCACCATTAACGGCCATGGCCGGCTCCATAATCTGATCGGCCAGAGGGCCGGCAATCAAAGTTCCCAACGGGTTGACCAGCCAGGCGATCAGCCGCCGAATCGAGAAGACCCGGCCCTGCAAATCGGCCGGCACCTTTCGCTGCCATATCGCCTGATTCGACCCGTTGATCAAAGGGATCATGGTTGCCCCAATAAATGAGGTCGTGGCCCAGATGATAGTCGACTGGCTGAGACCAAACGGCAGGATTCCCAGAAAACCGCTGATCATCCAGCCGATAAACACCCCATGAACCAATTTTTTGGGACCGCCCCAGGCCCCCATAATCGCTGCCCCAATCACGCCCCCCACTGCGCCAACCGACTGAACCGATCCTAGAATAATTTCATCACTCCCGGTGCGAGCCAAAATCATGGGTGCGATCAGCGTAAATGCGATGGTGGCAAAGAAGTTGCCCACTAAAAAGACGGTTTGCATGCCTAATAAAGATTTGCGCTTCCAGATATAGCGAAAACCAAACATCGATTCCTGCAAGAAACTTCCCCGACTGGCTTCTCCTTCTTCTGTTTTTTCCGGCTGCGGGATAATGATAAAGAGCAGTGCGCCAACCGATGCGGAAAATGTCACAATATCGATGAGCAATATCGTCCCCAGACCAAAGAATCCAAATAGGGCCGCCCCGAGAATCGGGGCAAAAATTCGGGAGCCATTTTCAGCCAGCGACGTTAATCCGTGGGCCCGGCCGTACTGCTCTTTCTTGATCATCGTTGACAGCGAAGCAGAGTATGCCGGCCACTGAAACGACTCTGTTGCGCCGGTCAGGGCGGCCGTGATATAGAGGTGCCACACTTCCAAAATACCGAGGTTAAAAAGAATCAAAACCGTAATGGTAGCCACACCCGCTCCCAAATCGCTGACGATCATCATCATCTTGCGATTCGAGCGATCGACAACCGCCCCGGCAAAGGGGCTAAGCAGGAGCATTGGGGTGATGTAAAAAAAGCCAACCAGGGCCAGGGCGGTGGCTTGACCGGTTTCTTCAAAGGCCCAAATCGTTAGGGCAAACTGGGTCATGGCGGTCCCCAAAAGGGAAACAACCTGGCCGATCCACAAAACTAAAAAAGCGGTCATGCCCGTCGGGCGGTTAGATTGCGTCATTGATGGTTCTCCTGAGTGATTAATCAGCTAAAATCGCAGGGCACTTTGAGGGCATGGGCTAGCCTCATTTTGTAGGCGTCACGCGAAATATTAACGACCCCAAACTGAGCCAAATGGTCCGTATTAAATTGAACATCTAGCAAAGTAAATCCCCGGGCGTTCAAATGATGAACCAGATAAACCAGGGCAACTTTGCTGGCTTCTGCGGCGTGAGAAAACATCGCCTCTCCGGCAAATAGTCCGCGCACGGCAACCCCGTACAGCCCCCCAACGAGCCGTCCGTCTTGCCATGTTTCAACCGAGTGTGCCCAGCCTAACTCATGCAAGCGGGTATACGATTTAATAATGTCTTCATTGATCCATGCTCCCGGCCGTTGCGGATCAGCACAATGGACCAAAACCTGCCCAAAGTCACTGTTCACCCGAATTTCAAACGGCAATTTGGTTGATCGATTTACCGTCCCAGGTAGAAACCGCTTCTTTGACCTGTCCGCCTGAACCACCCAGACGCGCTTCATGACCCGCTTCAGAGATCGTGAAACGTGAAGGTGATCGAGGGGCAATATGGCCCGCGGATCGGGATCATACCAAAATAATTCCCCGTTGTGAGACATGGGGAATATCCCTTGAATGTAGGCGGCGAGAAGCAGTTCGGGTGTTAATTTCAGGGAGGACATGATTAGCAGAATAGCACGAGGGATGGTCTCTTTGGGCTCGGTGCTGAAGGCCCGTGCTATAGTTCCAAAAATTCCTCAAGGCTGTTCAAAACGCCGCGCAGGCCATCGGGCCGAAACTCATAAATTTTGCGATCATCCTCAGAAAGGGTAATGCGGATCAAGCGCACCTGGCGCAGAATACGCAGGTGATGAGTGACAGTTGGCGGTCGCAGACGCAGCGCCTTGGCCAATTCCCCTGGGGAGTGCGGCTGATGACGCAGCAATTTTAATATTTTGAGCCGGGTCGGATCCGCCAACGTTTTTAAGGCTTGATGCATCACATTGGGAACCTGGTCACCAGGAATAAGTGGGACATTAGCCGGCCGCACGCCGTAAATAAAAAATAGGGTGTCGTGATCAATTTCAATATCGGCGATTAAGGGGGTCGTCCAAAACGAAGGGGCAAAAATTATTTTTTTGTATGGGCGCCGCAAATGATAGTTAATCCCTTCGGAAAGGGTTTCAAGCAGGGTGATCAGATCTACGTCTGCGGACAATTTTTTCCCCTCCGCGGCCGCCTTTATCAAATACGGCCGCACGCGATTTTCCTCTTCCGCATAAAAAATTTCAAAAAACTCCTCCATCGCTGGCAAAATGAGCGGTCCTAAACGCCTTGTCGCGGCCAGTAAATTGAGCCAGGCCTTTATATTATTCTTTCCTATCCCATCCTTTATCGACAGCTTGCGCAGCGCTTGGTACTCCTGCTCGTGCCATGAACCACGATCCATAATCTGATCGATAATATCCCGCATCTCAGGCGGATTATAGGAAAAATCATAAAGGTCCATGACCCGCTGCTCTGCAGGCGTGTTGGCCATAATTTCCAACGCCTGCTCGGCCGTTGCCGGTTCATCCATCTGATGAAACCAGGTCACCGGGACCCAGTGCATGGGAAATACCGCCTGCAACGTCTCTCTGGCAGCGGCTGACAGACGCGAACGCACGCCGGCGGCCCACGCCGGCCGCAGCTGATACGATTCCGGATTAAATATAATCGCCGCACTATCAAAAAAATCGATCGCCGTGTTTATATGCCAGGTCAATTCAGGGGTTTTCATTTTGATTAATGTCTACTTAATTAAATATATATCGAATTAGTTAGATAATAATCTAAATTACATCGTCTGTCAAATTGCCCGAATAGGCACACTTCCCCGCAAAAGAATAATCAATTATCAATAACTAGGCTATGTTGACTTTGGGATATTTCTTCACCCCCGCATTTTTGAGTTTTGACAAATAAACACCGATTTAGCCACGTCATTCCCGCGAAAGCGGGAATCCATTGGACTGTCACCGATGGATCCCCGCTTTCGCGGGGATGACGGGCCTGTTTTGAAAGTCGGTCCATATCCGCATTTATTTGTAAATGTTCAATAATGCGGGACTAAAGTGCCTGACCTGATGGTAAACTAACCCTTTAATAGAACCTAATAACCAATACACTCATACACCTATAACCTAACCCCTATTTTCAATCTTAACCCGCAGCTCGGGAAACGGCCGCAGGGTCACCTGGGGATTCACAATCGGCATCACACCAGAATCGGGTGGCAAAAAGTCGAAATGTGGCAGCAGACCAGCCAAGGTGACAGAAGCTTCAAGCATGGCCAGCGGCTTCCCGATACAAAGGTGAGGTCCCCCACCAAAGGGAATATGGGCAAATTTGTGCTGGTGCAAGGGTTCACCGGCAAAACGTTGAGGATCAAATTGTTCCGGATCGGGCCAAAAATCGCGGTGACGATGCACCGCATAAGGGCTAATGACCACCAGCGCATTCGCCGGCAGTTCGTAGGGGCCAATTTGATCCGCCTGAATCGCCCGACGAGTCATCAACCACGAAGGGGGATAAAGCCGAAATGCTTCCTGAATAACCTGATTGAGATAAGGGGCATGCGCCAAACCCTCAAAAGTCATTTCAGTGCGGACAAACTCCTGTCTTATTTGATCGGCCGCTGCCGGATGATCAATCAACAGTTTAAAAACCCACCCCATGCCGCTGGCCACCGTTTCATATCCAGCGATGATCGCCGTCACCACTTCATCACGTATTTCCCGATCAGATACCCCTTCACCATCTAATCCTAAAAGCAGCCCTAAAAAATCATCTCGCGGATGGCCAACCCGCCGACGGTTACTGATCATTTGCGCTACGAGCTGGTCAAGCCGCTTCAGCCGCGTCCGGAAACGCCGATTACGCGCTGTTGGCACCCAATCCGGCAGGGCCAAAAGATTTTGCGAGCGATAAATGACGTAGTGCATCAGCTCCAAAAGTTCTTGAGACAGTTCCGCTGCTTCGCGGGTCAAATCAAGAGAAAACAGAGATTCTCCAATTATTTCGAGGGCTAATCGCAAAAGCTCGCGATCGAGATCCAATTCAACGGCCGCCTTTCCGCGCAGCTTTTCCTGCCAGCGGTCGCTCATCCGCTCAACCGCCCGAAACATACCGGCCGTCATACCAGAAAGATGCCGACGGTGAAATGCGGGCTGAACGAGGCGGCGATGGCGCTGCCAATACTCCCCAGAGGTTGTTAAGAGTCCCTGCCCGGTTACGCGGGCAAATTGTTGAAACTGGAACGTCTGCCGGGAGAAGTTACGCCAATTATCCAACAGGACATGCTGCACATAATCGGGATGTGACAAGACATAGACCTTCCAGAAACCGATTGGATAACAAAGCAAATCCCCATAATCTGCCACGGCATCTAGCAAAAAACCAAGGGTGTCGGCCTGCAGCCGCCGGGCATCCTGCAAGGTTATTCCTGACGTTGGACCGGGGATATTGTTCACGCTATTTCTTTCGTCGGACGCGCCGGGGGGAGTTGGCCTGATTTTCCAGTCGTTGGTGGACCACCTGATCGAGATTTGACGCGGCTTCTTCCGCATCCAGGGCCAGACGATCTACCTGATTGATCCAGCTCTTCTTCAGTTTCTCGTTCGTTACATTTCGCAAATTGACTTTTACGTTGGTGGTTGAGCTTTTTAAAGCCGCCAGGGCTAGGTGACAGGCCGCCGCGCCATCCGCGGCCGCATGGGCGTTGCCTGTCTGGGTGAGCGCCACCCCGATTTCTATCAGTTCCGCAGACAGTTTGGCCACTTTGAGCGGAACCTGGGCAGCGGCGGTCAGGGCATCTTCGATCGCCTGAATCGCGGTGGTGCTGTTGGCTTCATTTTGATGAGCGAGGAGCACTACCACCTGCCTGTAAACCACGGCATCTTCCGAAACAGCCAGAGAAAGCTGCTGCTGAATGTCGGGCAGACGGGTCTGGGCGGCTTTGGCGGCCGGCCAGGCAGCCTGATAGCGGCGGCGCTTCAGGGTTGAGGCCGCCACCATTTGCAAAAGGGCCGCCGCCATTGCCCCTGCCGCGGCTGCAGCCGCTCCTCCTCCGGGGGTGGGGGTGGCGTTAGATAACTGCTGCAGCACCTCAGCCAAGGGCTGCTCGATTAATTCCAGGTTACTCATTCCATTTTTCCTGACCGGTGACTATAACTCGAGTTGGCGGGAGGACAAAGAAAAATCACAATTTTTCTAGGGATTGGTGGGGCTTAACGGACCCACAATATTGTTGTATGCTTCTCCTTCAGCCTCATGACTTTCTAAGACCCCGCCATAGGTGCCGCCCTCATTTGCCGAATCAACCTGTAAATAAAAGATTGTTTGAGCGTCAAACGGATAGGAATAATCGCTGCGTTCCTCATCAAATTGCAAGCTGGTCAAATTTAAAGATATCCGTTCGCCCGGTTGAAGCGGTAAATCCTGGACGTCAATGGCCCACACCATCCCCTCCGGGGCGATCAATTCATGGGTATCGTTGACGCCAGTGGGCGGCCGGTCGGGATTGATATACCCGTCAATCCAAAATGAATCATAAATGGCCGATCTTCCCACGTTCACGATATCAAACTGAATGTTGAATTTGTCAAAGTTGACATTTTCAATCACTAAATCAGGCAGAAATTCCGCACTGTTTGAATATATTACCGGCAAAAACGTCTGAAACGTCTCCGGTAAGGTGCCATCATCTACCAATATTTTGATTTGATGATGATATTGAACCGTGGGCAGATTTTGAGAGCGCACTTTGACCTGAACGGTCTCCCTTACACCGATTTCCGCATCAAGTGGAATGGTAATCGAAACAGGAACAGTTAAAAGCTGCGCAGCTGAAAAATCAAACGTCGACAGGCTCTCCACTGACCATTGTGAGTCGAATTCTATTGCATACCGTTTTTCCGAAGGCGTAATTCGCCGCAGCACAATTTCCGAGGATAGGGTCTCACCTGGTTTCCCCACCAGGGTTGCGACTTCGGATAAGAATTGAACCTCTGGTACACAGCTTTGGACGGCAATATCGTCAAGTGACCAATCGCCGTTGGTGATAGACCGATCAGAAGTGAGTCGATAACGCAATTGAATATCCTGACCTTGATAAGAAGAGAGATCAACAATCGTTTCTTCCCAGTTGGATCGATTTTTGCACCAGGCACTTTCCCCAACGGCCGGGTTGCCATAATTGTTGCTGATGATCCCGTCGTACCCCCCAACGAGAATATGATTACCCACTCCATGCCAGGTTGCTCCCTGATCGGCCGAAGCCTCAAGCATCGCCCCGTCCCAGCAAATATCAAAGGCATCGTTACCCTCAATATTTCCGGTCTGCTTAAAGTGCAAAACCGCCCCAAAATTTTCCGGTGGCAGCTTTAAAATCGGTGAGATGAGCTGTTGATCCGCCAGCTGATTCGCACCTACAGCCGTGGCAAAATGACCCTGCCGCAGGGACCACTGATCGGCATGCCAGCTCGGTAAAACTCCGGCCTTTTCCCACTGGGTTAAACCGTTTTCAAAACTTTCCTGATAGTGGGTCATGGTCACTGACCCCAATGGACATTGCCCAACGGCCGGCGTAGTGACAAATGCCCGAACTTCGCTCACCGGGCCATGGCCACAATTATTTATCGGCCGGACTCGCCAGTAATAAGGCTGATTGGGCGCCAGGCTTAGCGAGAAGCGGTTGTCTCGAATCGAGGAATCAGAGAAAACGAGATCCGCAAAATTTTCATCTGTAGCGATTTCTAAATGATAAAAAACAGCATGCGGGTCGGCTTCCCAGGACAGGGAAACCCCTTCCGCATTTTGCTCGATCCAGTTAATGGTCCGCAGGGTCAGCGGCCGATCCAATTCCGGCAGCATATGCAGGACGGCCGGTGCGAATGTGGTAACGCTCTCAGCCGTGCCCATCACCTTAAATTCGTAGGATCCCTGGGGCAGCCCTGAGAGCTGCAGGTTCGCTTGTTCCACCTGAGGCTCACTGCCGCTGCGCCACCCGGAAATGGTAACGGCCGCGCTGTTTGGCAGACCCTCAACGGAAAGAGCTATTTCTTCGTCAAACCCGACCAACCTCGTTGAAATAATTTCATAATCAGCGGTCCCTCCGACACAAGCGGTCTGGACCTCCGGAGCAGTATAAAGGGTGATGGTGGGAACGGTACAAGATTCAAGCGTGAATGTTCCCACACGAACCTGCCACTGCTTGTCAGAAGCAGGATAATATTGATTGGTGTAAAAAAATGTGCAGCCATCTTCTGGATCAATCGACATCGCGCTGTAATCTCCCCAACGGTTTGATCCAATCTGGGAGGCAAACCCGCGCTGCATCCTCGTTTCCTGGCGCATCGTTCCGGCCGGGTCACTGAAGTCATTGACGGCAAAGCGGATATCGGGGAAAGTTGAGGCACTTGAAGTTGAATATCCCAAAGCGATGCTGCCATTTTGATCCATGGCAATGCTGGGATTAAATCGATCTAATCCGTCTCCTTCATCCTGGGTGCCCTCCTGGCTCAAGCCCCACTCGCCGTCTCCAAAACGAGATAGTTCAAACCAGCGAATGGCGGCCCCCGCCTCACCATATCCACCACCAACGGTAAAAGCCCCCACCATTTTTTCTCGATCGGGAAAACGTCGATAGGCAAATCGAAACATCGGCCATTCAGCGATTGCGTCGAGACGCTGTTGGCTACTCTTTTGCGGGATGCAGTTTAGCTGAAAATAACCGCACGGCGTATATCGGAATGGGGTGAGGGGAACGGTTTTATACAGATCAAAAGAGGAATTTTGCGGGGTTTGCCAATCGACAGCAAAGCGATAAAGCTCCAAGCGATCATCCCCCCCGTGAAAGGTGCTGTTTTTAAAGGTATAAAACAAATGGGGTGAATTGGCCGGTGGCGGGCGCAGGCCATCCAGGTCGGCCGGCATCAGGAAATTTTCACCACCGGAGAACTTCTGAAAGTGCGCCGGCCGGCCCTCAACCATTGCCTGTCGATCAAAGGCGTACGCCGTATAAAAGCGTTCGTTGGCCGACATGTAATACCCATCATCCCAAACCCCAAATTTAAAGTAATCGGGGAATTTTATCGTATCAAATTCATAGGTGAAATACGTCCCGGTCGGGTCCCCACCAGTTGAAACAGCGACACACAGGTGATTGGGAGCCGCAAACTGGCTCAGGAGCCAGCGATCAGCCAGGGAATCGTACAAGACCACCGGATCACCCGCGTTTTGAGTGCCGCATTGACCTCCTTGATGAGCAAAAATTTGATCAAACGGCACGGGGCCTACCAACAGCTCCCCTTCCTTGTCAAACACCGAAACGTGAAAATTGGCCATGCTGACATAGTGATTGAGACCAACGTCACCGACAGGATCGGCCGGTTTACACCCAGGACAGGCGGTCGTTCCCTCAAACGAACGCTGGACGGGTGGAGATTGACCGGTTTGTGAGGCAGACAGACTCAGCAGCGGGTCGATCTCTACGCTCCCCATCTCCAGTTCCTGCGGCCGATCGTAAAGGAGAGGATCATGACGGGGATTAACCTCCCGGTTCAGGGTCAAATCAGCCGCTAAAAACGGAATACGGCTCAGAGGGGGGGAAATACCGGGGGTCACCAAAGAACCGACAACAATTTCCTGTGACGAATTATCAGATGCTCCCCTATTTGACTGTCGGTGATCGTAAAAGCGATTTGTGGCCGTAATTTGCCCCATTACAAAAAAGCCGTTGAGTAAAACAAAGGCCAGAAGCAGGGGCCACAATCGCCATGAAAAATGCCACTTCACTTATTTTTATATAGTAATTTTGAATTCCGACGCGCTGCCTGATTTTATGGAAATCAGGACGAAAGTACTAATTATTATACTTTAAACCATTTTCCTTACGACTTACCTTCGCGGTTTCACAATTGTTCAACAGAATGAGGTTTTACGTGGGCTTTCTGGAAAGAGCAGCGTTATACTCCGGGAGATAGAGAAAAGAGAAGAGAGAACAGAGAACAGAGAAAGTAACAGGAGACAGAGACAAATTATTATGGACCGTACTGTTCCCACATCCGGAAACAACGATATCAATCTTTATATTCGCACGTATTATTCCCTGCTGCGAAGTTCTCGAGAGGTACCGATACGATCGTTAATCGAAGCCCATACCAGAGTTCGATCGGCTCTACACGTGGGCTCAAGCAACCTCGAACCTGATGTGTCCGCACTCGTCTATTCACTTCTTCGGCTGCCAGATGTTTTAGCGGACGACATTAACCTTGTGCTTTTAGGACAGTCAGAGTGGGTATTTGCCCAACATGGGTATCCAGGGGTTGAAGCGTGGCAGGCGGTTAACGCCCCGGCCCGTCGTAGAAGATCGTATTGGGATGGGAATCGCACTCTGGCGCTGTTTATTGCCAGCCGATCCGACATTGATGACATCATTCCCAAGCTCACCGCCTACCAGATTGAGCTGGACAAACTTCATCTCCTTCTTCACAAACCTGAAATAAATGCGTATCTCAACACAAAAGTGTTGGCCAGGGACGGAAAATTTTTACCGGAGGAGGTTGACCGGATTAGCGGGTTTGCAGGAATCGATCCGGACATCTTAACTCGCATCCAATCAATCTGGCAGGGCAAAACAGTTGAGCGGATCCGGCGTATTGCCCAGAAAAACTGCGCTGTATCTGTGAGGCTGCTGGCCGGCTCGTTTGTTGAATATAAACGGGCCACCAGGCGCTGGTGGGAGCAAATTCGGGAAGATTGCCCCCATATCCCATTTTATGACCGGCCGATTTATTTTGTGTCCAGCAATACCCATTCGCTGCCAAATTTATTGAGCGGACACGCTCAGGATATCGAACAGGAGCTAGGTGATTTTATCCGCCAGGGAGATGACCCCCTCCTTAAACAAGAGTACGACGATATTTTAAAGCAAAATGTACCCAGCAGCCTCGACAATTTTCTTTATTACTCCCTCAAAAAATACGAGACCGCTCATCGATCTTCGCGAAACGATCGGCTTCAAAAAGAGAAACAGGTAGGCATTCACCGCATTCCCAGTCAACACGTATTCGACCTGGAAGCCCAGGTTATCGAATTGAGCAAGTTGGCTCCCGATTGTTTAGATCACCGCCTGGGTGTGACCCCAGGGGATAAACACGGTGAAGTATTGGCCAAAACCGATGCCCTAATTATCAACATCGACTATCCATTGGGGATGGCAGCCTATCAAATTTTATCGGAGATCGGCCGCAATATTGCGGAAATACGAGGTATCTTCATCATGGGCAAGGCGGCCACCTTGAACGGCCGCGTCGGGGATGTCATGATCCCCAGCGTGGTCCACGACGAGCATTCCGACAACACATATTTATTTAATAACTGTTTTTCCGCCCTTGATGTCGAACCTTACATCGTCTACGGCACCGTATTAGACAATCAAAAAGCGATAACCGCCCCAGGAACATTTTTACAAAACCACGAGTACATGTCTGTTTTTTATAATGAAGGGTATACCGATCTGGAAATGGAAGCCGGCCCCTATCTGAGCTGTATTTACGAGATTGTGCGGCCCAAGCGCTATCCGCAAAATGAAATTGTGACCCTGCACCACGCTCCCTTTCCGATCGGCATTCTCCATTACGCTTCGGACACTCCCTTTAGCAAAGGGATGAATCTCGGATCGAAAAATCTCTCCTATGAAGGGATGGATCCAACTTATGCCACGATGATCGCCATTTTCAAAGCGATTTTAAAAGAAGAGATCAAACGCGCCAGCTGAGGTAAAGTAATGACCCAAGAAAGAATTAATGCCCTGCGAAACCACTTACCCGAATGGGGGGTAGATGGGGTGCTGGTCGGCAGCTATGAAAATTACCGCTGGCTAAGCGGCTTTAGCGGCTCAAACTGTTTTCTCATCGTAACGCAAACTCAGGCCCTGCTCGGCACCGATTTCCGCTATTGGGCCCAGGCTCAAAAGCAGGCGCCTGATTTTGAGCTGGTAAAAATGGGCAGCGATGAGGGATTGGCCACAATCGGGGATATGATCGATCAGGCACAGTGCAAAACGCTGGGAGTTGAAGGAGATCAGGTCACCCTCAATACTTTTCAAGAGTGGCAAAAGGCGATTGAGGGGGATGAGATCGCTACGGAACTCAAGTCTCTTATTGTGGCTCTCGAGGAGCTGCGGCAGGTCAAATCGGTTGATGAGTTGGCTATCATACGGCGCGCGGCCGCGATCACCGATCTGGCGATGGGGCAGGTCAACAAGCTGGCCAAACCGGGGATGACGGAGCGACAGCTGGCGTGGGAACTGGAAAAAATCATGCGTGAAAATGGCGCAGACGGTCTGGCTTTTGACATCATCGTGGCCGCCGGTCCCAACGCTGCCCTGGCCCACCATCACCCTAGTGATCGGCCGCTGCAGGCTGGGGATACCATGGTGATCGACATGGGGGCCAAGGTGGACGGCTACTGTAGTGATTTAACCCGCTCTTTTTATCTGGGTTCTCAGCCCAGCGCCAAATTTTGGTATGTTTACAATCTGGTTCACACCGCCCAGAAAAATGCGCTGGAGCACATGAAAGCAGGCATGAGCGGCCGCGAAATCGATGCCCTGGCGCGCGACGTCATCGAAGACGCTGGTCAGGGCGAAAATTTTGGCCACTCGCTGGGACACGGCCTGGGCCTGTATATTCACGAACAACCCCGTCTCTCTTCCCGCAACCCAAACCCCATTCCGGCCGGATCAGTCGTAACCGTCGAACCTGGCATTTACCTACCTGACTGGGGAGGGATTCGCATCGAAGATTTGGTGGTCGTCTATGAAGACGGGATTGAGTTTTTGAGTCACTGTCCAAAAGATCCGGTAATTGGGTGATGGGTGATGGGTGTTGGGTGATGGGTGTTGGGTGTTGGGTGTTGGGTGTTGGCCAACGTAAATTATGCTTCACTTTATGTCAAGCTCCATCACCCGTTACCTATCACCCGTCACCCAAATAAAAAAAGTCGAACAAATGAACCAATAAATTTGTCCCGAACCCTTAACCATGTTATTATCTTAACGCTCACCAATTTGCCACAACCCTCTTATTGAAGGATTAGGACAGGCTTCAATAAAGATAGGAAAGGACAAATTTTCAACCCAAATGATTGATCAACTATTCTTGCCTTTGGGCAGGAAATGGAGCTTGGGGACCTTTCTCACAAATGAGAAGGGTGTCGATCAATCTTTGAGTCCCTTTGATCCTGACCTTAATCTCCCCCCTAATTTAGTTAACAACAGCCACCCCCAAAATCAGGGGTTTGCTGACCGTTAAGCCCTTAGTGTTTGTATTAAAATTCTTGTAAGGAGGAGTTCATTTCATGACTAAGGAAATTATTTCACAAGATGAAATGCATGAAATTCATCCGAGTATTCCGCGCGCCTACCGTGCATTAAAAGACGGCCGCGTTTCTCGGCGAGAATTCATGCGTTTCGCCACCCTGCTCGGGATGTCGGCCGCTTTGGCCACAGCCTGTTCCGCACCGGAAACCGGCGGTGGAGAAGAAGCCGCAACCGGAGGCGAAGAAGCTGCAACGGGTGGTGAAGAAGCGATGGTCGAACAACAAGCGGGCGGCACGCTCATCGTGGGAATGCAAACCAGTCAGATCCTCGATCATCCAGCCCGCCTGTCGTGGGTTGAGGGGGCGCATATCGTTCGTCAGGTGGCTGAATACCTGACTGAAACCGGCCCAGACAACTTGACTCGGCCGTTTTTGCTCGACAGCTGGGACGCCAATGAAGACGTCACCGTCTGGACCTTAAACCTGCGTCAAGGCATCATGTTTAACAATGGTGAAGAATTGACCGCCGATGACGTGATCTTTAACATCAGCCAGTGGCTGGATGACGAAGTTGGTTCATCCGTAAAAGGGTTGATGGCCTATCTTGAAGGGGATATGGGGCGCGTGGAAAAAGTCGATGACTACACCGTAAGGCTCAATCTGGCCTTTGGTGATATCGGCGTTCCCGAGCACCTGTTCCACTACCCGGCCGTCATCCTGCCGCGTACGTTCCAGGGTGACTTTCTCGCTCAGCCGATCGGTACCGGGCCATACACCCTGGCGGAATATGATCCCGATAGCGGGGCATCCTTCACCCGCCGCGAAGATTATTGGGGTGGCCCAGACAACCAGATGCCGTTCCTGGAAGGTCTCCGTTTTGTCAATCTCGACAAAGACGCTTCACTCAACGCCATCCAGTCCGGTGAAATTCATACTTACTATCAGCCACGAGCCACCGATTGGGAAGTGCTCAAAGACAACCCCGATATCACGGTTAAAAGCGCCCGAACCGCTCAAAGCCTGGTGCTGCGCGCCCGGGTTGATACAGAGCCGTGGACGGATCCTCGCGTGATTAAAGCCCTGCGCCTGTGCCAGGATCGACAAAAAATTCTCAATTTGTCATGGTTTGGCGAAGGGGATTTGGGTGCAGACGCCCACATCGCCCCGGTTCATCCGGCGTACGCCCCGCGGGATATTCCGGAAAAAGATATCGAAGGGGCGAAGGCGCTGCTGGAAGAGTGGGCGGCCGAAACCGGCAACACGTTGCCGCTTCAGGCTACTCTGGTCACCAAAAATGACGAGGGTGAGGCGGAAATCGCTCAGGTCTTAAAAGAGGACGCCGCTGAAGCTGGCTTCGAGCTCGAGCTCGACATTACCGAAGCGGCCGGCTATTGGGAACGGTGGACCGAAGTGCCTCTGGGGATCACCGCCTGGACCCACCGGCCGTTGGGTACGATGGTGCTCCCGCTGGCTTATATCGCCGACGAAAATGGCGATCCGGTGGCCTGGAACGAATCGCGCTGGGTTGATGAAGAATTTGGTCAAATCCTGCAGGAAGCGTCCGGGACGCTCGACATCGAAGCCCGTCGTGAACTTCTCGGCCAGCTGCAGGACATTTTCTGGGATAGAGGGCCGATCGGCATCTCCTTCTTCAAGAGCCGCTGGATGATTACCCGTAACGAAGTCAAAAACCTGCCGGCTCATCCCACCGACTACATGTTCTTTTATCAGGCATCACTGGACCAGGGATAAAATTTCCCTGCCAGCCTGGGGTTGAAAGCAGCCCGGTCTTCATAAAACCAAAATGAAGGCCGAGACAGTTTAAAAAAACGGGCAATTGGAATACCGATTGCCCGTTTTGCAAATTTAGCTCAATTTAACCGCAGGTTACGCGGATTTTTAGGGGGTTAAGCAAAAATCCGTGGAATCTGCGGCTAAATATTAAAAAAATAATACCGTTCCAAGTAATAGGGGAAAAAAGATGGTCCGATTTTTGTTTCAAAGCGTTATTTCCGTCGTCGTTACCGTATTTCTCGTTTCGATCCTGCTTTTTTTTATGCTTGATCCCAGCGATGGCGAAATTTTGGTCAAAATTTTGGGGATCGAGTCGACCCCCGCTCAACGGGAGTCTTTGGCTCGGCAGCTGGGATTAGAAATTCCGGTTTTACAACGCTATGCTGACTGGATGATTGGCAATGATTTTCGGGCCCGCCGCTTAATCGGCCAGGACATTACCCAGCTTAACAACCCGAGCAGCGGCGATCTGGAGTGGTGGATTGACCAAGGTGAAGGCCGCTATGTTCAGTATCAGCTCGGTGAAGGTGGGGAACTGTCCGTCCTGGTTCGAAATGAAGACGGCACCTACACGGCTGAACCGGCCGGTGACGTCTGGTGGGAAGAAGATGGGAAAGAGGTATTTTGGGGAATCGATGATGAGGGTCGCGCCGCCAAATGGATCAAAGGAGAAGGGGCGATTGCCTACGTCAGCACCCAAACCGGCTGGCAAGAAATACCCGGGGCCCCGGTTCAATACATCCCCCTTGTAAAGGGTGTTCTTCGCGGAGATGGAGGGGTCTCGCTGCGCACCAATCGGCCGATCTCCAATACGATCCCCACGCGAGCGGCCAACACCTTTATTTTAGCCGGTGCCGCCTTTATTTTTGTGATGCCCCTGGCTCTACTTTTTGGCATCATCGCCGGGATCAATGAAGGGAAATTAATCGACCGCACCATATCGATTTTTGGTTTAATTGGCACCTCCACTCCCGAATTTGTCACCGGCCTGATCCTCATATTTATATTTGCCATTCAGCTAAGGTGGCTGCCGGCTCTGGCGATTGACACCGCTGGAGGAGGGTTAACGGTCAGGCTGTTAACCCTGCCGGTGTTGACCCTGACGGCCGTCGAGCTGGGCTACGTCATTCGTATGACGCGGGCCAGCATGGTTGACGTCATGAAAGCACCCTACATTCGCACCGCCATAATTAAAGGTATGCCGTTCCGCCGGGTTGTCTTCCGCCACGCGGTACGCAACGCCTTGATGGCGCCGATCACGATCATCATGCTCCACATCAACTACTTTATTGGGGGCATCGTCGTGGTCGAGATTTTGTTCGGGTACCCGGGTCTGGGCGACTATATTTATAAATCGGCGATTTTTGGCGATGTTTATGGTCTTGGGGCCTCGGCCATCGTCACCGTGCTGGTGGCTATTTCCACCCGCCTGATCGGTGACCTTGTTTATACCTTTATCAATCCAAGAATACGCTATTCATAAAGAGGAGGGAGACAATGGCAGCAACTCAAGCCAGCTCGCCGGTTCAGAGCCGGGGGGCAAAATTACTCAGTTCTATCCAAAGCTATATCGCCTTAATTTTTACATCAAGGATCGCCACCATCGGCTTGGCCATCGTTTTATTTTGGGTCGTCGTTGGTCTAATTTCCCTGGTCTGGACCCCTGTAGATCCAAATGCCAGCGATTTTCGGCCCAATCAGCCGATGAGTGCCGAAAATTGGTTGGGGACCGACCGCCTCGGCCGGGACAACCTCTCGCGAGTCATGGCCGGCACCCAGGTGATATTACTCAAAACTCGCGTCCCGGCCCTGCCGCTTTCCGGTTACTTTACCGGTCTGGCCGGCTTAATCGGCATCGTCTTAATTATTCGGGCCATCCCCATGTTGGAGGAACCCAACCAGCGGCTTAAAGGATGGGGCAATTTAATCGTTGGGATCGCTTTGATACCGGTCGTCATTTTCCTAAACGGTCTTTTAGGCTTACAGGCGATTGTTTTGCCAAACTTTGTTCTTCCGCTCGGGGTGGCTTTGTGGGGAGTGATCGGATCACTCTCCCTGGGAACGGTGCTGGGGCTGCTGGCCGGCTACAAGGGCGGCTGGTACGACCAAATTATCATGCAAATTTTGGATGCCCTGATCGCCTTTCCGCGGATCGTGCTCTATCTGGTGGTGATCACCGCCCTGGGGCAGGGTGACCTCATCATGATTTTTGCCATTGCCGTCACCGGAGCACCCGGTGTGGCCCGACTGGCTCGCAGCCAGGCGCTGGACATTAAAACGCGCGATTATATTCGCGCAGCCGAAACTCGCGGTGAATCAATTTGGTTTATTATGTTTCGCGAAATCTGGCCCAACGCCATCGGGCCTCTCCTGGTTGACTCGATGCTGCGTGTGGGATACGCCATTTTCACCATCGGCACCTTAGGCTTTTTAGGCCGTGGCCTGCCCCCGCCAGAACCGGATTGGGGAAATATGATCAATGTGGCCCGACCTTCCTTTGGCACTGTACCCGTTAGCGTCCTGGCCCCGGCGGTTGCCATCGGCTCGCTTGTGGTCGGTCTCAATCTTTTTGTAGATGGGCTGAATGAAGAAATAACCAGGTATCAAAAGTAGAAGGTTCCAAGAAACGATGAATATGGATAAAAAATTCGAGCAGCCGGTCTTAAAACTCGAAGATGTGGCCATTACATATAAAGTCCGCAACGGTGAAATTGACGCCGTGCAAAATGTTTCTTTTGAGATTTTCAAGGGGGAATCCCACGGCATTGTCGGAGAATCGGGGTGTGGTAAAAGCACGGTGGCCTGGGCGATTGTCAATTTCCTCGGGGCCAATGGGTATGTAAAAAGCGGCAGCATCAAGTTCCAGGGTCAAGAATTGGTCAACAAATCGGATGAGGAACTGCGCCGCCTGCGTGGCGATCAAATCGCCATGGTGTATCAAGACCCAATGCAGGCGCTTAACCCTTCACTGCGTCTGGGTGACCAAATGAAAGAGGTATTGACCGTACATCGCGGGATGAGTGAAAGTGAAGCGGAAGATCGCTGTGTTGACATGCTCAGCCGCGTCTACATGCCCGATCCCGAAAACGTGATCAAGCGCTTTCCCCATCAAATATCCGGCGGGCAACAGCAGCGCGTGGTGATCGCCATGGCTCTGCTCAACAACCCGGCCCTGCTCATTATGGATGAGCCGACAACGGCTCTAGATGTGACGGTTGAAGCGGCCGTGCTCGATCTTATTGCCGAACTGCGGCGGGATTTTGACACGGCAATCATGTACATTAGCCACAACCTCGGCGTGGTGGCCCGCGTATGCACCCAAGTAGGGGTGATGTACGCGGGAGAAATGGTTGAGCGCGCCCCAGTGAGAGATCTTTACGCCGACCCCAAACATCCGTACACGCAGGGTTTGCTGCGCTGTGTGCCCAAATTAGGGGGTGACAAAGCCAGCAGCCAGCTCTACCCGATCCGCGGCCGGGTGCCCCCGCCCAACAACCGTCCCAGCGGGTGTGTTTACGGACCGCGCTGCGACTATGCCCGCCAGCGCTGTCTCGATGAACGGCCGGAGGTGCGCCAGATGCCGGATGGTACCTCGGTCCGCTGCCATTTTGCGGAGGAAATTGATCCGGCCGCCTGGATTCCACCGGAAGATATTAAATTGACCCCGGCCACCGAAGACGTCACCAAAAATGAACCGATATTGATCATTAAAGATTTGAAAAAATATTACGACGTTGCCGGTTCCAGCCTCAAAGATATTTTGGGGCTTGGAGAAAAGCGAAAGGTTAAGGCGGTTGAAAACGCCAGCTTCGAGGTCCCTCGGGGCAGCACTTTGGGCATCGTGGGAGAATCGGGCTGTGGTAAAAGCACGCTGGTCAAAACAATTATCGGGTTGGAAAATGCTACAGCCGGGCAGGCAGAGTTCAATGTGGAGGACGTCACTTTTGATGTAACCTCGTCGCTCTCCGGCCGGGACAAAAAGTTGATTCAGGAACTCCAAATGGTGTTCCAAAACCCCGATTCAACCATGAATCCCTCTTACACCGTTGGGCAGCAAATCGGCCGGCCGATGGAGCGCTTTGGCACCGTCCCTCCCGACCAAATTCGGTCAGAAGTAGTGCGTTTGCTCGAGGCGATGCGCCTAGGCGAAAATTACTTTGATCGCCTGCCGAGGCAGCTCAGCGGTGGAGAGAAGCAAAGGGTCGGCATCGCCAGAGCGCTGGCCAGCCGGCCGGAGCTGGTTTTGTGTGATGAGCCGGTCAGCGCCCTGGACGTTTCGGTTCAGGCGGCCATTCTCAATCTGCTGATCGAAATTCAGCGCGAGTTTGGTACAACGCTGCTGTTTATCGCCCACGATCTGAGCGTGGTGCGCTTTTTCTCCGATTTTGTGGCGGTGATGTATTTGGGCCAGGTGATGGAGTTTGGACCGGCCGAAGAAATTTACCAGCTGCCCTATCACCCATATACCGAAGCGCTGCTGTCGGCCGTGCCCATCCCGGACCCCTCCGTTACTCAAAAGCGCATCCGCCTGGAAGGCAATGTGCCTTCGGCGATTAGCCCCCCATCCGGATGCCGCTTTCACACCCGCTGTCCGCGCCGCAAGCTGATGCCGGACGGCGGCAAAAAATGTGAAACGGAACTGCCGCCGTGGCGCGAATTTAACAACGGTCACCGCATTTTTTGCCATCTACCTAAAGAAACGCTGGAATCGTTTGATCCGGTCATTTCAAAAGCGGCCGAACCGGCCGCGGATTAAGAGGATCACTTTATCTACAAACACATTTCCATGAATTCCGTCGCTTAAAGATCTCAATAAAAGGAAAAATCATGTTAGTAAAAGATTGTATGACCCGCCATCCGATCATGATCGCTCCCGAAACCCTGGCCAACGAAGCGCAGCAAATCATGACCACCAACCGGGTTCGTCATCTGCCGGTCGTGGGAGACGGCAAACGCCTGAAAGGGCTCGTTACAGCCAAAAGTTTTGCGCTCAAATCAGACTCCATTTCCAGCTTAAACGTGTGGGAAATCTCCCGTCGTTTAGCCAATCTGCGCGTAAAAGATGTCATGGTGAAAAAAATCGACATATTAACCGCGTCTGCCAATATGACCGTAGAGCGAGCAGCGGTGATGCTCAACGAGGCGCGCCAAAGCGCATTGGTGGTCCTGGAAAATCCAGACATTGTGGTTGGGATTCTGACCGAGGTCGACATCATGAACGCCCTGCAGCTCATGCTGGGTCTGCCCACAGAGGGAATCCGGGTTACTATCCGCATGCCCAATCGCAAAGGGGAGTTCCAAAAAATTAATGACTTCCTGAACGATAAAGATTGGTGCGTCATGGGTATCGGAACCTACCCATCTCCCCGGGTTGAGGGGGATTTCTATGATATGGTTTTAAAATTGCCGGATACTACGATCGAGGAAGTCCGAGAAGGCTTGGGAAAAATCGAGGATCATCAGATTATTGACATTCGGGATGTCGTATAATCGGACCCCTGTCATTATTTGTAGGGGATTTGTGTAAGGGCTTGGCTAGCCAAGCCCCTACTAGCCAAGCCCCTACATCGGTTTCATCCTGGCCACCTGTCCACAGCTTGAACACAGCAAGGACGGTCGGCATTGTGGAAATGCCTAAGCTGTGGCTTCTTTGCTACCGCGTCTTGAAGAGTCAACCGGTGCCAAGCGGCGGAAATCGCTTGACTTTTCACACGATATCTTCGCTTCGCTCAGGATGACAACGGGTCAGCAGGCAATGGAAACAGGTAATGATTCTATTAGCGAGTTATTTTGTTAACCTCCTTCATTCATTGGATTAGTAAGGTAGCTACAAAGGTTAATCAACCATAAGGTGGACAAAAGTCCACCTATTAATAATGACGAGATCGCCAACTCATATTACAATTATTTGAGTTAAATCGTGCGACTACCGGTAATTACTAATCGTAAAGATTTTTATCATCGACAGCACACACTCTCAAGCTTTTGCAAAAATATAACGCTCAGGGAGTGGGAACAGGAGAATTGCGTTATGGAAGATCTAGAATTAGCCCCGCCAGAAACATTAAATGCCCCCAAACCGGTTCAAAAGGTTGAGGTTGAACAGGCTGACGGCCTGATGAAGCTTCGTGAAGAAGAAGTCAGCGAACTCGACGTGCGCGCCGAAAAGTTTATCGCCGATGTGATGACCACCCGGGTCAACACCGATGAGTTTACCGATCAGGTCAACGCCATTCACAATTTAGGCAACAAAGAAATCCGGGCGTCAGCATCCGTATCAAACCGCATGCTCGACCGGCCGGCTGCCGCTATGCAGGACGGCGTGTTCGACGATAAATCTCCAATCTCCAAAGCCCTGGTCGATTTACGCCGCACGGTGGAAGATTTAGATCCCAGCCGGCAGGGTGATTTATTCCAGCCCAAACGGCTTTTTGGCATCATTCCATTTGGCGACAAATTGCGCGATTATTTTTTGCGCTATCAATCGTCACAAAAACATATCGACGCGATATTAAATTCCCTGCACAACGGACAAGATGAGCTGCGCATGGACAATGCCGCCCTCGAGGAAGAAAAAGTCAACCTGTGGGCCATCATGACCAAGCTCCAGCAGTACATATATCTCGGCCGGCGAATCGACACCGCCCTCACCCAGCGTGTCGCGGAACTCGAAATTAGCGATCCCGAAAAAGCGCGGATCGTCAAAGAAGAGATGCTTTTTTACGTGCGTCAAAAGGTTCAGGACCTGTTAACTCAGCTCGCAGTCAGCATTCAAGGGTATCTGGCCCTTGATATGGTGCGCAAAAACAATCTCGAGCTGATTAAAGGGGTAGATCGGGCGTCAACAACGACCGTTTCCGCCTTGCGCACCGCGATCATTGTGGCCCAGGCTCTGGCCAACCAGAAGCTGGTGCTCGATCAAATTAACGCCTTAAATACCACCACGAGCAATTTGATCCACACCACTTCGGAAATGATGAAGCGGCAAACGGCCGAAGTTTATAAACAGGCCTCGAGCTCCACGATTGAAATCGACAAGCTCAAAAAGTCGTTTGACAACATCTATTTTGCCATGGACAGCATTTCCGAATATAAACTCCAGGCCCTGGACGTGATGGATCAAACGATCAACGCCCTGTCGGATGAAATCACCAAATCGAAAACTTACCTGGACCGGGTACGCCAATCAGAAGCGATTGAAGCCACTTCGGATGTTGATTTCACAAAGCCGCCAGCAGATAGTGACAACAGTTTGGAATTGTAAATAGACGTCTAACATGATTAAATAAGCTGTAGAGGTTTCAATTTGTGGACCTCTACAGCAGAACAAAAAGATGAAATTCTCCGATCGCTTTTGGCTTTATCTCTATAGCAACCGCAACATTGCCGGGTCCCTGCTGGCTTTGGGCGGTTTGTCTCTCTACTTCTTGAACATTATCGATTCGTTTTGGTATCTCATCGTGCCTGGACTGTATCTGGTTGGGGCTTTGGGGTTTCCCACCACAAAGAAAGAGCGCCTTCAGCTGCAAAGTCAAATTACGGCCAAAGAAATACGCAAAGAACTCAACAATTTAACTTTTAAAATTCGACGCAAGGTTTCCAAACCGATCCTGCAGCGGGTCAAAAGCATCAAAGAATCGATTTTTGTCATTTTGCCCTTTATCAGCGACATTAACAGCAGCGATCCAAATGTATTTGTGATTCGGCGCACGGCGCTAGAATATCTGCCCAAAACGCTGGAAAATTATCTCAAGCTTCCCCCTGCCTATGCGAAGTTCCATCCGGTACGTGATGGCAAAACCGCCGAAAAAATATTGGAAGAACAGCTGGAAATACTCGATCGCGAAATGAAAGAAATGGTGATCGATATCAGCAAAAACGACGTGCAGGCGATGCTGGCCCACGGCCGCTTCCTGGAAGAGAAGTTTAACGAGTCTGAACTCCTCTCAATTTAAGTGCCTAAAATACAAAATACTCTGTTACAAAAATTTTCGTAACTTTCTATTTTATATACGCTATTTTACAGCAGCCGCATATTTAAGATTTATAAATAAATACAGATATGAACCGACTTTCAAAACGGGCCCGTCATCCCCGCGTAGGCAGGGATCCATCGGTGGCAATCCAATGGATTCCCGCTTTCGCGGGAATGACAGCGCTTTATCGGTGTTAATTTGTCAAAACTCAAAATCGCATTGAAAACTACCGCAAATACGTCGTGCGATTGACGTAAATCAGCCGCTCATCCCCCATTTCACAAATCATCACCCCGGTATATCGATCAAAGACAAAAAGTAACGTGGCGATTTCTTCGGTCATGGCGCACCCTCCGTTGGCGGCCGTCTCCGGTCCCAAATCAAAGGTGATCGAATACCAGGTAAACACATCGCGGAAATCATCGGTGGTTGAATACGCATCATCCCAGCGAAATGAACTGGGCAGGCGATATTTGCTGTTCGATGTAATCACACTAGAATTGGGATACACTGCGGCCTGTCGATCCAATCTGAACACCAGCGCAGTTCCAGCAGTACAGGCCAACAACGTCAAGGTCATCAACCCAATCAGAATCCAGGCCGGCCGGCTGTTAAGCGATGCATCCATGAATCAATTTACTATTTCCGACGTTCTAACGCGTCCAAAAGTATCGATCGTTAATGGCCAAGCGGCCGAAATCGTCTCAGTTGGCATTCAAACCAAATTGGGGCAACTTTTTTGGGGAGATTGCCCTTATAGTAAACATAGTAACTCAAAACAAATTAGAAAAGCAGCAGAAACGGCTGCCGCTGGCCTGATCGGCCAAACGGTCGACAGGTGGTTACCGCTGGCCCAAACGGTTGAATCGCTGATGGAAACAACAACAGAAGAGCGCGAGGTTGAAATTGGCGCCGAAGAGGTAGACTCCACCGGCCGGAGACAGCTGCTTCGGGGGTTTCAGGCGGAAAAAAAAACCGTCATCCAGACGTTTCAAATTGAACGGCCGCTGCCGCGCAATATCGTTTGGGGGATTCAAATCGCCTTACTCAAGGCGGTTTGCCACCTTAAAAAACTTGATTTACCGAACCTTTTAACCGCTGAATTAGGAGATAGGTCAATACCGGCCTCGCTTTTATTAGGCGCTTCGCCAGAAATTGCCGCCTCGAGCTTAATCTATCGTGAGCTGGATCAAATTGTGGTATTTATTCAGGCAGACAAGGCCAAAGAACGATATGGATCAAATGCCCAACACCTGCAGCGCTATTTGCGTCAGCTGGGAGAGTGGATGACGGCCATGAATAATCATCAGCCGGGCAGTCCAAAGCAGCTCGTGGTCCATCTCAACGGGGTATTTGGCGAAATATACGGTGAAAACGCCGGCCGGGTTCTCGGCGCAATATCCGGTTTGGAATCGGCGACTAAACCTCACCCCCTCATTTTGATCGATCCTTTTTCCAACGAGCGTGATCCGGCCGCGGCCGCCAAACAGGTTGAAACGATCCGCGGCTATCTCAAGCTGCGCAAGCTCAGAAGTGAGCTTGGTCAGTCGTTCCGGTCAATTTTCCCGGCCGGCACCTTTATGCCCTGGGATCAGATTAACGGCCTGGCCACCCTGAGCCAACTTGAACATGACGGGCTCGATTTTGCCTTTCCGGCCGGATTGCAGGGGGAAGATCGACAGTTGGCGGCCGATTTTTTGCAGCGGATGCCGATTCGGGCCCTGTTTTTGCCGCAGGAACTGGAAACCGCGGTTTTTTGGCTCAATCGGTAAGAGTCGCTTTTTTTACAACATCAACTATAGAGAAGATTTGTAGCTATTCAGGTCATTTTAAAAACCCGCCTTCGACAAGCTCAGGCTGCGCAATTTAGCGGTGGCTGAGCCTGTCGAAGCCACAGACTGAATAGTGACGAAGATTATACTTCTTGATTTTTCCCTAAGTGCATTTTGGCTGAGAGATCGCTTGATTACAGGCAAACCCCTCAGATATCTGCTATAATGCTCGTTCAATGATTGGGGAAAATCTGAAGAAAAATCAACTAAATATTCAGATTTATTAGGAGATTAAACTATGATTAACGGCTGGGAATGGATTATTATTCTTGTTGTGGTATTACTTGTTTTTGGCATCGGCCGAATTAGTAAGTTGGGTTCGGAGCTGGGCAAGGGTGTCAGCTCGTTTCGCAACAATTTGCGTGAAGGAATGAACGAAGGCGAAGAAGAGAGCAGCGAAACCGCTTAACTCAATATACAGGCACTTTTTATGTTCGATTGGATTGGATCCTACGAGCTCATATTTATCCTTATCCTGGCTGGCATTGTCATGGGTCCTCAACGGATCGCCAAATTTGCCAGATGGCTAGGGCAAACGACCGCCTACCTGCAAAATATTTCGCGCGGGTTTGCGGCTCAACTCAAAAATGAGCTGGATGCAATCGATGATGGTGGGGACATGAAAGAAATGTTGACCGAAATGCGCTCTTTACAGCAAGAAGTCAACACCCTGCGCCAGCAAATTAACGAAACCGCCACGGCCGCCATTACCCAAACAAAAGATGCGGTTGAAGAAACAAAAAGTGCCGTTGAAAACTCAATTAGACCCCCAACGCTTTCACCCCCTGAAACCGAATCACCTGACGCCGAAACAGAAGAGGGTAAACAGCCACCTCATGAGGATGCACCCGTATCAGTATCCAATGGAACCGTACCTCCTCCACCCGCATCGCTGCCGAATTTAATCGATATTCCGGATGATCAGGAGTAACCTTTATGGCTACCATCGATGGCGAAGACACACTTTCTGAAGAAACTCTTTCGATTCTCGGTCACTTAAACGAGCTGCGCATCCGATTAACCTGGGCGGCCGGCTCTCTCCTGGTGATGACCATCGTGGGCTTCTTTGTGGCGGAACCATTTCTCAACGAAATTTTAAAGCCATATGGCAGTCAGCTGCAGGTGTTGCGCCCAACGGAGGGGATTGAAACGTTTTTTCTGCTGGCCTTCACCATCGGGGCAATCCTGGCCATGCCGATGATGGTTTACCAATTCTGGCTCTTTATCTCCCCTGGATTGACCAAAAGTGAAAAGAGGTACGTGTATTTCTTTGTGCCCACGACCGTTTTGCTATTTGCCACCGGTATTTTATTTGCCTGGTTTATCCTCGTACCGGCCGCGGTCAATTTTTTGTCAAATTTCCAAAACGACATCTTTTTAGTTGAGTGGTCCGGCACGGAGTACATCAGCTTCATCTTGTTGATGCTTTTCTGGCTGGGGGTCAGTTTCGAGATGCCGGTTATCGCCTATTTCGTCGGCCGCTTTGGGATCATTCAGGCGTCTGCCCTGGCAGATCAATGGCGCTTCGCCATTGTGGGCATCGCCGTTCTGGCCGCAGCCATTACCCCGTCAATCGACCCGATCACCATGCTGCTCACCATGGCTCCTCTGGTGGTGCTGTACGGACTCAGCATCGGCACCGCCTGGATTGGTCAGCGGCAGTTTGACCGCTCAATGGCCATCGAGTAAATTTGCAAAACAAATCAGATCAGTTAAAGTTCGCCAATGGCGCAAACCAATCAACCCACAACTGATGCAACTCGAAACCGTCTCGCAGGGACGGTTTTTTTAGCCCAAAGTTTTTTTTCAGCGAGCACCATCGCCGCCTTTACCCTCTCCCCGATTATCGCGGCAGAGTTAGCGGGTAGTGAAGCCGCGGCCGGATTCCCAAACACGATTACTCTCGTCGGCCGGGCGCTTTTTGCCTACCCGTTTGGATACCTGATGGATCGCATCGGCCGGCGCTATGCGCTTTCTGGCGGCTATTTTATGGCCTTTGTGGGCGCCATCATCTCCTTTTGGGCGGTCGTTCAAAACAGCTACCTCGGATTCTTATTGGGCGCTCTGCTAATCGGCATGTCCCGATCGGCCGGAGATCAAAGTCGCTTTATCGCCGCGGAAGTTTATCCCACCAAACGCCGCGCCCGGGTCATCGGGGTGGTTGTTTTTGCCGGAACCATCGGGGCGATCTTTGGACCGCTGCTTGTCCCTCCCAGCACTAACTTAATGACCGGTTTTGAGCTGCCCGGCAACAGCGGTCCCTTCATCGTTTCCGCCGTGGCGATGCTTCTGGCGACCGTGGTCACTTTTCTTTTTCTTTATCCCGATCCGGGGACAATCGCCCGGCAAATTGATGATGAAGAATCAAAAGAATTGGCGGCGAATGGGTCCCCACAGGCGGAAAAACGGCCGCTCGGCGAAATATTTCGCAAACCGATGGTTATTTTGTCTATTCTCTCCATGGGTTTGGGATTTTTTGTCATGACCTTTCTGATGGTCATCACCCCCCTACACATGGCCCATCACAACCACACCACCGAAGGGATATCCAGCGTTATTTTTTGGCATACCTTTGGAATGTTCGGCCTCTCTTTTATGACAGGCTACTTAATTGATCGCTTTGGGCAAATCAAAATTATTTATGGGGGCACGTTTATCTTGGTGGCCTCTTGTATTGTCGCCCCTCTATCGGTCACTTTGCCGGTGTTGTGGCTGGCCCTCTTCTTGCTTGGCCTGGGGTGGAATTTCACCTTTATCGGCGGATCATCCCTGCTCACCGATGCCCTGACCGCCAGCGAGCGAGCTCAAACGCAAGGGGCGGCCGAAGCGCTGGTCTCGATCATGAGCGGTTTGGCCTCATTTACGGTCGGATTTGCATTTGAGCAGGGTGATTACTGGCTTGTCAGCATGATTGGCCTGGGTTTCACGCTGATTCTGCTTGCCGGGACCTACATATTACCTCGCCTCGACCCGCCACTTCCGCCCACCCAAAACCCGGCGGCAGCTGACTAACTCCCCATGTCCTCCTTCGGTGAACAGCTAGCTTCAGGGGTACGCTGGTCCGTTGTGCGACAGGTGGGTTTGACGGTGATCGGCACCGCGGCCGTTTTGATCTATACCCGTGTCCTCGGGCCGGATGGGATCGGCACATTTACCTTTGCCACTATTTTTTACAGCGCCCTGTTACTCCTCATTCAGGCACCGTTCCGGGATGCGGTAATCTATTTTCAAGAAAAACCATATGCCGAAGCCGCATTTTTCTGGCTGCTGGGGTTGGGTATTCCGGCTGCCATTCTGGTCATTTTGGCGGCTCCCTGGATCGGCCAATTTTATCAATCGGTTGAAGCGGTTCCCATCATTCAGGGGATGACCGTTGTTTTCATTTTTCGCTCCCTGGCCGTAGTCCCGGCCGCCCTGCTCCTCCAACAGTTTGACTTTAAATATCACGAAGGGTTTCAGCTTCTGGCAGATATCGCTTTTACGGTGGTGATTGTCATTACCCTGGTGATTTTTAATCTCGGCGTCATGAGTATGGTGCTGGCTCATCTGGCATCAGCCACCACGTGGCTAGCGATCGTCTGGTGGCGGACCGGCTTTCGGCCGTCCTGGCGTCACAGTCGTGAAATTTACCAACAGGTTTGGGGGTTTGCGCGCAGTCTCCTGGGCAGTCAGGGGCTTAAATATGCCAATCTCAATGTCGATCAAATCCTCGTCGGCCGCCTTGGTGAGGGTCCGTTGGGTTTGTACTCCTTTAGTGAGAGGCAATCAAACTTCATCGTCGTGGGCATCGGGCTGCCGATGTTTCAGATTACCCTGCCAGCTTTGTCTGCCGTAAAGCACAAAAAAGAGCAGTTTCAGGCGATTTTGCTCAGGATGATGCGTCTGACCCATACCGCGTCAATTCCCTATCATCTCTTCATTTTTATTTTGGCTGATCGGTTTATCAATCTATTTTTTGGGGAGGAATGGCTGCCGGCCGCCCCCCTGCTCCGAGCATATTTGATCTTTCGGCTCCTGCAAACCTTAGGGGAATTATGCGATGCCGCTCTGTCCGCGAGGGGGCGACCCGATTTAAGGTTAAAATTCGACGTGGTGCTGTTCCCTCTTTTTGCCTTAACCGCCTATTTAAGCGTGACCTGGTCGGCCAACCTGGTCGTAATCGCCGCCTCTTTGGCCGGTGTGCGGGCCATCATCACCATAATTTATATCTCGGTAACGCTCAATCTGGCCGAAATAAAATTGAGCACCCTGTGGCAAACGCTGCGGGGAAATACGCTGGCAGCGGGTTTCTCCGGTGGGGTGCTCATTTTACTGCGCCTAATTGTTCCAAACTGGGTTATCCCATCACCTTTTTTGGATAGTGTGGGCGGGCAAATTACCGAGTTTTTAATCTATTCAGTGACCGGCTTGATCGCCTTTTTACTCTTTTTCTATCTTCTTGATCGAGAAGGGATCAAAGAGGTTATTCGCACGGCCGTTGTGGCCCTTTTACCCGCCTCGACCAAGAATAGACTTTCTAAGCGTTTCGCCTTCTTGCGCCAGGAAGTCTCTTAATTCTTTTCTCTTTCTCTCTTCTTTTATCTAGTACATCCCCACATCCGAGTCCACCTGCAGGGCATATTGATGGATCCCTCCGGCCACGTTGAGCACGTTGCTCCACCCGTTGGCTTTCAGGTAGGCACACACCTGGGCAGAGCGGTTTCCATGATGGCAAAGCACCAAAACTTCCTGATCTTTGTCGGCCGTCAAAGCCTCAGGAATCGCTTCCAGATGTCGCTGGGCTAACTCACTCAAGGGCAGATGAATATACCCGTTTTCAAGGCTGGCCAGAGCCAGCTCATTTGCTTCTCGCACGTCAAGAAGAACAAAAGCTTCCTGATTCTCTCTCTTTTGAGCCAGTTCAAGCGGTGTTACTTCTGGCACTCCATAAGGGTTCATATCTCTACTCTACTCTCCTCTCTTATCTCTCTTCTCTTTTCTCTTTACCCCGTTGGCTCTCCAACACCCCCGGAACAGGTTGCGCCAGGTTCGGGTGTTTGCCGGCCAAGACGATACTCGTCAATAAAAAGCTCGACCCGCTCATCTGCCACGTCGTCAACCGCCAGTTGAAGCCCCCAGGCGGTCAGCACGATGGGTTCCGGCTGGCCCTCCCACGGGCTTACCAAAATAAATGACTGACCGCGGACCAGGTCTTTGAGTTGCGCAAGGCTGTCAGCCGGTAAATCGGGGCTGTAGGTAATCCAAACCGCCCCATGTTCCAGAGAATGAATCGCATTTTTGGCCAAAACCGGATCATCGTAAATGCCGCAATTTTGCCAGATCGGAGCGTGTACACCACCGGCAGGGGGCATTGGATCATCATAGACAACGGCATCATTGTGTTCCCGAGACAAATTGCGGAAGGTTTGTAAGCCCTCGATGGTGACCACCGCTTCCGGTTGAAAACTCAAGTACAACAGCCAAATCAACCCCCCTACAGCGACTACACCGACCCCGATCCAAATATAAAGGGACCTGTTTGAGGAGCTGCTCGCAGCCGTCTTCTTTGACCGGGATACTTTTCTTCGTTTTGCCATATGGATTATTCTCCTACATGTTTATCATGCTCAGCCACTTTGCCAGGCAGCAAGCAGCAGCATGAGCCATCCGCCAATAAATGCCACGCCTCCAATCGGCGTTATGGCCCCTAACCACCGTTGACCGCTGAAAATCAACAGATAAAGGGAGCCGGAAAAAATAACGGTACCAATCACAAAAAGCCAGCCTGACCAGGTCAGCCAGCCGGCCTGAGGCCAAATTTTTTGGGTGACGGCCACGCCAAAAAGAGCCAGGGCGTGATACATTTGATAGCGAACGGCCGTTTCATACGTGTCTGCCCGGCCGACCTCGGCCAGAAAATCAGCCAGGGCATGTGTACCGAATGCACCCGCTCCAACCCCAATGAGGGCCAGAAGAGCAGCTAGAATAAAAAATATATTGCTCATATCATCGAAAATTTTAACCGTTGACGTCGTTGTTACAACTGAAAAACCGCTTTCAGCCGCTGAATCTTATGTGCTTCTTTGTTTTCAGCCAAATAATCGAGAAAACCCTGCTGAATATCGGCCGAAATTTGCCCGAGTTCTTCCCCCCGTGTCCCTCCAAAAATATCACCGCAAAAAAATCGGGCCGCCCCTTCTAAATGAGGTGGGTCCAGCGGATGATCCTCAAGCGCCTGCAGCAGCGGCGGTAAAGGCAGTTCCCAAAGCAGCTGCTCCGGTACGGTCTCGTAAGGAGGATAATCGAGCCAGTCACCAACCCCATGACCGTACCAGAAATAAAGGTCTAGAGCCATCTCATCCGGCCGCTGATATTCGTCAAGCAGGGCCAGGCGAATTTGATTAAAATCCACCGTATCAACATCGTTCATCATCGCTTCCCAAAATTCTTCGAGAGCAACCGGCAGCCCCTTTCGCCAATGAGCCTGAGCAGCCAGCTCAGAGGCTGTCGGCTGCGGCTTAGGGGGAAAGTCGACTGGCGAGAAAACCGGATTGACGGTCTTTTCTTCTTCAACTGATGGGGTTTCCGGCCCCTCTTCAACAGACGATCCGCTTTGAAAAACGTTTTTGATTTTATTCCAAAAAGACATATCGACTACGCTTACCGTTTAATTAGGCTAAAATTGAACCATCATAGAGGATCAATATGTTTATTACATTTGAAGGGCCGGAAGGCAGCGGAAAAACAACCCAAATTCGCAGGTTAGCCGATTTTTTACTTTCTCAGGGGCGCCAGGTTTTAACCACCCGGCAGCCTGGTGGAACGGAAATAGGTCTCCAAATCCGCCACATTTTACATGACGTCCACAACAGCGCCATGACGCCTGAAGCGGAGATTTTGCTTTATGCGGCCGATCGTGCCCAGCACGTAGGGCAGTTAATTCGGCCGGCGCTGGCCGCCGGTCAGATTGTTCTCTGCGATCGGTACGTGGACAGCACCATCGCCTACCAGGGGTACGGCCGCGGACTCGACCTGGATACCCTGGCAAAAATCACAAAATTTGCTACCGGTGGTCTGCAGCCGGATTTAACTTTTTTTCTGGATATCGAAGTTTCGGCCGGGTTGGCACGCCGGGAAAGCGGTCAGGTTGAAATGAATCGGATGGACCTGCAGCAAATCGCTTTTTATGAGCGCGTGTATCAAGGATATGAGACCCTGATCAAAAAAGACCCTCAGCGCTGGCGCCGCATTGACGCCAACCAATCGATCCGCGCCGTTCAGGAACAGCTTCAAAATACATGGACGGCCTTTATTGCCGATCGCGCCGCCGCAAGTAATTAATTATCGGCCGGAGGGGAATCAGCCAAATCAGGCATCGCCTGCTCGATTTCTTCCGGCTGCTGTCCTTTTTCCAGCCGGTCAACCACCTCATTAAAATCGTCCCCCATCTCTTCTCCCATTTCCTGGCTCATTTGACGCATAAATTTCCCCAGGGAACGCGGGTCATTTTCGTCAATTTGGCTGAGCATCGCCTCGTCCGCCAGGCTGTCCATACGGCTGTCTTCCGATTTGGCGATGGCTACCCGGCCGATCCGGCGGCGTACATCTGCGCTGCCACAGTGGGGGCAAGTAAACTCCTCGGCCGCTTCATACGCCGCAAATGATCGATACATCAGGGTGAAGTTTTTTCGACACGTTTCACATTTAAAGTCGTATATTGGCATCTTGTAATCTTGTAATGGCACCTTTAAGAAAAAGTCGTTAAAGTCTATCCAATTGTAGTTTATTAGGAAGAATTTCCTATCATTTGTGCTAAAATGATGGTGTGAATCGTCCTAAGTTATGCGTCAAAACACATTGAAAATGGGAAAAAGGGTGGTGTCTGGTGGCAGCAATTGTAGCGAAGGAAGAAGCAATCTCAAATATTTATACGCAATCTATGCATCCGGTTTTGATTGTCATCTCAGGGCCATCAGGGGTGGGCAAGGACACAGTCGTAAAATCGATTCTCGATAGTGATCCCTCCATTCACTTTGTGGTGACGGCCACGAGCCGCCCTCCCCGGCCGAGTGAAATTAACGGGGTCGATTACTTCTTCTACTCTCAGGAAAAATTTGAAAAAATGATCGCCGATGGTGAATTCCTCGAGTACGCCGTCGTGCACGATAATTATAAAGGGGTACCCAAAACCCAAATCCGACAGGCGTTAAACAGCGGTAAAGATGTCATTATGCGTGTGGATCCCCAAGGCGCAGCCACGCTGAAAACCTTAATTCCCGAAGCAACCTTTATCTTCCTCACGGCCGATTCCCTTGAGGTTCTGGCCGAGCGGCTGCGTAACCGAAAAACTGAGTCGGGCGATGTATTTGATCTGCGGCTGCAAATCGCCCAGAAAGAGCTGGCCCGAATCAAAGAATTTGATTATTTAGTGATCAACCGTGAAGGGCAGATCAACCGGACGGTTGAGCAAATTTTAGCCATCGTCCAGGCTGAAAAATGCCGGGTAAATCGGGAGCCGATTACGCTTTAATCCCCATCATAACTTTACCGAAGAACACGATGAAGAATCTGTGAAGAACTGCTGTGTGACTCTCAGAAATTAACTCACCGCAGAGAACCAGAGACCGCTGAGGTCTCTTCCCATCGAGTTTTCTCTGCGTTCTCCGTGATCTCAGCGGTAAATTTTTTAAGGTTTAAGCTCTGCTTCAGGCACCACTCAAAGAAGTCACCAGCAAAGAAAGCAGCCCAACCACAATAATAATGGCCAGCCCGTACGTTGTGGCCAGCTGCAAAACCTTCCCCTCATCTGCTCCCTCAACCGTGCTTACTCCAACAATCACCTTTGCCGGGGCAAACGCGCTCCCTATGGCTCCCCCGGCCGTTTGAGCCGCTAAAATATAAGGAACGGACAGCTGCAGAACCAGGGCGGTTTGCCGCTGTAAATCGGCAAATACGACGTTGCTGTTGGTGTTGCTGCCGGTCACAAATGCCCCCAGCGCCCCAATAAACGGGCTCAACAGGGCAAATAAGCCCCCGGTGGTGCTCAAGGTGTCTGCCAGAAGCTGAGTCATACCGGCGTGCTGCATCGTCGTCCCCATGGCCACCAGAGCGATAATGCTTATTGTGGATTTAACCGATTTTTTGACCGTGCGGGATACGATAAGTGATCCGTTTAAAGGGCCTTTGGCGGTTGGCAAATTTCCACGCCACTTATACCACAGAAAAACTAAGGCGCTGCTGTAAAGAAGCAAAGCTCCCGGATGGCCAAACAGGTTGATCGACCTTCCATTTTCGGCCGGGGTGGCAAACCCCAGCGAGGTTTCAACCGCAGGAAACGGCAGCTGAACGATCACAAATGACAGCGGTCCTTCCAGAATTGTTTTCCCCAAAAGGATGATGACCGTCATGATCAGATAGGGCCAAAACCCCCAGGCCAGCAGCGAACGGTTAAAATTTGCGTTGCCCCGATTTCCCAGCTGAAAAAGGGTCACCATCACCACCAGCCCCAGCAGGCTGGCTCCAAAAGACGCCAGGCTCCAGAATCCCCATGAGGCGATGACGTATTGGCCGGCAAACATCACGCCGCCGGTGGCTACCAAAGCCGGCCACCGCTGTTTTAACGCCTCGCGGCCACCGGCACTCCACAAAACAAACAGGCCACACAAAAAACAGCAGAGACCGAGAAAAAGGGCGACAGGCCCCTCAATCGATTCACCTGATATTCCCGAGGCGGCGATCAACGCCAAAAAAGAAGAGCCGAGTGAACCGTAGGTCACCGCCCAGGCGTGACCGATCAGGGCGACCACAACCGCGATGGTGGGAGAGAAGCCCAACCCAACAAGCAGGGGGGCCACCACGGCCGCAGGCACCCCAAACCCCGATGCCCCCTGCAAAAATGAAGCAAACACCCAGGCCAGCAGCAGCGCCTGCCCTCCCCGATCGGCGGTCATAAGCGGCAGCTCCTGACCAATCGCCTCAATCGCCCCGGCATCATTGGTGACATTGTACAGCAGCAGGGCCATCCAAATGATGTAGAGAACATAAAGCGCCAGAAAAAAACCTTTTCCAAAGGCTACCCACAACAGCTGAAAATCCGCACCAAACGCCAGAACGGCGACCGCCATCGCGGCTCCCCATCCGGCTAATCCGGCATTGCTGCCCCCCCATTTGCGGCCGATCATCAGATAAAGGACGGCAAGAATAGGCAAAACCGCCAGCAAGATCATTGCAACTTGATTGAACATGGAAGGAAGTATAGCTGAGGGGCAGATAAAGCTGTAACAAAAAAGGCCGAACTGTTTCCAGATCGGCCTTTATCAAATTTACGCCTTGTCTTAATCGCGTCTTCCACCAAAGAGAATCAGGGCGTAGTAAGCGACCGTCATCAAAGCTTGAATGGCCGCCGCGATATAGGTCAATGCGGCCGCATCCAAAACCCGATCTACCCCTTTTAACTCTTCATTGTACAAAATACCGTGGGAAGCCAGGAGCTTCTTAGCTCGACTGCTGGCATCAAATTCCACCGGCAGGGTAACCAGAGCAAAGACGGCCGTCATGGCAAACAAAGCTAAGCCGACAACGGCAATGTAAAATCCAAATTGAAACTGCAAAAATCCCTGCAGCAGCAGCCCGCCAAAAAGCATCCAGGTGCCGATTGAACTGCCAAATTGCACGGCTGGAACCAGAGCAGAGCGAGCGACCAGCGGCACATATCGCTTGGCATCCTGCAGGGCATGCCCCATTTCATGAGCGGCGATCCCGGCCGCGGCCACGCTGGGCGTGCGGTAAACTTCCGGGCTTAAACGCAAAGTTTTTGAGCGCGGATCGTAGTGATCACTCAAATAACCGCGACTTTCCTCTACTTTTACATTGTAGAGCCCTTCAGCATCCAACATGGCCCGGGCAACCTGGGCACCGGTCATTTCGCGTACCGTTCGCACGCGAGAATATTTGTTAAAATTACTTTTTACCCGCCACTGGGCCCACAAGCCCAATAAAAATGGTGGCAGAACAAAAAGGAAATAGAGACCAAATCCTCCAAACATCGTTTGTTTTAACCTCCAAACGCCTCCGATTGTGATCGGGGTTTTGTGCTATATTAAATCTAAACGTGGCACGATTAAGTAAATTACAAGAATTATTCACAATTTAATTGTCCACAGATTGCGCAGATTTTCGCAGATAATAGAGAGAAATCTGTGATAATCCGTGTTAATCTGTGGCTGATTTTTATTGTAAAACTTTTTGCTGACCACTTAACATGCCACAGCATATCATATTATTTTTTTAACGATTAAAATTATCCATTGAGAATTTTACGGCAAACTGATGATTATGTTGCACGCCCTCAATGATTTAGAGTTAACGTTAATAAATATACTTGGAGAACATTAATCATTCAATAAATCTGATGAGTTTAATTAATCGTTTTCTTACCGCCCAGGGCGCATTTATCCTTGATGGGGCGCTGGCCACCGAGCTGGAGCGGCGAGGATGCGACATCAATGATCCCCTCTGGTCGGCCAAAATCTTACTGGAAGCCCCAGAATTAATCAAACAGGTCCATCTAGATTATCTTTATGCGGGAGCCGATTGCATCATTACGGCCACCTATCAGGCAACTTTTGAGGGGTTGACGGCGCGAGGATTATCTCATGAGGACGCCACGAAAATCATTTTGCTGGCAGTTGACCTGGCCATTGAAGCACGAGATGATTTCTGGAACGCCTTTGAAGACAAGGACAGCCGCCTAAAACCGCTTGTCGCCGCCAGCGTCGGCCCCTACGGCGCATATCTGGCCAACGGGGCGGAGTACACGGGTGAGTATGGCCTGACCCAGGCACAGCTGACCGCCTGGCACCGGCCGCGCTGGCAGCTGTTGAGCCGTTCTGCGGCCGATTTGCTCGCCTGCGAAACAATCCCCTCGCGGGTGGAAGCCCTCGCTTACCGACAGCTTCTGGAAGAGTTTCCCAAAGAGGCCTGGCTCACCTTTTCTTGTCGGGATGGGAACCATATCAGCGACGGTACTTTACTACACGAAGTTCTTGCTGAGGTTCAGGACTCCCCCCTGATCACGGCCGTGGGAATTAACTGCACCGCCCCTCGCTTCCTGCCGTCTCTCATCCGCGAAGCCCAAAAAGCCACCCGCAAACCGATCCTCGTTTATCCAAATTCCGGGGAAACCTATGATGTGGTTGAGAAAAAATGGTTGGGTCAATCAGATGCTGAGTCGTTTGGCACGGCCGGCCGGGAGTGGCGAAAAATCGGGGCGGCCGGGATCGGGGGATGCTGCCGCACCACCCCCAAACACATTCGGGCCATTAGCGACCGCTTGAGAAGATCGCCACCTCTCTCCCCGGTGCGGTTCAAGGCAGAAAGTTAGCTTGATCAACGAGAATATCTTCTTTATTAATCCAACAAATCTTCCATTCTACGTCAGTCCAGAGGCGGACAGGTCCGTTAATCACGCTGTTCATCATCCGCAGCCCCCTGTCATCCTGAGCGCAGCGAAGGATCCCGTCTACTAACATGAAGGTGTCGTCTGCCATACAGGCGCTTTCAACTCTTCCAGTCAGCCCTTCTGAACGCAAGGTTGAGGAGATTCTTCACTTCGCTGCGCTTCGTTCTGAATGACAGGTGGTTCGCAGCCGACCCGTCCACCCTGCACCAAAGGGGAAGGCCAACTTCCTCTCCGTCTTAATTTGCCGACCAAACCATGGCGGTTATTTGCCAACCGTTAGCTGGTGTTCCAATCAAGGTCCACAGCTGGGTACCCCTCTCAATCACAAATTCATCCTTCGAATAGGCATACTCTGCGGTCACGTAAGCGAGATAATCATCAATAACCTCGCTTTGAACATCGGTTAATTCAAACGCCAGAGTCCCGCTGTTCGCCTCAATTTCGGCAAAGAAATCCCCAGCGGTAAAATGGCTCGTGGCTGCGGGGGTTGCCTCAATTTTATAAATCGGGATCTGCGGCCGGAATACAACCGCCTCCCACATTTCCCCATTTTTTTCCGAAATCGCGCGTTGAACAGCGCTGACCACGTCGAGAGGATCCTGCTCAACCGGCTCGACAGAAACATCGGCCGAAGAGACGGGAATCAGGGTGACGTTCATGGTGGCCAGCCGCCAGCCATCAGCTGTCTTGACGGTCAAAAACATATCGGTCCCCGTCGAAAATAGTTGATCATCGATCATCTCCTCGAAGGGAGCAACAGCCAATCCGCCCTGACCGGCAATGACGACGTCCGGCTCATCAAGGACCAGCTCGTAATCTTTCCCGCGGAAAAATCCGACCCAACCGGCCGGGGTATTGGCGCTCATCGTCGCCTGAGGCTTGTTGACGACGTTAAGGGGGATGTTTCTTTCCACAAAGGTGCCGTAAAGATCGTCGATCTCCTGCTCCCGGACAGCGGTTTGAAATGAAATGTGATAAAGATCAAAGACAGCCGTACGATCGTCAACCATCTGGTCTGCCGACCCCAGAGGTCCACTTTCTTCTGGCGCATCGTCGACCACGCTCTCTTCAACGGCAGCTTCATTCGATTGCGCCGCTGGTGTTCGATCAGGACGCTCAGTCGCATGGTCGACCTCGGCCGCACCAGGGGTTTGGTCCTCAATCTCAACCTCTGTCGTGGGAGAAGTACCTTCCTCGGCTATCGGGGTGCTCACTGGCGTACAGGCGGGAACAGCAAAAGCGATTGCCGTAATAATCGATAAAACTTTCAAACTCATGATTTCTCATTAATCCTTTTTCAAGCTTTGACAACAAACGGGCCGATTTTAGGTATAATGAGCCCCGAAAACTGGCTAAATTTAAGCCAATTGCCAATCAGCTTCGATGCCAGGTGCCTGACAGCCTCTACCCCACTGTCATCTCGATCGACAATCTGAATAGCAAATGTTGTCCGAAACAGCTCTAAATTTTTGTGATTACCTCAATCAGTATGTGACCCGCTCCCTTTACACGGCCGGTCAACTGGCCGTGCTCACCGGCATCCCTCAACGAACGATTGCCAACTGGCTCCAGGGACGAGTCAAGCGGCCGCGGTTGGTTGAGGATGTGCTCAAGATTGGCACAGCCCTCCACCTCCACAAACAAGAAATCAGCGTGCTGCTCCTGGCGGCCGGTCATCCACCACTGCCCATACTGCAGCAACAGCGGCCGGAGGATCCTCTACTCACCCCCTGGCAAACAGAAATGCCTGTCCCCTTTCAGGTAGGGCCTGAAATCCCATACTTTGTCGGCCGTGACGCGGAAATCAGCAGCACACTGACCGCCTTAACCCACTCACCACCGCAGCTGTGTTTGATTTCCGGTATGGGCGGCATAGGTAAAACGTCGTTGGCGATCCGGTTGGCATACCTCGCGCAAGATTTTTTTACCGATGGGATATTATGGGCCAACATCAACAACGCCAATCCACTGACGATTTTGCAAAGCTTTGCCGCCGCATTTGGGCATAACGTCAACCACCTGACTGATCTTGATAATCGCTCTCTCGCGGTTCGCTCGCTTCTGGCTGATAAAAAAGTGCTGATAATTTTGGACGACGTCAATAATTCGGCCGAAGTCATCCCGCTGCTCCCACCCAGTGGGTCGGCCGCCGTCCTGCTCACGACCCGCCGTCACTCGCTTTCAATCGGCCGGGGTGGGCACACTATTTATTTAACCCCTTTATCAGCCGAAAATGCCCTGTCGCTTACCCGAAAAGTGGTTGGCCCCAATTCAATACCATCGGCCCAAATCACGCAGCTCTCAGAAAGGGTTGGCCATCTCCCCCTGGCCCTGGTTATCGCCGCCAGCCGTCTGGCTCATGATCCATTTTGGACCGTTGACCGTCTGCTGGAAATATTAAATCAACGCCAGCTGCACTCCCTGGCCTTTGAAGAAGACAGCATTGCCGCCGCAATTCAGGTGAGCTATGAGCTTTTAACCCCTCGTCAGCAGCATGCCCTGGCAGCAATGTCCTGGTTTCGCGGTCATTCGTTTTCAGCAGAGGCCGCCAACGCCGTATGCTCTCCTAACGGCGAAGAACATCTGCAAGTCCTTTACTCGTACTCTTTGCTGCAGGTTGACGGGAAAAAGTACCGGCTTCATCCACTCATTCATCTGTTTGCCCATGAGGAACGCTTAAAACTCCCGGTTGAAAAGCAGCACCAACTCGATCGAAGCTTTGCCGCTTATTTCCTGAAGATTTTGCTCGACAATCGCTACGATTACAAAACGCTGGACAAAACCCCGGTCCACCTGACAAACGCCGTTCTCGCCGCGCTTAACCATCCGGGTCTTTTTAACGAACTCGGTAAGGCGGCCCCGACGTTTCTCAACTACCTGCATACCCGCGGTCTCGAGGACGAGGCGGCCGTGCTGGCCGTCAAAATTTTTAAGACCGCTCGGCAGGGCAGCGATCCGCACTTTTTAGCGGACGCAATCGGCATTCAAGCTTTTCGCAGCTTCATTCAGGGGTGGTCTCACGAAGCCAGGAAGCTGATTTGCGAAGGGCTGACGCTAACAAATGAACTTAGGGACGAAAAACGACAGGTTAATTTTTGGCTTGCGGCCGGTCAGATGGGTGATCTTTTTGATGAAGAATTTATCCAGAAGTGCCAAACAGGGCTCAAAAGCTATCTTCAGCAGTGGCCTACCACCCCGGAGGCGCTGTCTATCCACGATTTTTTTGGTGTCGCTTTCCTACAGGAAAACCGCCTGTCTGAGGCACGTCAGACCCTGCATCAAGGGTTGGCCATTTCCCGTACCCTGCAGGAATCAGATCCAGGCATTCGCAAACTCGACAGCCTGCTGCACCTTCACCTGGGATGGGTCGAGCTGCGAGATGGAAATTTGAAGCTTGCGGCCGGCCTTCTGGATAAGGCGCTGGTCATTGCGGAGGCGTTTGGTTATCCGCCCAACATCGCCACCGCTTACAGCTTCAAAAGCCGGCTGGCGGAGCGGCAGAGCGATATCGATTCCGCCATCCAGTATGCCCGAGAGGCGCTGCGCATCTTTAAAGAGATGAATTTTGAACCGGCCGTTCAGGCGCTAAACGGCCGTCTGGAACAGCTAAACGCGCAGTTGCGCGATTGAGGGATTTACAAAATTTCCTGCTGGGGGATCGGGAAGAGGGGTGATTCCCCATTTTTACCGATTAAATGGGGAAATTCTTTGGCTGCGCTCGGGACCGTTTCTGCCAGCATACTGAGCTGGAAGTTAATTCAACCCATCAATATAAGACGTCATAACTTAATATGTGAAGCCCGTTCTCGTAAAGCTGGCTGTCCGTGAGCTGCAGCTGGTGCGTTTTTTTCGATGTGCCAAACAGCGAAATCCCATCACCCTGAATAAACGGATTGAGCTTGATCCTGAGGAGATCAACCATCTGATTGTCCAAAAGCCATCCGGCAAAAACGCCGCCACCGCAAAGATAAATGTCCGATCCTTTTTTCTCTTTGAGCCGCCTGACGGTTTCCAGCTCTAAGGAGCATACGTTTACCCGCTCGTGCGGATCTTTAAATGACAGTGAATTTGAAAAAATATAGTGGTTCATATGAGGGTAGGCCGGCTGGCCGGGCTGCAGCCCATACTGATAGCCAAATTCATACGTTCTACGCCCCATAATGACGGTGTCAAATGTCTGCAGATCGCTCATGTATCGTTCAACCCCGTCACCGGACTGGACAAATTCACGGATGTTATCACCTGGCCCGGCGATAAAGCCATCAATTGAAGAAGCGATATAGTAAACAATTTTTCTCATTTCCAAACCTCCTACATGGTCATATCTGTTGGGTATAAACACGGGATGATCAATTGTACGAGGCTCGGGATTCGGTGAATTGGAAAAAATTTACCTTTCCTCAAAAATGGGAATGAAATTATGGAATGCTCCCCTTTTGTGCAGATAATCGATAGGGGTTGTGCCGGAAAAAGCCTTAAACTCATTAATAAAATGAGCCTGGTCGTAGAACCCACACCTTCCAATAATTTGCTGCCACGGCACATCTGGGGCCGTGTGAACCTGCCTGAGGGCGGCGTTGAAGCGAGCCACACGATGAAAGGATTTAGGGGTCACCCCCACATGCTTTTTAAATATTTGAATCATTTGTTTTTGAGAGTAGCCCATTTCTTCGGCAATTGACTTCAGGTAAACGGCCGGATTTAGAAGCCGATCAACGGCCGCGTCGATCAGTCGCTGCTGATGGCGGTCACTCTCCAGCCGCTCTAGCAAAAACTCTTCGGCGATACCAAATAACTCCATCGGATCAGCTGTATTTAACATCCTATCCTGCAGAGAGTAGATCGACAGACCCAATATCAGGTCGGCCTCGACCCATAAATTGGTTAACTCGTTAATGGGCAGCCTCAAAAAAGGATAGCTTCCGCCGGTTTTAAATTTGATGGAAAAAATACTCGAGTTAAGGTCCGCCCTGGCGTATAGATAATTCTGCTGCATTCCGGCAACCCACACTTTTTTGCAGGTCATGGGCTTTATTAGTTCTTCCGTCTGAAAAACCTGCCGCTCGATCCCATCTAAGGCAAACAGAATCTCGACTTTGCCCTCCGGCATCAGCCGCTCTAACGGGTAGTCCGGCATGTAGCCCAGATAAAAGGCCATCATTTCCACATATTGATTAAGCGGGAAGGCAGGCACGTGTGTTTTGAGAATCATGGCGCATTACTACTCAATATTATTGAAATCTTTGATTACGAATTTGTAATCGACCTGAAATGGGTCTGAAACCGGCTGTTGATATCTTTGAAAAAACTCAAAAAGGTGAGATGACAAATGATTCAAAGATACTTAATCCATTTAATAAAATTCAGCCTCTTCCTGGGGATTGTAATCGTTGTGGTTGGTTGTTCACAAGCAGCCGATGAAAATCCGGGCGATTTGACCGAGCCTTCTGCAGAGGAACCCGCGGAAGTTAACGAAGTCATTGTTGAAGAGAACGTCCAAATCGAAGAGGATAACCCTCCTGAATCCTCACTGGAATCGTATCTCGATCAGTTAGGAGAAGCTGGGTTCTCCGGATCAGTTCTGGTGGCCCAAAACGGAGAAATTGTAGCTGAAAAAGGGTACGGCCTGGCGGATATCGCCAATGAAGTGCCCATCACCCCTGAAACCGTCTTTGACACCGGATCGTTGTCGAAACAGTTTACGGCCGCGGCCGTCCTGCTGCTCGCGCAGCAGGGCCAGCTGCAAATTGAAGATACCCTGGCTGATTATTTTGATGATGTCCCTGAAGAAAAGAAGAACATCACCCTTCATCAGCTGTTAACCCACTCCTCAGGGCTGCCGGGATATGTCTATGCCGGTGACTTTGTTGAAACTGATCGTCAGGAAGCGGAATCGCTGGCTCTGGAAGCAGACCTTGAAAATCAGCCTGGAAGTGAATATCTCTATTCCGACACCGGATACGGTCTGCTAGCGGCCATCGTCGAAAAGGTTTCGGGGCAATCCTTCCAATCGTTTCTGCAGGAAAACCTGTTTGAGCCGGCCGGGATGACCCATTCAGGATTCTATAACGATCCAAAGTGGGGCGACTTAACGGTTGCCAACGGCTACAACAACGATGAAGATTTTGGCTCGGCCGCTGCCCGCCCCGGGCCATACTGGGGGCTGCTCGGGTTTGGTGGGGTGTTAACCACCACGGGAGACCTCTTTTTGTGGGGTCAGGCGTTAAAAGAAAACCTGATTTTAAATGAGGCGTCCACTACCCAGCTGTTTACACCGCACATCAAAGAATTTGAAGATGGTGAAAGTTATTATGGCTACGGTTGGGTCGTGGAAGCGTTAACCGATGAGGTCACCGCGATCTGGCACGATGGGGGTACCGACTCCCAAAACGCCATCATGCTCATGTATGACGATCCCCAGGAAACGATGGTCATCGTCTTATCAAATAAAATTGAAGAAAGCCTGCTCGATGAGACATTTTACGCCATCGATACCGGGTTTATCCTGGGTGACAACATCCTGGCGGCCGACTTTTCCACTTTTCCTCACTACGTCCCCTAGCTCAAAACGAGCAAGATTTTGATAGTCTGAGATTTCCATTTGAGTTACCTTTTTCCCAAAAAGGGAGAGGTAACTCAAATGGAAAAATTAATCTCGTTAGGGCTTCTACTGGTTCTGATTCTCGCAGCTTGCGCCCCACCTCCACCGACCGAGATAGCTCAGGAAGAGCAGCCTACCGCTTCATCAGCTGAGGAAACGGCCACTCCTGTTCCCTCTCCTACCCATACAATGACACCAGAACCGTCCGCTACTCCCCTCCCAACACAGACACCATCACCAGAACCGACGGCAACGGACACGCCAACGCCCACGCCGGTATTTACAATTCCGCGGTTTTCATTGCCTGATACCCTCACAATCTATGGAGAAGGAGCGGCCGTCTCCCGGGAAACCTATCAATTTACAGATCCCGGAGCCGCTCTTTTTCATGATGGGCAGTTTCATATGTTCCACAACGCCTTTACCGGCTGGCCGGCCAACGTCGATATCATCTATTCAGTTTCTGATGATGGCCTCAATTGGAGTAAAGTGCAGGATGAGCCAATCCTCACCAGCAGTGACGTTCCCTTTGCCGGAGTAGCAGCGCTGGCCGCTAGCGTAATCGTATTGGAGGATGGCACCTGGGCTTTATATTTTTACACCTGGGATGAAAATACCTGGCCAAAATCCACTGGGGCAATCGGGATGGCCACCGCCGAAAATCCACAAGGGCCGTGGACGGTAATCGACGACCCCCTACTGCAACCGGGCAGCGCCGAAGATTGGGACGGAGTCGGTGTCCGAACGCCCAGCGTCATTCAAACAGACGATGGGTATGCCATGTACTATGCAGGGTACAGCAGCGATGAAGCCGCAATTGGGTTGGCGACTTCTTCAGATGGGTTAAGCTGGCGCAAATTTGACGACCCCGAAACAACGGCATCACCCTTTGCAAACAGCGATCCCGTATTCACGGCCAGTGGTGAAGAAATCTGGGACAGACAAAACGCGTTTCAGCCCCACGTTCAGCAATCTTCCGAAGGATTGGTCATGCTGTACGGCAGCGCCACAAACGTCAGCAAAGTACCGGTCAACAATCGACATGGCCTGGCATTTAGCAGTGATGGCGTCAATTGGATCCGATCTGACACACCGGTTTTTAACGCTCGAGACGTTCGCACAGGGGGTCAAAACATCTGGTTTGCCGAACTTGTTTATGCCAATGAGATCTATTTTTTGTATGTCGAGCTGGGCCGAGGCAACAATACCGAAATTTATGCGGCCACCTTTAGCGAGCCGTTATTGACGGAAGAATAGCAGACTCATTCCGAGTGTAATGACCCCGTTTTGACACCAAAAAGACATTTTGCTATGCTTTTTGGGTGTCTTGGATTAACAGTCGGCCGGTAAAATCATATGAGCGGGTAATTTTTGCAGGCGATTTTGTATGGATTGGCCAATTTAACTGCCCTCCTTCAGCGCCTTTATTTTTCCACAACGCTTATTTTGCCTGGCACAACATGATCACCTTTCCCCACACCATGGTCGAGTTACACATGTTGGGTAAAGGCATCATCGTCAGCTCCCCCAACATCGCCGTTTTATACAATAATGGTCAGGAGTATTTCCGCAAACCAATATCAGACGTGGGGGATCGATGCGAGTGGTTCCAATTTTGCCCCAGATTGCTGTTTGAGGTGATTCAGCAATACGATCCAGCCGTCGAAGAACGGTATGGCATGTCGTTTTCATTTACCCACGCCTCGATTCCCGTAAAATGTCTGATCCTCGAACGTCAAATCGTGAACCACATATTAACGTCTGATCAGGTGGACAGATGGTGGGTCGATGAGATGTGCATGATTCTGCTCGACAGCATCATGGCCAACCAATATAAACTGAACAGCGATAAGCCCATCAAGAAAAGAAAAACAAACCGCGCCCATGAATTGTTGGTCATTGAAGCTCAGAAGCTGATGACCAGGCGGCTGCCTGAGAATTTAACGCTCTCAACAATCGCCGCCGAACTTTACACCTCTCCCTTTCACCTGGCACGGGTGTTTCGGCAACAAACCGGCAGCACGATGCATCGGTATCTTGAACAGCTTCGCCTGCGTTTCGCCCTCGACTGGCTGCCAGATTACAAGGATGATTTAACAACCCTGGCACAAAATGTTGGCTACAAAAGTCACAGCCATTTTACCCATGCATTTCATCGGGTTTTTGGGCTCCCTCCCTCAAAAATGAATTACCCAACTGCTCTAGCAAAATTCTCCGGCTACCGCAATCCTTAACCCTCTATTGTCTGTGGTCTGTAGTCTTTACATCAAACACCATTCATAAAGCTTCCCATACTCTATCGCTGACTGCTCCCAGGAAAAATCGCGGGCCATGCCCTGTTTTTGCATTGTCTGCCAGTAGGCGGCATCTGTGTTATGGGTGTACGTGGCCCGCTGGACCGCGTGCCAAAATGATTCCGTGGTATATCCATCAAACAGAAAGCCGGTTTGGGCATCTTCAATCGTATCGGCCAATCCTCCGGTGGCCCGGCCGACGGGAATACAGCCGTAGCGCATGGCGATCAATTGCCCTAAACCGCACGGTTCAAAGAGTGAAGGCATGAGGAAAATATCGCTGCCGGCATAAATCAAGGGGGCCAGATCGGCTCGATAGGCAAAGGTGGCCGATAATCTGCCGGGATAATATTGGGCAAATTGGGAAAACATCTGTTCATATTCTGCCTCGCCACTTCCCAGCAGCACAAATTGAGCCGGTCCGGCCTGATCGGTCATCAAACGGTGGACCACCTCGCCCATCAAGTCAAGCCCTTTTTGCCAATCAAGACGGGATACCATCGCAACGAGGGGGTACTTCTGCTGCACTTCCAACCCCAGCTGCTTTTGCAGAGCGGTTTTATTGGCCGCCCGGTTTTCCAGGGTCAAAATCCCATAATTTTCAGCTAAATTGGGGTCACTTTCCGGATCCCAAACCTCATAATCAAGGCCGTTTAAAATGCCGTGCAGATCATTCTGGCGATGTCTCAGCAGTCCATCCAAACCGGCGCCACCCTGAACCGTGGTAATTTCATGGGCGTAGGTTGGGCTAACGGTGTTAACTTTTGTAGCATGATAAATTCCGCGAGCCATAAAATTGACCAACCCGTATGTTTCCTCATGCAGCGAATGGGTCACAATCTCCATGTAATCGACGATTTCCCAGGGAGAGTGCCCCTGGTGGGCCAAATTGTGAATCGTAAAGAGGGTGGCAATATTTTGATAGCGCGGGTCAGATTTTCCGGCCGTTGCCAGCCAGGTCACGGCCGGGGATGTATGCCAATCATGGGCGTGAACCACGTCCGGCCGCCAATCCAGCTCTTCAACCGCAAGGTATAAGGCCGCTTTGCTAAAATAAGCAAAACGATAGGCATCATCGTCATACCCATAAATTTGCGGCCGGCCAAGTAAATCCCCTTTGGCGATAAAATAAATTGGCACCTGGGAATCGGGTAAACGGCCCTCAAATACCCCCGCCTCGACAATTGAACCATCCACCCGAACCTGCAGCTTAAGATCCGTGGAGGCCAAATCATACTTACTGGTATGATACGCATTTTCAATTGCCCGATAAGCCGGCATCACAACTCGTACGTCGTGCCCAAGTTTGTGCAGGGCCTTTGGCAAAGACCCGACAACATCAGCCAAACCACCGCGCTTGGCAAACGGAAAGACTTCCGCACTGACAAATAATATTCGCATACCTTTTCCCTTGGCCCTATTTTAAATGAGGAAATTTAATCAACAGTAGTGATTGTATCAAAGGGGATGCTTTTAAAACAAAAAAACCCTGCCTCAGCAGGGTAATTGTTCAGGATAAAAACTCCACGAATCCAGTTGCCCCCTGTTCTGCGGGGTGCGCGGCGATTCTTATGGTGGCCGTTCGGCCGTCTTCTGATTTAACCTCTAACCGTTTGCCCAGACTCCATTCGGTAAATAAATTACCCTCAACCATTTTAAAACTGCGCATTGCGCCATTTTTGCCAAGTGGGCCACCAGCAGCAATGTTGTAGCCATTAAGGATGATCTTGGCGATTGAGTTTTTTTCCTCATCAAATACAATCGCTTCTGTGTTGTCTGTGCTACCCATTAATCCTCCAAACCACGTGTTGATCCTTGAAATTTTGTATAGGCATGTAATTTTAATTACAGACCTATTGTAATAGACATAACTTACATAATCAATTACAAATATAAGGCAATGGTACTACGAAGATTTTACGGTTTCTTCACCCCTTTGTAAACCAGCCATTCAGCGGCATCGTTCAAAGGAAGGTTGTCCCACTGTGAAAAGTGACAAACATCGCGAAAACCGGCAGTGTGCAGCATCGCCTTCAGATCTTCAACAGCATACAGTTGATCGCAGAGGATAATTTCATCTACTTCCCCTTCCACCAGATGGAACACGTGGTATCGTTCTATCGAAATTTGATCCTCAGCACGCCACTGCCGCTCTCCTAAACAGAGAAATGGTGAATCTCCCCACAAACCACGATCATCCGTAAACCACCAGGTTGACTCACTTTTGTCAATGCGCTCCGGATTTAATAATTCAAGGATAAACGTTCCGCCCGGCTTAAGCGCCCTATACACGTTCTTTATAAGGTCGAGGGCCTCACTTTTGGTCATGACCGCCAGCTGACCATAGAGAATAGTCGCTGCTTCAAATTCATCCGAAGGAAAATCAAAAGTCCGCACATCGTGTTCGATAAACTGGCAGATGTCGGAAACCCCTGCTTCCTGGGCGAGGCGGCGGGCATGACGAACGGCCGCCGGGGCAAAATCAACACCGGTTACCTGGATTTGATTTTGAGCGAAGGCCACCGCATACAGGCCAGGTCCGCAGGTAACGTCCAGCAGGTGCATCCCGGGCTGCAGCGATAGATGATTGATGAGCCACGGAATTTGCGCCGCTCGCTCTTGATCGACGCGAGAAGCGGCTCCATGAGTTTGATCGAGATGTTCGCGCAGCATTCGCTCGGAAAAGGCTGGATCATCCCAGGGAAGATTGCCCCCATACGCCCAGGGGACCGGGTGATCCGGCCGCTGAAAAAGTCGCCACAGGGCATCGTAGAGTTTGTTCGCTGGCTTTTCCATAACGCTTTATTGACTCCTGGCCTGCCGCCGGACCTCATAAAGCAGCAAGGTCGCGGCCGTACCCACATTGAGGGAGGAGGCCTGCCCCCACATGGGGATTTTGACCGATAAATCGGCCGCCCGAAAAAGGGCATCCGACAATCCCCGCTGTTCATTTCCCAGCAAAATCACGGTTGGACGCCCTGGTCTGAGCAGCGGCTCCCAAAAATCACGTTCCCCCCGAGCGGAAGTGGCCACCAGATGCGCAGCCTGATTCCATTGAGTTACCTCTGCCACGTCTTCTATGGCGGCAATCGGAACGGTAAAAGCGGCCCCCATGCTGGCTTTTAAAGCGGTAGGATGGGTCAAATCTGTTCCCCGGCCACATAAAATGACGCCATCGGCGGCCACCGCGTCGGCCGAGCGCAAAATCGTCCCTAAATTACCTGGATCAGCTATCGCTTCCAGCAATAAATACAGGCCGTCTGAGGGAATTGACATCTTCTCTAACGGTAAAACCGGGGTTCGAATGATTGCCACCAAACCGGTCGGCCGTTCCCGATCGGAAATGCCTTCAAATACCTTCGCCGAAACTTCTTCAACCGGACAGTATGATTTCTCAATCAAATGATAAGCGGTTTGACTTTGCAGCAGTTCAGGGGCAATTAACAAAATCTCAATTAACTGCGGTACGTGTTCCACGGCAGTTAATACCGGCCGGATCCCTTCAACCAATCCAACCCCTTCCGCCACCCGAACTTTTTTTTGCCGCAGCTTGCGGCAGCGTTTGATGAGGGAGTTTTTGGCAGACGTAATCATGAGGAGGGTTTTGGCAATTTAGCACGCCGCTGCGTGGCTTTTAGCTGATGGCTGAGAGGCCGAAGGGCAAAAGGCCATGGAATTATGTTAGCGAAACACGACCTGCAGCACCTGGTTAATATGATCCACTTTGATGAAATTTAAATCTTTGCGCAGATTTTTCGGGATGCGCTGGATATCGTTTTCATTTTTTTGTGGAAGCACAAAATCCTGAATGCCCAGCCGGCGAGCAGCCAACGCCTTTTCGCGGATACCCCCGACGGGGAGCACGCGCCCGCGCAGGGTGATTTCACCGGTCATGCCGATATCTCGGCGAATCGGCCGGCCGGTAAATGCGGAAACAATCGCCGAGACCAGGGGAACCCCCGCGGAGGGGCCGTCTTTGGGTACTGCTCCCTCGGGAATATGAATGTGAATATCGGTTCGCTCAAATTCAAGAGGGTCAATTCCCAATACCTCTGCCTGACTGCGCGTAAAAGTCAACGCCGCCCGGGCGCTTTCCCGCATCACATCCCCTAATTGTCCGGTCAGCATCAAATCGCCTTTTCCGGACATCAGATTGACCTCGATATACATCACGTCCCCACCAGTGGCGGTCCAGGCCATGCCGTTGGCTACCCCCACTTCATCCTCTTCGCGTAAATGACGATCGGTCATCATCGGGGGGCCTAACAGTTCAATAACCTGGTTGGCGGTTAATCGTTTGGGGTATCGTTTTTTCTCAGCGACCCGGCGCGCTACTTTGCGGCAGACATTGGCCAATTCCCGCTCGAGATTGCGGACTCCAGCTTCATAAGTATATTGTCGAATCAACACCTGGATGGCGCTCTCTTCAAATCGCAAACCAGCTTGACGTAGTCCATGATTTTCCAGCTGCCGTGGAATCAAAAAAGCACGGGCAATTTCGATTTTTTCCTCTTCAAGATAGCTGCGAAATTCGATAATTTCCATTCGATCCCGCAGAGGCATCGGAACAGGGTCTAAAATATTGGCCGTGGTGATAAACATGACGTTGGACAAATCAAAATCGAGGTCGAGGTAATGATCCGCAAAGGTGTTGTTTTGCTCCGGATCCAATACTTCGAGCAGGGCTGCTGAGGGATCACCGCGAAAATCCTGCCCGATTTTGTCGATCTCATCGAGCATAAAAAGTGGATTGCAGGTGCCAGAGCGGCGCATTGCCTGAATAATCCGGCCGGGCATCGCCCCGATATAAGTCCGGCGGTGGCCGCGAATTTCCGCTTCGTCACGCACCCCACCCAAGCTAATCCTCACAAACTCGCGATTGAGCGCCCTGGCAATCGAGCGCCCTAAAGAGGTCTTACCGGTGCCCGGAGGGCCAACAAAACACAAAATGGGTGCACGCACTCGATCCGGGGCAAGCTGCCGGGCGGCAATGTGTTCCAGAATGCGGTCTTTGATCGTTTCCAAACCGTAATGATCGGCATCGAGAATCTCGGCCGCATGAATGACGTCGAGGCTTTCTTCAGAAGCCTCAGTCCAGGGCAAATCAACCAGCCAGTCCAGATAGGTGCGTATAATCCCAACTTCCGGGGCCATCGATGGCATACTGGCCAGGCGGATCAACTCTTTTTCCGCTTTCGCCCGAACCTCATCCGGCAGCTGCTTGCGCTTTAACGAGTGCCGCAGCTCATCAATTTCCTGGGAAAACACATCCATCTCACCCAACTCACCCTGAATTGCCCGCATCTGCTCCCGCAAAAAATGCTCGCGCTGGGTTTTATCAATCTCTTTTTGCACCTTGGAGTGGATTTGGTCTTCCAGCTGCAAGACATCAAGCTCTTTGGCCAGCAGGATGGTTACTTTGTGCAGGCGGGTTGAGCTGTCGAGGGTTTCGAGAATGCTTTGCTTCACTTCGACCGGACTATCCAACGTTGAAGCGATGAAGTCCGCCAGCCAGCCAGGCTCATCAATATTTATGGCGAAGGCAAAGGCATCATCGGGGATCTTTCGGCTGAGCATCACCACCTTTTCATAAATGTCGACGGCCGTTCGCATCAGCGCTTCCGTCTCCTCATTCCAGCCGTCTTCTTCAGCGATGAGGCGCGCTCGCACGCGTATGTAAGGATCCCACTGCACATATTCGAGAATTTCGACCCGCCGTCGCCCTTGAACCAGGACGCTGTTTGATTGATCTGGAAGTCGCAAAAACCGATTGATCGATGTTTCTGTTCCCAGGCTAAAAATTTCATCCGGCAGAGGATCAGTTTGTTCGACCTGCCGTTGCGTAGCCAGGACCAGCCGCTCATCGTTGGCCACGGCCGCCTGCACGGCCGCCAGAGAGCGGTCGCGGCCGATAAACAACGGCATGACCATTTGTGGATAAAGAACCAGATCTCGCAACGGCAAAAACGGGCATTCAATGATGCCATCCTCCGGCTCATAATCGAGATCGCTTAAGGCTCCATCTTCAAGATCAGAGAAATCTTCAAAAAAACTTGGGTATTGGAAAAAATCAAAATTGTCTTCGTTCATATCTTTGGCTCGTGACGACCTATCCGCTGATTGTAAATCCTTCACCAAAATAGGCAAGAGGAAAATAATTGTTTTTGGTGTATTGACATATTAGTTTATTGGTGTGTTTGTGTATCAGTCGATTTAATAGTGAGAGGGAATCAGGAGAGGTTCTGGGTTAATCCGCGGCATCTGCAGCTAATTATTCGATAATTCTTTTTGTAATACCCTTAAAAATACAAGCTTCATCTATCTGGCAACAAAAAAGGGGTTCAGCGGCCGCTGAACCCCTCGAACTATCTTCACAAAATGGAACAGTTACCGCGAAATGTACGGCAAGAACAACGTGAAGTTCTCTACTGTGAACGCCCCGGCCAACATAGTTGATTGGGTGTCCACGTTGGTCACGACCACGTCATATGTACCAACAGCAATCGTGTCTGGCACCGTTGCCGTAATGCTGCTTCCGTCTGACGATAGAACCGTGAGTTCAATTCGAGTTGATCCGGAAACCAGTTCAACTTTGTCCACCCGGAAATTAGTCCCGGAAATGGTCACTTCGACCTCTTGATTAATACCGGTGGAATCCGGAGTAATCGCCGAAATCGTGGGGGCCTGGGCATCGAGCAGGGTGACTTCCACTTCCCACTCGTTTACAGCGCCGCTAGGAGTCCCTTCGAAGACGTAAATCCCGGCATCCAGCTCAACCTCAGAGGTAATTACAATCCCGGCCTGTGGCGCCTGGACATCCGGTGCCAGCGTACGGGTAAAGTCAATGAATCCCTGGTTGCTGCGCACAACAACCTGATACAAACCATCAACCTGAGCATCCAGGAAGAATGTCGGTTTATCACCGGATTGCAGCGACAATCCCGACCAGGTGTAAGTTGGTGAGGCGACGGCTTCCACCTTAATGTCGTACGTCAAATCACCGGCCGCTCCGGCCGCATCCAGATGAATCCGCGCGTTGGCCGGCATTTCAATAGCCTGCCAGATCGTCTCGGTACCAGACACGTCAAACGTGTGAACGGTGGTGGTCCCATCAACGATTTCCACGGTCAAACTATCGGTGTCGGCACCGGCAACGGCAATTTCCAGATTGACCATTGTTTCAGCGCCGAGAGACACCGGCAGCCACTCTTCGGTAAAGACCGTGCCCAGATCACCTCCGTCTTTTTCATACGGCAGGGTATCAACCGCAGCCCCAACGGCCGAGATTTGGGCGGACCACTCCGTGGTTACCGCTGGGGTGTCGTCCTGAATCACCGTGATTCCATGATCACCAGCGGGGACATAGTAAGCCACGCTGCTGCTGCCATTTACCGTCTTCAGAATAAACTCATCGTTGACTTTGAATTGGAATTGACCGGTGGTAGCGGTCAAATCAAAGGTATACAGGCCGCTGGTCGGGAAATTAACGGCCAGCTGGCTGTTGGTGGCGTTATCAGCGTATGATTCTCCGGCAAAAGAAGTTCCAGCGGTGGGAATCGCTTCTACCATAATGTCATAGCTGATACCGGCAACGTTGCCGGCATCGGCGACCACTTTCAACCACCCGCGGGCGGGCATGTCAAACGTCGTCCATATGGATTCCCCACCTTCTACCGGGGTCAATTCAGCAACTTTACCCGATGTATCATACACTTCGAGCATAATCTCATCGATAGGGTTGCCAGCGGCGGTCACTTTAACATTGACAGGAGTGGCGGTGCCAAGCTCCACGGGCAGCCATTCTTCGCTAAAGTCGTTTGCAGGGCCGCCCAAGACGCCGCCATCTGCAGCAAGCGGTAAAGTGTCGAGTACATCGCTTTCAGCGGTGATGGCCACGTCCCAATCTGCACCGAGCGTCGTGTCTTGATCGAGATACAAATCATGGACGCCGGCGGTCACAAAGGCGGTCACGCTGGACCCGTCACTTTCCACCGTTTTTTGCAGGTTGTCGTCATCCAGCAAAAATTGGTAGCGGCCGCTATCTCGTCCAAAATCAAAGGTATAAAGGCCGTCGGTCGCAAAGTTCACGCGAATGTGGCTGTTGATACCGCTCGCATCCCCTAAACCATCCCAGCTGTATCCGTCGGCCGCCGGGATGTGATAGAACACCAGAGATGCGGTCACCGTTGCGCCGCCATTATTGGTCAAAGCGATACTGTTATTACCGCTGAGCGTCCCGGTTCCCCAAGTCGTTTCTCCGTCGATTACAGACTCATCCCAAACGACAGCCGGGGTACCATCAGAAATCTCGACATCAACGTCGCCGCCGGTTGTGGTTACGGACACATTGAAGTCCATGCTGCCCACAAAGGATTGGGCGATCGATTCTCCAGCATCCAACTCGACATTCATGGACAGGAAACTCGGCCCAGCGGCCACCGGGGCAACCGTGGCCATCCACGTCGTTTCCGGATAGGCGCTATCTTGATCTACGATTACCTCATGAACACCGGCCGGGATTTGCAGGTCATAGCTTACATCGCCACTGGCCGCGACGGCATTTGTGCCCTGGACATCAGGCAAAGCGACGACCGGCTGCAAATTGGCAAATCCTGCGGATGAATCAATCGTAAAGCGATAGAGTCCGCTTGTGGGGAAATCTATTTTAATGGTGGAGTTATCGCCCGCATCAAGGGAATTTCCTTCCCAGTTCACTGTTCCGGCGGTCTGAACCGCTTCAAGCATCAAATCGTATTCAAGCGGGTCTGCACCGGTGGCGGCAATGCGAATGCGATTTAAGCCGGCGGCCAGCGAAAGTGTTTGCCACAAATCTTCAGTGCCATAGGCTGTAGCTAGTGAAAAGCTGGGGGTGGGGCTCGAACCCTGGAATACATCAATGGCCAGGGAATCGCCAACATCACCGATCGTTTTAATCAACATATTCACGTCGGCGGCTGAATCGAGATAAACCGGCAGCCACTCGACGTCAAAGTCGTTCGCGGCCCCGCCGATATCGCCACCGGTTTTAGCATAAGGCAGTGTATCGGCGCTGCCAACCGCTTTGGCGACATCAATCCCCCAATCGGCTCCAGCATTATGATCCTGCGTCACTTTCAAGGTGTGGGTTCCGGCCGGAATGAAGTAAGTAACCGAGTCGGCCCCCTCAACGGTTTTTTGAATAAACTCGTCGTTAATTTCAAATTGGTAGCGGCCAGATGTGGCGTCGTACGAGAATGTATACAGACCTGAATCCGCAAAAACGAGGCGGGCTTCGCTGTTAACACCCACATCAGCGGCCGATCCGGATATGGAATACCCATCGGCCGTTGGCAGGGCATACACCGCCAGATCGTAATCGAGGGTACCACTGTCGGCAACCATCACAATGCGGTTGGCCCCGGCCGGCAAATCATACGTTTGCCACACCGTTTCATCCTGTTCGATGGTGCGCGTGGCTCCAACCTGGTTGCTGTCTTTATCGTAAATTTCTAGCGAAGCGGCATCATTTGTAGCCGTCATGACCACGTTGACCTGAACAGCCGCGGCCGGGGCAAACAAAATCGCTTCTTCATTCTCGATACTTGAACCACTTTGGGTAAACGGGGTGGTATCGTTTGCTGTCCCGGTATACGTCACATCGACACCCCAAGCTACGGCATTACCGGTGCTATCCTGGTTGATGGCCAATTCGTGCGTTCCGGCCGGGATGTAGTACGTGTTGGTTTGAGCGCTGTCAATCGTTTTCTGAATCAGGGTGTCGTTCACCGTAAACAGATAACGCTCATTAGCGGTGATGGTGAAGTCAAACTCATAAAGACCGCTCTGTGGGAAAGTCAACTTAATTTTACTGTTTTCCCCGGTGGGCTCCGCCTGACCGGCCCAATTATATGGAGCGGCCGGTACATCATACATTTTAAAAGAAAAATCGATGGTGCCACCGCCGTCCAAATTGGTCAATACAAATGAATTTAAACCCGAAAGCTCTACAAAACCCCAAACGGTTTCACCATCTTCGGCCTGTCCACCCCATACGGAAGTGGCGCTTCCATCTGAAATGTTCAGGCTGACCGGGCCGGTCCCATTTGAAGCCGATAGAGAGAAAATTGCGGTTTTGGTCGCGTTAAAGGTTGGAGAGATCGTCTCACTGGCGGCCAAAGTTCCTTGAAATTGAAAAAATGCGTTGCTAGCGGCCGACGGCTGAGACACCGCACCTTCTGATGGCACTGCGCCACCCAGAATAAAAAATACCATCAAAGCGGTCAAAAGGATACCGCCAACAAGAGGCAGTGCTCTTGCCCAAGAATGTGATCGGTCAATTCGAACCATGAAGCACCTCATATGTGGGTTTGTTGGGGGAAATGATCAGAAATTACGCACTGGACATAAATAATTAAATAAAAGGTAAAACAAGACCATAGGTCAGACAATCAAATAGCTGACAGTGAACTTTCTCCCCAAATTTTTAAGTAAAACTTCCGTAAACAGTGTCATTATAAGTCGGCTCGGATTTGAAAGAATTAGGAAATAGCGACTAGGACCCCCGGCATTCCCGCTTTTAAATAAGACAAACCTCCTATTCCCATTTTCCTACGTCATGTTTTGGTGGTGCGGACCTTACATTCTCATCAATTTTGGTTGCCTCTTTCTCTGAATAGAAGATAATTAGCGACAGGAAAAGCTTTTAAAAAACCCCACTGCACTTTTCTTTTTAAATCAAATTTGACCCAACGGGTGATTCCCTTTCGATTTGGGTCGCTTATCTGGAGGATTTTATGTCCAATACAATTACCGTTGCCGTTACCGGCGCAGCTGGTCAGATCGGTTACTCAATTTTGCCTCGTTTGCTTAATGGAGAAGTTTTTGGCGCTGATACCAAAGTCAAGCTTCATCTGCTCGATATCGAACCGGCCATGCAGGCTTTGGAAGGGGTCGTCATGGAATTGGATGACTGTGCCTTCCCGCTAGTTGATTCAATTGTGGCAACCGCCGATCCCAAAGTTGCCTTTGACGGGGTGAACTGGGCGCTGTTAATCGGCTCACGCCCTCGCGGCAAAGGGATGGAGCGCGGCGATTTAATCAAGGTCAACGGCCCAATCTTTGTGGGTCAGGGTGAGGCCCTGAATGCGGTTGCGGCCGATGACGTGCGCGTGGTGGTCGTCGGAAATCCGGCCAACACCAACTGCCTGATCGCCATGAACAACGCTCCGGATATTCCCGATGGGCGTTTTAGCGCCCTCACCCGCCTCGACCAAAATCGGGCGTACTCTCAAATCGCGGCCAAAGCCGGTGTGGCCACGACCGAAATCAGTAATATCACCATCTGGGGAAATCACAGCGCCACCCAATATCCCGATATCGAAAATGCTAAAATTAACGGCCAGCCGGTGATGGACGTCATCTCTGACCATGAGTGGCTTCGCGGTGAATTTATTACCACCGTTCAGAAGCGCGGGGCAGCGATTATCGCCGCACGCGGCAAATCTTCGGCGATGTCGGCCGCCAGTGCCACCCTCGACCACGTGCGCAGCTTTATGCACAAAACGGAAGCGGGCAACTGGTTCTCGGCCGCGGTTCCCTCTGACGGCAGCTACGGCATCGACAATGGGCTGCTGTTTTCATTCCCCTGTGTTGCTGATGGCAATGGTGGGTATCACATTGTGCAGGATCTCGGCTGGAGTGATTTTGCCAAAGGCAAGGTTGATGCCACTCACGAAGAGCTGCGCGGTGAGAAAGCAGCCATCAGTGATTTAATTTAAGATGTGACCAGGGTTGAGGCCTTGTCTTCCCGAAGAATATTGAAGATTTACAAATAAATACGGATATAAACCGACTTTCAAAACAGGCCTGTCATCCCCGCGTAGGCGGGGATCCATCGGTAGCAATCCAGTGGATTCCCGCTTTCGCGGGAATGACGGCCCTGTATGGGCGTTAATTTGTTAAAACTCAAAATTCATCGACCAAGAAGACCGAAACTGAATAAATCCGGTTAGATAACGCGAAAAATCGCGTTTCGGTACCGATAGCGGCTGAATAAATTCGGCTGTGTAAGAAGAGCTTAACTTACATTAAAATGTAAGAAATAACTACCTAAAATCATCTTTTTAGCGGTTTTGTGCCCCACGGCCAAAACCGCTATTTTTTTGCCTCGATCCGCCCAACAGATTAACGGCGGCTAACCAATCGTTGGATGGAAAAGTGATTTGGCTATACTAAACAATGGTCAATTATCAATAACCAATTATCAATGAATAATTTTCACTCAAACCATCTCTGGTCTCTGGTCTCTTGTCTTCTACTGGTCTTCTATCTGTGAAACGCTTTCTGCTCATCACCCTCGGTTTGATTATCCTGCTAATTACAGCCGGGGTTCTGGCGCTGCCACCGCTGCTGCGGGCGATCCCCAGCCGCTATGTATCTCTCATGCCGGAACCGATCCAGGCGCTGGGCGTACGCGATCATGTTGAAATATTGCCCACGGTGGAGGCGACTGTTGAATTGGCCGCCTTTATTCAGCCGTCAGCTACGCCGACGATTGGCGTTCCCGCTTCACCCACACCGGTGCCCACGACCGTTTCAACCAGCGAATCAAATTCTCCCCCTCCCACATCCCCGACCCCAACACCCATCCCCCCCACCCCTGTCCCGATTCCCTTTGAACCCACCGCTCGCCTTTACGGAATCCAGCATCAATTTCAGGCGTGGAATAATTGTGGCCCGGCCACAATTGCCATGGGGCTAAGCTACTTTCAAATCTATACACGCCAGTCAGAATCAGCTGATTGGTTAAAACCCAATCCGGAAGATCGCAACGTGACCCCGGCCGAGCTGGTTGCATTTGTCGAAGCAACCACCGATCTCGAAGGGTTAGATCGCGTTAATGGCACCATCGAACAGATCAAACAGCTGCTGTCGAACGACGTTCCCGTCATCATTGAAACCGGAATCGATCCGCCGGGTGCTTATGCGTGGATGGAGTGGTACGGCCATTATTTGCTGGTGGTTGGTTATGATGATGAGCTTGAAACCTTCTGGGTGTATGACTCCTGGCTGGCAGATGGGGTTTCCGCCCAGCAGGATCAAATTGCCCCTGCCGAGGGGCGGCCGATCTCGTATCAAGAACTTGACCGCTACTGGCGCCATTTTAATCGCCATTTTGTAGCCATCTATGAGCCAGCGCAGGGAGAAAAAGTCTCCCAAATAATTGGTGAAGCGATGGATGACCAGGCGATGTGGTCGGCCGCCCTGGACGTTAATCTCGCTGAACTTGAGGACGATCCGGAAAACCCATACTTGTGGTTCAATCTGGGTTCAACCTATAACGGTTTAGGGGAATATGAAATGGCGGCCAAAGCGTTTGACAACGCCCGGGCGTTTGGTCTACCGTGGCGGATGTTGTGGTATCAGTTTGGCCCTTATGAAGCATATTATGAAATCGGCCGCTACCAGGATGTCATCGATTTGGCCGATGCCACACTTTACCAGCGGCCGTACTTTGAAGAATCTTACTATTATCGAGGCCTGGCCTATCAGGCATTGGGAAATCAAAGGGAAGCCAGAAAAGATTTAAATCGGGCAGCGGAATTTAACCCCCGCTTTCATCAGGCGGAACAGGCGCTGGCTGCGTTAGAGGAATAAAGGGACAGGCGCTGATTGCGGCGTCTGTAAGTAATATTATGAACCAAAAAATCAAACAGCTTATCAATGTCTCGGCAGGTTTTTTAATCTTAATCATCATCTTTATCACGTTCCTGCCCCAAATCATTGAGACCATGGTTCCAGCCCAATATTGGGCGTATCTGCCTGATGCGCTGATTGCCACCATGGGTGAACGAAGTGATTATCTGCCGGCGGTGGCCGAAGCCAACGCCGCTGAAGTCAACGCGGCCGATCTGGTGGCTGATATCGCGATCGTCGCCGAAGCCGCTTCTACCACCCCCATACCCGCCACGGCAACGCCGATTCCAACAGAAACAGCTCCGGCTGAATCGCAAACGGCCGCTCAGCCTGACGAAAGTAGTGCAGTTGAACAGGCTCCCTCCCCCACACCACTTCCGCCAACCGCCACGCCCATCCCACCAACGCCCACGCCCGAACCCCTGCCTGTCTCTCACCGAATTGAAGGGTTGAAAAACGAGGCTCAAAAATTTAACAACTGTGGCCCCACCAACGCCACCCTGGTGCTCAACTTTTGGGGTGATCCAACCGATCAGCTAACAGCCGCCTCCTACCTCAAGCCAAATACCCAGGATCGCAACGTCAGTCCCTGGCAGGTCAGCGATTACGTCAATCAGGAAACCGCCCTCAGTTCCATTACCCGGGCCAACGGCGACCAGGAGCTGCTCAAGCGGCTGATCACGGCCGGGTTCCCGGTGGTTATTGAAAAAGGGTACGATCCAAACGTTGAAAACGCGCGCGGCTGGTACGGTCATTATTTAACCGTCTTCGGGTATGATGACGGGCAGGAAATTTTCAACACGATGGATACGTTCCTGGGACCGTTTAACGAACGCGACGTGCAGGCTGGATTTACCTTAGAGGACGGCCGGCCTTACACTTATGAGTACATCGATTACTATTGGCAGCAGTTTGCCTATACGTTTTACGTCATTTATCCCCCTGAAAAAGAAAGTGAGGTGTTTGCCATTTTAGGTGATGATCTGCTTGATGACGTGACCATGTGGCAAAGTGCCGCCCAGCGCGCCCAATCAAATATCGATAAGGACGCTGAAAATCAATTTGCCTGGTTTAACCTGGGAACGGCTCTTACCCGCCTGGGGGAAATCACCGGCGAGCAAACTTTTTATGAAAATGGGGCCACCGCCTTTGATCAATCTTTGGCCCTTGGTTTGCCCAGCCGCATGTTGTGGTACCAGCACCGGCCGTATATCGCCTATATGAAAACCGGGCGCTATCAGGATATGATCAATTTGGCGGATGCCACTCTGGTTGATCCCGGCGGCCGAAATGTCGAAGAGACGTATTACTACAAAGGACATGCCCTTTCCTTTCAGGGAGATTTAAATGGGGCGGCGAATTCTTTTGAGCAAGCTCTGGAGCTAAATGAGTTTTTCTATCCCGCCCAATTTGCGCTGGATTACGTCAATTCGATTCGCTAAATAAAGGTGACAGCTCACCGAATGTCTCTTCCAGGCTCAGCAAATCCCCGCTGGGTCGGGTTTTGGGGCGGACAGGTTAAAAAGCGGATTAACACTTAAAACATCCATGCTCGTAGATTGGACCAATCTTGAAGATTGGTCCAATCTGTGGCAATTTAGAGGGGAAAACCAAAACTACGAAAAAAGGCCTTTGGCAAGAACAAATATAGGAAATTGGTCCTGTTTATTAATCTGGGTTGTAAGGTTTGCCTGTTAAAAATGTGTGAAGGTCTTATTACACAAGCTTCTCTCAAAAATATTCACCATTCTATTGGGTTTGTGTGAACAAAATCCACGATCTAAATAAATGTAGGTCAAATTAAGAAAATATGATTTCAAATCTTCCACAATCCCAAATTAAAGATGAACCTATGGGTTTAAATCAGCCAGAATTGGAATACCACAAACCACCCAAGCCCAACCGTCCCCTGCGGGTTTTGTTTCTTCACGCCACCCGGGACGAGAGCAACGAGTACAAAGTTCACAAAAATCTCGCTGAAAACGTCGATCCCGACTATGTCGACGCCATGTTTTTATGGCAGTCTGCCACTCACAATCCTTCCGCAAACATCGTTCCTCAACTGGCTCGCGAAAATCGGGTTTTTCACTACGATTTTGGCCGCAACATGAACTTGCCACAGCGGCCGTCTCATCTTCAGCGCGGCATGATGGTCATCAGCAAATTGCCCGGTGCCTTTCTAAAAATCAGAAAGCATATTCGCGAGTTTAAGCCGGACGTCATCTATACTACCCAGCAGCATCACGAGGTTTTTTTGGCTCACTGGGCATCAAAAATTTTTAATATCCCCCATGTCATCCACATCTGCTATGAGGTGGGTCCATGGCTGGGTAAAAACACCCTCAAAATCATTCAAAACAACGACCACGTCGTTGGCAGCTGCAAATTTGTTCAGGAAACGGCGATCGGTCAGGGCGTTCCTCGGGAAAACACCGAACATATTCACCATATTGCCGACACGCGCATTTATGACATTCCCCATAACGGGGATAAGCTGCGTAAAGAGCTGGATCTTCCGCTTGACACACCTATTATCACGTCAGCAGCCCGCCTGGATGCCGGGAAAGGGTTCCCTCTTTTGCTCGAGGCGTTTTCAAAAGTCCTGCCCGAGATTCCGAACGCTCACCTTCTGATTGTGGGTGATGCCTCGGCCGGGACCGATTTTGACCAGGTGATTTTTAACAAGGCCAAAGAGCTTGATCTGGGTGACAAAGTTCGTTTCCTGGGGTTCCGCGATGATTTACCAGATATATTTGCGGGCACCGATATATTTGCCCTGCCGCTGCTGGCTGATGCCGTCTCCCTCGTTTTTTTGGGGGCAATGGTGGCTCGAATTCCATGTGTTTCAATTGATTCAGGCAGCGTGCCTGAGGTTGTCTTACACAATAAAACGGGTTTTGTATCACAACCAGGTGATCCAGAACAGCTGGCCGCCAATATCGTTAAATTGATTTACAATCCGGATTTAGCCAAAGAGATGGGTGAGGCCGGCCGCGTGTACGCCTTAAACCATTTTAGTGCCGAAAATATTTCAAATTGGTGGTTGGATATTCTGTTCAGACGATTTGGACATTTAACCCAATAACTCAAGCCAGCCGGGGGTGGCTGTCTGGTGAAAAATCGAAACCAAAGGGTGTGGGCACAACCATCACTTCCTTTGGTTTCTTTAGTAACCTTTCTTTCCGCTAAAAGCGATAGCGTCGGAGCCCTTCAAAGAAAGTTTTGAGAAAAATTTGATGAAAATTAGCGTAATTATTCCGTGCCACAATGCTGCTGACACCATCGGGGAACAACTGCAGGCGATTATCACCCAACGGGAAGAGTTTCTTCTTGAAATCATCGTTGTCGACAATAACTCTACAGACTCTTCAAAAGAGGTCATTTGCTCTTTTGCGCAAAAAAGCCAGTTAATTAAATACGTCGAAGCATTTGAAGGAAGCGGTCCCGCGTATGCGCGAAATATAGGGGCAAAGGCCGCCAGCGGAGATGCTTTTATCTTTTGTGATGCAGATGACGTCATCGGTCACGACTGGCTAAAGCTAATTGTTCAGGCGCTGCAAGATCACGATATTGCCATCGGCCGCATAGAGTTCAAAAAACTCAATCACGATTCCTGGCTGCAAAAATTTGACATGAATCATCTGGCATATGAAGATGAGGATGTCAATGAAGAGGATCATCAAGCGCCGTACCCCCCTTATTTTATGATGGTTCGAGGGTGGGGGTTGGGCATTCAACGGGAATATCACGAAAAAATCGGGGGATTTGACGAGACGTTGATAGCCGCCGAAGACCTCGATTATGGATTCAAAGCGCAACAGGCCGGGGCCAGGGTCAAATTTGTAAAAGACGCCGTATTGCATTACCGCCTGCGCGCGACAGTCGATGAAATGAAGAAACAGTGGTTTAATTACGGAAAATACAGTGCCCTGCTCGAGACCCGTTACAATCCATCAACTCGGGGAAAAGAGTCAATGGTCAGATGGTATATTCATATTAAAGGTTGGGTACAGCTTCTCTTATGGCGCATGCGCATCAAAGAAAAGTGGGAGATGGGATTGTATACACGAAATTATGCTTTCCAACAAGGCATCCTGGCGGGAAGTTTAAAATATAAGGTGCCTCCGTTTAAGTAGTTTATTTCTCAAGTTCCCACATGAATCAATTTTTGGCCATCGCGGTTGGTGGAGCCTGCGGCGCGCTATTGCGGTATGGGATTGCGGTTTGGACCGCCTCGGCCATTCTGAGGTTTCGGGATGGGGCCCCGGTTGTTTTTCCCTGGGGGACTTTCGCCGCCAACATGTTGGGAGCGTTCCTCATGGGGCTGCTGTATCAGCTGTTTTCGGATCGTCTGATTGGGCAGGAATCATTGCGCTTGATGGTCACCACCGGCTTTCTGGGGGCGTTAACGACCTTTTCAACCTTTGCTCTTGAAGGGTTTAACTTGTTTCAGGCTGGAGGGGCACAGCCGGCTTTGTTTTATATGATTACCAGCAATCTTCTCGGGCTCCTGCTGGTTTGGATCGGCATGCAAACCGCCACACTCCTCTAACACCCATCACCCATCACCTAACACCCACCACCCATTACCTATCACCTATCCTCTAGCCCCCGTTTTCACCTCCCCTTAATTCACAAAATTCCCCAATCCACATAAAATAAGTGAACAGTCTGCTGTACTGAATATCTGGAGAAGTAACATGAAACAAATCCGTCCACTGGCTTATTTTGCAGCCCTCCTATGGCTGCTCATCCTCCCGCTTGTCGCGGCCGCTGACACCATCTACATCGTGCGGCCGGGAGACACCCTCATGGGCATCGCCCGCCAATTTGGCATTTCCATGCAGGCCATTGTGCAGGCCAACAACATCATCAACCCGAACTTCATCTACGTCAATCAACGTCTGGTGATCCCCACTACCAATACGCCGCCGCTTCCATCCAACCCAGGCAATGGCGGAGGATCGGAATCCGCAACAATTCATACGGTCCAGCCGGGTGAAACCCTGTCGCGTATCGCCGTACGCTATGGGGTTACCATTTCGGCAATCGCTGCAGCCAACCGCATCAGCAACATCAACTTTATACTTGTGGGGCAGCAGCTCACTATCCCAGGCGCAACCGGCTCCCCACCGCCACCGCCCACCCAACCACCACCAAATCCGACGGCCGTCCCGCCGCAGCCGACACCGGTTCCGCAACAGCCAACCCCTGTACCACCGCAGCCAACACCGGTGCCCCCACCACCCACAGCTGTCCCTCCACCACCGGTAACCAGCGGCAATTTACTGCCCAACGGCTCCTTTGAAAACGGGTGGTACAACATGAACGGCGTGGCAGAGCTTCAGCTGCCCAACAGCTGGCGGTTTGAATGGGACAGCGGCCCAACCGGCTTTGGCGGTGAAAGTTGGGATGTGTGGCTCCGGCCGGAAACGCGCGTACTCTCCCGCCAATTCCTGCCGCCAAGCGAACACCCCCTCTTTATTTATGATGGGGACCACACCGTAAAAATATTTAAGGGCAGCGGCGCGATCAGCGTCCGGATGTTGACCGATGTGACCCTGGATCCCGGAACCTATGAATTGGTAGTCAACGTCTTTCCCGATTTGGTGGTCGGGTATCAAAACGGTCAGAAAGTTTTAGCGCCAGATCCGCTGTCGGGAGACGTCCGTCTCATCGCGGCTGGCGGCAGCTCGGGCTGGATCCTCCCCAACTTCGGGCAGCGCAATCGCCTGACCTATCGTTTTACCATCAACCAGCGGTCTACGGTGACGGTTGGGGCGGCGCTTCGCGGCCGCTTTGCCATCCAAAATAACGGCTGGTTTGTCGACGATTGGTCGCTCACTCGGGTCCAGTAGGCTGTTATTTCAACAAAAACGCGGTCAAAATAGAAGCGCAGGCGCGATTAAAAAATCGCGCCTGCGTCAATGCATTTTCACACTTTTTTCCCCTCCGACAACTCAATTGAAAGCCTCCTCGTAAGCAAAAAGCGAATAATGAGTAAAAACCCATCAAAGGTGCTTCACTTCATGAATGGTCAACCTAATCGCATTCGCTCAATTTTCGCTGCCCTAATCTGGGGCTCTCTGCTCATGGCTTCCCTCTTGTGGATAGCCGGTCAGACGGCCGAAGCAGCTCCATCGACGAGCAACTGGTGGGACAACAACTTAAATTACCGGGCACAGGTTGTCGTGACCAACGACAGCTACACGCGCACAAATCGGCCGGTGGAAATTGCGGTTAACTTCACCACGCTGCTCAACAATGCTGGAGAAACGGCCGCGTTTGACCCCCAAACCATAAGGGTGATCGAAGTGGACGGCACCCGCAGCTTACTTGATTCCGACGTGCACTTCCAATTTGACCAGGCGGCCGATTACAACGCCTCAACCAACGCTTCCGGTACCCTCGTCTTCATTTTAGATGGCACCACTTCACCAACCACAACTCGTACCTTTGACCTTTACTTCAACCCCGTAGGCAGTGCGGTGGGTTCGGTAACCATGACCCCCTTGATTACCACAACCGATAACATCTCCGATGCTGGCCAGCTCGCTTTTCGCATCGAAACCCCCTCAGCCATTTATGATTACCACAAAGAAGGGGGCGGTTTTTCAAGCCTGGTCGATTCGCAAGGAAATGATTGGATCGGTTATGATCCTATCGGCACCCCCTACACCTACCGCGGTATACCCAATTTGGGGTTTAACAAATTTTTTCACCCTGGGTATACCGGCGATTCAGGTTCAACCTCAGTAATCTTGAGCAGTGGACCGATCAAAACGGTGATTAGTTCAACCGGGTATCCAAGTTGGCTGCCGGCTTATAGATTTTCGGTCATGTGGGAAATTTATCCTCAATCCGCCCGGCTAACCGTCCTGGAAGCGGCCGACGATTATTGGTTTTTGTACGAAGGAACCCCCGGCGGCTTGATGGACGCCAACGATTTTTTGAGATTGTCTACGGGGGTCAGCATGACCCTCGATAGTGACTTCACTTATGATTTGCCCGGAGATGAGTGGGCATATTTTGCCGATCCAACTCTCAACCGCTCCATCTTCATCATCAACCACACGCCAGACAATCTAATCGACTCCTACCGGTCGTTGAACAACAATCTCGGCGCGGCCGATGAGATGACCGTCTTTGGCTTTGGGCGAAACAATCTCGAAGATTTACTGACCGGACAAACGGAATTTTCCATCGGTCTTTTTGATTCAGTGGATGTCACCACGATGACTCAAATCATCAACGATTTAAATTATCCACTCACCCCCACCTTGAGCACCGTCGAAACCAATATTCCCCTGACCCACTCGCTGGAATTTATCGCCGCAGATCCCGATCTACAATTCAACTGGGTGGCTCCGGCCGGTGGGTGTGTGGCCTCGATTGTTTCCAGCACCACCCCATATTTCGATCTGGGGGAGGGCACAACGGTAGCCATGGGAATCACCACCCCATATACGGTGACCAATGCCCTGAGTTTAGGAACCGCTTTTTATCAAGTTGAGTCAAGCGGCTGTGCCGGAACAGCCCCGCTGGCCGAGTCGGCCGAAATTGGGGTGTTTGAGTTTGCGCTTGAGCCGGGAAATTAATCAGTTCGCTAATTTCACAGAAAATATCCGCAGATTACGCAGATTTTCGCAGATTATAGGGAGAAATCTGCGAAAATCCGTGTTAATCCGTGGCTTTTTTAGCAATTCTTTTTGTAAACCACTTAATACTCTGTAGCGGGAATCCACTGGATGGTCACCGATGGATCCCCGCATGCGCGGGGATGACGAGTCTGTTTTGAAAGTCGGTTCATATCCACATTCATTTGTAAATCTTCAATGTTCATCGGTAAAAGTAATTAAGAAAGCTTAAGTTTCAGAGTACTTACCTTAATTTTGCGCAAAGAGAGGCCATTTCTACTCGAATGTGCAAAGAGAAGGCATATCTACTGCTAAAAAATCGGTTAAACGGGCTCTTTTGAGCCCCGATTCGCAACCGGTCCAAAAGTTCATTAGAGTTAGCTCCGCAGGAGGCATAACTCATGACCATCGAATTTGGACTGACCGCGGAATTAACGAACACGCAATACGCGCCTTTGGCCGTTTTGCTGGCACATTACCAACAAAATCAGACCCTCAATCCTTTGAAAAAGGTCGAAGTCAAGATGAAAACACACGATTTCACTCCTTTCGACAAACTCAGCCAGGTGTTGGTGTCGATTTTGGCCGGTTGCCGTACGATATTCGAGGTCAACACCAGACTCAAACCGGAAACC